>DJOD01000053.1:25860-60952 GCA_002437115.1 Prevotella sp. UBA6447
GCCTTCTTGTAGCAAATGAGCGTGGTGTAGTCCTTGCCCTGTCGCAAGAAATGGTTGTCTTTGGGGTGTGTCATTGTAGTTTGGTTTTTAGGTGGTTGGTGATTGTTGGATGTTTTTTTGTGCCCATTAAGCCTATTGTGCCCAATATACTTAATATGCCTATTATGCCTAATAGGCTCATTGTGCTCGTCGTGCTTTAAGCGGGCAGCTTGGGCAGGGGCAGCACGCGCCTCAGGTCGTCTGACATGGTGGCGAGGGGCAGGCCCAGGGTCCGCGCGTCGCGGTCGAGAATGGTCTTAGTCAGGGCGATCTTGCCAGCTGCCACAATCTCGTAGCCCACCGCACAGTCGGCGATGCCCTCGTTGGCAAGGCGCATGCCCCGGTTAGCCAGTCGGCACTCGTCGATGCGCCCGATGGTGTCGACACGCACCATGAGGCGCCCACCGCTCTTGCTCTCGCGTGAAACGCTGACGAGACCGTCGTCGTTGCCCGCTATGGCGGCGAAGAGCAAGGGCGACCCATCGTAGCGGTTGTAGACCTTGTGATCCTCAAACTTCATCAGTTCGCGGATGGGCACCTTGCCTACGGTGCCATCCTTGTAACCCAAAAGCAGGTAATGGTCGCGCAGGTCGTCGTCGTAGACAGGAAGCGTCAGCGCGGCGGTGTCATCATAGTCGTAGTCGGTCATCTTGCAAAACTTACCACCCGTCATCAGTTTCAGGCAGGCCTCGTAGGGCAAGAATCCCTCCTCATAGTCGACCAGCACATTCCTTCGCCCAGCACTGGTCTGCAGGCGTGGGGTGGGCTGGGCAACCAGGACATTGGCCGAAGCCACTTCTGGCGCAACGCTCACCACGGGCTTTTGCGCAGGCGGCGCGGCTTCCTCGTGCGTCGCCGTGGATGCCGTGGGTGCCGTGGGTGCCGACAAGCGAGCCTGCCGGCGCGCGTTATACTGTTCAAACTCAGCCCGCGTCAGGTGGCGGTTGCCACTTCCGTTTCGGTAGACCCAAGCACCGTCGAGCTCCACGCCTGGCGCGTAGGGTGCGACGGTGACCACGAGCACGTCCTTGCCGCTGGTGGCGTCGGTATCCCAGGCCACGCCCACATAGGAGGCCACGCTGTTGCCCCAGGCCAGGGCCACGCCGTCGAGCACGGTGCGCTGGTACTTGTCGCGGTCGCCATGAAAATCCTTGTAGCAGAGGTCGTCATACACGCCCACGCCGGCTCCGCTGTCGTTGGCCCCGATGTAGAGCGTGCCCCCATCGGCATTGAGAAAGGCTGCTATGACGGTGAGGATGGTCTTCATCTGCCGGGCCATGTCGGGGAACGAGTCGTTCTCGGGAGGGTAGACGATGGAAGTCTTGAACTCTACGGTCTGCGACTCGACGCCACCGCCGTAGGTCTTCAGGTGCGACTCGTAGCCGTTGAGACGCAGCATGCCCTTGATGCGGTTTAGGATGTCGTTGGCCTGTGGCTCCATGTTGTTCTCGCAGAGTATGTTGTAGGCCATGGCCAGCGATGCCACCTCGCGCGTCAGCCCCTGTGTGTTGGCGCGCAGCCGCTGCAGCTCGTCATCATGTGCCTGGTAGCCCATGTAGCTGATGATGCGCAGTTGCTGCAGCTTGTCGTGAAGTGGCGTGTCGTCGGCAAAGAGCTCGCCCTCCTCGCTCTGCAGGCGGTCGAGCTTGGCAGCGTCGACGGTGTCGTTCACCGCAAAGTCGTAGAGCATCTCGATGAGTTGCTTGCGTCCCCGGTAGTAGTCGGCTCGTGCATCGCCGTCCGGCAACATCAGGCAGAGCATGCGGGCGTAGGCGATATAGTTGTAGGAGCGCACATAGTCGGCGTCGATGGCCGCCATGCGGTCGAGCAGGCGCACCAGCTCTTTCACGTAAGCTGCGTCGAGCAGGCGGTCGGTGGCATCCACGTCGGCCAGTACCCCTTGCTGTCCCGGAGCCGCTGACTGGACTTCCGCCGGCTCGCTGTCGGGCTCGGCATAGTCGAGCAGCAAGTCGTGGAAACGGCTCAAGGGGTCTGGCATCTCCTCGTCGGCCCGGCTCTCGATGCTGCAAACCATGTGGAACGTGCCCTCAGCACGCCCCAAGTATGTGGCGTTCACCGCGTCGCCCCGTTGCAAGTCCTCGTCGAAAAATCCCTTTAGGCTCACGCTCTCGCCATACTCGCTGATGGCCGGCACGTAGGTCTTGGTAGAGTTGGCTGGGCGGTCCACGCCAAGCGAGCACACCACCGTGTCGCCAAAGCCATAGTTGCCGCAGACAAAATCCTTGAGCGATTCGACCATGGAGAAATGAAGCCGCCCTTCGGTGTCTTTCTCAAGGATGGTGGCCTTGAGGCGCAGGGGGTGCCCATTGCCATCCTGGAAAATCCACGATGGCACGTGGCGCACGTAGCCGATGATGTCGTGGAGGTAGAGATAGCCACACTCCCGGCTCTCGCCCGCCAAGGCACAATGAAGGATGTCGTCATCGCCCACTACGTTCTCCACGCGCAACACGCTGACCGTCACGGTGTCGCCGACACTGTGGAGGTCCTTGGCCACAAGGTGGCCAGCAACCGTTGGCTGACCCTCGGGTTGTTTAGGATTGGCCAGCGTCAGCTCATGCTCGATGGCCTCCCACAGTCGCTTGCTGTCAGTCACGGTGATGTCGCCCGAAAGCGAGGGCATGGCGCGTCGGTCGGCCACCACCTGCAGGTTGCCCCAGAGGTTGAGCTGGTCGGGCAGCACAGTCTTGGCCTTTGGGTCGTCGTTCTCCACACTGATGCCATCGGGGCTGACGCGCAGGCGCACGTGGCCGTCAAGGTAGCAACTGGTGTTGCCCACGGGCCACAAGGCGGCCGAGGCAGGGCTACGCTTCAGGGCGTAGGCCACATGGTCGCCGGCGGTCTCTTCGAGGGTATACTTGGGATGGTAGTAGCGGCTACCCAACAAGCTTTGTACGGCCACGTTGAGCAAGCCCTTGTTGTTGTAGTTGTCGACATACGTGGAGATGACACACAGGCGCGCCAGGATGATGCGCTCGTCGGGAGCCGTGGCTGCCGTGCCATCGGTCTGGGAAGCCAGCAGCAACAGGATGCTGAGGGCCTGCATGAGGTTGCGAACCAACCGGCCGTTGTCGGCTCCGCGGTCCACCCGGTCGATGTTGTCGTCGACAAAGAGCTGCAACGTGCGCAGCAGGGCATCGTTGAAAGGCGGCTTTGTCCAGATGGCCAACGGCCAACGGCGCACCACGTCGAAGAGGCGCCCGATGCTGTTCTCCATCAGGCTCCGGTCGAGAAGGAAGAGGCAGGAGAGGAGGCGGAAATTGGTGTCGGGCTGGTACACGTAGCCAGCCTTGTCGAGCTTGTCGAGCAAGTGGTCGACAAACTGTGGGGCGCGACCGTCATCGAGCAATGCGCGGGCGCGCACATAACTGTCGAGGATGTCGATGGCCTGCGTGAGGCGTTGCTGGTAGGTGTCGCGCTCGTTGGCGTTGCAGAGCCCCAGAAAGTCGGTCTCTTCCATCAGCCGAGTCACCGACTGGCGCACGGCGGCCAAATCGGCGCCAGAAGCAGCCAGTTGCCCTACCCACTGGCGACAGGTGGTTGCGAAGGTGAGATCCTCCACTTCGCTCATGAGCAGCAACTCAGAAAAGCCGCTGCTGTCCCACTCGCTTCGCACTTCGGCCAGGCACGCGTCGACAGCCTCGCGCGTCACTCGACTACTGGAGGCGGCGCTCAGTTCGGCTTCGTCGAGCTCCACCTTGGGGCGGCAGAGACCCTTGGCCACCACACGGCAACGGAGGGCTTGACCCTTGGTGAGGTGGAGCCCAGCGGTGTGTTTCAGGTAGACGTGCAGCCCCGCTGGGTCGACGAGGTCGCAAAGGTCATCGTGAATTACATGGACGGAGAACACATAGGTCTCGCCCACCTCGTAGTTGATTGGTTCGGTATGTCTGGACATAGGTGTACTGGTTTAGAGCGGGGCGGCGGCCTGACAAGCACATCCCCGCGCAAGGTTTAACCCGTCGCCCCCTGCGGCGGATTCAACTTTTCATTCTGTAAAGGTACAAATAATTATGTCCTCGGTTTGCATTTCTCTTCAAATTATAGCATTGCTTAACAATTGGGCAATGCCTCAAACGCGCAAGGCGACATGGCCCATGGTGGCGCGCAGGTTCATCTCAACACAGGGATGTACGTGAAGCGCGCCGTCTTGGCGCACCACCATCATGTCGATGCCTAGCGGGCCGGCATATACGGAGCACAACGCCTTGCCCAGCAGGAAGCACAGCCTGTCGACAAGGCGCGTCAACAGGTCGCGACCGACATAGCAGTCGAGCAATTGCCACTTGCGCTCCTCATCCATCACGAGGTTGCCAACATAGGCTCCATGGTCGGTGTAGAAGAGAGAAAGGCCACTGAGCGACACCCGCCCGTCGCCGTTGCTCATGAGCTCCACGCCAAAGTCCAAAACCTTATTATAATAAGGCTCCACCATCACGCTGCCTTGGTCAGCAAGCACATGCGCCACCCATCCGCGCAACTGGGGTGTCAGCTCGCTGACCGACACACGGCGCACGCCACGTCCGCTGCTGCTCCAGGGTGCCTTCAGCATCGCGACGCCGTGGGAACGCACGAGGGCGGCGCAGTCGTCGACGCTCGTGGCGGCGCGGCTCTCGCCCAAGGTGCCTGGTTGCTCGCGCAGGGGGGTGAGCAAGTGGTGTGCCACCCACTGCCTATGGCTCATGGCGCGGATGGCATTGAGGCGCTGCGCGCTGGGCAAGAGGGTAGGGGCAACACCCGCTTCGCGTAGCTCGCGTGCCACCTGCTTGTCCCAACCCCAGGGGCACAAGCGGATGGACGACGGGTCGGTGCTGGTCAACAGCTTGCGCAGCGACTGGCGCTCGGTCAGCGTGGCGCGTAGCTCGCGGCCCAGCGCGAAAAAGGCCTGGCGGGCATAACACGCATCGTCGACCAGCACCACGTCGCCACACCCTGCCCACAAGGCGGGCAGGAAACCCAAGTCGTGGCGCAACTGGCGCGCGGCGCGCGGAGGGGTCAGGTGGTCGCTATCCGAGGCCAACACAATGTCGTGCTCGGGGTTGAAAACATACAGGTTCATCGTTGGCGCAACTTTGTTTTGTGGACGCAAAGTTACGAAAAAAGGCCCATGGCACGCCGTTAAAGATTAAAAGGATTGATAAAACGATGAAATTTGGAGATTTTGCCAAAATTGTTTGCTTGTTTGATGTTTTTTTTCCATAATTTAGCGGCTGTAACGTACATTAATCATGAGCAATAAAAAAGAAGAGATTTAATTTAAGAAAATAAAAAGAAAGTTTTGCAAACTTGACTTTGCAATAATAAAATAAAGTATTAACTTTGCAAATAAATACAAGGCAAGACAAAACAAGCGCTATGGAAGTCTTCTTTCGCACACACGATTACCTCGTGGAGCACAGCCAAGCGACAGTCAGAAGAGTCCTCATGGACGAAATAGACTGGAGCGATCGCCTCATTGGTATCAAGGGGACACGTGGGGTGGGAAAGACATCGTTCCTGTTGCAATATGCCAAGGAAAACTACGGAAAGAATGACCGTAAGTGCCTGTATGTCAACATGAACAACTTCTATTTTCAAGGACGAGGCTTGGCCGACTTCGCCAACGACTTCGTGGAGCAAGGCGGAAGAGTGTTGCTCATCGACCAAGTGTTCAAGCAACCCAACTGGAGCCAAGAGTTGCGCTGGTGCTACGACCGCTTCCCGCAACTGAAAATCATCTTCACGGGGTCGAGCGTCATGAGGTTGAAGGAGGAGAATCCCGAGATTGGGGGAATCGTCAAGAGCTACAACCTGCGCGGCTTCTCGTTTCGCGAATATGTCAACCTCATGACAGGATTATCCTTCAAGCCTTATTCGCTCGACGAGATAGTCAACAACCATGAGCACATTGTCAAGAAAATACTGCCGCTCTGCCGCCCCTCGCGCTATTTCCGTGACTATCTGCACCACGGGTTCTATCCCTTCTTCCTTGAACACAGCAACTTTTCGGAGAACCTGCTCAAGACGATGAACATGATGACCGAGGTCGACATCCTGCTCATCAAGCAAATAGAGCTGAAGTATCTGACAAAAATCAAGAAACTGTTTTACCTGCTTGCCGTCGACGGGACGCAGACCCCCAACATCTCGCAGCTCGCCCAACAGATAGACACCAGTCGCGCCACGGTGATGAACTATATCAAGTACCTGGCTGACGCGCGCCTCATCAACATGATTTACTCGCCCGGGCAGCGCTTCCCGAAGAAGCCGGCGAAGTTGATGATGCACAATCCCAACCTCATGTATGCCATCTACCCCATCAAGGTAGACGAGCAAGACCTCATGGAAACATTCTTCGTCAACGCCACGTGGAAGGATCATCTCGTCAACCAAAGCACCAAAAATCCCTATTACCTCATCGACGGGAAGCAGAAATACCGTGTCTGCGACGCGCTGGCCACGGGCAAGGTGAGGTACACGGGCGACACCATCTACGCGCGTTACAACACCGAGGTGGGACGCGGCAACCAAGTGCCGCTGTGGCTCTTCGGGTTCCTCTACTGAGAGGTCTCTCCAAAAACACCACAGAAAGAACCATACACCCCACGAAACGCACAACAAAACATAAGTATATACATAAACATTAATCATCTATTTTAAGAAAAATGGCAAAAGAAAAGAAATTCATGACATGTGATGGCAATACCGCAGCCGCCCATGTGAGCTACATGTTCACGGAGGTTGCCGCTATCTACCCCATCACCCCGTCTTCTCCTATGGCCGAGCACGTTGACGAATGGGCTGCCAAGGGGCGTAAGAATCTTTTTGGTCAGACTGTCAGCGTACAGGAGATGGAGTCTGAGGGCGGTGCCGCCGGTGCCGTCCACGGCTCACTGCAGGCCGGTGCCTTGACCTCCACCTACACCGCGTCGCAGGGCTTGTTGCTGATGATCCCGAATATGTACAAGATTGCCGGTGAGTTGCTGCCTTGCGTGTTCAACGTGTCCGCACGTACGTTGGCCAGCCATTCGCTCTGTATCTTTGGCGACCATCAGGATGTCATGGCTTGCCGCCAGACCGGTTTCGCCATGTTCTGCTCGGGCTCCGTTCAGGAGGTGATGGACCTCTCCGCAGTGCCTTACCTCTCCACCCTTGAGAGCTCAGTGCCTTTCATCAACTTCTTTGACGGCTTCCGCACTTCTCACGAGTATCACAAGATCGAGGAGATGGACATGGAAGACATCCGTCCGCTGGTCAACCCCGAGTGGATCAAGCGTTTCCGCGACCGCGCCATGTCGCCTGAGCGTCCCGACACGCGTGGCACAGCCGAGAACCCGGAGACCTTCTTCACACACCGTGAGGCTTGCAACAAGTATTATGACGCCATCCCCGCCATTGTGGAGAAGCACCTTGCCGAGGTTTCTAAAATCACAGGGCGCGAGTATCACCTGTTCAACTACTATGGTGCCCCCGATGCTGAGCACATCATCGTGCTCATGGGCTCAGCCACAGAGGCTGCCCGCGAGGCCATCGACTACCTGGTGAAGCAGGGCAAGAAGGTAGGCATGGTAGCTGTGCACCTCTATCGTCCGTTCAGCGTGGAGGCAATCCGCAAGGCCATCCCCGACACGGTGAAGCGCATTGCCGTGCTCGACCGCACCAAGGAGCCTGGAGCGGATGGTGAGCCGCTCTACCTCGACGTGAAGGCCGCTCTCTATGACGATCCCCGCAAGCCGCTGATCGTTGGCGGTCGCTACGGTCTCGGCTCATCCGACACCACACCCGCCAAGATTATCTCGGTATTCAACAACCTCGACCTCAACATGCCGAAGGATCACTTCACCGTGGGCATCGTCGACGATGTTACCTTCACCAGCCTGCCCGAAGTGGAAGAGATTCCGATGGGTGGCGACACGCTCTTTGAGGCCAAGTTCTATGGCTTGGGTTCTGACGGTACTGTTGGCGCCAACAAGAACTCTGTGCAGATCATTGGTAACAACACCAACAAGTATTGCCAGGCTTACTTCTCATACGACTCCAAGAAGTCGGGCGGTTTCACCTGCTCTCACTTGCGTTTCGGCGACGAGCCCATCCACAGTGCCTATCAGGTCAACACTCCTAACTTTGTGGCTTGCCACGTGCAGGCCTACCTCCATATGTATGATGTGACACGTGGCCTGCGCGACGGCGGCACGTTCCTGCTCAACACCATCTTCGACGGCGAGGAGCTGGTCAACTTCATCCCCAACAAGGTGAAGCGCTACTTTGCCAAGCACAACATCAAGGTCTACTATATCAACGCCACCAAGATTGGACAGGAGATTGGTTTGGGCAACCGCACCAACACCATCCTGCAGTCGGCTTTCTTCCGCATCACACAGGTCATCCCGACCGATCTGGCCGTGGAGCAGATGAAGAAGTTCATCGTGAAGTCGTATGGCAAGAAGGGTGAGGACGTGGTCAACAAGAACTACGCTGCCGTGGATCGCGGCGGCGAGTACAAGGAGCTGACCGTCGATCCCGCATGGGCTAACCTGGCCGATGAGGCTAAGGTGGAGGATGACGCTCCCGCATTCGTCAAGGAGATTGTGCGTCCGATGAATGCACAGGCCGGTGACCTGCTGAAGGTTTCCGACTTCGTGAAGTTCGGCACGACCGACGGCACATGGCAGACAGGCACCGCCGCTTACGACAAGCGTGGCGTGGAAGCCTTCGTTCCCGTTTGGAACTCGGAAAACTGTATCCAGTGTAATAAGTGTTCGTTCTGCTGTCCTCACGGATGTATCCGTCCGTTCGTCCTTGATGACCAGGAGGTTGCTGGCTTCGACGGTGAGACGCTCGACATCCTCGCTCCGAAACCGTTCAAGGGCATGAAATTCCGCATTGAGACTTCTGTGCTCGACTGTCTGGGTTGCGGCAACTGTGTCGATGTCTGCCCGGGCAAGAAGAACAAGGAGACGGGTGAGGTTGTCAAGGCCCTGAAGATGGTTCCGTTCAACGTGGACGACCCTGCCATGAAGAAAGAGGTCGACAACTGGAACTACCTCGTGAAGAACGTGAAGTCAAAGCAAGACCTCATCGACATCAAGCAGAGCCCGAAGAACTCTCAGTTCGCACAGACGCTCTTTGAGTTCTCTGGCGCTTGTGCAGGTTGCGGTGAGACTCCTTACGTGAAGCTCATCAGCCAGCTCTACGGCGATCGCGAGATGATTGCCAACGCTACTGGATGCTCAAGCATCTACTCGGCTTCTGTTCCTTCGACACCTTACTGCAAGAATGAGAAGGGTCAAGGTCCAGCCTTCAACAACTCACTGTTTGAGGACTTCTGTGAGTTTGGCTTGGGCATGAGCCTTGCCAACAAGAAGATGAAAGAGCGCATCGTGGAGTTGCTCAACGAGGCCAAGGAAAAGGAAGTTCCCGCAGAGTTTGTAGCTGCGGCCGACAACTGGATTGCCAACAAGGACGATGCCGACGGCTCCAAGAAGGCTGCCGCCGAGCTCAAGCCACTCATCGCCGCTGGCGCTGAGAAGGGCTGTCCCATCTGCACCGAACTGAAGACCCTGGAGCACTACCTTGTGAAGCGCTCACAGTGGATTATCGGCGGTGACGGCGCCTCTTACGATATTGGTTACGGAGGTCTCGACCACGTGCTCTCTACCGGTGAGGATGTCAACATCCTGGTGCTCGACACCGAGGTCTACTCCAACACTGGCGGACAGTCGTCTAAGGCTACTCCTATCGGTGCCATCGCCCAGTTTGCCGCAAGTGGCAAGCGCGTGAGCAAGAAGGATCTCGGACTCATGGAGACCACTTACGGTTACATCTATGTGGCTCAGGTGGCCATGGGTGCCGACAACGCCCAGACGTTGAAGGCCATCCGTGAGGCTGAGGCTTACCACGGACCTTCGCTTGTCATTGCCTATGCTCCTTGTATCAACCACGGCATCAAGGGCACGAAGGCCGAGAAGCGCAACATGGGTCGCTCTCAGCATGAGGAGGCTCTGGCAGTGCAGTGTGGTTACTGGCACCTCTGGCGTTTCAACCCTGAGTTGGCCAAGGAGGGCAAGAACCCGTTCCAGCTCGACTCGAAGGCTCCTGCCTGGGATAAGTTCCAAGAGTACCTGATGGGTGAGGTTCGCTTCTCTTCCTTGAAGAAGGCTGATCCCGACCACGCCCAGGAGCTCTTCGACGAGACAGAGAAGAGTGCTAAGCGCCGCTATCAGTCATACGTCCGCAAGAGTCAGGAAGACTGGAGCGAGATCATCTAAGCATCGCGTCAACGTGACATCTCGCATGAGAAGTCGCTAAGCATAATCCCCGCAAGCAAGCATTTTATGGCTACTTGCGGGGATTTTTTGTTTATGTGGGTTTAAATTTTACTGCAGCAAAAGAGCAAAACCATAAGAATTACGCCTCAGCTTCAGCTTGAGGTCGTTATATTATGGTCTAATCTTTATATTATATGCTTTGATGGTGAGCGCGTTATGATGGTTGTGGCCTGTTGTGCGTCCCGTTGCTCTTTGGCGCAACGGAAAGATAGTGCTACCTTTGCAACCGTCAAACAACAACACCTCCTCCGAGTGGAGACCACCGCGGGGGCGATACGACGAGGCGGGTGGCATGGTGACAAGGTTCCTCATCCCGGGAAAGGACTGACACCACGACACACACAAACACAATCTGTTAACCTTTAAATTTAAGAAAAACACTATGGCAGTAATTTATCGTAAGTTTCAGAACAAGCGCAAGGATGACCAATATTATGGTAAGTGGTATGGGCGCAGTGTGGTACTCAATGTGGTTTCCACCAAGCAGCTTGCGCAGGAGATAGCTCACGCCACTACCGTGACCTATGCAGACGTGCTGGCCGTGCTGGCAGAAACGTCACAGGCTTTGAAGCAACATCTGCAGAACTCCGACAAGGTGGTGCTCGACGGCATTGGCTCCTTCAAGGTCGGTCTTCGCACCGCTCCTGCCAACACTCCCGCTGAGTTTGGCGCACAGAACGTGAAGGGCTATCGCATCAACTATTCGCCCGAGATCCATTTTGTGGGCAACGGTCAAGTGTCGAACAAGAATCGCCGAAAGGGCACCTACGTGAAGGATCTGCTTGATGGCGTGACCGCACAGGAGGCGCCAAAGAATGTCATCGATGACACGACCGGCGACACCGACAACGAGTAGGGTGGCGGCCTGAGGCCATCTGGCATGCTTACAGGCAAGCCTTACGCCCTGGCAGCTGACAGGGCATAAAGGCTCGCCCCCCTTCAGGGAAAAACAATAACCAATAACCAACAACCACAATTCAACAAAATAACCATGACCCTATCAAAACAAACCTGGAGAACCATCATACAGCTGGCGCTTAGCATTCTTTCGGCCGTAGCCACCACGCTCGGCTTGAACAGTTGCATGTGAGACGACCGGCCGTGACACGAGAAGGGGGAGACAAGCCCAATGCGATGGAGCTTGCCTCCCCCCTTTTAGGGTGGGATGAATGGCTCATGGCCATGCCGTCACCTTGATAGAAAACGCGTCACTTCACGCTCCATTCATAGAGCCCTGCAGAGAGACGCTCGTTGATTTTCACCTCCAGCTTCACGGCTGTGGTCTTCACGGGTGTGAAGTTGACGGTGCACGCAGCACCCTTGTCCACGGGGTAAGCGTCGGCATTGGCTACAGGCTGCCACTGCCCCTGAGCATCCTTGTAGTAGATCTTCCAACTGTCTGGCACAGAGCAGCCGCCCCACGGCTGGTCGTCGAACCAATAGACGGTGGCACTCTGCACGGTGGATGCCTCGGGGAACGTGTAGCTGATCCACTCGGTGGAGTTTTTCTTGGGCCACCAATGGGTATAGGGAATGGAACGGTCGGTGGCATCCTTCGGAACGAGACGGTCGTTGATGCTCTGCAGCGACGGCAAGCGCATGGACGACTCTATCTTGCTTTGGCTGGCCAGCGTGGCTGGCTGCGAGGGCGTGGTGGCCTTGAGATCCTGAGCCAGCCATACCTGCATGTCGCCGTTGCCACGGTGAGCCCAGGCGTAGTAGGGGATGAGCGTGAGCGCCACATCCTTCGTGGTGAGCTTGCCCGCCTTGTCGAAGGCCAGAGTCTGTGCATCGGTGGTGAGAGTTGTGATGGTCTGGCCGCGCCAGTCGTCGAGCTTGGCCTTGCTGGCCTCAGGGATGAAGGTGTCGAGGGTCTTGGTTCCAAGCTTGAACGACGGCTCCTGGTTGACCAGCACCTCCTTGATGTCGAAGTTGTTGTCGGGCCACTCGGCACAGTAGACCAACGGACCGCGCTCCACCTCGATCATGCCACGGTCGGCCTCTACCTTGTTGTTGGCACGCACGGTGCGTGGCTCCATGTCGAAATGGATCTGCACCTTGTCGCCTTTCTTCCACTTGCGGATGATGGTGTAGTAACCATCGTTAGTGGCTGAGGCACTGACAGGCTTGCCATTGACGAGGATGGTGTATCCGAGCCGCTTGGTGTCAGAGTAGGAGTAGAGGTTGGAGGGGACAGGCTGGTTCTTGAGCCATCCGGGAATGCGAATTTTCATGCCAAAGGAGCCACCGCCCTTGACCACCGATAGGTTGATGTCGCCACTGTAGGGGTAGGCCGTTTGTTGGCTGACGGTGACATTCTTGCCACCCACATTCATGGTGGCGGTGTTGGCGAGGAAGAGATTGACGTAGAGATTCTTGTCCTTCACCGCGTAGACGTAGCCAGGCAGTGAGGGAATGAAACGGCAGATGTTGCTGGGGCAGCAAGCGCAACCAAACCATGCCTGGCGCTGGTGCTGACCCATCGACTGCAACGGGTTGGGATAGAAGAACCCTCCTCCGTCGAGGCTGACACCACTGATGAGGCCGTTGAAGAGCGTGCGCTCAAGCACATCGTAATACTTGCTCTCGCCGTGGAGCAAGAACAAGCGGTAGTTGACATACACGTTGCCGATGGCCGCGCAGGTCTCACAGTAGGCACTCATGTTGGGCAGGTAGTAGTTGGGGCCAAACGCCTCGCCCGAGGCTGTGGCGCCGATGCCGCCCGTGATGTAGAGTTTCTTGCTCACGATGTTGTCCCAGATGCGGTCGATGGCATGGATGTAGGCTGTGTCGCCAGTGAGTGCCGCCACGTCGGCCATGCCGGCGTACATATAGGCCGCGCGCACAGCGTGTCCCACTGCCTCATCTTGCTCCACCACTGGCTTATGGCTTTGCGAGTATTCCTGCTTGATAGAGGTCTTGCCCCGATAGTCGAGGAAGAATTTGGCCTCGTCGAGGTATTTCTTGTTGCCCGTGGCCAGATAGAGCTTGCAGAGCGCCATCTCGGCAATCTGGTGGCCCGGCACCACGCAGGCCTGTCCCTTGTTAGGCCCCACCTCCTTCACCACGCAGTCGGCGTAGCGGATGGCGATGTCGAGAAACTTGCGACTGCCGGTTGCCTGCCAGTGAGCCACGGCACCCTCGACCATGTGACCGAGGTTGTAGAGCTCATGGCTGAGGTCTTCCTCTTTCGACCACCGCTTGCTGCCCGCCCACGGGTGCGGGTGGTCGTAGTTTTGCGTGCGTGCGGTGTAGAGGTAGCCGTCGGGCTCTTGCGCCGGCGCGATGATGTTGAGCACCGAGTCGATGTAAGCCTTGAGCTTGTTGTCGGGGAAGGTCTGCAGGATGTAGCTGGCACCCTCGATGGTCTTGTAGGGGTCGGTGTCGTCGAAGGATAGCGGCATCACCTTTTCCACGTTGACATCATTGGCGTGGGTCTTGAGGTTCTTGGCTGCACGCTCGAAGTTCTTGTAGCGGCCCTCTGTCTCACATTTTGAGAAGGCGAGCGGGATGGTCACCTTGCGGCTGGCCTCAAGGCGCTGGCCCCAGAAGCTCTGTGCTTGCACCTTCACATGGGTGAAAGGCACGGGCGTGATGGGGTAGCCGGCCGACGCGTTTTTCTTTTGCGCCGACATGGGTGCGGCAATCATTGCGGTTGCCGCCAAGGTCATGATGATGGAATGTCTCATGTCTTTTTTATCGTTTTGATGATTAAATCTAAATGCGTTCTTTGACTTATTGCACAACTTTTCAGAAAGGCTGGCGCTCTTGTGGGCAGTGTCAGTGTGTGGCGGGTGACAATACCACCACGAACCCGCCGCCCGAAGCCATGTGGACGGGCAAGCTGTCGGTTGCCGACACTTGGCGCGTCTCCAAACGGTAGTCCTCGGCATTGCGGTCGGCGTTGATACCGTCGGTGAGCAGGGTAGCCTGGTACGTGGATCCCTTTGGCAGGAATGAAAGCGACAACTTCACGTCGCGCTTGTCCCAGCACGTCAAGCCTCCGAGATAGAATGTGTCACCCTTCTGGCGAAGTGTCACGATATGGCTACCAAGTTGCCCGTCGACGATGGTCGTCTTGTCGAACACCGTTGGCAGACTGGCGAGAAAACGCATGAAGGCCGGCTCGCTCTCGTAGCTGGTTGGCACGTCAGCCAGCATGGTCAATGGTGAGTCGTAGACCACATACTCAGAAGCCTGGTGGCAACGTGTGCCCTGGCTCATAGGCTTGGTGTAGGAGGCTAGCCAGTCCTTGCGCGTGCCGTTGCGCATGGCTCCTGGCGTGAAGTCGACGCTGCCCGCCTGCATACGGATGAAGGGGAATGTCACGTCGTAGCGCGGATGATTGTTCTTCAGCGTGCCCCATTTCACCTCCTCCATGCCAAAGACGCTCTCGAAGTTGAGAATGTTGGGGTAGGTGCGGTTGAGGCCTGTTGGCGTGTAGATGCCGTGGAGGTCGAGCACGAGATGGTGGCGCGCGCAGCAGTCGGCGAGTCGTTCCACCATTTCAAGGGCAGTCTGATCATTGCGGTCCATGAAGTCGACCTTGAATCCTTTCACGCCCATCTTGGCGTAATGGCTGCAAACTTCCTCCAGTTGCTCATCCATGACATTGAACACCGACCAGAGGATGATGCCCACATGACGCTCGTTGGCGTAGCGGATGAGGCGCGGCAGGTCGATGTTGGCGATGGGATGCATGATGTCACCCTTGTTAGAGTCGTACCATCCCTCATCGAGGATGACATACTCCAACTTGTTCTTCGCGGCGAAGTCTATATAATAAAGGTAAGTGTCCGTATTGATGCCTGCTCGGAAGTTGACCCCCTTGAGGTTCCAGTCGCTCCACCAGTCCCAGCTCACCTTGCCAGGTTTGATCCACGACGTGTCGCCGATGCGGTTGGGTTCGGCCAAGGCATACACCATGTTTGCCGTAGGCATGTCGGTGTCTTTCTCGCTGATTTGTATGACGCGCCAAGGGTAGGAACGCGCGCCAGTGGATGAGGCTATGAACGGCTCGCTTTCGGCCACGAAGCTCATGTGTCGCCAAGGGTGATAGGCCATGCGTTTGGGGTAGGGGGCAAAGAGGGCACTGAGCACGCCCTTGCCTTCGGCTTTGACCCACATGCCTGGATAGGCGTGGGCATCGCTTTCGAGGAGCGTTACCTTGGCCCGCCCGCAGTCGACCGTGGCGGGCAGGAAGGCTGGCAGACGACTGAGCGAGTCGGTGGTGTCGAGCGTGGCATAGTGGTAGACGTTTTGAAACGCCATCTGGAAGGGGTTCGCCGCGTTGGTGGTTGGCGAGAGCCATGCGTGGTGTCCAGCCCCGAAGTGGTAGTTGGCTGTCTCGTTGTAGACGATGGTCTTTTCCGCTCGTGTCGTATAAAAGCGGTAGGCCACGCCCTCGTTGGAAGCCACAACGTGCAGGCCGAAGCCATTGGGCGCAAGCAGGTCGAGCTGGTTGGCCTCGAAACGAAACTGTCGCTGGCGGTAGAACGGTGCGTTGATGGTTTGGCTGGCCTTGGCGTGCTTAGCCTTCACGCCGTGTACGTTGTTTAGGGCAGTTTGGCCATCGCCCAATGCGAGATTGACGTTTTGGGCGGTGAGGAGTGTCTGTCCGTTGAGCGTCACTGCGATTGTGGCACCCTTGTCGATGGTGATGGAAGCCGCCACACGTCCTGAGGGCGACTTTACTTGGTAAACCTTTGCAAACGATGCCAATGGCATCGCCATGACAAGCAAAAGGAGTGTAGTTTTCAGAATATTGCGCATAGGCTTGCTAAGATGGTGTTTTTGTGATTGGGACTTGTGCGTTTTGCAACAAGCCGATTGTTTAACTACCCGATTACAAAGATACGCAGAATTGTCTTGAAGAGATTATAAATACTGTCCAAAAATTGAGAAAATAGTCCAACAGACCACAATATTATGATTATTGTGGAAGATTTTGTAATTCATCGAAGAGGCAATTGATTACTTTTGCGCCATCGAAAAGCAATATTTGGTTCATTTATTTGGTAGTACGTTGCTTATAACTTTAAGCAGGCCCGGTGTAGAAGCGTCTGCATCGGGCTTTATTTGAAACCGTGACGGACTTTCCTCTACCAGTTATGTGTTTGCGAATGGACGTTTCCTAATGTTGCCAGCCCTTGCGCACCTACTCGAAAACGATTGTTCCGAAGCAGTCGGGGCGATGGAAATCGGGCTTAGGAGTGTTGATGGGATAGAGTGACAGGAAGTGGGGGCGTGGCAACTTGTCGCCACACTTGTAGATGTTTCCCGAGGCGTGCAGCCCGTTGAGTGAGCGGATGTTGTCCCGGAAAAAAGCACAAGCTGGAATGTCGAGGCACAAGCACCAGGTGCGTTCGCCGTCAAGGTTGTCGAACGGAGCGCTTCCCATTGATGACCACCGGCCGACCATGTTGAGAATAGATTGGTCGGCTCGCAAACGATGGGTGCGCCCTTGACCATAGCCCATGAGCAAGGTGCCAGCTGCATTGCACTCGATGTTATAATAAAAGGTGTTGTTGCCTGTTTCCGCATTGGCTTGAGAGCCTGTGATGAAGGCGATGAAGAGCTCGCAACAGGAATCTTCCCACACGTTGCCATTGTCGTGGGGTGCCATGGCACGCACGCTGGTCTCCGTTACACGGTAGTCGACAAGCAGATGTGTGCCAGTATGCGCTAAGCGCACCTCCATTTGGGGGAAGTAGGGAAACTGGTCGGGCCAGCCGTGCTGGGCCACAGGAACGAACGCCACTTGAGCTTCGTCCAATATGTGTGGAATGAGAGACGTGTCAATGGGATTATCGACAATGTGCCTGATGATAAAAGGACGTTGTGTCATTTTTGGTAAATGCTTGGTGGTTAAGGCAAAGGTAACTATTCTTCTCCATTTTACGATATGGAATTCCTTTTTTTTAGTCAATCCCAATAGAAAAAAAGACTTGGAAAACGGTTACTTTTTAAAGGATTCCCGTCGCTTAACATTCTTTTGGATTTACGCTATGTAACATATTTATGGTATAATGTGACAAAAGATGATAATATGTGCATTTCTTTGGGATTTTTGCAGAGAAAATGCTACCTTTGCAACAGTATTAGTCAGTAATCATTGTGATTACCTTGCGAAAAGAGACATTTTTTAACAACAAGCAAAAGCATAGCCAATGAAAAAGCATTACGCGCTGTTGCTCCTTGCCGCAACATTCGCTGGCACCGCCAGCCTGAATGCGCAGACAATCCTCGATGAGGGATTTGAGACAAGTAGCACGGAAACCTATTCGCAGCCCGTGGCTGACGGATGGACAACTGTCAACTCCTACACTGGACAGAGCAGCAAGTTCGTCTGGTCGAACTATTACAACGAGAAAGGAACCATCACCGGCAAACATGTTGCCCAGTGTGACGGTGCCTCGTTTGACAATGAGGGTCAAGGCCCGCGAGAGGAAGTGCTTCTCTCGCCAGAGCTCAACCTCGACAACACCTATCAGTTGAGTTTCGACTGGAAGGTGTCGCCTCAGGCTTTCATGGAAAAGTACATGTACGACTTGCAAGTGCGCGTAGTGAAGGACGGAGACCTGAAGAATGCTGAGACCATTTTCTCCATCCAGAACGAAGAAGATCTGAAGGAGAGCGGCGTGAGCTATCCTTTTGAAAGCTGGTCGACCCAGACCAGCAAACTCGATCTGAGCGAGTGGAAAGGCCAGAAAGTAAAGCTTGCTTTCGTCTACAAGATGAACACCACCTATTCTAATGTTGTGTATCTTGACAACGTGCTCGTCAAGCAGGCTACGCCTGTTACCACCCCCGTTGCCAAGCTCGACAAGAGCAACTATGACTATGGGACGGTTTATCTTGGTGAGAAATTCTATTCGGAAGTGTTCAAACTGACCAATACAGGCAAGAGCGGTCTGACCATCAGTGGCGTGGAGTTGCCCAAGGGTGTCAGCCTCACCATTGACCCCAGCACGGTCAACCTCGACAAGCTGCAGTCGGCACAGTTCCAGTTTGTGTACAACGCTTCGCTCACCACGCCAGCTGAGGGAAACGCCGTGATCCATACCAATGGCGGTGATCTCACCGTGGCGTTGAAAGCCGACAAGACCATGGCTCCCGACGGCCTGACGGAGGAGACCTTCGAGTCGTATTTCCCACCCGCAGGCTGGACCAACGACGGTTGGAGCAGTGCCAGCAACGCCCTCGAAGGGGACCGCTCGATGTCGGCAAGCACCTCGCTCACCGACAACTACCTCACCTCGCCCCGTTTGGACTTGACCAAGGGTGGCAAGGTGATGTTCGAATACTATAACGACTTCACGTCGGACGACGGTAGCACTTACCAAAGCAATGACATCACCTTGGAACTTTCTACAGACGGCGGCCACACCTGGAACACCAAGTGGACCTTCGAATATGACAACGACAACGTGCAGAACAAGCGTCTCTTCGAGACCATCGACCTCGGCGTGGGGACCGACAGTTCTTATGTACGCTGGCACAACACGGGTGTCACGTCTGACGACGGCGACGTGCCCGAGACCAGCACATTTTATCTTGACCGTGTGTTCCTGCCCACCCTTTACGGGGCCGACGGTGTGCCTACTGGCGTGGCTTACAAGACCCCCGAGGACAAGGCAACAGATGTCTACTGCAAGGACATCAAGTTTGAATGGACTCCTGCACAGTTTGCCAAGAGTTACAATATATATGTAGGAACCGCTCCTGGAAAATACGATGTGGTCAACGGCAGCAGCGTAGGCAGCAGCCTCACATTCACCCTGCCTACCGCAGAATATGAGACAACCTATTACTGGATGGTCAAGGGCGTAAACGCTGCGGGTGAGGAGACCGACTCCAAGGAGTACAGTTTCACCACGCAGAAGGATGCCACCAATGCAACCTATCCTTATGCCATGGACTTCACTGGTCTGAAGGCTCTTCCCACGGGTTGGACATCTGAGACCACAGCCGATTATGAAAACCGCAAGTGGTCAGTACTCGAGTCGAAGGGCAACGATGCGCCCTGCCTCTACAGCATGTGGCTCGACAAGGGCAAGCAGTCGTCGGTCACCACGCCGGCTTTCAAACTCCCCGAGGGCGAAGAGGTCAATATTTCTTTCGATTGGGTGGATCGCCATCCCATCGATGCGATCGCTGATGAGACAGGTCTGGCCAAGAAGGTTAATGCTGAAGGAGACAATAACGGTATCGAGAAAGTAACCTTCGAGGTTTATGCTGATGGACAATGGACGGAACTTGCCCATCTTTCGCAAGACTATGACAAGGCAGTGCAGAACACGTCAGTGGGCCAGCGCTACTATTGGATCAACGAGAGCTTTGACCTCAAGCAGTTTGCCGGAAAGACTGTGCAGTTCCGCTGGACACATTATTCTTACTCAGGACAGGACAATGGTTGCGGCCTCGACAATGTGCTCATCGAAGTGAAGGCCGACAACAAGGCCGTCTTCAACAAGACAGGCTGGAACGCTGGCAAGGTCAATGCTGGCAAGGCCGTCAACTCAGGCGACATCTTCACCCTTATCAACAAGGGCGAGCAAGACTTGAAGGTCAAGGCTGTCTCATTTGCCAACGACAATTTCTCTACTTCTTTGAAGCCCGGCGACGCCATCGTTTCCAAGGACGGAAAGACCTTCAGTGTGCAGTTTAACGCCTTGCAGGAAGCAGGCAATGTCAAGGACACGCTTGTCGTTGAGACCGAGAGCGGCTACCAGGTGAAATTCCCTGTGGAGGGAACGGCACTGCCCCAGGATGTGCTTTACTACTCATTTGAGAAGAATCCCCTTGAGTTCGATTGGACGAAGGATTTCTCTCTCATCGACGTGGACAAGGCCGCAACCGTTCCGTTCAATTGCTATGGAACAGAGTTTGAGATGAGCGGACAGGTCTATGCTTTCGCCGTGGCCTATGAGACCTCGAATTTGCAGAACGTGGCTCCTATCTCCGGGCAAGCCTTCCTCATCCCTGGCTCACCCCTCGACGAGGACACGAAGGGCGACAACTGGATCGTGTCGAAGAAACTTACCGCCACCGCCAACTCATCATTCGATTTCTATGCCCGCAACTGGGAAAGCACACAGAGCGTGTTGCCTTCAGGAATGCATGAGGTGGGCGTGTATGTGAGCGAGACCAGCGCCACCGACCGCAATTCCTTCACCGAGGTGATGAAGTTGCAGGAGATACCTTATCTTGACGGCCATAATTGGAAACACTACACCGTTGACCTTTCTGCTTACGCTGGAAGGGATATCTATGTGGCCGTGCGCGACTACACGGAGAGTTATCGCCTGGCTGCGTTCTACGACGACTTCACCTTCTCCCACTTCAGCGACGCAACGGGTATCAAGGAAGTCAAAGCTCCCGTCGATGCAAACGCAAGCGTGGCCGTCTACAATATGAGCGGCATGCTGGTTGCAAAGGGCAAGGGTCTGCAGACGATTCAGGCACTCGGAAAAGGTGCATACATCCTAAAGGTGCAGACCAACGCGGGCATCAAAACCCTGAAGATAGCCCGATAACCTAAGAGATTCAAATAGGAAGGTAATGGGTACCCCAAGCCGCAACGGCGTGCTTCGGGTGTTCCCGTTACCTTTTTTAATTATTCCAAAGAACAGATTTGCTGGAACAGCCAGTTGAAAGAAACCCATTGAACCCATGAGAAAGAACTTATTTGTTTGCATCCTCACGATGTTGCTTGCCTTCCTCACATTGCCACTGGTGGCACAGGAACGCGACAAGACCTTGAACATCACCGTGAAAGACAACACGGGCGAGAGCCTTCTTGGACAGGTCGTGACCGTCAAGCAGACCGATTATGGCTTGACCTATTCTGGTGTGACGCTGGATGCCAATGGCAAGGCCGTTGTCAAGGCTTATGCCGGAAACCACACGCTGACCGTGGAACGTGTGGGATATAACAAGGCCACCACGTCGTTTGCCATAGGTGAGGATGAGACAACCAAGAACGTGAGCCTCGAACTCAGTGAGAAGACGCGCACTCCGTTTGCGCTTGAGGCCAAGTTGGCCGTTGATGCTTACACTGCGACCAAGACACTTACCCTGACCTGGAACACGGAGAAGCCCGCTTTCTTCGACGACTTTGAAAGTTATGCTGACTTTGCCATTAACTTTGGCGAGTGGACAGGCATTGACGGCGACCAAATCAGTGCAGCTGCCTTGCAAGGCTCTTATCCCAACCGAGGTGTGCGTCAGTATGCCCAAATCATGAACCCGCTTACGGTGGAACCCATGTGGTATTACGATTATCCTGTGCTGCAACCCTACGAGGGGAAGCAGTATGTCGGATTCACGCGCACAAGCAGCGGCGAGGCCAACGATGATTGGCTTATCTCACCCGAAATAACGGTCGGTACAGACAATATCCTGTCGTTCATGGCCAAGGCTGCAGACAAATATCTTGAAAAGTTTGTGGTTTACGTGACCACACAGACAAACAATCCCGGCAAGGAGGAATTTACACAGCTTACGACTGGCAATTACGAGTCAGTTGATTACAAGTGGTGGCATGAGATGCAATACGACCTCTCGCGCTATGCTGGCAAAAAAGTGAAGTTTGCCATCCGTTACATTGGCGACGCCAACCTCGGCGGCGCGTTCATGCTCATGGTCGACAATTTCTATGTGGGCCAGCCCAATTATGATGAACAGACAGCCAAGGGAGCTCCGCTACCCACAGGAAAGGCACTGCGTGGTGGTGAGGTTCCTGCGCTCTCCCCTGCCAATCCCAATGAAGTGTTCGACGTTTACTACGATGACAAGCTCGTGGGGACAACATCGGCCTACGCTTATACCCTCGACAGTGTGGCCGACGGCGTGCACACGTACGGTGTGAAGGCTCGTTACAAGGCTACCGAAAGCGAACTCGTGCGGGGCACCATCGACGTAAACAACTCCGGCTACGCTCACTTGGTGTTCAACGTGTCGGCTGACAGCAAGGCTACGCCTGATGGGCAGAAGGTCAACATGCTTTCCATAGCCACAGGCGACAACTACTCGGTGACCGTGGATCACGGCAAGGCCGACATCAAAGCGTTACCCGTCGGAAAGTATAACATCAACATCAGGAAGGGGGCTTTCAAGGAGTACAGTTTGACCACAGAAATCACCGCTGACAAGGAACTGACGATTGCCCTTGAGGACAACGTAGAAAAGCCTTACAACATCACAGCCGACATCACTGAAGGTGCTGATGGCAAGAAAAACGCTTCGCTGAAATGGAACCAGTTGCTGGGATTCAGTGATAGTTTTGAGTCGTATGACGATTTTGCCACAGATGAGTTTGGCGGTTGGAAGGTCTACGATGACGATGTCAAGGCGGTTTATCCCATCCAGCTCAATGGGGCTTACATCACTTTCCCTGGAGCGTCAACACCGTCTGACCCGGAACCCGTTCCACCGATGGTGTTCAATCCTTGGAAGACCACACCTGCCATGTTGCCCACTGATCCAGCTATGTCTGCTCCAGATGGCGACAAGTATGTCATCTTCTTCTCACCGCAGCAAGCCAAGGCTGACAAGTGGCTCATCTCTCCGTTGATTACTGTTTATGATGGATTCCAGCTGAAGGCCACGGCCAAAAGCTATTCGGAGATGTATCCCGAGACCATTGAGTTTGCCATTTCTGAGAACGGGTCTGACAACCCCGATGATTTTACTGCCATCAGTAAGGCCGAGAACATGCCCAGCGACCGCTGGACAGAATATTCCACACCGCTGGATGCTTATGTGGGCCGACAGGTGCGAGTGGCCATCCACTATGTGTCGTACGATACCTTCTTTGCCCAGGTTGACAACGTGAAGGTCGAACCAGAAGACGGTGGAGGCTTGACGCTTGATTATGGAAACGTGGTGAAGTATGTCATTTACCTTGACGGCAAGAAAGTGGGCGAGAGTTCTACGCCCTCCTATGAGCTCACAGGCTTGACAGACGGCAACCATACCATTGGTGTGGAGGCAGTCTACAAGAACGCTACCTCTGAGATGGCTACTTATGAGATTGTCGTCAGCGGTGTCGGAACAGTCAAGGTCAATGCCATCCCTGTTGACGCGGAGGTGTTCACCCTTTTTGGGCAGAAGGTCAATGGCGACATCCAGAGCTTGCCTCGTGGCGTATATGTCGTGAAGAGCGCGGCTGGCGTGAAGAAAATTCGCAAATGACCTTTTCTCAGTTCACTGTCTGAAGAAGAATAATTTCTGAAGGCTGGCGGGACCCCATATGGCTTCGCCAGCTTCGGAGGGTTGTTAATTACATAATTTATATTCGAGATGAAAAAGCTAAGTGTATTCATGATATTCCTGATGCAGTGCCTCCTTTTGAGCGCGCAGCTTGTACGGGTTGACAGGAGCCGAAGGGTTGCCTACGTGCCAGCCACGTTACAAGCTCAGTCTGCTGCTGACGCTTCCTCGTCGGCTGTGGCACAGGCTGCACCCACGTCGCATCCCCGTCACGCATTGGCCAACACAGAACGTGCTGTGGGCTATTGTGATGGAGACAGCATCACTTATGGAGGAGCATATTTTGGTCAGGCTGACTCCTACGACATGGCAGCCATGATAACAAGTGCCACCATGGCCAATTACAAAGGTTGCAAGATTGTTGGCGTGCGTTTCGCCTTGTCGAAATCCATCGGCAAGTCGAAGATTTTCATTTATAAGGTGGATAGCGAAGGCAACGCCGAACAGGTGGTCAGCAACACGGTGCGCCGCACAGCAGAAGGCTGGAACGAGGCTCGTCTGAACAGTGCGCAGGAGATTGACATTACGGGTGAGGACCAGTTTATCATAGGATTCACCTATAACGAGAGCGCGGACATGGTGGCGGCCGGGCAGGGGGCGCTCTGCTTTTATGGCGACAAGGCTTCGAGTTCCTATTCCTCGTTGGTGTTGCAAGACAGCACGTTCTTGCCGCTTTCCAACGTCAGCGACCTTTGTGTGCAGCTCATCGTGGATGTGAGTAGCCTGCCTCGCAAGTCGGTAAGTCTCAACAGCATACTCAATGGGACCAGTTACAAGAAGAAGGGAAGCAAGATGGATTTGATGTTGTCGTATTCTAATGCCGGGCTTGATCCCATCAGTTCGTTGCGTTTGGGCTTCAATGTCGACGAGGGTACCCCACAGTATTTTGACGTGAACCTGGATGCTCCCTTGAATCCAGGCAAGTCGAACACCTTCGCGCAAGTGCTTGATATGCTCAATGATGTGACGGCCGGGCGCCACAACCTCAATGTCTTTGTTGACAAGATTGATGGCCAGTCGCCCGAGGAGACTGGGCGAGGCAAGTTGTCCGACCCGTTTGTGGCTTATGACGAGTGTTTCGCGCGGCAGAAGTCGTATGTGGAGCAATATAATAGTCAGAACAGCGTCATCGCTCCGTATGTCAATGATTATTTTGCGCAACTTGCCAACGATTCGGATGTCTACGCGGTGAACATTTATCCCGCGAACGAGCCCCTGTCCGTGGCGTCATCCACTTACCTTGGCAACCTTTACGCCTACACTTATCCTTGCTTTACGGTAAACCGCTTCTATTTTGGCATGGGTGAGCTACATTATGCTTTCGACATCAACGACTATGCCATCCAGTTCCCCAAACTGGTTTATGATGGGTTCCGTTCCATCGTTGATGAGGCGAAAACGTTCCCTGCTTTCGCTACCGTGAACCTCAGCACTTCTTATGATGATGCCACCCGCCAGGTGGGCATTGACGTGAGCGGCGACATGGCCGCAGACGCATCAGCCATCTTTGGCGACATGGCCTTGACGGTGATGCTTTCTGAGGACAACGTGAAGTCGCCGCAGAAAACTTATAACACTGTAACAAGTGAGAGCCAGGTAGACAACAACTATGTGCACGACGCGGTGCTCCGCGCATACGTGACCAATCCTGTTGGTGACAAGTTGAATGTGGAGGGCAACCATTACACAGCCCATTACACTTATATCTTGCCTGCCGATTGCAACAGTAGCAATATCACAGTGGGAGCCATTGTCACGAAAGCGTTTGACGCCGTGGACAAAGGCAACATGCAGATGGCCGACATTACCAACTGCAACCGTGTGAAGCTTGGGCTGTCCACTGGCATCCAAGGCGTTGCCTCCGCCCCTTCGCCTGCCGACGCTACTGCCGATGGCGTTTATACGCTTAGCGGAATACGTGTTGACAGCAAGACGGCACAGAAGGGTATCTTCATTGTGCGCCGTGGTGGAAAGAGCGTTAAGGTGGTGCGCTGAGTCAGGCCTCACCTTTTGCGTAACACAAACACATATTAACCATTATTTATTTCATTCAAAAACATGAGCTTATGAAACAGAACCATTACTTACACACTGTTCTGCTTGCCCTGTTTCTCGGAGCCGCTTCGGCGCAGGCCGACGTGACCAGCCCCTATGCGGAGGACTTCAACGAGCCCATCAGCACGGCTGCCCACGATTTCAAGGTGGCTTCGGGTTGGGGTCATGTCGTAGCGTCGTATACCGACGAAGACTACGAGACCTATTATGTGGCTTACGCTTATAGTGCCACCGAAGGTATCGACGGGTCGGGCGCGCTGAAAGTTGGCTCGCAAAAGTTGGGCTATTATTCCTGGGATCAGCAGACGGTCAACGACCTGTTGGTCACGCCACTGGTAACGGGTACCTCAAGCATTTATGTCAAAGCCACAGAAAGCACAGGCAGTATCAAGTTTTACACAGTGGCTAAGAATGGGGCTACCTATTCGCGAGGCAGCGAGATTGCGCTCGATGTCAAGCCAACCCTCTCAACCACCGATTGGGTGAAAGTGGACATCCCGGCGCAGGCTGAGCCAACCTACATTGGCATACGGGGCGAGAATGTGCTCATCGACAACTTCGCTGCCGACAACGCGGAGATAGAGTTGCTCAAGGCTATGAAGGTCGACAAGGTGACCAGCCTCGGCAAAACGGAGCCCGATTGCAATGCCGATGGCAAGTTTACCGTTAGCTATGCCGTGAAATATTCGAACGTGGGCGACGTGGAACTAACTCCTGGCACAGAGAACTACTCGTTGAGCATTGTCAACTACAGCCGTGACAATGCCACTGTTTTCACCCTGCCCGTCACCAAGACGCTGGCTGTGGGCGAGCAAGCCACTGACACCCTGACAGCCGAGGTCGACTATGCCACTTATCCCTCGCGCAACCGTTACGACGTGATGGAGAACCTCACGCAGACCACCAGCTATGGCTCGTGGATAGAGCCCGTGGCATATGCGCCGGCCATGCAGCTTCGCAACAGCGACGGACGCATCGACAGCGGTGAAGAGTTTGCCTATGGCATGGTCAACGAGCCTGTCTCCAAGGCGTTCACCATCCGTAGCGCAGGTGCTGCGCCGCTCACCGTGACGGCCATTGACACGCCCAAGGGTTTCACCACCGACGTGGCTGTTCCCTTTACCTTGCCCGCCCATGCCGACACCACGTTTGCTCTCACGCTCGGCACCGATGAGCCAGGAATTTTCTCTGGCAGTGTGGTGGTGAAGGCCGAAGGTGTCGACAGCTTTGCCTTTTCCGTGTCGGGCACGGTGCTCGACTCAACCAAATATTTTGTCAACTTCAACGACGGCACGGTGCCTGTGGGCATGGTGCTGGGCGACAGCTGGACCGTTGCCCAGCGCGATTACACCTCGAGCAGCAACCCCTATCTGGCCAGCAACGGCACGCGTGGCAAGGAAACCATGCTCGTCACGCCTTTGCTCAAGGTGGCCGATGGCGACAAGCTGGCTGTTGACGTGGCTCGCACCAGCTACTACCAAGACGGTGATGACGTGTACCTGAAAGTTTACTATTCTGCCGACCGCCAGCACTGGACACTCGCCAAGACCATCACGGCCGACGAGCTGAGCTCGGAGCGTGCCGTCAGTTCCACCTATTATTATGGCGAACTGAAGACGTTTGTGGTCGACAATGTGCCTGCTGGAAACTATTACATTGGTTTTGGCGCGGGCTATACCAGCATCGACAATATTTATGGTTTTGAGAAGGTTGCCGTGCTCCACGACCTTCTAGTATCCAGCAAGAAGTTGCCTGCCGTGGCCGTGGTCAACAACAAGTATGAGGCTTCGTTCACCGTGAAGAACCTCAATACCGCCCTGGAGGCAGCGGGTTCGTATGCTGTCACGCTCTATGCTGGTGCCGACTCTGTGGCTGCAGCCCAGTCGGTAGACATCGCTGCGGGTGAGGAGGCTTCGTTTGCCCTTGCCTTCACGCCTCATGCCGCTGGTCCTGTCAAGGTCTATGCGCAACTGAAGAATCTCACGGATGGCTACACCGTCACCACCGATACCGTAGACGTGACTGTGTCGGAGGAAAAGGCGGTGAGCAATATGGTCATTGGTACCGAGAGCTCAAAGGAAACCAATGAGGTGTTCTACCTCAACTACGCTGACAATAAGGAGGGTGGTCTCTGCGACTTCGTCTACACGCCCGGCATGCTCACCCAGTTTGGCCTCAAGGCAGGCGACAAGGTGGCTGGCGTGTCGTTCACGGGCGTTCCCACAAGCACCAAGACCGTGAAGCAGTTGCACCAGACGTTGGGCTATGGCCTCGTCGACCCCGCCGCATACGAGCCTGGCAAGGGCATTGATTCCCTGACCACGGTGACTATTGTCGACGGTGCTGATGTCAGTTTCACCGAGGATGCCGATTACATCACGGAGGTAGCCCTTCCCACGCCCCTTGTGTGGGACGGAACGTCGGCCATCCGTTTCTATACCTATGTGAAGAGCGATGCGGGCAACTATGTCAATGTCAAGTATCCGGTTGATGAAAACTTCTCCACGCTCAACTACAAGAGCGGCACAAGTTCTTCCTGGTCTACCAAGTACACGCCGGTCGTCACGTTCTCCATCCAGAAGAATCCTTCTGCCATCACGGGAACGGTGAAGAGTGGCGAAGCCCCTGTTGCCGATGCGACCGTGACGCTCACCAGCGATGACGTGATCTATGCGGGAACGACCAATGCCGAGGGTGCCTATGACATCCCTGTAATCCAGACCGACAAGTTTTACACTCTCACTGTCACAGCTGAAGGCTTTGTTCCTTACACGGAAGAGGGCATCAGCTTGGCCGATTCTGTGGCGCGCGACATTCAGCTGAAGAAGACTACGGCCACCGTAGGCGGCAAGGTCGTCTATCGCAATGCGGGTGTAGCTGGTGCCACCGTGACCCTGACCAGTGGCGACCTGAGCTACACGACCACCACTACCGATGAGGGCGCTTTTGCTCTTGCCGATGTCAAGGCTGGTGTGGCTTACGAGCTGAAGGTCACAGCCGACAAGTTCAACGATTACGCCGATTCGCTGCTCGTCGAGGCAGACACGACATTGGCCGACATCACGCTGGCAAAGCCCGACGTGAAGGTCTACGGACAGGTCAAGTGGGGCGACACGCCGCTGCAGGGCGTGCTTGTGGAGTGTGCCACGGCCGAAAACGTCAAGGACAGTGTCTTCACCGATGCCGATGGCAAGTATGAGTTTGCAAGCCTCAAGGCCGATAGCGCTTATGCCATTTGCGCTGTCGATACCATGGGCGAGTTCTACCTCTCTGACACCCTTTCGGTCAGCGCCGACGTGGATGCCGAACACGACTTCTCACTCGTCATCAAGCCCATCATCGTCACTTTCGACAAGGCGGGCTACATGGCATTCAGCTATAAGCGAGCACTCAACTTCGCGGAGCTCTCCGAGCTGAAGGCATATGCAGTGACTGGTGTCACCGACAACTACACCGATTTGGTTGAGCTCACCGAGGCCCCTGCCGCCACGGGCGTGTTGCTCCAGGCTCCTGCCGGAACCTACACACTGACACCCGTACAGACAGCTGCGGCTGTGGAGGCCAACCTGCTCGTGGCCACGGCCGACTCCGATTTCACTATCGGCTCCGATCAGGTGTGCAAGGCTTGGACTTTGACCGACAATGCCGACACCCGCTATTTCACCTCTGTCGAGGGGGCTGTTGTGCCGCAGGGAAGCGCTTACCTCCAGTATGAGTCTGATGGCGCGGCAATCTTCCTTAGCAAGGAGGCGGCTGGCATCCGTGATGCCAACGCCTCAGTAGCCCATGGCACAGTCGATTACACCAAGCCCGTCTTCAACCTGGCTGGCCAGCGCGTTGGCAAGCACTACAAGGGTGTGGTCGTGCAGGACGGAAAGAAAATCATGGTGAAGTAAGCCATCTGTTGTTTGCGCCATCGTGGCGCAACCTTACCTAACGAAAGGCAAGGACCACCAGTCTCCAAGGAGGCTGCGGTCCTTGCCTTTTTTGTTTTGGCTTTGTCGTCATTGAATTTTCTTGAAAAACGTTTTCGCCATTTGAAAACATTTCCTTGCCTCTCACCATTATCCCCTAAAAAGCGATTTTTAAATATGTTTCGTAACCAATTGATATACATTCATTTATGAGAAGAGCTCGTTCTTGTCTGCTCTAAATGGGCACTTTGGTTGGAGATGTCTATCGAATCGAGGACCAATAAGAGCTTAACCTTCCCTCGAAAGAGCCTTTGCCTCCAGTGAAAAGAGGCTTAACCTTAGCCCGTAGGGCGCAAAAAGTGCGCAAAACACGACTTTCTCGGTCGCCAGCAGGTGGTACTGCTGTTTGCCAAGTGCCATTTTCATCTCCAGATGTCTACGTCTGCAGAAGCGTGAAATGGGCAACAATCTTGACACGGACAGCCTGTGGACATTTGCAAAATGTCATGATGTCAAAAATGGCCTTTGCAACGCTCCCGACGGGTTTCCCCGTAAAGGCAACCAATAGGGGAGAATACGGATATTCATAAAATTTTATTTTGAAAATTTATTCTGTTATCTTTTGATTTATAAAAAAAATACTTTATCTTTGCGCATATTGTCTGCTATGACAGCAGATTAGGGGGGCTTTTGAGGAATCATGTCGAACGTGAGGCCGCATTGTACCCCTATGTCATATCGGTTACATGCGAGCCAGTGCGACAGCTTCTGAAAATCAGTGCTTCACCATGGTCATGCTAATGCAGATGGATCGTCACATTTTAAAAGGTAGACCGTGTTGCTTTTGCGATGCGGTGACCCCAAAACATGGTCTTAACCATTTCGTGACCTATGGATAAGGATAGGGTTAGCTGGTTTCCCATGCGCGTCACCTACGGCCGCGAGCAAAAGGTCAAGGCCTTCCTCGATGCGGTGGGCGTGGAGAACTTCCTTCCGATGAAGACTGCCGTGAGCAAGGTGGGGCATCGGATTGTGAAGAAACGGGTGCCGGCACTGTCGAACCTCATCTTCGTGCGCTCCAGCATGGAGCGCATCACGCTGCTCAAGCAAACGAAGCTCGGTGCCGAGCCCCTGCGCTACATGGTGCGCCGTGCGCTCGATCCGCTTCGCGCGTGCGACGAGGTCATCGTGGTGCCCGACAGGCAGATGGTCAACTTCCTGCGGGTGGCCATGGGACCCGAGGATGAGTACACCTACCTCTCGATGGCCGAGCTGCAAGGTCGCGACCAGGGAACCGTCAGGATTACTTCGGGTCCTTTTGAGGGGGTCGAGGGCGTCATCAAGCGCGTGCACGGCAACAAGCAGGTCGTCGTTGAACTGGAGGGGCTCGGGGGCATCGCCATCCGATTTGTGCCCAAGCACTTCATGGTCAAGGAAAATGTAAACGCAATTACGTCAACTACTTAATAAACACCGCTAAAACTTAAATCTTCTGATATGACTCAAGATGAACGTTGGAACATGATGTGGACATCGATGATGGACTTCTTCAAGGAGAACAAGCGGCGCCCGTCGAAGTACAAGCCTGAGGAGCGCGACTTGCACAACTGGGTGAAATACAACTGCAAGCGCATGCGCAGTGGCAAGCTGCCAGCCTCGCGCCTGCAGAGCATGGAAGACATGCTCAACGAGTGTGAGCGCCTGAAACGCATCAACCAGTACCAGTATAAGCATGAGGAGACACAAGAACTCTTCGAGGCGCAAAAGGCAGAAATGGAGACCGCATGACACACACTTGCTACGACTACCTAATAGTGGGGGCGGGTCTCTTCGGAGCCACCTTCGCCCACCTGGCCCGACGGCACGGCCGTCGTTGTCTCGTCATCGACAAGCGGCCTCACCTCGGCGGCAACGTCTACTGTGAGGACGTGGAGGGTATCCACGTCCACAAGTATGGCGCGCACATCTTCCACACCTCAAACCGCAAGGTGTGGGACTTCGTCAACCGCATCGTGCCCTTCAACCGCTACACCAACTCGCCCCTGGCTAACTACCGTGGCCAGCTCTACAACCTGCCCTTCAACATGAACACCTTCCACCAGATGTGGGGTGTCACCACGCCCGAAGAGGCTGCGGCCAAGATTGCGGAGCAGCGATCCGAAGCCCTCGCCAAGATGCGGGCCGAGGGCGCCACCGAGCCGCGCAACCTGGAGGAACAGGCCCTCTCGCTCATCGGGCGCGACATCTACGAGCGGCTCATCAAGGGCTACACTGAGAAGCAGTGGGGGCGCCAATGCACCGACCTGCCCGCCTTCATCATCAAGCGGCTGCCCGTCAGGCTGGTCTACGACAACAACTACTTCAACGACCTTTACCAGGGCATACCCGAGGGCGGCTACAACCGCCTCGTCGACGGCCTGCTCGATGGCGTGGAGACGCTGACCGACACCGATTTCTTCACCGAACGCGCCCACTGGGAGGGCCTGGCCGACCGTATCGTCTACACAGGGCAGCTCGACGAATACTTCGGCTATGAGCACGGGCATCTCAACTTCCGCACCGTGCGATTCGAGACGGAGGTGAAGGAGCTGCCCAACTACCAGGGCAACGCCGTGGTCAACTACACCGACGCCAATGTGCCCTACACGCGCGTCATCGAGCATAAGCACTTCGAGATGTTCGGCCAGCAGGTCTACGACAATCCGCACACGGTCATCAGCCGAGAGTACAGCACCGAGTGGCAACCAGGCATGGAGCCCTACTATCCCGTCAACGACACCCCGAACAACGCCCTGGCCGACCGCTACCGCGCTTTGGCTGCCCGGCTCGCGCCCCGCGTCATCTTCGGAGGCCGCCTCGCCGAATACCGCTACTACGACATGGCACCCATCATCGAGAAGGTCATGGAGATGTGGGAAAGCGACTCGTGACCTCAGGTAAGCCTACTATGCCGACTTCATTAGTTTCCTTGATTTGGTTTTTGACCACGAGATTTATCGCAGACCCACTGACCACAGGGAAGTAATACCACGAATATCCCGAATGACGTTGACTGTCATTCGAGTAATACGAAAGCGCCATTGGCGTTATCTCTCAGTGTTCATTCGTTAAATTCGCGCAATTACTTCCCGGTGATCAGTGAGTCTGCGACAAATCTCGAGTTATAGAAAATATTAGTTATGAAATTAGGTCTTGATTTAAGCAAATATTGTGACGAGGCTCATGTTCTCCAGGAGCTGAAGGAGTATGAACAGCGTCCGGCAGTGATAGAACGTTTAGGTAAGATGTCACTTCTTGAGCGAGACGCTTTTGAAAGAGGCTTCATGGAAGGTTACAAAGAGGGATACGCCGAAGGCATGAAGATGGCGCTTGTCTCGATAGTTACAGGCTTGAAAGCCAACAATGTGGACGCAAACCTGATAGCTGACGTGACAGGTATGGATGCCGATGAGATAGACCATTTGCTTCAAGAGTAACCCCCCTCTGTCCTACAACTCCCTTCGGGCATGAACAGCTCGAGCAACGACACCACCTGTTCTACGACCTCATCGGCAGGATTTGGGGGACGGAAACTCTAATGTAAGGGAAATATTTAACATAAAGTCTACGTGAATGAAAACCCAGAGTAACAACGACCCTATCGTTTCTATCATTGTTCCTGTTTATAACACTGAGCAATACTTGTCCGCATGCGTGAATAGTATTCTCTGCCAAACTTTCTCTTCTTATGAAATCATCCTTGTGGATGATGGAAGTTCTGACAATTCAGGGGCGGTGTGCGATCATTTGGCAGAGGAACATTTTCAAGTAGTTGTTGTCCATCAGAAAAATAAGGGTGCTTCCGCTGCTCGTAACACAGGCTTGAGGGCATCTAAGGGCGCATGGATCATGTTTGTTGATTCTGACGATCAGCTGAATGATGAGCGTAGCTTGGAAAGGATAATGGAAAGAACTGAAGGTGTGGATCTGGTGGCGTGCGGACTCATTCGCATTGATGCTACGGGGGTAGACACAACGCATTATCCCAGCCAGGTAAGCAAGACAGTGAGTTCACAGGAATTTGTTAAATACCTTTTAGATTTTTCTTATGGCTATTTGGGCTTTGTGTGGTCTAAGCTCTACAGGAAGATGTACTTGTCAGGCATTCTCTTTGACGAAGAACTGAAATTCTGTGAGGATCAACAGTTCCTGGTGAAATATCTATGTGCCTTGAATGGGAAAAGGGTACGGCTTGACAACACGCTTCGTGCCTATAAGTATTTTTCTCGCGCTAACAGTATGATGTCATCGCTGCAGAAAGGGTATAATCCGGATTTTTTCACTGATTTTTTGGCTTACGAAAAAATTGCCCGTCAAATTCACCATACTTTTGAGGATACCATTCTTGACGAGATGGCTACCCGAAACCTGATAGGTTCAGGATGCCGGATTCTGGGAATGATGCAGGCGTGCGACCATGCTTTAGTTGAAAAGCAAAGGACATACATCATGTCACGTCTCGAAGAGTTGGATGGCAACCAGAAAATCCAAAAGCAAATACGTTGTTCGTTGGTCAACACGTCGCTGCTACAACTCCGCGAAAAGATGAAGACGTTAGACCGCGAAGAAAAAGTTCGGGCAATATCTTTATGGATGAAAAGCGATAGTTGCCAATTATGTTGTCTGAGCAGGAAATGGAAAATTGCATATCTGCTCAATGTTGTGCTGGGAGAACGAGGGCTTGCTCTTGTGGCAAGCAAAATTTGATGGTTCCTCTACATTCACAAGAATATTAAGATTGCCTCTTATGAAAGTATCAATTGTCATTCCTGTTTACAATGTGGAACACTATATAGTAGAAAGTTTCGACTCTATAGTTGCACAAACCTATTCGGGTGATATGGAATGTTTGTTTGTGGATGACCGTGGGACGGACAATTCGGTGAGATTGCTGGAAGATAGAATCGAAAATTATAAAGGGCAAATTAAGTTTGAGATTATCCATATGGTCAGCAATTCCGGTCCGTCGTGCGCCCGCAATCAAGGTATACTTCATGCTACTGGCGACTACGTGCTGTTTGTTGATAGCGATGACACGCTCTTCCCTGATGCCATTGCGCAAATGGTTGTCTTGGCAGAAAAGTACCCTGGGGTAGACGTGGTGCAAAGTTTTGCAAAAAGTTCTCTTGGATGGTTGCGCTACGAGGGGAAGATTCTGCCAGAATACTCCAGTGACTCGAGATGGCTCAAATCAACGATGTTGCAACGGCTTGTGATACCCATGACTGTGTGGAACAAATTGGTACGCAGACAAATGGTGATGGAAAACCATTTGTTTTTCGAAGAAGGTATTGCCTATGAGGATGAGTTATGGAATTTTATGTTGGCAAAATATGTGCGCGACATGGCCTTCTGTAAGAATTTAAGGGATGTTCTATAAATTAAAGTGCTAATATTCAGTGAATTACTTGCGTATTACGCAAAAAAGCCGTACTTTTATAG
>DJOD01000011.1 GCA_002437115.1 Prevotella sp. UBA6447
CTATAAAAGTACGGCTTTTTTGCGTAATACGCAAGTAATTCACTGAATATTAGCACTTTAATTTATAGAACATCCCATAAGCAAGTTGGCCTTATGAAGCCCAGCCATCCTTATTTCAAGATACCTGTTTCCTTCTCCTTGTTGTTGATTTTCTTTTCCACATCCTTGTACCTGTGTCCACCATTCAGCTGCCACGCCACGCTTAGCACCACGGCATTTCCAGCATCTGTGGAATGTCCCAAGACCGCCTTGCTCACAAACTGGTTGACGGTCACAGAGCGGTTGCGCAAAGGATTCTTGTTAAACGGGTTGTGGACATAAGCCGTAATGTTGCAGTTGCCTATGCGGTAGCCCACAGCCCCCATCATCGTCCCAGCATTGTATCCTTTCATTTCGGCTTCCATGAATCGCCAGCCATTGTCAGCGGAAAGCTGCAAGGTCCACTTGCCCCAATAGCCCGTGACATATCCGCCAACCGAGTAGGAGGTGTAGCAGTGGTTGTAGTCGTCACCTCGGTTGAAGAAACGAGCCAGGCCCGCGGTCAGCGTGACCTGCAGGTGGTCGGGTATGATGTCCATACGGGCATAACCATCAACGTACAGCAGGTTGCAATGTGGCTGGTTAGCCTGTGAATAGAGAAACTGGTTGCTGTCGGTCCGCTCATACTTGCCCATGTTGCAATTTCGGTTCATGCGATACGAGGCCGTGACCTGCGCGCTGACCCTTGGCCTGTCGTAAGAAAGCGCCAAGGTTTGCTCATAACGGCTGCTGGGACGCAAGTTGGGGTTGCCCACGTTCCACTCCATGCTGTTCTGCCGGATGCGCGTGTCAGAGAGCATTGCCACCTGCGAGATGTGTTGCGACAGTTCGAAGCTGTACGTGGCACGTATGCCCAAAGGCAACGGGTAAGACAATTGCACTTTCGGCCGCCACAGCCAATAGCTGTATTCGTCTGTCCCCTGTCGGTTGTGATGGTTGCTGACACCCATGCCAGCCATATAGGAAAGGGCTTGCAGGTGTCCGCTCAGTTGTGTGAAGGCGTAGAAACCTGCAGTGTGAATGCCGTTGCGGCTGTTGGCATCGCCCGAATAAACATTGTCCATGTATTTCCAGTTGGCATCCAAACCAGCCGACAAGGTGAACGGCTTCAACCGGTTTTCATAGACGGCCTCGCCCAGCAGCGAGTAGGTCTTCCCATCTACGCTATAGGCATAAGGCGCGCCCTCGTCGTAATAGCTGCTGGAAAGTGTGTTGATGCACGTGCCCACGACATCGACGGCAAGCGACTGATGCTTGCCGAGCTGCCGCGAGTAATAGACATCGAGCGTGGGAGTGACACTTCTCCCCTTATTGCTCGCCAAGGCCAGGTAAGCCTTCTTTCCAGTCTCGCTGACCAGGCGTTGGCTTGACGTTCGCGGACTGTTGTAGAGGTTGGCCGACAAGGCCACCTGAAACACGTATGTGGCACTGTCGGCAAGGTTGTATTTCAGTTCCAAAGAGTTCGTGTAGTTGCGCACGCGGTTCGTTTGCATCTCGCGCTTGATGCTGTGTGTGGAACCATCATTGAGCAAGTAACGTGCCTCCTCGTCCGTACGGATGCCTCGCTTGTCATAGTAGCCGTTCTCATAGAAAACACGCAGTTGTCCTTTCCCTTTGTTTGCGGAAGCAAACACGCTGTTTGAGCCACTCGGCGACGTGAGCGTGTTGAGGGTTTGTGCCCCCACAGCGTAGCCCAAGTCTGGCCGGCGCATGTGGATGTTGATGACATAAGCCACATCCTGGCCGTATCTCACGCCCGGGTTGTCGATGAAGTCAATCGACGTGATGTTCTTGACATCTATGGCCAGCAAGTCGTGGCTGTTTGCCACGATGCCGTTCACGCGCACTTGCACTCTTCCCTTGTGGGTTGTCGACGAAATGGTGCGCGCGCCCTCATCAACGCGGATACCAGGCAACGCCAGTTTCTGCAGCAAGGAGTAGCCCGAGAACGAGTTGGCCTTTTGCACGTCGCTCGGAAACAGCGTCTGTCCGTCCACACGCCTCACCGTGCGTGCCGCCTCCACGACCACTCCGCCGAGCGACACGGTGTCACCTGGCTCTTGCGCCATGGCCGAGGCTACAGGCAGGCAGACCAACAATGTGGTAAAAATCGGTTTTTTCATTCTTATCGTTTTTGGTGTTTGTGTGCAAAAGTATCAATCAGCAGCCTTTTCTCGCACATTTTGACGCTGACATTTGTCTGACATTAGGAAGCCAGCCTCATTTTCATGGGCAAGTAGGCGACTATTCCTATAAAAATGGCTAACTTTGCGACGAGTAACCATATCATTCGCATCATGCAACTAAAACCATACCATTCGATCCTCGTGTTCGTCGCGTTCCTTGCGTCGGCAATTGCCACAAGCGTTGGCAGTTACCAGCAAACACAACGCGACATCGTAGACGACATGGACCGTGCGCTCTGCCTCACCTTGCAGGAGCGCCAAGACCAATGGATCACGCCCGACACCATCCAAGACTACCGCTCACATCTGCGCATCGGCCTGCTGAAAGAGGCAAGTGTGTTGTGCTATGTGGTAGACGACAAGCAGGGCAACGGAAGCCGACTGCCAAGGAAAGCAAGCAAGCATCCCCTGGCAAGCAAGACGATGACGCTCCACAAGCATGAGATACAGGGATATGCCAACTGCTCCATGGCCGATGTGTTTGGCATGAGCGACCAACGCACGCCTCTCTCGCTGATGCTCATGGCAATGTTTTGGGCGGCTTGGGCCACGCTGTTGCATAAGCGCAAAAAATCCGAGCAGGCAAGCTGCTTGGCACAAGTCGCAGCCACAGGTGAGAGACCTGTGGCTCCTGTGGCTATCGAAGCACGAGTGTCACGCCTCGGGCTGCTCGCTTACTCGGCCTCAGACGATGGGTTCTACAACAGCGAAAGCCAACAAGTTGTCAGGTTCACCCCCATGCAGCACCAGCTCATGCAGATGTTTTTCAGCCAAGCGCAGCACCAGTTGTCTAAGCAGGAGATATGCGAGGCACTATGGCCCAAGAAGCCCGATGCCAGCGAGACTCTCTACACCTTGATACGGCGCACCAAACCCATCGCGGAGCGCAACGGCCTGAAGATTGAGTCAGAAAGGGGTCGTGCCTACCGCTTGGTGGCAGAGTAACCCATCTGCGTGTTGCCAGTCAGACGCGCACGTCCATCCTGTGGCGCGGGCAAAAGAAAGTTGCGCGGAAAGCTTGTTGGGGGAAGTTCCCCGTATGTTGTAGGGAAAGCCTCGTTTCCTTTATGGTTTTCTCCCTTGTATCCCTGGTGGGGATATTGTATCTTTGCGGCATAGAAAAAAGAGAACCACAAACATTATCAACCCCCTCAAGCAGAAAGTTATGAAACGCTTAGCCATGACCATCGCCGCCACACTGATAATCGCATTGTCAGCCGGCGCACAGAAGCTCACCGGCATCCGTGCCGAAGCTCGTTACATCACCGACATGATGGTGGCCGAACTGGGACTCACAAGCGCACAGCGCAACAGCATCCTCAACATCAACCTGGCCTACCTCAACGGCATCAACAGCTACCGCGACATCGACTCGCGGGCATGGAGCCACCGCAACAAGCAGCTCAAGCGCATGCTCTCGGCCAAGCAATGGAAGCGCTACAAAGCCGCCAAGTATTTCTATCACCCCATCGGCTGGCGCGACAACGACTATGTGCACAACATCTACTCCCGTTACCCACAGCCACGACTTATGGGACATCAAAGCAAGGACATGAGGAAAGGCTATAGGCCAGGCCACAAGGAGATGGGCAAGCCTCACCGAGACTTTCGCGACAGAGGTCCCAAGGACAAGCACATGAGAAAGGAAATGCGCCACGGACGCAACTACCGTGCCCACTGATCGCAACCAGTCTGTGGCTTTCCCAGAACGGGGAAGCCACAGATTTTTTGGGGAAAAGGAAAAATGCAGCTTGCAGCTTCAACAACCCGATGAAACATGTTAAGTTTTATTCATCAAAACTACACCTGCCACAGGTAGGCAAAATAGCTCAAAAAACAGGAACCAAGTGGTGCCGAATATCCTTTTTCGGCATTTTTCTGCTGTCGGATGTCCCCTTCAGGCACTTATTGAGGCACCACAAGATACCTTTTGAGGCACAATATGCACCAAACTTCCTGAAAGAATGTGCTTTATCGTCAGTCAATCTGGTACATATCGTGAACCAAAATCGCCCACGCCCTACGAAGAAACCACCATTATCAACGCAACTCTCTAAGTGTCAACCTATTGTAAACGCAGCTCCATTTTCACGTATTCGCAACCAAACGTCTTCTCGTTCACGCAGAAGCCATTTCTGAGAACGTTTTTTTCCTGATTATTCTGCCAGCAAACATTTACACCAGCGTGCAAGGCAAGAAACAAGCACGGCTCTACGTGCACGAAGTGCTCGTGGCAGGCGGCCGCGAAGACTCTTTCACGCTCTACGGCTTTCCCTCGCCCTCCACTCTTTTGGGCTGCACTTATATTCACCCTTGAAGACCCTGGAAAAATACAAGGGGTCATTGAATCCCACTGACATCGCCACTTCGGAGATGGTCTGCGAGGTGGTCATTATGAGGTAAGCCGCATGGTGAACCCGGTTTCTGTTGACGTATTCCTTGGGTGAGCAGCCAGTAGCTTGTTTCATCTTTTGGAAAAATGCCGTGCGTCCCATGCCCATCCGCGACGCGAAGGCATCCACATTAAAATCCGGGTCAGACAGGCTCTCTTCCACGATTGCCTTTGCTTTCTCGGCAAACGCCTTTTCGCTGGCATCTTGCCTCTCGGCACTCTTGCAATGTATGTCAGCGGACAGCAAGTCGGCGCGTTCCTTCAACTTGCTGATCCGCTCGCGGAAGAGCATATTGCGGCTACGGTTATAGGGATGTTCTATAAATTAAAGTGCTAATATTCAGTGAATTACTTGCGTATTACGCAAAAAAGCCGTACTTTTATAG
>DJOD01000042.1 GCA_002437115.1 Prevotella sp. UBA6447
TAAGGGATATCCAGACGAATATAATAAGAAAAACCATTCCTCGATGAATCAGAACTGGGACAATTATTTTCATCGGTACGACGGGAACGTCAATGACTCACCTATGCTAAAAGCCTTATGGAAAGGACGTTTGGGGGAAAGAACGAAAGGAAAAACAAATGCAACCATCCGAAACACGTTAATTCGCAATTTTTCCTTATCTTTGCACCAAGGAAAAATTATTTACGACCATACAACTATTCGCACGTCATGAACCCACGACACCTATTATTCATTGGCATATTCGTCCTTTCGGGGGGAACCGCAGCCACAGCCCAAAGCAGTCTCTATCCCCATCACTTCGACCTCTCTGAGGTGACGCTCCTCGACAGTCCCTATAAGACCGCCATGGACCTCAACATCAAAACCCTACTGGAATATGACGCAGACCGCCTGTTGACACCCTTCGTCCGCCAGGCAGGCCTCAACACGGGTCAGTATGCCAATTGGGTTACCCGGCACCCCATCTTCACCAACTGGGGAAACGCGTCTTTTGACCTTTCTGGCCATGTGGGCGGCCATTACCTCACCGCCCTCGCGTTGGCCTACGCCGCCTGCCACGACAGCGCGACGAAGGCGCAGCTCAAGCAACGGCTCAATCACATGCTCGCCGTGCTTGCCGACTGCCAGAAAGCCTTCGACAACAACAAGGATGGACTTTACGGTTACCTGGGTGGGCAGCCCATCAACGATGATTGGAGGAAAATGTTTGCTGGCGACATATCCGCCTTTCGCAGTCATCGCGGCTGGGTGCCCTTCTATTGTGAGCACAAGGTGCTGGCGGGCCTTCGCGATGCCTATGTCTACGCAGGTAGCGAGGCTGCGGGAGAGATGTTCCGCAAACTGTGTGACTGGAGCATCAACGTCGTGGCCAAACTGTCAGACAACACCATGCAGACCGTGCTCGACACCGAGCACGGAGGCATGAACGAGGTGCTGGCCGATGCCTACGCCCTTTTCGGGGACGCCAAATACCTGGAAGCTGCCGAGAAATACAGTCACAAGACCATGCTCAACGGCATGCAGACAGCCAACGCCACGTTCCTTGACGGCAGGCACGCCAACACCCAGGTGCCGAAGTACATCGGTTTCGAACGTGTCTACGAGGACGACAACGCCAAGACGGCCTACGCCAAGGCGGCTGAGAACTTCTGGACCGACGTAGCACACAACCGCACCGTGTGTATCGGTGGCAACAGCGTGAACGAGCATTTTCTCGCCGCCAGTGCCGGAAACCGCTACATCGACCAGCTCGACGGACCCGAAAGTTGCAACACCAACAACATGCTCAAGCTCTCGGAGTTGCTGGCAGACCGAACCCACGATGCTCGTTATGCCGACTTCTATGAGTATGCCATGATCAACCACATACTCTCGACCCAAGACCCCATGACGGGCGGATATGTCTATTTCACCACCCTGCGCCCACAGGGATACCGCATCTACTCGCAGGTCAACCAAGGCATGTGGTGCTGTGTGGGCACGGGCATGGAGAACCACAGCAAGTACGGCCACTTCGTCTACACCCACGACGGTGACTCGGTGCTCTACGTGAACCTCTTCACGGCGAGCAAGCTCAGCGCTGGCCACTTTGTCCTGACGCAGCAGACCCGGTACCCGTATTCGCAGACCACACAAATCACCATTGGCAAGGGGGGACGCTACACCATCGCCGTGCGCCACCCGTGGTGGGCTGGCGAGGACTACGCTGTCTTGGTCAATGGAAAGCGCCAGAATATCTGCGTAGAGCAGGGCACTGCTTCCTATGCCCGGGTGACCCGGAAGTGGAAGGCCGGCGATGTCATCACAGTGAACCTGCCCATGACGCTGCGCTATGAGACTTGTCCCAACTATACCGACTATGGCGCCTTTGAGTATGGCCCCGTGCTCCTCGCCGCCCAGACCACGGCGCGCGATCAGGCCGATGCCGACACCACAGGGTTGACCGTCGAAAAGTTGCAGAACGAGTATGCCGGCGAGGGACGCATGGACCATGCGCCAGGCAGCATGGCACAGGCCAAGGGTCTTGTCGACTCACCCATGCTCATTGGCGACCGCGCCAGCGTGTTGTCGCGCGTCTCGGCTGTCGATACGTCAAAACTGGAGTTTGCCATCGATGCTTCGCGTGAGAACACGCCAGGCTACCGGTGGTCCAAACTGACCCTGCGGCCTTTCTATACCATCCACCACGCCCGATACATGTGTTACTGGTACCAGCAGACGGCCGACAACTATGCCCACAGCGACATGGCGGCCATCGAACAGGCGCGGAAAGACTTGGAGAAGCGTACCCTGGACTTTGTGGCGACGGGCGAGCAGCAGAGTGAGGCTGGCCATGAGTACAGCTACAGCGAGAACTCAACGACGGGGATGTACAACGGAGAGAACTATCGCGATGCCAAGGCGGGAGGCTACGTGCAGTTCTCGCTCTTCAACAATCCCGGCAAGACCGACAACCTTTCAGTCATGTGCCGCTTCACCACAGCCGACCACGGGCGTAAGGCCACCCTGAAGGTCGACGGGAAGAAGATTGCCGACATCACCATACCAGCGACCTATAAGGATGCCGCCAACGGGTTCTTCAACGTGGAGTTTCCCATCCCCGCCCCATTGGTGAAGGGAGCCGATGGCAAGCCCAAACGCAAGTTTGTGGTGAGTTTGTCAGCTTCTGAGGGCACCCTGTTGCCGGGGCTTTACTATCTCAGACTCATGAACGGCTATGCGGAGGTGGCCAACCCTTAACAAATTGTGGCTTCAGGATAAATCTCAACCGCTGGGGCAAGCCAGTCATAGGCGGCATTGCCTTAGCGGAGAGCGTAGACAACATACCTGACGCGCGTTAAGCGTCGGCATATTTGGACGCGACGTTATCCAAATTCCTGCATATTGTCGTTAGAAAGAGATGTGGCGAGTCCCTGCTTTACTTTACCTTAAACAATTCAATGCCTTTTCCGATTCCTAAATTTCGGCTGTATTGTTTATCTTGAGCGTTGTTCCAATGTTCAAATGCCCCCAAGCTCCCAGTTTTAACACCATTAGGACGGTAGTCTCCCCACTCTGCGTTCCAACCCTTTGCGGCCTCCTTTAGGTAGTTGTCGCAATTTTGGCTGGAACCTTTTTTGAACTGTGGTGCTCCACTGAACCCCAGTTCCTTGCCAAACTCCGCAAAGAGGAAGTCGAGCCCCACACATTCGATGGCAACGGGGTCGAGAGACATGAAGTAACTTCCGCTCCACTGTCCTCCGAACATCTTCCAGCGGTCTCGCTCTGGCTTGGGGGCACCCACGTTGGTCTGCATGCCATACAGTCCGTCCACTATGTATAGTAAGGTCTTCTTGCCAAGGTTAGGGCAACCCATCAGGTCAACATACGCACTGTAGTCTCCTTCCTTACCCGACATTTGGCTCACGGTGTGTGTGTTGTGCATTCTGGAGGGGAAAGGTATTGATCCGAAGTGGTTCTTTGCGCATAGTGTTGCTCCTGTTATCTCATGCCCTTTCAGCAATGCCATGTTGATGAGATAAGACGCTTCCACCACAGCCTTGGGCAACACCGTGCCCAACGTGACATTAGGGTTGGTGTAGGATATGGCACCCTTCACCCAATGGGCGGAGTCTACCCCGTCAGAGCCCACAGCGCTCATCCACTTCACGTGAGGAAACAAATGATGCACCGGTTGGTAAATCCTGTCGGGGATGGCTCGTTTCTTCCAACCAATAGTAGCGTCATACACAGTGATGCATTCCTGCGGAACCCCTGCGTTAGCGGTTAGCTGGTGGAGGATGGCTATTGTCGCCTGTGGAGACTGGTCGATGTCGTTGTCTCGGTCATCAGTGCTGTAGGTGTTGTTTAGGTTTATCTTTATGACAAGCTGCTCCCCTTTTCTGTAACCGCGATTGCCACGGCCGTTATGTGAGTTGTAGTATTTGAATATGCTTTTCCATGCCTTTTTCTCGGAATGTTCACCAGATAGGGCACAGAGTGAACGATCATACATGTTGTCAAGGCGCTTTTGGTCTATGTTGCCATCATCCCACCAATGGCCGTCATGCCCGTTCCACAGTGCGACCAATGAATCTCTAACCCAAGTCACTCTACCAGGAAAGATACCTTTGGCCTCTCCTATGGTTTTGTTTGGCTCAAAGTGCAACTCTTGTGCTGAAGCTTGCGTAGATGGAGTGCACAGCATAATCATTGGTATTAGCAATGTTTTAAATAGCTCTGTGATTTTATTAATTTCGCAATAATCCATATTTTAAAAAGTAAGAGTTGCAAAAAGCGTGAATATTGGCAACCAACAGATAGGGTATGCAATTATGTGGCCTGACAAGACTTAATAGGACATGGGTGTGGGAGCGCGTCAGGCCAGTTCCAGCCCCAAGGTTGCCCTCAGCTTTTCGATGGCCGGGTTTGTTTGCCTGAGGTGGTCGAAAAGCTCACGTTTGGTGTAGGCGTGCTTCATCTCCGAGGGCTTGGCCAGGCGCAATGTCAGCTCTATGCTGTTGTTGTGCAGGGTCTTGCGCATGGTGGCACGGATGTTGCCGCGAATTTCGCTCACCTGCTGCAGCAAGATTTCGTTGTCAACAACGGCTTCGATGTTGGGATAGGTGGTGATATGAGGTGTGATGTTCTTCAGCCTGGCGGCCAATCCCACAAACTGTTGTGGCATACGGTTGCACATCAGCGTCCATTCCATGCTGAGTTCTTCTTCAGTGAAGGGCTTCCCAGAAGGTTGTTCTGTGGCGGTCTTCTCGTCGGCGGCCATGGCCGCTTTGAGGTAGTCGGGTTGCTGAGGTTCTTTCCTCAGGTCGTTGAACGTGATGTTTCCTGGTCCCTTGATGTTGAAGCGCATACCAGCCAATGGGCTGGCGATGCGGGCCGGTGTTGCGCTTGGGGGCTTTGGTGCCATGCTGGTTGCCACTTCGGCCTTAGGCGTGTCGTGAGAGGTGGCGGCCGCTTGTCGTGCCGCCCTTGCGATGGTCTTCCCAGCCCCGGCCACCTGCGCTGCCGTTTTGGATTGGGATGTCATGATATTCTTAAACAGGGATTTCAAACGCTTAGGGCTACGCCCCGCGCCCGCCGCGTCGTCATCGTCGGGCTGCGTAATCTGTGCCACGCGGATGAGTGTCAGCTCAACCAGCAAGCGCTTGTTGCTGCTCTGCCGGTAGTTCACGTCACATTCGTTCATGATGCGCAAGGCTTTGTAGAGAAACGGCAAAGGGCACTTTTGAGCCTGTTCTTGATAGCGTTGCCGCTGTTGTTCGCTGGTCTCCAGCAAAGGTAAGGTCTGCGCGTCGCGGGCCATCATCACGTTGCGCACGTGCGAGGCCAGTCCGTTGATGAGGTTGCCGCCGTCAAAGCCCTTGGCGATGATGTTGTTGAGCAACACCATGATGTCGCTCACTTTGTTCTCAAGGGCCAGATTGATGATGCGGAAATAGTTGTCGGCATCGAGCACGTTGAGGTCTTCGAGCACCTTGTCGTAGGTGATGTTGCCCTGGCAGAAGCTGTTCACCTGGTCGAAGATCGACAAGGCGTCGCGCATGCCGCCGTCGGCTTTCTCTGCAATGACGTTAAGTGCCTCCTCCTCATAGTGGATGCCCTCTTTTGCCGCCACCATCTTTAGGTGGTTGATAATCTTGGGCACCGTCATGCGCTCGAAGTCGTAAATCTGACAGCGGGAGAGGATCGTGGGCAGGATTTTGTGCTTCTCGGTGGTGGCAAGGATGAAGATGACGTGCTGTGGTGGCTCTTCCAAGGTCTTCAGAAAAGCGTTGAAGGCCGCTGTGGAAAGCATGTGGACCTCATCGATGATAAACACCTTGTACGTTCCCACTTGTGGCGGAATCAGGGTCTGTTCCATTAGCGTCTTGATGTTTTCCACCGAGTTGTTGCTGGCGGCATCAAGCTCAAAGATGTTCATGGAGCGCCCCTCGTTGAACGCCTTACAGTTCTCGCACTCGTTGCACGCCTCTCCGTCGGCTGTGGGTGACGAGCAGTTGATGGCCTTGGCGAAGATACGGGCGCATGTGGTTTTGCCTACGCCGCGTGGGCCGCAGAAGAGGTATGCGTGAGCCAGCTTGCCGCTCTTCACGGCGTTCTTGAGCGTGGTGGTCAGGGCTTCCTGCCCCACCACTGAAGCGAACGTCATCGGGCGGTATTTGCGGGCCGAAACAATGTAGTTGTCAGTCATGTGTAGTCTGGTCGTTTGTCATTGCAAAGTTAGTGCAATTTGTAGGAAGGGCAAAACAAAAAACATGATTTCTTTTGCATTTTCCGCCGATTTACATTAACTTTGCAACAACTTACAGCATAGAGCATGAGTACCAAGATTAATGTCGTCCTGAGCCTTCTGTCGCGTTACAAATACGTCATCACTGTGGTGGTGGGCGTGGCTGTTGTTGGGTTCATTGACGACAACAGTCTGCTGCACCGTTTCAAGTATGACTTGCAAATCAGCGAGTTGAGGGACGAGATTAAGGCTTACAACCAGAAAAACGAGGCCATTGTCAGGCAGTTGCGGGGTATACAGCATAACCCCAAAGCCATCGAGAAGATTGCCCGTGAGCGATACTTCATGAAGGCCGACGATGAAGATATCTTTGTGCTCAGCACCGACCAGCAGCCTGATGGGGCTGATGGCCTATCAGAAACAAGCGACGATGATGAAACAGCTCAGTAAAATTCAAACTCTAATTTTCCTTGTTGGTGGTGTGTTGATGGTCATTGGCGCAGGTTGCTTCGCTTTCATGTGGCAACAGCGGGTTGTCTGTTGGGTGTTCCTTTTGGGGGCTGTCCTGTTTTCCGTCATGCAGATGATGCAAGCCTATGAGGGTTGCGAATTGGCCATCAGGCGCTTGAAGCGCATACAAAGTTTGGCCGATATCCTGTTCGTGGTGGCTGGCATTCTGATGGTCGACACGGCATGGGGCTTTTTTCGGCCCTTCTTCAGTGATGTCTATGCCTACCTCTCCTATGTGTATAACAAGTGGGTGGTCGTGCTGCTCGTCGCAGCGGTGATAGAGGTGTACACCATGCACAGGATAGACCACGAACTTTCCAAAAAAAACATAAAAGAGTAGGCGATACGTTTAAATTGCATAAATTTATTTTCTCAGCTCGCAAATACATGTTATCTTTGTGTTGCTTGAACAGAACCGCTTTATGAAGAAACTCTTATGTGCATTTGCCAGCATCTTGGCCTTCACATCATGTGCCAACACTTTCAATATTAATGGCACGTCGAACGTGTCAACGCTCGATGGGCAAAAGTTGTACTTGAAAGTGTTTAAGGGCGCTGCCTTGAAGAACCTCGACTCGTGTGAAGTGGTGCACGGGCAGTTCCAGTTTGAGGGTTCCGTCGATTCGGTGCGGGTGGCTACAATATACCTTGATGAGAACAGTGGACTACCCGTGGTGTTGGAGAGTGGCGATATTCAGGTCAAGATAGACAATATGCAGGAAAGCGTCAGTGGAACGCCGCTCAACGATGCGCTGTCGGCCTTCAGAAGTAAGTTCACGCAGCTTACTAACCAAAGTATGGAGCTTGTGCACAAACACGACCAAGCTATCATGAACGGCAGCGACATGAGCGTGGTCAATGCCAAGTTGGCACGCGAAAACGACGAGATTAACGCGAAGATGGACAAGCTCGTCACCTCGTTTGTCACTGAAAACTTCGACAATGTGCTGGGACCTTACGTTTTCATCAACACGTGTGTCAACCGTTATGAGGTGCCCATGCTCGATGCATGGATAGAGGATATCATGAGCAAGGCAACAGACAAGTTTAAAAACGACCCTCAGGTAAAGGAGTATTACCAGGCCGCACAGGAAAACCAAAACATCATGAATGGCATGAAGGATGTGTCTGCTGGGGCACCAGCACAACAGGTGGCTCCCCCGTCAGACGGCCCGACCCCCAACCAGATGGCAACGCCACATGGACGGCAGGGTGAGGATCAGGGTCAAATTGAGTAATCATTTATGGCGACCTTGCGGAAAACTTAACGTGGCAACTGCCTGTGTTGATTGTTGGCAAGGTTCGCACAAATCCCTATAAAGACGATGAGAACAATCATATCGAACGGAAAGATCGTCAATGAGGGCGATACATTCGACGGATCCGTGGTCATCGAAGGCGACCGTATTGCACAGGTCGTGAAAGGAAAGGAAACACCCCGTGGCATCTTTGACAAACGATTGGATGCCACGGGGTGTTTCGTGTTGCCTGGAATCATAGACAGCCATGTTCATTTTCGAGAGCCAGGCCTCACTGAAAAAGCTGATATCGAAAGTGAATCGAAAGCTGCTGCTTTTGGTGGTGTAACATCGTTCTTCGACATGCCAAACACCATTCCCCAGACAACAACGCTTGAGGCTTGGGTAGACAAGATGCGACGGGGGCGAGAGGAAAGCCATGTGAACTATGCTTTCTTCTTCGGTGCCACCAATGATAATGTGTCGCTCTTTACGAAACTTGACAAGACTCGTCTGCCAGGCGTCAAACTCTTCATGGGAGCTTCCACGGGTAATATGTTGGTGGACAGGCTTGGGTCGCTTATAGATGTGTTCAAGACCTGCGCTGTGCTCGGACTCCCACTGATGAGCCATTGTGAAGACTCGACGATTATCGACCAAAACATGAAACGCATGAGGGAGGCCTATGGTGACGACCCGCCCATCATGTTGCATCCGCTCATTCGGTCGGAGGAGGCCTGCTATGAGAGCTCTGCACTCGCCGTCAACCTCGCAAGGCAGTTTGGTACCCGTCTCCATGTGGCTCATGTCACCACGGAAAAGGAACTGGGGCTGTTTGAGCCATCTTGCAGAGGCGCAGATGGGAAGTTGCCGCTTGTCACAGCCGAGGCGGTTGTCGCGCACCTTTGGTTCTCCAACCTTGACTATATGGTAAAAGGTGCACTCATCAAGTGTAACCCCTCCATCAAACGCCCAGAGGATCGCGAGGCACTCAGAAAGGCTCTTACCAATGGCCGCATCACAACCGTAGGCACCGACCATGCTCCCCATCAGTTGAAAGACAAGCAGGGTGGATGCGCCAAGGCGGCCTCAGGTATGCCGATGCTACAGTTCTCATTGGTTTCGATGCTTGCCCTGGTTGACCAGGGGTTGCTGAGCATCTCCCAGTTGGTGAGACTCATGTGCCACAATCCTGCGCGGTTGTTTGGTGTCAGCCAGAGAGGTTTCTTGCGCCCGGGTTATAAGGCTGATGTGACCATTGTCAGGCCAAACGCCCCTTGGACAGTCTCAGAAAACATCATACAGAGCAAGTGCGGATGGAGTCCCATGACGGGGCAACGCTATGATTGGCGTGTCGTGAAGACCCTTTGCAATGGCCATTTGGTGTTCGACGATGGAGCTTTCGACAGTTCCTACCGTGGTCAGGCCATTCGGTTTCGCTTACCCGACAGTAGGATGGGAAAGATAGAATTATGAAACTGACTTACGACATCAGTGAGGTGCGTCCTTACATCAATTGGATTTACTTTTTCCATTCGTGGGGTATGAATGGGAAACCCGAGGAGGAAAAGGCTCAGCTTATGGCTGACGCCAACCATGTGCTCAACGATTGGGAGGGTAAGTATCATACGCTGGCCGTGTTCTGTGTCATGGAGGCTAACAGTGATGGTGACGACTTGATCATGGGGACCACGCGTATCCCCATGCTGAGGCAGCAACGACCTGCCACGAAAGGACAGCCAACGTTATGCTTGGCCGACTTTGTCAGGCCGTTGTCAGCGGGCATCGCAGATAAGGTGGGAGCTTTCGCCACTACCGTAGAGGCAAGTATGGAGCACGAGGGGCATACAGATGTCTACCAGCGTATGCTCACCCAAGTGCTGGCCGACAGGCTGGCCGAGGCTACAGCCGAGCTCATGCACTTGCAGGTGAGGCGCAAATACTGGGGATATGCGCCAGATGAGCACTTGTCGATGCGTGACATACATGCTGAGCGTTACCAGGGAATACGCCCTGCAGTGGGCTACCCATCATTGCCCGATGCAAGTGTCAACTTTCTGCTGTCCGACCTTCTCGGCATGAAACAGATAGGTATACGCCTCACGGAGACGGGCATGATGCAGCCCCACGCATCGGTGTCTGGTTTTATGTTTGCACATCCACAGGCACGATATTTCGATGTGGGAAAAATAGGAGAAGACCAATTGTGCGACTACTCGAAACGAAGAGGAATACCCGTAGAGCTGATGCGGCGATTTTTAGGTGGCAGTTTGATCAAATATTAATATCCATCTCGCTTATTTCTGCAGTTTTTCATGATAGCGCGACTCTTCATACCCATTATCTTGATCATCGTGTTGCCAGACCTTTATATAGATTGGTACCATTGGCGTCGTTGCCGCAACTATGGCCCATGGAGGCGCTTGTTGTGGTGGGCACCTGCAACAGTGATGCTCGTTTATTCTGTGGCACTGGCAACGATCCGCAATTTTGTGCCCGGCGATTTGACGTGGGTCAATGTCTACATGGTACTTATGGGACTGCTGGTTGTCCCGAAAGCTCTTTTCATGGTGTGCTCAGGATTTGGGCACCTATGCTGTAGGCTGCTCGGTGGCCACAATAACTGGGGGAACCTTTTGGCGTTGGTACTCATTGTTGGCAACTGGTATGTGCTTGTCTACGGATTTGCGATAGGATTCGAAAAGTTTGAGGTGAAGCGTGTGGATCTTTTTTTCGACAATCTTCCCCCTGCTTTTGATGGATACCGTATCGTGCAGTTTACCGATGCTCATGTGGGCACATTGGAAACAAGGAATGTGGGTTTGTTGAAACGCGATCTGGACAGCATCAACGCCCAGCAAGCTGACCTCATCGTCTTCACGGGCGACCTCCAAAACATCCGCCCTAAAGAGATTCAGCGTGTGCAAGGGTTGCTGGCATCGTTGCGAGCTCGAGATGGCGTAGTCTCCGTCTTGGGAAATCATGATTACAGTAAGTATGTGCACGAAGGTGCTGATATTGAAGCTGCCAACCGGATGGAGACCATTGCTCGTGAGCGACAATGCGGCTGGAGGGTGCTGCTCAACGAGCATATGGCTATCAGGCGTGGGCGCGACTCCATCATTGTGGCGGGTGAGCAAAACTACGGCGATCCAGACAGTGCCAATTTCCAAAAGACCATGCAAGGGGTAGGGCAGCACGCCTTCACTATCATGTTGCAGCACAACCCAGCCGCTTGGGACAAGACGATTGTACCTTCTGGCCGAGTGCCACTGACACTTAGCGGCCACACGCATGGTGGCCAGATGTCGGTTTTCGGCTGGCGCCCTACCTCTTGGATTTATGCGGAGGATTACGGACACTATAAAAAAGAGGGGAGCCAGCTTTATGTGTCGTCGGGCTTGGGTGGATTAGTGCCGTTCCGCTTTGGCATCTCGCCTGAAATAGTAGTTTTCACGTTACATAAAACCAAAAAATGAAATTCATCTATCGTATTTATCAGCTTTGTGTCGTGTTGCCTGTTTTTTTGCTGTCTTCCATCTTGACGGCTCTGACAACGGTTGTCGGATGCCTCGTTGGCAACGGCCACTTCTGGGGCTATTACCCAGGCAAGTATTGGTCGCGTCTATTGGTGCGCCTGCTGTTCCTGCCTGTCAAGGTTGAGGGGCGTGAGAACCTTCGTGAAGGACAGTCATATGTTTTTGTTTCCAACCATCAGGGTGCGTTTGACATCTTTCTGGTTTACGGTTTTCTGAACCGCAATTTCAAGTGGATGATGAAACGGTCGCTGCGCAAAGTTCCTTTCGTGGGTATGGCCTGCGAGTACGCGCATCATATCTTTGTGGATCGCAGTGGTGTGTCGAAAATCAAGGCCACGTATGACGAGGCTCGCGAGGTGTTGCGCGACGGCATGTCGCTGGTGGTCTTCCCTGAGGGGGCGCGCACATTTACGGGGCACATGGGCAAGTTCCGACGGGGCCCCTTCATGCTTGCCGATGAGCTGCAGCTGCCTGTATGTCCGCTGACCATCAATGGGTCTTTTGATGTCATGCCGCGTACGCGTGACTGGCATTGGGTGCGATGGCATCCGCTTACGCTGACCATTCATAAGCCCATAGAGCAAAGAGGAAAGGGACGTGAGTTTGAGAAGGAGATGGAGCAGGCATGCTACCAAGTCATCATGGATGGTCTGGTGCCCGAATACCAAGGGTATGTGGAGAATACAGACCAATGATATGACATCTGTCTCAAGTGCCAATTAATTTGGGAATTGGCTTTTTTATGCAAAAAAAACTTGGTGCTTCCTCCATTATTTTATAATTTTGCATGAAAAGTGAGCCTCTTAGCGGACACTGTCACTCATAAACCTACTATTTGCTATGCATGAAAGTGATTCGATAGTTATCATTCCCACATACAACGAGAAGGAGAACATGGAGAAGATTGTTCGTGCTGTCTTCTCGTTGGACAAGTGCTTTCACATCCTGGTCATCGATGATGGCAGCCCTGATGGCACGGCTGACATTGTGAAACGTCTGATCCGTGACGAGTTCGCAGACCGGCTGTTCCTTGTGGAGCGTTCCGGCAAGCAAGGACTTGGCACGGCTTACATAACAGGCTTCAAGTGGGTCTTGGCGCGTAGCTATGAGTATGTCTTTGAGATGGATGCCGATTTTAGCCACAATCCTACCGACTTGCCTCGTCTTTACGCTGCCTGTCACGATGAAGGGGCTGACGTTGCCGTTGGGTCCCGCTACATCACTGGCGTAAATGTGGTCAATTGGCCAATGGGGCGTGTGCTGATGAGTTATTTCGCGTCTCAATATGTGCGTCTCGTCACGGGCATTGACGTACATGACACCACTGCAGGCTTCGTGTGCTACCGTCGCCGCGTGCTTGAAACCATTGAGCTTGACAAAATCCGTTTCAAAGGCTACGCCTTCCAGATAGAGATGAAATACACCGCTTACCGCATCGGGTTTAAAATCAAGGAGGTGTCGGTAGTCTTCGTCAACCGCAAGGAAGGCACAAGCAAAATGAGTGGAGGAATTTTCAGTGAAGCGCTGTTTGGCGTGATGAGGCTCAGGCTTGATGGCTGGTTTCGCAACTATCCAAAGATTAGGAATTGAACTTACACGACATCCAGAAATTATATGGCACCTTGCCCCAGGCAGGTGCCATGCTCCATTCACTGGAAAACCAATCGGTGAAAGACGTTTTCCTGCAGGGGCTGTTGGCATCTTCCGCCCCATTGCTTTTTGGCGGAGTGGCTCAACGTTTGTGTCGCGACGTGGTGTTTGTGTTGCCTAATGCCGATGAGGCTGGCTATTTTTACAATGACCTCAACGGGAAACCGGAAAGTGACACGCTTTCGCCAGTTGGGGATTCTTCAGAGCCCTACGATCCCTTGTTCTTCCCTTCGAGCTACCGTCGAGCCGTGAAATACGGGCAGCGTGATGCAGCCAATGGCATCCTGCGCACAGAGGTGCTGGCCAAGGTTGCCGCACGCAACACAACGGTTGCTGCCACACAGCCACAGGGCAGACCACCCTTGTTTATTGTTACCTATCCCGAAGCCTTGGCTGAGCTGGTGGTGTCGCAGACCCATCTTGATGAGCGGCGCATGTCTCTGAAGACAGGACAGACCATTGACATTACTGACTTGGAGCACCGTTTGCGCGACTTGGGCTTCAAGGAGGTCGATTATGTTTATGAGCCAGGACAGTTCGCAGTGCGTGGAAGCATCCTCGATGTTTACTCTTTTTCTTGCGAATTGCCTTTCCGTATCGATTTCTTTGGCGACGAGGTGGACACCATTCGCACGTTTTCTGTGGAAGACCAGTTGTCGAAAGATCGTAAGGACGAGGTGGAGGTTGTGCCAGAGTTGGCTGCGATGACCACAGAGAAGGTGCCTTTTTTGGAGTTTTTGCCTGCTGATGCGGTACTCGTCATGAAAGACATGGCTTTCGTGCGTGATACCATTGAGCGAATATACAACGAGGGCTTCTCCTCGCAAGCCTTTGCCGAGCGGTTGGAAGGAGCCACAGAGATGGAGCAAGAGCAGATACGTCGCGACATGACGCGTGAGATGAACCTTTGCACGTCGGCACGCTTCTTGCGTGATGCCGACCGCTTCCAGCACGTCTTTTTCGGCCCGTCGGTGGTGGTCAACCCATCCCATCCTGAGACGAAGGCCCCGTTGGCGCGCCAAAAAAGTGTGAGCATCCTCTTTCATGCCACTCCGCAACCCCTGTTCCACAAGAACTTTGAGCTTCTCAGCCAAGCCCTTGACGACTATCTTCTCCAAGGGTATAGGATATTTATACTGGCCGACAGCGCCAAACAACAGGAACGTCTCAAGGACATCTTCGATGAGGCAGGCGCTGACCCGGAACGTTCGGCCTCCAACGCGCAGCGGTCGCGCATCTCTTTCACTCCTGTCGACAAGACTGTGCACGAGGGATTTTCCGACAGAGACCTGCGTGCTTGTTTCTTTACCGACCACCAGATTTTCGACCGTTTCCACAAGTATAGCCTCAAGTCGGACGGTGCGCGCGCAGGAAAGATGGCTCTCACGATGAAGGAGCTCCAAGAGATGGAGCCAGGTGACTACATCGTACACGTGGACCTTGGCATAGGTAAGTTTGGGGGGTTGGTGCGCGTCCCCACGCCCGATGGCACTTACCAAGAGGTCATTCGTATCATTTACCAGAACAACGACAAGGTGGACGTGTCGATACATTCCCTCTACAAGATATCCAAGTACCGGCGCAGTGACACGGGTGAGCCGCCGCGCCTAAGCACGCTGGGCACGGGAGCCTGGGAGCGCCTGAAGGAGAAGACCAAGAAGAAAATCAAGGACATTGCGCGCGACTTGATACGTCTCTACGCCAAGCGCCGCCATGAGAAAGGTTATGCCTTCTCGCCCGACAACTTCATGCAGCATGAGCTGGAAGCCAGTTTCCTCTATGAGGACACGCCCGACCAGCTCCGCACAACGCAAGAGGTGAAGGCCGACATGGAACGTGCGCAGCCCATGGATCGTCTGGTCTGTGGCGACGTGGGGTTTGGCAAGACCGAGATTGCCGTGCGCGCGGCGTTCAAGGCAGCCTGCGATTCGAAGCAGGTTGCGGTGCTTGTTCCCACGACGGTGTTGGCCTACCAGCATTACCAGACCTTCCGCTCGCGCCTGAAGGATTTTCCCGTCAGGGTCGATTACCTGTCGCGGGCGCGCTCGGCCAAGCAAACCAAGCAGGTGCTGGCCGACCTGGAGTCTGGCAAGGTGGATATCGTTGTGGGTACTCACAAGTTGTTGGGGAAAAGTGTCAAGTGGCATGACCTGGGCTTGCTCATCATCGATGAGGAGCAGAAGTTTGGTGTCTCCACCAAGGAGAGGTTGCGCAAGCTGAAGACCAACATCGACACCCTAACCATGTCGGCCACACCTATCCCCCGCACATTGCAGTTCTCCCTCATGGGTGCTCGCGACATGAGCATCATTCGCACGCCGCCGCCCAACCGTTATCCAATCCAAACGGAACTCTGCACCTTTGACGGAAATGTCATCGCTGATGCCATCAACTTTGAGATGAGCCGCAATGGCCAGGTCTACTTTGTGAGCGACCGCATAGCGGGTTTGCAGCACATTGCCGAAATCATCCACAAGTATGTGCCCGACGCCCGTGTGGCGATAGGCCACGGCCAGATGCCTCCCGAGAAGTTGGAGGAAATCATCATGGGCTTTATCAATTACGATTACGACGTGCTTCTTTCCACCACTATTGTGGAGAACGGCATTGACATATCCAATGCCAACACCATCATCATCAACGATGCCCATCATTTTGGCCTCTCCGACCTGCACCAAATGCGTGGACGAGTGGGGCGGAGCAACCGCAAGGCGTTCTGTTACCTCATGGCACCGCCCCGCAGTGTGCTCACACCCGAGGCTCGTCGTCGTCTCGAAGCCCTGGAAACCTTCTCTGAGCTCGGAAGCGGTTTTAACCTTGCCATGCAGGACCTTGACATCCGTGGTGCAGGAAACCTGCTGGGGGCAGAGCAGAGTGGTTTTATGGAAGACCTGGGCTATGAGACTTATCAGAAGATTCTCAACCAGGCCGTGACGGAGCTGAAGAATGACGAGTTCTCTGACCTTTACGCCCAAGACATTGCGCAGGGCAAAGATGTCTCGGGCGACGAGTTTGTGGAAGACTGCGCCGTTGACAGCGACTTGCAAATGTATTTCCCTGAGACTTATGTGCCGGGCAGTTCAGAACGCATGTTGCTCTACCGTGAGCTCGACAACATCGATCGCGACGAGGCTCTCGACGCTTACCGCAAGCGGTTGGAAGACCGTTTCGGTCCGGTGCCTCACGAGGGCGAGGAGCTGATGCAGGTGGTGACATTGCGACGCGTGGGCAAGCGGCTGGGTTGCGAGAAGATTGTGTTACGCCATGGCCTTATGAACCTCCAGTTTGTCTCCCAGCAAGACAGCCCGTTCTATCAGAGCAAGGCCTTTGGGCGCATCATTCGTTACGTCATGGCCAATCCGCGCCGTTGCCAATTCAAGGATTCGCACGGACATCGCCTCATCCAGGTGAAGGATGTGCTGTCCGTGGCCGAAGCCGTGGCTGTGCTTCACCAAATGGAAAAACAAGAATAATACTTAGGCCCTGTGGTCACCGTGATCGCAGGGCCTTGTAGATTACACATCGTTATGGACATTCTTCTGACCGTCATCCTTTATTTTTGCACCTTGTTCGCTGTGAGTCGTTTCACTACTCGCCGCCCAAACAACGAAGCTTTCTATCGTGCCAACCGCCGTTCGCCTTGGTATATGGTGGCGTTTGGCATGGTGGGCGCGTCTATCTCAGGCGTTACCTTCGTATCGGTGCCTGGCATGGTGATGAAGACGCAGATGACTTATCTGCAAACATGCCTGGGGTTCATCCTGGGTTATTTTGCCGTGGCGTTTCTACTGTTGCCCGTCTACTACAAGCTCAACCTAACCACCATCTACACTTACTTGGGGCAGCGTCTTGGGAGACTGTCTTACAAGACTGGTGCTTGGTTCTTCCTTGTTTCGAAGATGACGGGTGCCGCCGTGCGTTTTTATGTGGTGTGCATCATTATTCAGCGCTTTGTGCTCGACGATTATAGCGTGCCCTTTCCCCTGACAGTGGTCGCCATGGTAGCCCTCATTTGGCTTTACACGCGTCGAGGCGGTGTGAAAACGCTGGTGTGGACTGACACGTTCCAGACCACTTGTATGTTTGTAGCCCTGCTGCTCATCATCATCCATGTGGTTGGAGCGTTGGGCATGACGGTGCCCGAGGCTCTTAGTGCAGTGGCTGCCGACAGCCATTCACGCATGTTCGTGTTCGACGACTGGGTGTCGAAGCAAAACTTCTGGAAGCAGTTTCTCAGTGGTGTGTTCATTGTGATTGTGATGACGGGTCTCGACCAGGACATGATGCAGAAAAACCTGACGTGCAAGACCTTGCGCGAGGCGCAGAAAGACATGTGCAGCTATGGCTTTGCCTTTGTGCCGGCCAACCTGCTCTTCATGTTCCTGGGCGTGCTGCTGCTGATGTTGGCACAGCGCCAGGGGGTGGCGTTGCCTCAGGTGGGCGATGAGCTGTTGCCCCTGTTTGCCGCAACGGGACGGTTGGGCGCTGCCGTGGTGGTGCTCTTCACGATAGGCATTGTGGCTGCGTCGTTCAGCAGTGCCGACTCGGCCCTGACTTCGCTCACCACCAGTTTTTGTGTCGATATCTGCGGTCGCCACGACGATGAGCGGCTCCGCAAACGGGCACATGTTGGCATAGCGGTGGCTTTCGTGTTGTTCATTTTGGCTTTCCGCGCCATCAACTCCACCAGCGTCATTGATGCCATCTACATCCTTTGTTCCTATACCTACGGCCCGTTGCTGGGTCTTTTTGCTTATGGGTTGTTCACGAAAAGAGGCGTCAACGACCGGGTTGTGCCCTATGTCGCTGTCGCCTCTCCAATGGTGTGTTATGTGCTCAATGATGTTGTTGCCCGTCATACGGGCTATCAGTTTGGCTATGAGCTGTTGATGCTCAACGGTGCGCTGACCTTCTTGGGATTATGGATGAGCCAGCGGTGCAAGACCCGCTGACCGCCCTGGCTATCGGTTGAGAAACCACTCAGCCTCCAGGGCAGCCTTGCAGCCCGAGCCAGCGGCCACGATGGCCTGTCGGTAGGATGGATCGGCGCAGTCGCCCGCCGCGAAGACTCCTGCCACGCTGGTGCGTGGCGAAGCCCCTTGTGTCTTGATGTAGCCCACCTCGTCCATGTCGAGTTTGCCGCGGAAGATGTCGGTGTTGGGCTTGTGGCCAATGGCCAGGAAGAAACCGTCGATAGGCAGGTCGTAACGCTTCTCGTCGGCTTCGCCCTTGCGCCACACCACATGGGCTCCCTCCACGCCGTTGTCGCCATAAAGCCCCACGGCGTTGGTCTCATAGAGCAGTTCAATCTTCGGGTTGTCCTCCACGCGCTTGCGCATGATGTCGGAGGCGCGCAGGTAGGGCTTGCGCACAATCATATACACTTTTTTGCACAGTCCGGCCAGGTATGTGGCCTCTTCGCAGGCTGTGTCGCCGCCGCCCACGACAGCCACGATCTTCTTGCGGTAGAAGAACCCGTCGCAGGTGGCACAGGCCGACACGCCCTGCCCGTTGTATTTCTGTTCGTCGGCCAGTCCCAGGTATTTGGCAGAGGCACCCGTGGCAATGATAATGGTGTCGGCTTCCACTTGGTCGCCACGGTCGGTGGTGACCACATAGGGGCGCTTCGTCAAGTCCACGTCGGTGACGATTCCGTCGCGTATGTCGGCGCCGAAGCGCTCTGCCTGTTGCCTGATTTCCATCATCATCTGGTTGGCGTCAATGCCCTCGGGGTACCCCGGGAAGTTTTCTACGATGGTGGTCTGCGTCAGCTGGCCGCCTGTCTGCAATCCGCAATACTCGATGGGGCAGAGATTGGCTCTTCCGGCATAGATGGCAGCTGTGTAACCGGCCGGGCCGCTGCCGATGATGATACACTTGGTGTGTTCCATGTTCTTGATGGTTAGGGGATGGGGGTTAGGCCAGGAGCTCTTCCACGTCCTTGGCGATGTTCTCTATCTTCTCTGTGGGCTCGTAGCGCTTCACGACCTGTCCCTTCTTGTTGACCAGGAACTTGGTGAAGTTCCACTTGATGTCGGATGTGTCGCGCCAGTTGGGGGCGGCCTTGTCGAGCAGGTCTACCAGCACGGGGGCAATCTTGTTGGTCATGTCGAAGCCGGCGAACCCCTTTTGCTCCTTGAGAAACTTGAACAGGGGGTCGGCGTCGGGACCGTTGACCTTGATTTTCTTAAACCGTGGGAATTCGGTGCCATAAGTGAGTTTGCAGAACTCATGTATTGACTCGTCTGTGCCAGGTGCCTGCTGGCCAAATTGATTGCACGGGAAATCGAGAATCTCGAATCCTTGCGAGTGGTATTTCTTGTAGAGTGCCTCCAAGTCGGAGTAGGTGGGGGTGAAACCGCACTTGGTGGCCGTGTTGACAATGAGGAGCACCTCATTGGAATACTCTTTGAGCGAAACGTTGCCGCCTTTGCGGTCTTTGACCGAAAACTCGTAAACAGTTCTCATCTTTTTATTATCTTTGGTTTGTTATGTTGTTTAATTTGTATGCAAAAATACGAAAATAGGTGGAGAATAGCGGATATGCGCCGATTGTTTTTTTCAAGAATCAGTGATATTTTTGGATGGCCGAGCTTGTGGTCATGGCCTGTCGGGTACAATTCCCCCACGGAGGGATAGGGAATTTCCCCGGAAGAATAGGAACCTTAAGCTTGCAGGAGCGGAGAAGAATAACTATTTTTGCGTCATTAAACAAGATAAACATTCAAAATGTCACGATTATGAAAAAGAATTCTACCCTGATGACGATGGCTCTTGTGGCCTTGATGGCCCTGTCGCTCTCATCGTGTGATGAGGATTCGGGCATAGCTTACACCCTGGAAGGCACGTGGAAAGGCAACATGTATGTCAGTTGTGCCTATGACGGATATACTTATGATGCTACCTACACAGAACTGTGCTTCGTGCAAGACCCATACCGTTTCAGCTCGGGGACAGGCTACTGGATAGACCATTATGCGGGTGATGCCCCTTGGCGTTATGTGGCCAACCACACGCGCTGGACGGTGAGCAACGGTGTGATACGCATACACCTGCTGGAGGAAGACAGCTATGTGGAGATAGCACGTTACCGGCTTAACGACAACTACTTTGAGGGCACCATCCTTTACGGCCAGACACAGATCGACTTCGAGATGACCCACACGTCATCGCCAAACTGGAACGACTACAACTATGGTTACGATTATTTGAATGGTGGCTACGCCAAGCCAGCCGTGGGGACACCAGCCGTGGTCAACGAGGGCAAGCCCGTGAGGGTGTTCAGAAAGGCCAACTGACTTTTTGGCTAGCTTCATGACTGCAAATAAGAACAATGAAAAATATGAAAAGCGACATGAAAAAAATGAAGAAGATGTGGGGTGTGCTACTGCTGGCCGTGCCCATAATGTTTGCGAGCTGCAATGAGTGGGAACCCTATTGGTATGGCGACTATAACTTTGGTGGCAACTATCACGACAACCAGCGTCCTGGCGGCAATGACAACGATGATTTCTGCGTCAGCATGGCGCAGACGCTGGCCGGCCAGTGGCGCGGTGAACTGATGGCCTACGAGATTGACACGGCTGGCGTAGCCGTGGACAGCATTCTCTACAGCACCGACATCGAGTTTAAGCAACACAATAGCCAGAGCATCAGTGGGACGGGAACGCAGTACGATTATGAGATAACCTATGATGCCCAAGGCAGGCAGCACATGGCCACGGAGCCTTTCACGCGCAACTTCACGTGGTATATCGACCCCAACGACGGTACTATTTACCTGACTTATAAGGAGCAGCACAGTGACGGAACGACGGGCGACTATGTGATGACGATAACCTATGATGACCTGAACCTAGATAACCGCACGTTCACGGGGTATCTCTGGTCGGCTGACGGCGGCGAAGTAGACGACTTCTGGTTCAACCGATACAAGGGTGACAGTGGTGCCAAAGGTGCACAGCTCGGAGCCGACAACCAAAAGGTGGTGAAGCTGAAGCTCGTGATGCGCTGACGCAAGTCGCTGGCTATTTTATAAGCCCCACCATGAGAGGTCGAGCTTCGCCTCGACCGTGTTCTCCGTGTCGTCGGGCAGGTTGCAGAAGAAGTCGATGCCGGTGAGCTGCTCCAAGCGGTCGATGCTGACGGCGTAGGTGCGTAGGTTCTCGTCCTTGTTGTTCTTGTGCTCAAACCACAAGCCGAGGGCATGGTACTGTCCGTCCTTCACGGCGAGGATGGCGGTGAAGAAGTATTTGGACACGATGAGTCCGCTCGTGGTGTGGGTGGAAATCTGGCTTGCCTTGTCAATGGTGCCACCCTTGCATACATAGAGCACGTCGCGGTAGGTGTTGGTGTTCCACTTGTTGCGTAGCTGGTTTTCCATGGTCAGCCATACGCCCGTGTTGAAACTGTTGAGCTGTGGCTGCATGTTGCTCAGGTAGTAGGTCTGCTCGTTGACATCCTTCGAGTAGAGGCGGTCGGCCGAGGGGCAGATGTGGCCGCGGTCGTAGCCCGAGTTCTTGTAGTCGGCCAGCGTGGTGCGGTATTGCGTGGGCAGGTCGGGGTCTTCCTGAAAAGGGTCGCCTTTCCATTCGGTGGCCTTCCAACTGTCACGGCTCCAGCCCTTGTGGCTGGTGAACGTGTTCATCTGGTAGCAGGTCCAGCGTTGCGCCTTCTTGTCGCAGTCCCATTCCACGGCAAAGTTGATGCCGTAGTTGTCTATGGAGTGTATGAGGACTATGTTGTTGCCGTCGGTCTTCAGGTGCGGAAACTCCAGGCGGCCGTAGTTGGTATTGGCGGTGGTGGAGTTGCGGTTGACGTTTGCACCTGTCTCGGTGCCTGGCTTCTTGCTGGGCAGGTTGTCGTCTTCCTGGCAAGAGAAGCAGGCCAGGCAGAGGACGAGTAGCGAAAGCGTTGCGTAATGGAAGTGTTTCATGGTGTGAATCCTGAATGGTCTCGGGGTGATGGCAAGAAAAAAGTGCGGCAGAACGCATATGCAACTACGTTCGCCCGCACTTTCCTAATGCTTTATACCGTGTGTAATTGTATGTCGAGTATTACTTCTTCAACTTACCGTAACGGTTCATGAAGCGGTCAACGCGACCAGCTGTGTCGACAAGCTTGCTCTTACCTGTGTAGAACGGGTGAGAGGTGCTCGAAATTTCAACCTTTACCACAGGGTAAGTCTCTCCTTCAAACTCTACTGTGTCTGTAGTCTTGCATGTAGATTTTGTAAGGAACATATCGCCGTTGGACATGTCCTTGAACACGACGGGGCGATAGTTGTCTGGATGAATACCTTTTTTCATTTTGTTTATTGTTGTATTTATGAATAATATGCGCTATACAAATAGCGGGTGCAAAATTACGAAGAATTCTGCAACCCGCCAAAGAATTGTGTGGCTTTTTGTTTATGCCTTTGTTATTTTACCACTACATTTTTGACTTCCCAAGTGGGTGCTGCGTTTTCTGTGCTGGTGTATTGGAAAGCCACGTATACTGTCTTCTTGCCAGCGAAGGCCGTCATGTCGCATGTGGTGTTGATGAAGGTCCAGTCTTTGCCATTGGGGTAGGCCGACGGGATGAGCTTGGTCCAGTTGTTGCCGTCGGTCGAGGCCAGTACCTGAAGCTCGTCGGCTGCATTGACTAAGTACTTGGCGGCCTGATCGAAGGTCAACGTGGCGTTGGTCAGTCCCTCCAAGCTGAAGGCGGGGGAGATAATCATGCTCTGTGCGGCGTTGTTCTTGCCGCCTGCATAGGCACCTGCTTTCATGTAGTGGTTGGTGGCATCATATTTCCACACGTATGTGAGGCTCCCGCTCAGTGAGATGTTCTTAATGGTGAACCCCTCGTCGCCCGAGTCGAACGTGGCGTTTAGGCCAGTTGCGGGCTTAGCCCCTCCACCATTGTTCACGGATATGAGCGTGTTGTTCTTGTCCATCTCGTTCTTGCCGTTGTAGGCTTTCAGAAAGCCCCTCACCACGACGGTTTGCCCAGCTTTCAGGTCATCCTTTGAGTTGAAGTCGGCACCATTGATGCCCTTACCCGAGTAGATCTGCAAAGTGTTGTTGGAGGAGCCGTCGTCGGAGATGTAGTAGGAGAGGCTCTTGTAGGTCTCGTTATAGTAGTCGACAGATGAGATGATGCCTTTCACGTAAGCCTCGCCGCTGAGTGCTTCGCCCCCGTTGGCTTCAATCTTCTTGATGGCCTCGGCCACGGTCCAAGCCGTCTCGGGCGTGTTGAGGGCGTCGCTGGGCGTGTCGGGCGTGTCGCCGCCCTCTTCCACGGTGCCCTCCTTGAGCGTGAGGTTTTTCACTTCGATGGTGGAGGAAGTGGTGGTGCATGAGTACATTAGGGCCACGACGACACTGCTCTTGCCGATGAACGCGGCTGGAAGGTTCTTTTTATAAGTGGAGAAGGTGGTCCAGTCGGAGCCTTCTGTCAGGGTGCCCGTGATGTCAGTCCACGTGGTTGAGGTGGGGTCGCCCGTGTAGTTGTCGGTGATGAGCACCTTGTTCTCCGTCTGTCCGGCGCGTACGTAGCGCAGGATATAGTCGAACTGCAGGTTTGCTCCAGTGCTCTTTGACAGGTCAATGGGTGAGGATACGAGGTACGACTCAGACTCGGTGGTTTCCTTGGAAGTGTTGTCGTAGCCTGTGGCCTTGGCTGTGCTGTAGTCGATGGCCCATGGGGTGCCCTTCACGGTGTAGCATGAGAACTTGCCGAAGCTGCTGGCAAACGACTCATCGAGGTAAACTCCTGTGGAATCATTGCCTTCTTGACTGTTATTGGGGTCTTCGTATGGCATGGGCACGTCTGAGCAAGCTGTGAAGGCGCAGGCGGCCATCAAGGCCATGACGGATTTGAATATCGCTTTCATTGGATGATATTGATTAATAAATTTCTCTGATATGATATCTCGTAAACTATTTGATGACCTGTATGTCGCTGGTCTTGCGGATGAGAATCTGCCACGTGCTGTTGTAACGTGTGGCAATGCCCGTGATGTTGACCTTGGCAGGCTTGTGGCTCACCGTGTCGTAGGGTAGGACCATGGCAGCAAAGTCGGCATAGGTGCTGGTGCGTATCACGACTGAGGATCCGAAATCGTTGGTTTCCTGGTTGACGGCGTTTCCTTGGGCTGTGCCCGTGGTGAACGTGTTCTTGCCGTCGGCGTTTTTGAACGTCACGCCCTTTAGCGTGACCAGCTTGGCGCAGTTGTTGTTCATGTCTTTCTGGATGTCTTTGAAGTCGACCGCCTTGATGACTGTGGTGTCGATGTCGCCTACAATCTTGAAGTGGCTGTTCCAGATGTCTTTCTGCATACGCCCGATGCTGTTTCCGTTGTAGGGGGCTCCAATCTCAGGCTGCTTGCGGTAGCCGCCGATGTAGAGGTCTTTGAGGTCTACGAGTATCTCAGAGCCTTCGGCGAGGTAGCCGTTGAGGCCGCCCTCGTTGATGGCGATGATGATGGCACCCGTGGAATCCTGTAACATCACTTGTTTGTAGATGTTGCCGCCGATGTCGTTGCCGGTAATGCGACCTTTGATTTGTATGTCCTCGGTTATCTTGGCGTTCTGGTCGGTGCTGGCAAACACGTTGGGATATTTGTCGATGAGCTCTCGAATTGTGATGACGTTGTGCTCCGTGATGCTGTTGTTGCCGAAAGGAGCGCCGCCATTGAAGTTGGGCTCGTCCCAGTCGCCGTCCATGCATCCTGTGAGAAGGCCGCACGCGAGGGCGAGGAGGAAAAAGTAAGTTGCTTTTATTTTCATGATGTTCTCCTTTCCTTAGAATTTATAAGTGACGATGAGCATGCCGTTGATGCCATTGGCATAGAACTTCTTCGGGTTGTTGAGGAAGTTGTAGGTACGGATGGCCTCGCCGCTTTCGTCGTAGGTCTGGCGGTTCTGCTCCATGCCGCCAGTGACGAGCTTGCGGTTGTTGAGCACGTTGGTAAGCGTCAGGTTGATGGAGAGCGAGTTCTTGCCCACGTAGATGTTCTTGCCGATGGAGGCATCGAGCATGAAGCCGCCGTGACCCTTGGCTTGTGAGGGAGCCTTACTGATGTCGTGCATGGCCTCATTGTTCTCGTCCATGATGATGTTGCCACTTTCGTCCTTCAGCGTGGGAAGGTTCTTGTAATAGCGTGTCACTGGCGTGTAATAGAGATAAATGCGGTCATAGTAGTTGCCGATGAGGTCGATGAACCATCCTCCCGACTTGTAGGAGAGGTCCACCGAGTAGGCAGAGAGTGGCGTGCCGCCCTCGCGCATGTTCTTGTTGACCACGATGTCGTTGTAGTATTTCCCGTCGTTGGAGAGCATGTAGGTGGCCCTGGCGTTGTTGGCATACTTGGCTTCGCTGATGGTGGCCAGCGTGTTGATGCTGAAGGTGGACGACAACTTGAAGTCAAGCCCCAGTTCCACGCCGTAATATTGCTTGTTGATGCCCGAGAGCGAGACGTAGGAGAACGAGTTGCTGGTGTCGTAGTAGTACATGCTGTACTCGGTGACGTCGGCCAGGCGGCTAAAGTAACCTTGGATGTTGGCGTGCAGCCAGCTGTTCTGGTACTGGTAGCCCAATTCGGTCGAGAAGATTTTCTCAGTGCACAGATCCTTCACAAAGTCGTTGTTGATCTGCGGTGATGCGAAAGCCACACGTGCATCGGGGGCTTTCCACTCATAGCCCACACCGAGCGACAGCGTGTTGCCGTTGCCAAGTCGGAGGTTGGCTCCACCCTTGGCTCCGCCGTCGAGGAAGTAGGCTGTGCCGCTCTTGCCCAGCGAGTTGTTGATGGCCAGTCCGTTCTGCATCTTGCCCTCACGCTGCAAGGATGTACCCGCGATGTTGCCGCTGACGAAGAGGCGCGCCCATTTGACTTCTGTCTGATAGCCGGCCCATGCCTGCGCGCGGTTCACGAAGATGTTGTAGTCGTAACCGAAGCGGTCGCCCTCGCGCACCAGCTTGTTGCCGTCGCGCACGTCGTAGAGGGCGCGTGGGTCAGAGATGTCGTAGGTGCCCACCACATAGTAGTTGGTGTTGTGGAACTGTTTGGCACCCAGCAAATCTTCCATGGTCTGGTAGTGCATGCCCTTGTTGGTGCCCAAGTTGACGCCTGCGTTGAGGAAGCTCTTTGGGGTCAGGTCTTTGTGAAGGATGGATGAGAGCGTTAGGGCTAATTGGTCGTCGTGGTAGGCTTGCTGGTAGTACATGGCGTCTGCGCCTTGCGCTGAGGCCATCTTGTTGGCATAGTAGAGCTTGTCCCAGTTGATTTGCCGGTTGGCTTTCGAAGCCCTGAAGAAGTTGACAGCCGACTGCCACGCCTCCAGGTCGGAAGCACTTGTGGAGCCCGTTCCACTCCATACATCGTAGAAGTAGCTCGGCATCAAGCTGTAATAGTCGGGTGCCGGGTTGGTGGCGTTGTTGTAGTTGAGGCGCGTGCTGCTATACATGGCATATTTGCCGAGCAATGATGTTGTGAGCTTTGTCTTGTCGTCAATCTTGAAGTCCCATGTCAGCAAAGCGGCAGGAGCGAAGTCGTTGACAACACGGCTGTTGCGGCGCTTGCCGTTCTGATAGCCCCAGTTGGGGTTGTAGTTGTAGTTGTTGGCCAACCAATACATCTCGTCGGTCGATGCGCTCTGCGTGGCGCGCTCTGTGGGGTTGCCCCATGTGACAAGCGACAGCGAGTGATGCGGGTTGAATACTTTCTCAATGCCAAGGAAATAGGAGAGCGAGTTGTAGAATGTCCCCTCCACATAGCCGCGGTTAGCCCATCTGTAAGTGAGCGCAGCCGACCATGCCCAGCCGTTCTCGTTGAGCCCGGAATTGTAGGAATACATGCCACGCGCGGTGTAGTTGCGATTGGCTGCGGCCAGGGAGACTCGCTGGCCGACGGGCATGGCCGACGGACGGAAGTTATAGTTGTTACTGCCCCCCAGTCCTGTCATGGAGAAACTGTTCATCTCGAAAGGTAAGGCCGACTCCACATTGCGCGTCTGGTTGTTCAGTCCTCCGACAAAAGAGTATTTGAACTCACCGCGTTCCATGTCGTTGGCAGGGTTGCCATTGATGTAGATGTCGTTGTACTTGGCATTGTATGCCCTGTACTTAAACCTCATCGGGCTCCACCTGTAGCCCACCTGGCTCGCATAGGCGTTGGTGTTCGAGGAGATGATAGACACGCTTTGTGTCACATTCTCATCCTCGCCCAACTGTGCTTCGGTGAACGTGAAAGCCTGTTCGCCGATGGAAACGGGCGGTTGGCCGATGGAGTCAGTCTGTCCCCAGGCCTGATGAGCCAGTCCCATGGCTACCAGAGCAAAAAGAAGCTTTTTTTGCATAGTTGATGGAAATAATGTTGATAGCATTTTGTTGAATGGTGCAAAGTAACGAAATATATTCCAAACAAGGAAGTCTTTTTTATTAATTTTTTGCTAAACATGGCAATTGTTTGGATATTAATTGCGATATTTGCAGAAAAATTTGGAACTCAGATGAAAAGACATTTATTTGCTTTGTTTGCTGTGCTGGTGTTGCTCCTTCCAGCCTCAGCACAAAAGAAATTCTCGGTTTACGCCGTGGGCTTCTACAATCAGGAGAACTTGTTTGACACCTGCCATGATGTGGGCAAGAACGATTATCAATACCTTCCCAACGGAACGAGCCATTGGAACGGATTGAAGTACAGCCATAAGCTCCACAACATGTCGCAAGCCTTGAGCGACATGGCCACCACCACGCTGCCCGATGTGGGGTGCGCTGTCATAGGCTTGAGCGAGGTTGAGAACGACAAGGTGCTCACCGACCTTTGCGCACAGCCAGCCTTGAAGGCTCGCAACTATCAGTTTTGCCATGTGGAGGGTCCCGACCATCGTGGTATCGATTGCGCCTTGCTCTACCAGCCGGCTCTCTTCACGGTGAAAGACGTGCGGCTCTATCCCTATGTTCCCACCGACAAGCAGGATTCCAATTTCCGCACGCGTGGCTTTCTGGCTGTCAGCGGCGTGATGGCAGGTGAGCAAGTGGTGCTCATTGTCAACCATCTGCCCAGCCGTTTCAGCGGTTCTTATTTTCGTGAGGTGGGCGCGGCCCAGATAAAGGCGTTGAAAGATCGCATTCTGGCTAAGGCTCCTGGTTGCAAGATCATCGTGATGGGCGATATGAACGACGACCCGACCAACAAGAGTATGCATGATATCCTCTCGGCTAAGGAGGACATAGACAAGGTGGGAAAGGACGATATGTACAACCCCTGGTACAACATCCTCACCAAGCAGGGCACTGGCACGCTGATGTACCAAGGTTCATGGAACCTGTTCGACCAGATTATCTTGGCTCCTAACTTGCTCAACAAGAAAGGGAAGAAAGATGCCTCATCGCTGAAATACTGGAAATGCGAGATTCAGCGCATGCCCTACCTCTTCCAAACCGAGGGCAAATACAAGGGTAACACCAAGCGTACCACGGCCGGAGGCGTGTGGCTTGATGGCTACTCGGATCACCTTCCAACCGTTGTTTACCTGATGAAGGAGCAAGGCGTGAAGACGAAGGCCCCAGGCGACTGCCTGTTGCCCGACTACACGGAGGCTGAGAAGAGAAACCTCGCCGAGTGTGAGCTGGAACAGCAAGAGCGTGTGGCGAAAGACAAGGACAAGCGATAAAACTGCGGCCTTGCCAGGCTGTGTCGTGATGGGCTTGCGCGCGGAGCGAGTTGCTTGGTGTCGCGCGATAGAGCTGGTTTGTGGTGTTGCTAAACACCCGAGAAAATCAGCAAGTAATCATGGAATGAAAAAAACGAAATCTGAAATCTTATTACCTTTAAGGGATGAGGCTCCTGTGGAGACCCATCCCTTTGAGCCTTTTTTGCCGCCTAATGCCCGCTTGCTCTTGTTGGGGACATTCCCGCCAGCATCCAAGCGATGGTGCATCAGCTGGTATTATCCCAATTACACCAACGACATGTGGCGCATCTTGGGGCTTTGCTTCTTTGGCGACAAGATGCGTTTCGTGGATGAGGCTCACAAGACCTATCGCCTGGTCGAGCTCAAGGGCTTTTTGGCTGAGGTGGGCATAGCCATCTTCGACACCTGCTTACAGGTGCGTCGAACCACAGGCACAGCCTCCGACAAGGACCTGGAGGTGGTCAGACAGGCCGACCTTGATGGTTTGTTGCGTGCTTTGCCGCGGTGCAAGGGCGTGGTGACAGCTGGTCAACTGGCCACAAGCTTGTTTACCAGTCATTTTGATATTGATGCCCGTAAGATGCAGATGGGCGACCATCGCGACTTCATCTTTGACGGGCGGGCGGTCAGCCTTTACCGCCAGCCCAGCTCAAGCCGGGCTTTTCCCATGCGGTTGGAACAGAAAGCCATCTATTATAAGACAATGTTTGAAGCCTTGGGGCTCATGACCCCAAGGCATCCCCAAAAACTATAAGCAAGAAAATACAAGTGAAATGGAAAATAAAGTGACCATTATCGGCATTGCGGGCGGCACAGGGTCTGGGAAGACCACGGTCGTGAAGAAAATCGTGGAGGCACTTCCGCCTCATTTCGTGGCCGTCGTTCCGCTCGACAGTTATTACAACGACACAACGGGTCTCACGCCCGAAGAGCGCAAGGCCATCAACTTTGACCACCCTGATGCTTTCGACTGGAAGTTGCTGATCAAGCAAGTCAACGAGCTGCGACAAGGACATGCCATTGAGCAACCCACCTATTCTTACATTCTCAGCAACCGTTTGCCGGAGACAATACACGTTGAGCCAAAGCCGGTCATCATCATAGAGGGCATCATGACGCTCATCAACAAACGCTTGCGCGACATCATGGACTTAAAGATATTTGTCGACTGTGATCCCGACGAGCGCCTCATCCGTAACATCCAGCGCGATACCATCGACCGCGGACGCACGGTGTCGATGGTCGTCGACCGCTACCTGGAGGTGCTCAAGCCCATGCATGAGCAGTTTATCGAGCCCACCAAGCGCTATGCCGATATCATCATTCCGCAGGGAGGAGAGAACGTGAAGGGCATCGGAATGCTCACCAACTACATCAAGACCCTCATCCCGGCGGAGGACTGAGCTATTGCTCCTGGTGGCTGCTGGTAATCTCCTCGGCCACCGTCGCGGAGTTGTCTTGTGCAGCTCGTTGCGCTTTCTCAAACGCCTTTCGACACTGGTGTATCTTGATGGCGTTCACTAGGTCGACCATTCCATATGCCATCATACCCCAGCCGATAATGAACAATGGCGCGGAGGCTATGGTGCTTGGCTTCACCAAGGCTGTGATGCCCACAAGGAATATAGCTACAGGGAACACCCACCACAAGCAGCCGATGCTTGAGAACTTGGTGGCGGCGGCGAGGTTGAAGAACAGGTTGAGCGCGCCCAGAATCAGGATGGCCGACAAGACAATCATCAGACCGTTGACAAAGGAGTTGGGGAACAGGGTGAGCCAAGCTCCCAAGATGACAGAGCCCACCCCCACGATGGGAAAAGCGGGCATGGGGCGCGTCAGCCGGTTGCCGTTGGGATCGTAGATATCGATGCCCGTTGCCGTGGCTTGGCGCCTTGCAGAGAAGTAGGCCACCACGCTGATGACACCCGAAACGAAGAACATGACACCGATGGCAATGGTGATCCAAGTCACCGTTTGTTCGCGATACTTCACGAGAAGGGCTCCCACGACAATAGCGCAGATGGCCCGGAAAATGCTGCTTTGAAATACTTTCATGCCGCAAAGATAATAAAAAGTTGGAACAGGTACTTGTCTTCTAATGCGTTTTTGTGTGACAAGTATGTGAAAATATTAATGTCTAATTATCAAATGACTACATTGTATTTAGTGCGCCATGGTGAGACCGTGGACAACAAGGCCCAGATTTTGCAGGGACAGATCCAGGGGCAACTCAACGAGACGGGGCGTGAACAGGCTCGTGCCGTGCGCGACAAGCTGGCCCATGAACCCATCGACGTGTTTGTGGCAAGCGACTTGCGCCGTGCCATGGAGACCTGCGAGATCATAGCCGAGCCCCATGGCAAGCCGATTGTCACCACTCCGCTGCTTCGCGAGCGTGACTGGGGCAGTTTTACGGGACGCTTCATTCCCGACCTGAAAGGACTGGCTTGGCCCGACGATGTTGAGAGCCTTGAGCACCTGAAGAATCGAGCCCGCGACTTTCTCCGCTGGTTGAAAGACCGTTACCCCGACCAGACGGTGCTCGCCGTGGGGCATGGCATTGTCAACAAGGCCATCCAAAGCGTCTACTATGAAAAGCCGATGAATGAGGTGGCAAAGATGGCCAACGCCGAAGTGCGCTTGCTCAAGTTGTAAACACCATCATGAAAGGGCTGCCCACACCTAAAGTGAGCAGCCCTTTGCCTTTTTTATTACTCTCTGGTTTTTGTTATCCTTATCCAACCTTTTTCGTTTCGCTAACTGTTGTCTCAACAGCTTCGTTATTGATGCTTATGTTATCTTCTTCCGAAGTGGCCCCCCGTGGAGCGGTTGCCGCTGCCATTGTTGTTACCACCGCCGAAGCTTCTCGAGGGGGTGCTTGGCGCGGTGAAGTTGCGGGCTGGCGTAGTCTGGCGCGAGCTGTTGCCGAAGGTGCGCTGGCTGTTACTGGGCTGGAAGGTGCGACTGGGCGTGGTCGTCGTGTTGCCTCGCCCGAAGGTGCGCTGGCCGTTGCCAGGTCGCGTCACCGTGGTGCGTGTGCTGCTTTGGCGTGTGCCGCCGAAGGTGCGCGAGGGGCCGTTTGGCTTCTGCGTGATGCGCTGGCCGCCTCCGAAGGTGCGCTGGCCGCCGTCGCTTGGGCTGTTGCCGAAGCGTGTGCCGTTTCCAAACTGGCGTGTGCCATGGTTGTCGGCCAACTGCATACCCCGGCCAAAGTCGCCGCGGTCAAACCCGTCGCGCATGCCGACACGTCGCCCTCCGTCAGGGCGCGGTCCGCCCCATGTGCGGCCGTGGTACCAGCTCGCGCCACCGTTCATCCTCCAGCTGTGCCCGCCTCGGTAGCTCACGTAGAACGCCGGCCGTCCGAAGTAGAAGTAGTCGCGGTGCGGGTAACGCGCGTAGATGCGGAAGTGCCAGAAGCCCGCGTCCCAGTAGATGGGGCGGTAGAAGTAGGCTGCGTCGACGAAAGCCTGGTATTGCCAGTCGAGCAGGATATAGCTTAAGTCGAGGTTGCGTTGCCTCCAATAGTTTCCGAAGATGTCGTTGCGGCTGTTGATGCCCATCAGGTAATCGAGGTTAATCTCGTAGGCCGCCTCATACTGGTCGTCGGTGAGGTTGAGCTCATAGGCCATCTTGTCAGTGAGGAAGAGGGCTTGGTCGCGAGCTTGATCATAGTTCATTGCTGATGCCTGTACTGTCATTGTGAACAGTGCCACAAGTGCTAACATAAACTTTTTCATATCTCAGGCTTTTTGAGGTTCAACATGTTTGCTGATGTTCTTTCATCTTTTCACGTTGCAAAAATACGTTATTTCTTCTGGCCGCCAAAAGGTTTTTCCCTACATGGAGCGGGAAAATCCCTATGCTGCCCACATTTTGTCGGCCGCATTGCCTTTTGCCTCACGAAAATCATGTACCTTTGCAGGAGATATATATAAGGTGGAGGTACAGGCCTTTCGCCTGAACCCCGTAAACAGTAACAGATGAAACGACCCATCCTTACGCTTGCGCCCCTGTTAGTGACGGCTCCCATGCTGGCGCAGTATGCTTGGCAGTATGATGCCGCGCCAGGCAAGTTGCACCTCGACAAGGGCATACACTATGAGGCATCGACGCAAGGCTCGTTCTCGAAAGGCAAGACCCCCTTGTGGCTCAATGCCAACAAGCATGGCCTGTCGTCGCTCGACAAGACCAACGGCTATGTGCGCGCATCGGCCATCCGGCCATTGGACAACGACTCAGCACGGCGCTGGGGCGTGGGCTATGGTGTCGATGTGGCCGCCCCGCTCCACTATACCAGCTCTGTGGTGGTGCAGCAGGCCTTCATAGAGGGCCGTTGGCTCCATGGCACGCTCACCGTGGGAGCCAAGGAAGAGCCCATGGAGCTGAAGAACGACCGCCTGAGCAGCGGCTCGCAGACGCTGGGCATCAACGCGCGTCCCGTGCCTCAGATGCGGTTGGCCTTGCCCCGCTATTGGACAATACCCGCCCTGGGTCGCTGGCTACAGGTCAAGGGCCATATAGCCTATGGCATGATGACCGACGACAGTTGGCAGCACTCGTTCACCCAGCGGAAGAGTAAGTATGCCGACCATGTGCTCTATCACAGCAAGGCTGGCTATCTGAAGATAGGCAGCGAAGATCGGTTCATACCCTGGTCTGTGGAGCTCGGGCTGGAGCAGGCCACGCTCTTTGGCGGCACCTCGTATGTGCCCAACGGCAGCGGGGGCATGAGCGTCATCAAAAACGACAAGGGGCTTGCCAGCTTCTGGCATGCCCTGGTGCCAGCTGGCGGCGACAAGCCCAGCGAGGGCACGGTGTACCGCAACAAGGAAGGCAATGTGGTGGGCAGCTGGCTCGTGCGCCTCAACTATGACGGCGACAACACGGCCCTGCATCTCTATGCCGACAAGTACTACGAGGACCTCTCGTCGATGTTCCAGCTCGACTACGACGGCTATGGCGAGGGCGATGCGTGGAACCAGAAGAAGAAGACCCGCTTCTTCCTCTACGACTTCAAGGACTGGATGCTCGGGGCTGAACTTAACCTGAAGTATGGCACATGGCTCCGCAGTGTGGTGTTTGAATATCTCTACACCAAGTACCAGAGTGGTCCCGTCTATCACGACCACACGTCGGGGCGCAACGACCATGTGGGTGGGCGCGACGACTTCTACAACCATTACATCTACACAGGATGGCAACACTGGGGGCAGGCCATTGGCAATCCGCTCTACCGTTCGCCCATCTACAACGACGATGGCACCATCAGCTTTCAAGACAACCGCTTCATGGCTTTTCACCTCGGCTTCGACGGGCTGCCCTCCGAGCGGCTCGACTACCGCGTGCTGGCCACCTACCAGGAGGGCTTGGGTACCTACGTGACACCCTACACCAAGAAGCATCACAACGTGAGCTTCCTCGTGGAGGCGGGTTACCGGTTGCCCAAGGGATGGCAGGTACGCGGTGCCTACGGCATGGACTTCGGCCACATCCTCGGCTCCAACGCGGGCTTCCAACTAACGGTTTCCAAATCAGGAGTGTTCAACTTATGAAAAAGACGATTCTTCTTTTAGTCGCCAGTCTTGTCATGGCCACGTCGTGCGGCGACCTCTTAGAGACCTCGGGCAACGGCAACCTTGATGGCTATTGGCAACTGGCTCGGGTAGACACGCTCGCCACGGGCTCCACGGCCGACATGACGGGCAGCAAGGTGTTCTGGGGTGTGCAGGGCAAGTTCCTGAACGTGATTGACACACGTCTGGCTCCTACATACGGTTACATATTCCGCTTTCAGCACACGGCCGACTCGCTGTGGCTCTCGGATGCCCGCGTCAACAACCGTGAGGTTTCCGACTCTTTGCTGACCGACGTGTCGCCCTTGCGCCCCTTGGGGGTCAACGAGCTGGCCGAGCATTTCCTGGTGGAGCAGCTCACGGGTAGCCGCATGGTGCTTCGCGGCAAGGTTGTCCGCCTGCATTTCCGTAAGTTCTGACCCACAGCGGCACGCCTCACTACGCAACGCGCCCTGCCACTTGAAAAAGGGTGGTAGGGCGCGTTGCGCTTATGGGTATTGGTCGGTTTCAGTGGGGACGGGGCAAGTCAAGAGGCGACCTTAGAACTTCTTGCCGAACACGATGTTGAAGAAAGTCATGAAGAGAATTTTGGCGTCGAGCCACCAGCTGCGGTGCTCCAGGTAGTAGAGGTCGAGGTCAAGGCGCCGGAGCATCTTCTCCATGGTGTCGGTGTAGCCATTGTAGAGTGTGGCATACGACGTGACTCCGGGTCTTATCTGGTAGAGACACTGGTAGCGTGGGTCGCGCTTCATGATTTGCTTGATGTAGAACTCGCGCTCGGGGCGTGGGCCAATGAAGGCCATGTCGCCGATGAGCACGTTGTAGAGCTGGGGAAGCTCGTCGAGGTGATGGGCGCGCAGGAAGCGACCCACCCGCGTCAGGCGGTTGTCGTTGTCGTTGGCGGTGAGCTGCGGCCCTGCGCTCTCGGCATCCGTCCGCATGCTCCGAAACTTGTAGATGAAGAAGGGGCGGCCCAGGTGGCCTATGCGCTCCTGCTTGTAGAGGGCGGGGCCGCCATCCTCGCGCCTCACGGCGATGTAGCATATGAGAAACAGGGGCGAGAAGACGATGAGGCAGACAAGAGCCACGCAGAAATCGACGCAACGCTTCAGGTCGCGACCCGCTTCGGTCATGCCGTCTTCCACGTAGTCGTCTTCGCTCAGAAGGGATATGGAGTGCGTATATTCGCTTGAGGATTCAGTTATCATAAGTGTCACTTCACGTTTATTAGTAGAATAACGAAGGCTTGTGCGGTTTTATTATTTATTGTTCACAATTATTTTTCACTTTCACATTTTGCCTTGTGTGGAGAAAATGCAGGCAAACATTTCTTGTGAAATCTATTGATGGTGCCATCGGTAGTCTGCGTGGTGAAAAATGCCAAGTTTCTTTGTCGTAAGTGTAAGTTTCTGTATATAAGCGAGTTGTCAAGTTTGTAGCTTTCTTGTGCACGGACGTGAGGTATCATGTCTGGAAGAATGGGCTGAATGGAGGGAAAGGATGGGGCGAATCGGCTGTTGATAAAGGTCGAAAGGTGCGAAAGAAATTGCCCATCGTGTGACGATAGGTGCTTGAAGACAATGAAAATCAAAGTCTGATGTGCTTTTTGTCAGTTTGTGTTACAAAAAAAAACGGTGCGGGCGATGCTCTTGCCCGTACCGTTCAGAATATCTTGCCAAACATGATGTTGATGAATGTCTTGACCAGTATCTTTGCATCCAGCCACCAGCTGCGATGCTCCAGATAGTAGAGATCGAGCTCCAGGCGCCGGAGCATCTTCTCCATGGTGTCGGTGTAGCCGTTGTAAAGCGTGGCGTAAGAGGTGACGCCCGGGCGTATCTGGTAGAGGTAGACGTAGCGCGGGTCGTGCTGGATAATCTGGTCGATGTAGAACTTGCGCTCGGGCCTGGGGCCGATGAAAGCCATGTCGCCCTTCACCACGTTCCATAGCTGGGGTAGCTCGTCGAGATGGTGCATCCTGAGGAACTGGCCAACGCGGGTCATGCGTGTGTCGCGCTCATGCTGGTAGAGGGCGGGGCCATCTTTCTCGGCATCCACACGCATACTGCGAAACTTGTAGATTTTGAACGGCCGGCCAAACCGCCCGATACGCTCCTGGCTGAAGATGGCAGGCCCGCCATCCTCGCGCTTCACGGCGATGTAGCAAATCAGAAAGAGGGGAGAAAACACCACCAGGGCAACCGACGCGATGAGAAAGTCCACAATGCGCTTGATGTTGCGTTCCACTTCATTCATGCCGTCGGGGATGAACCTCGGGTTGTTCACGTCATCGTTCCACTTAATGTATGGGGGGATGCGTTTTTCTTGCTGCTTCATAATTTTTATAACGTGGGAGCTATTGCCTTTATTATAATTAAAAATAAAGAAATGTTAGATTTTCCTTTTTCGGTAGGCGTTGATGGCATAGTGGAGGTAGCAGTAAGCCGACTTGATAAGCGAGAGCTTCTCGGTCTTCCTGTAGATGTTCCACTGCCACGAGAGCAGGTTGAGCTTGTTGGATGACACCGACGTGTTCATTACCCGATAGAGTCCTTGGATGGTGTTGGTGTTCTTGGCGATGAAGCCTTTCTTGAGAATAGACAACCACATGGCGTAGTCTTCATGGTGCACGTCGGGGATGGGAACGAGACCCGTCTTGGCACGGTCGTAGACCCCCGTGAGGTTCCCGATAATGTTTCCGAAGAGCATTTGCGAGTAGTTTACTTGTGAGGAAGCCACGATGACGCGTCCTGTGCGCTCCCCGTCTTCAGATATTTTCTCGTAGTTCGAGTAGACAATGGCAACTAACGGGTCTGAGAATAGTGGTAATTGCTCTTCTAACTTTCGGGGTAGCCAACAGTCGTCGCTATCTAAAAAAGCAATGTATCGTCCTTGGGCTTGTTGTAGGCCTACGCTTCTCGGGGCGGAAGGCATGCCCAGGTGCCTTGTGTTGTGTAGCAAGTGAATGCGGCATTCTTGACAGGCATAGCCCTTGACAATCTCAACGGAACCGTCGGTGGACTGGTCGTCGACGATCAGCAACTCCCAGTTGGCATAGGTCTGCTTGATAACCGATGATATCGCTTCGCCAACATATTTGGCGGAGTTGTGCATGGGCATGATGATGGAGACTAAATCCTTCTGCATAGATAGCTTAATGGCCACATACTTGTTCAGTAGATGCAAATGTAACAATTAAAAAAGACATTCCAAAATTTTTCTTGCTTCAAAATGTCTTTTGCTTTATTTTCGTTTTTATTCGTGAAACACCTTCTTGAATGTCTTTTTGGCGTTTTCCTCAGAATATTTGTCCACAAATACCGAGCGAGCGTAAATGTTGTACTTCGGTATCGGATTCTGCGAGAAAAACTTGATGGCGTTTATGTAGTCTTCTGCTGTGTTGCATAACCTGCCGCATGCGTCAACGTTGAGCTCGTAACCTTCGAAAGTTTCTGTGGTTCCCAGGATGTTCTTGCCATACATGAGGGCTTCGCAGGTCTTTACTTTCATGCCGCTCCCTGAAAATATAGGGAAGACCATGAAGTCGGATTCCTCGAAATAAGGGGTGAGGTCGGGAACACTTGAAAACACGGGGATGTCTTTAAGGATGGGCTGGGAGGCTTTCAGCAAGTCCATGTCCTTGCCAATAATCTTAAAATCGATGTTGACATGGGGAAGCACGTTCTTGACAAACCACAATACCCCTTCAGCGTTGGCTGGGAAATTACTTCCGATGAAATAGCACTTCGGCTTTGCTGATGTCATCTTGTGAATGTCGTGAGGCTTTTCGGCACACTTGTCGGTGAAGGTTATGGGTGAGATGATATCGAAAGATTTTCCGTAGTGAGCTTTCATGATATTGCTGTCGCGCTCGCATAAACCAATGGATACATCGGCATAACGTATGCTGTACTGGTCGTTCTTAGCGGCGCAACCGATGATGACGTTTCTGAAAGGCAACCTTTTGCTCACCCTTGCCTCATAGTATAAGCTCTCCACGTTGTGGAAGAAACAGATGATTTTACCCTTGTATCCATGTTCCTTCAGTTTCTTGGCGATGAGGCCGAAGATGCTTGTGCTCACGAAGACACAATCGTATGTGGATGAGATGTCAAGAAACGCCTGAAGTTTATGGGGAGTCAAACCATTGAAATATCCAAAAGGAAAAAGCAAAGCAGTGTGGAGCAGTGAAAGAGGGGAACGTTTCTTACTGTTGTTGATATAATAGTAATCGACATTTTCCTTGCCGAAAAAGTGCTCGCACATTTCCGCATTACGCTTGTTGGCCAGGCTTCCTCCATCGTTAATATGATGGAAGTCTTGAAATGATATGAATAGCAATTTCCCCATAAAGGCTTATTTCTTCTTATTGTAGGACAAATGTACAAAAAAAGCAGGCGTGACACAAATATAATGGGGAAGAAAAGCGGTTTTCTAAGGAAAAACAGTTATTTTTGTTAACCAAAAAATATCCCAATGAAAAGTTTTAAGAATTTGACGATTGGCATTGTTGCGTTGCTGCTTAGTTCCGACAGCATGACATTGTTAGCGAAGGACAAGGCGGCTAAAATCAAATACGAGTTGGTCTTTCGTGATGAGTTCAATTTGCCAGATGGCTCCCAGCCTAATTCTAAGGTGTGGTTGCGGAGTGTCCGTGGTGTTTCAAGGTGGAATCGATGGATAAGTAAGTCATCGGATGTTGTGCTAATACGTGGCGGAAAACTTGTCTGCCGAGCTATCCCCAACACGAAGGAACCTTCTGACACAGCCAAGATGCTGACGGGGGCAGTTGACACGCGCACTTCTTTCGCGTTCCAATATGGTAAGATTGAGGTGCGGATGCGCACCAATATGCAGCCAGGCAATTTTCCGGCTGTTTGGCTTTTGCCAAAGCAACCGGCTCCGCCTCATCCGTATAGTGGCGAGATAGACGTTGTGGAGACTTACGGCTTGAACCCCAACACTTACCATACTGCACATTCTTTTTGGACAACCAATGCCAAACAAGCCATGACCCCATGCCATCAATTCCACGAAAAGGTGGACTTCACGCAATGGCATGTATACGGTCTTGAATGGACTAAACGGCAACTCACATGGACAGTAGATGGCAAGCTGGTCGGAATTTACAGGCGGCTGAATACCCGAAAGGCTCGCAGGGGACAGCAATGGCCCTACGATCGCCCGTTCTACATCATCCTGAACCAGAGCGTGGGAGATGCTACTTGGGAGCACACTCCGTCGAAAGCTCCGAAACTCAATGATACTTTTGAGACTGAATTTGACTGGGTGAGAGTTTACGCGAGTACTAACAAATAGCGGCCTTCATTCGTAAATGGTGTCGTGGATAGCATCGAGAAAGCCATGTCCGTAGAGCTCATCGGGCTCCACATAATTTCCTTCTCCCCACTCGTTCCATGAGCGTAGGAAAAGAATTTTATGCTCAGGCTTCTTGTTCTTGATGACCTCCAAAGCCTGTAGGATATGCTGCTTGAAATTTTCGGGGGTGGCGTTGACGAACACGCCATCCATGTTGCCAGCACGTGGGCTGCGGTCCCATTGTGGCATGATATTGGGATAGACATTCTCCCAGCTGTCCTCTGGTGCGAAGCAATACTTCATCACCTTGGGATAATTAAAGCGGAGCGTGTTGAGTTGCGGGATGATTTTTCGCAAGAAAATTTGAGACAAGCGTTTGTACATACCTGTGTAGATCATCTCGGCACGTGGACGACCAAAGGCGCAGACGGCGTCGAAACCGAGGTTGAGGAAGTCATTATACACGCTGGCGCTGGACTCCAGGTTGGGCAGTCCTCGCTTGATGCTGCCGTCTGGCATTCGCTTGACGGTCGAGGTGGAGTGTCCCATGGCAATGAAGTGGACGCCCTTCAGTCCATTTTCCTTTGCCCATTTGCGCCAAAGATTCATGAAAAGAGTTACGTCTTGGAAGTGATATGGGTCCCAAATGAGGAAGATTGGCTTTTCGTCGACAGTGATGTATCTGTGATCCTTGAAGGCTTTTAGCGCATACTCAAAATGCATCCTGTAATCTTTCTCGCCGAGATATTCTTGTTTGGAGATGATAACATTGGAGTCGGCCATGCCCTTGCCGCGTTGCCAGGTCTTGGTGGTCCAATCATGATTTGCCCATGCGAGGCAGAACGGAAAGTCGGGCTTGCCTGAGGCAAGCACTTCATTGAAAGGCCGCTCAAGCAACATCTTGCCGTTGCCACGCCAATAGTGCCAATAGGCAAAGCCCTCTACGCCCGCTTCGCGAGCGAGTTGCGCTTGCTCTTCGCGCACTTCTGGCACACGAAGGTCATAAAACCCCAAGTCTGTCGGGATGCGTGGTTGGTGGTGCCCTTTAAACAAAGGCTTTCCTTTGACCACGTTATGCCATTCGGTAAATCCTTTTCCCCAAACCTTATCGTTCTCGGGGATGGGATGAAACTGTGGTAAGTAAAATGCTATGACTCTTGCTTTCATGAGTTTTCCTGTTTTATCCTTTTGACGATTTTAGCCGGACTACCTGCTGCTATGCAGTAGTCTGGCAAGTCATGCGTGACGCAACTGTTGGCGGCGACGATTACACCATTTCCAATTCGCACCCCTGGAAGCACGCACACGTTGTTGGCCAGCCACACGTTGTCACCAATTGTGACTGTACCCTTCGATTCTAAGGCTCGTTCTTCGGGAGGAGTTTTGAGAATATTTAAATTGCCTGTGGATCCGTGGGCATTGTCGGTGATGATGACATTGGTTCCTGTGAGTAAGTTGTCGCCAATGGTAATGCCGCGTATGGCAGTCAGGTGAGCGTACGCGCCAATGTGACACCCGTTGCCAATTCTGATTTCTGGTTGCGTGTTGGGCTGGGGGTAGACCGTTAGCACGGTGTGCTTGTCAATCTCGCAATGGTCACCGACGGATACTAAGTCGAGGTGGCTGAAGCGTTCCAACGGGTAGCCAAGAATGGAGCTTCTTCCCCAGTGCTTAAAGCGACGGACGTGATAGCCTGTGTAAATGTGCACACCTAAGGCTCGGGTCATCTTCATGAGAATTGGTGGGAAAAGGACACCAGCTATTTTCCCGAAGGTCTCCGCTATGTCTTTAATGATTTCTTTCATGTTGGATTTTTTCGTATAAGTGGATAATGGTGCCTGTGTATTTTTGTTGTGAGTAGTATTCGTTAATTGTCCGCAATGCCCGTTTGCGCATGGCTTGCAGCTGCACCTTGTTGGTGGTACAGCTATTCCGAAGGCATTGGACTAATTCGTTCGTGTTGTGGAAGCGGAATCCTATCTCTTCTCCGGTGAGCTGGAGCCCGTTGTCGTATTGTTCCTTTGTTCCGGCAGTGTCACGCCCGATGGTGATGCATCCGCAGAGCATGGCCTCGGGCAGACATCGGCCAAAGCCCTCAAACCGTGACGGAACGATCGTGGCTGTGGCATGGCGCATTAAATGGTCTATATCCTGGCGTGGACCAAGGAAGATGACATTTTGTTTAACGCCTTTCTGCTCCAAATATTGTGTAATGTTTTTATAAAATTTTGGCTCTGTCACAGAGCCGGCAACAATTAAGGATGGACTGTTTACGCCAGTTTCTTTCGTAAATTGGGTGTAGGCTATGACTAAATCCATCAGTCCTTTGGTTTTTTCAATGCGCCCGGCGTAGAGAAAAAAAGGCTGTGCTGGCAAAGGCTGAGGCTTTTTGTCCTCATCCATTGTGATGCCGTTGTAGACCACCAATGACTTAGGGTTTCCTGCTTGATGGTGATGTTGCTGGATGGCATGAGTGATGCAAATGGTGTAGCTCTCTGAGAGTTGCTTGTGGAAAATCTTGGAGCAGGGGAAATAATGGAGGTCGAAGTCAAGGTCGGCATACTCTCGTATATGGTAGATGTGAGGTACACCTAACTTTCTGGCCACTTGTTCACCCACATTAACGACACTCACGTTGGTGTGGACAAGCGTGATGTTTTTTGATTTGACCAGCTTATAAACTCTTTGGACGGCTTTTCGAATGAGCCATCGGCGCATGATTAGGCGTGGGAGAAACAGAATCGCTTCAGTGAGGTTCCTGCAGTCAGGGTAGGTGTTGTTGCGGTAGGGAACTGCGATTATTTCCACGCCTGTTTGTCGAAGTGTTATGGCTATCCCCCTTTTGTCAGGGGTGACTACGATAGGTGTGTGCCCCATACGTAACACACTTTCGACAAGCGTCAGAAAAGATTTCGATGCTCCACCAAGAGGGTAGGTGTCATTAAGTACATATAGTATGGTCATGACTTTTCCTCCTTGTCTTCTTGCTCCTTATCGTTCCCTTTGGAAAAAGAGGCTGCGTGTGCAAGCGAGTAATAAGGAAGGTAGTTGCTATACCACAATGGATAGCCACGCACAACAAAGCCCAAGAATGCAAGGATAAATGCGCTTGTTGCTGCTTTCTTGTTTCTGACTTTGCCTAATGAGACAATATAAAATGCAAGCATCAGTATTGTGCCGATGATTCCGTTTTCGTATATAAACACCTTATAGCCCGAATTGCCAAATTCGGGGTTCTCTCGCTTCTTGCCAAAGATGACAACTGGCGAACTGCAAAGCTTTTCAAAATCTGTATCGAAGTCTTCCGTCACGCGGTTGTTTCCAGCCAGTTCGCCATCTTCCACTTCCAGGCGGATAAGGATAAGGTCGTGAAGCAGGTTCTCGCCGTTGTTGTAAAAGAAAGAACCAACGGCAATGGTAGCGAGGAAGCTGGTCATCATGATAAGTTTTCCAATGAAATGCTTGCCTTGAGTCCATAATTTTAGGAAAATGACAACTACATATATGACATACGCAGCCAGTGAGAACGTGAGCAATAAGGCGATAAGCAAAACAATGTTATACCATTTCTTCCATTTGCCAAATTGTGTGGAAAGCAAAAGTGTAGCTGCTGTTCCGAGGTGCCCGGGTTCAAGGAACACTGAACTGAAGCGGGGAAAGAACGCCCACAGCGTGCGGTCGTCAATCATGAACAGAAAGTAATTGGTATAGGTATAGACCCCATCCCCGTAAGTGGCATTTACTCCCGCAAATTGAAATCCAACCAAGTAGAGCAGAAATGCTGGTATGGAAACTGCCAACAAGCATCCCATGGTCTTGCAAAGAAGCGTCATCACCGTTTCCATTCGCTCGGGACTGAGACGAAAAATGGAGAAGAATATGGAGATGTTGAACATGTTTACGATGTAACCATTGATGTTGGTTCCGTTTGTGATAAGCATGTAAGTAGATATGGCCACATAGCCCACAATCGGAGCAAGAAAATTGTCACAGGTAAACCATGAGTCATTGGTGGATTTTGAAATCAGCATCGCTGTGCAGACGAGTGCGCCTGCAGGCAAAGGGTACAAGTCACCCAATGGCCATAAGAACCATGGATGGAGTGAACCATAAAATGCTAACAGTAGCCCAAGGTAGAAGAGCAATTTGGCTAATGTTACTTTATTGATGGTGTAGATGTCCAGTTTTCTCATTTTCATGTTACCCTTTTCTTACCATTCGTTTTAAAATCTTATCTGTAAAGTAAGCACGTTCAGTGCTGTTGAGCACGCAATACCAGCTTGTAATGGTCGAGACGAGTACAGAAAATGTTCCCGTAATGAGAAAACGATATTTTGCCTGGAACAGCAGAATGCAAATCTCGCTTGACGCGCAGGCCAAGATAGTTAATGGAAGAAGAGGCAGGAGAACGTGGGAAATGTATTTTTTAATGCTCAATCCTGTGGTCTTGTAGATGTAGGGTATGCGCGACAAAGACACGAGTAGCTCTATGGTGATGTAAATAGCCATAGCCTCTGTGATTGTTCCACCGTTTGAGAAGAGAAAAGGTGTGATGAGAAGGAACGCCAACTTGGGCGTATACATTAGTAAAGTGTAGACTTTGATTTTTCCGATGGCTTGGTTAATGGTGTTAAGTCCGGCCGTCATTTGGTCGCAGATAAAACTGATAAGCACAGCATTGCAGAATAACGTGCAATATGGGGGAACTTCCTTGAGCCACAATTGGAGGATGGATCGTATCTCAAGCATGATAGGGACAAGGGCGATGATGAGCAACATCGTGGAATATTTGCTTTCTTTCTCCGCCAACTCAAACACTTTCGGCCGGTCTTTTGTGCCCTCGGCCTTCATGATTTGTGGGTTCATAGCATTTAGTATAGAAGTGGAGAGAAATGAAATTGCTCCAAATACTTGGTAAGCGATACCGTAGGCTGCATTGATGGTAGTGCCGAAAAAATGGTTGAGGATGATAGCCGTGCCCTGGTTGCGTGCAGTGACCGCTCCCATGCCGTAAGTCGTCCATCCTGCAAAGCCCAACAATTGGCTGATGTACGTTCTGCTAATGTCTCTCTTATGAATGGTGAAAGTGCATTCCTCAAATTTCAAGTTGGCATAAAGGGAGAAGGCAAGGAGATTTAGAAACTGGATGCCTGCGAGAATGAAGGCATAAAAAAGCAATTTGTCAGTATTGACATAAAGTAATATGAAAGCCAAGACAAATTTCAGAATGGCATCTGTCATCTCAATGATGGAGATGATTACAATGTTCTCCCTGGCAATATAGAGCGCTTTGAAAGGTGCAGTGATAACCGTAATGAAAAGTATGGCAACAGTAATATCGTAAATTGATTTTGCTGTGCTAAGACGATTGGGTGCTATGTTGAGAAAGTCGTCCATCAGCCAACCTTTGATAAGCAGCATGATGAGACCAATGGACAACCCTAAAATGATATGAAGGAAGAAACTGTTAATGAAAAATTTCTTCACGAGGTTTGTACGATGCCGGCCGAAATAATAAGACACATAGCGTTGCGTGGTGATGACTAACGCGTTAGTGATGAAGCCCAACATAGCAATAACGCCTCCGACAACGGAGTAAATGCCGTAGTCGGAGATACCAATGGCCTCTAATATGATGCGCATGGAGAATAGTGACAGAATGGTTGTCACTATTGCCTTTGCGTATTGTACGGAGGTGTTAAGGATAATGCGCTTTGTGGGTTCCATAGGAGCGAGTTTGATATTCCCGTCACTTGCTCTTGAAGAGCAGGTCTTTGACGCTGAAAAATGCAGTGACAAAGAAAGTCGCGAATACCCAGAATGCGATAAAAATCATTCGTTTGGGGCTGGAGGCCTTTTCGGGCACATTGGCCCCTATGACGGTTGTGAAAACTGGAGTGTTTTGGCGTAGTTTTGCTCGGGCCGCTTCTAATTGTGTGTTCATCGCCGTGTAGGTGTTGTACTGCATTTGCATGGTGTTTTCCAAATCTTCAATTTTGGATTTTTCGCTCTCCAACAGCACGTCTTGGTTTTCGTCTGCTGTATTTGCATAGGTGCGTCTTGTCTTTTCATATTCTTTACGTGCGTCATTTGTCAACCTTTCGTAGTATTCCACATCACGTCGTGCCTTGCTGGTGCGATACTTGATGATAAAGCCTTGTAGACGCTCCCTCACAGAGTCTGCAAGTGTCTGGCAGATCAGTGGGTCTTGTGCTTGTGTCGATATGGAAATGACTCCTGTCTTCTTGTCAACGCTGATGTTGATGCTGCTGCGCATCTTTTCTACGATTGCGTTGTCTTTCTTGGAAAGGTGATAAGGGTCGAAGCCGTTTTTTGCGGAGTTTCTTATGATATTGTCGTCAGACTTGGGGAAAAGGTTTCCAATGCCCGTCATGATATTTTCTCCCATTGCTGAGAGCCAAGATTGTTTTTGATGATAGCGCATATATGCGTAATAGGTTGTGTCCACTGCTTTGTCGGCTGTAGACACGCGGATGTTGAAGAGCTTGGCTACAAAGCCATTATCTTCCATTAGGTCAGGGTAGAGTATTGGCGATATTGCATCAGTGCTCTGCACGTTGGACATATCGAATCCGAAGGAAGCTGCAATAGAACTTAACGCGCCTCCTGAAGAAACAGGATTTTCAACTTCGGGAGCCATTGTCGTACTTGTCGAATACGTTCTTGGTACGCTAAAGATGATGAGTGATGATAGTATAAATGCTATAGGTAAAGCTATGAAGAACCATTTCTTTCGTTTGGCTATGCACGCCCATACCTCGCGTAGGTCAATGACATCTTCCTTATTCTGTTCGTTGTTCATGTTGCGATTGGTTATTTAGACATGTTTGCTATTGTTGCGATCATGGCTGCAATTGAGGCGATGCCAGTGCCCATGCTCATGGTCTCAGCCACGGTCATCTTGCGGTTGATTCGGCTTGGCACGACAATCTCGCAGCCCGGCTGTATCTTGGCTCCTTGTGAGAGCTTGCCTACCATGCCGTTCATGTATATGACATATGTGTTGCTTTTGCGGGCATTCTGCGCGAAGCCGCCAGCGGCGTTGATGTAGTATTTGCCGCTCTTGCCCTTTTCGTATGCCACAGTGTTGGGGAACATCACGGCTCCGTTCACCTTCACTGTCGCGTTGTATTGCGGAAGGATGAGCCGGTCGCCTTCGCGGAGCACGATGTTGGCGTCGCTGTTGGGGTTGGCCATGGCGCGGTCAAGTTCGATGCCCACAGGGAAGGTGTTGGGCACTTGGAATTTCTTGAGCTGTGTGCTGTTGGACTGTTGTGCTGCTTGTTGCACGCTGTTTCCGTTGCTGCTGCTTGCCGCAAGCTCCAGGAGTTGCTGTTGCAGTTGCTCTTGTTGCATCTGGAATGCAGCTTCCATGCGGGCTTTCTCGGCCTCGTTGGGGCGTCGCTCCAGTCGTGCGCCCTTGACATAGGCCAAGTCGGTCACGCCGCCCGCTGCCTCCAACAGGTCAGTCAGACGCATGTTGCGCTTGTTGAGCGCGTAAGTTCCGGCAAACATCACCTCCCCGTCGATGGTCACAGTCTGCTGCTTGGAATAGGCTGGGCTCTTGCGCACAAACACCTCGTCGTAAGGCATCAGGGTGAAGCCAGGCTGTCCATCGACGACAAAACCGTCTTTCAGGGCGAAGGAGTAAGTTTTCGCGATGACACTGTCTGTGGTCAGTGCCTTGGGGTTGCTCACACGGCGCGCCACGTCTACCTTGACGGTGGATGCGGTCTCAAGCAGTCCGCCGGCTTGGAGCACAAAGTCTTCCAGTGTTTCGTTATCAGCATATTTGTAGATGCCCGGGTATTGCACTTCGCCCTGGATGGTGATGGTGCGTTCTGTCAATGCCTCTTGCTTGCTGGGTATGAAGAGAACGTCGTTCTCCTGCAAGGGAATGTCGGCCACACGACCGTCCATGATCCCCGCCACGTCGACGCTGATCACCTTCAAGGTTCGGTCTTCTTTCATGCGGTGCATCACGGCGTGTGCGGTGAAAGCCTCCTCTGTGAGACCTTCGGCGTGTTGTATCAGCGTCCTGACGCTGTTGATGCCTTCGCCCATCTGATACATGCCCGGGCGGAATACGGCGCCCTTGATTTCCACCGTGTTCTCATAGCGGGGTAGGATGGAGTCGACGCTGACGCTGTCGCCGTCGGCAATGCGGAAGCTGCTCATGTCGAACTCATCGACATTGAACACAGCGTATTCGCGTCCGGTCTTTCGGTTCACGCGAACACTCTTTCTATATGCGTCGCCTGCAAATCCGCCTGCGTATTTCAGCAAGGTTTGCAGGCTTTCGTTTTTCTTCATCTCATAGTACATGGGGCGTTTCACCTTGCCTGTGATGTTGACGAGGCAGTCGTAGGCGCCCACGGAGATGACATCCCCGTCGTGCAGACGAACGTTGCCGGTCATCTTGCCGTTGAGGATGTAGTCGTAGATGTCGCACACGCTAATGAGGCGGTTGTTGCGATAGATATGGATGTTTCGAAGCGTGCCCAAGTCGTTGGTCCCCCCAGCCATGTAAAGGGCGTGGAAGACTGTTGCGAAAGCCGACAGTGTGTAGGTGCCTGGGGCTTTTACCTCGCCCATCACATTGATGGTGATGGTCCTGGTTTGTCCGAGCGACAGGTTGATGCGACTGCTGCGATAGCGAGAGCCGAGCGTATTCCTGATGCGTGCCTTGGCTTGGCTGATGGAAAGGCCTCCCACGTTGATGGGGCCAAAGCCTTCGATGACGATTTGGCCGTCGGGCGAGACGGTGCAGTTGAACGTCTTTTGTGAGGCTCCATACACATCGACCGACACGGCATCGCCCGGGCCGAGCACATAGCTTTGTGGTGTGGCGATGTTCATGGAGGGCTCAAAGGTAAGGTCCTTGTTGTTGAAAATGTCGCGCCCGAACACTTTTTTCTTGACCTTTTCCTGCTGTTCAAGGAGCTGGTTGAGCCATTCGATGGAATCTTGTCGCGTCATCGTTCCCAGTTCCGCCTGCATCTGCATGAAGTCCTGGTCGTCTTCATCGTATTCTTTTTGCCACGTGGTGATGCCTTGTAGGCGCTGGCTGCTGTTGGCTGCTCGTTCTTCGTTGAGTTTTGTCGTCTTCTGACGCGTCTCGTTGCGAGTCTTTCCGTTGTTGGTGCGCATGCGGTCGTCGCTATTGTCGGCACTGGCCATACCAAGCCCTGACTGTGTCATCTGCCGCTGATATTTCTTCTTTACACGGCGTATCTGGTTAATGTCTACTCCGCTCTGCATGAGCTTCACCACAATCTGTTGCTGAGAAGTTCCCTTCTCCATTTCCTTTTGGATCATCTCGGCTACCTGGTTGTCGGTCATGGAGGATTGTGCACTCATGACCATGGGGCACATGACAAGCATCAATATGTAAACGATGAGCTTTTTCATCCTTTTGTGTGTGATTATGCTTTGAGTGGTTATACCTAATATATATGATAACTCCCTTTTTGCTTTTTTATTGTTAACAGCATTTCTGCCAGGCCAAAATGAAGTGTACCATCTGCAAAGTTACAACAAAAAAGACATACTGCAAAACAAAAGTCTCTGTAACTACTGTAGCATAAGGCCACAAACACAAACACACCTGCAAACACGCACGGCCCTGGTTTCGCAGGTGAAACCAGGGCCGCGTGGGTTTGTGGGGTAAGGCTAAATGTCCGTTTGGCTATTTGGCAAACTTGCTGACAGCTATGTTGCCATTGTCGCTGATGGCCTTAGCCACATAGCAGCCCGCTTTGAGCGTGGAGGTCGGTATGACGCCAAAGCCACTGTTCATGTTAACCACGACGGTGGCAACCTTTTGTCCGCCGACCGTGAAGATGTCCACGGTGGCCTTCTTGTCCTGTCCGTGGAGGTAGAGTTGCGCCGAAGCGTAGCTCATGGTTAGCTTGCCGTGTGTGCTGATGGTGGCGCGACGTATGCCTGTCGGTGTCTGGTGGCTCAGGTACTCATTGTAACTTGACAAGATATTCTTCTTGCCGATGGTAGGTTGGCTCATCAGGTAGATGTCGTTGTTACCGTCTGTATAGCGTCCCACGGTGTGGTAGCCGTCGTGTGCAGGGTAGGAGAGGCTGTCGGTCCAGCTCATGTCTGCGGCCGAGATCGCAACCGATCCCCCGTCGTCGTTCAGTTTGAAGGATGCGTGCAGGTCGTGCTTGTTGTCGCGCTTGTCGCACCACACCACGAGGTACCCACGAGCCGGGATGATGGTCGAGGCCATCGTCTCGCCCTTGGTGAGCTGGCACTTTTGCAACTTCTTGAGATTGTCGGTCAAGTACATGCCCTCCACGTCTTGTGGCTTGGAGGTGGTGTTGTAGAGTTCCACCCAGTCGCCTTTTTTTCCATAGTCGTTGACAAAGATGTCGTTGGCCGCACTTACCTCGTTGATGCGCACGGGCGTGAATCCCCGGCTGGTTGCGTCTTCCATGGGCTCATAGTCGGCCATGAGACTGAACGTCCCTGAAGGCATCTCTATCTCGGGATCGGTGGCATAGTAGTTGGAGGTTCCTGACATTCCCATTGTGGTGTAAAGGGCGGCATCCCAATAGATGTCTGAGCTCGAGGCACTGTTGTTGTGCACTTCTACGGCTATTGTGTTTGTCCCTTTCTTGAAGAGGTTTGCGCTGAAATCCATGGTTCCCACATCGGGGTTGCCGGCGGCGTATGTCGTGCTGTAGGCACCGTAGCCCGATCCTGTCATGTTGTGGCGTCCCGCTTCTGTGCCGTTGACATAGACGATGAAACCGTCGTCTACCTTGTATTCGAGCTTGAAGGCATCTCCAGCCGACGGGTTGGCCGTCAAGATGATGTTGCGCCGGAAATAATAAGTGGGCCGTTTGTTCTTGGCGTCATTTCCGTAGCTGATGGTGGTCTTCAGCCCATCCTTTCCATATCCCAATGGGGCGTACCCACTCTTCCATGCAGATGTGCCGTAGGCATTGCTCGTCCAGTTGGCTCCGTCGAGGCTTCCCTGGTCATAGCACATCCACAGGGCACCAGTCTTAAACAGGGCTCTCATGGCGGCGTTCTTGTCTTTCCAGCCTCGGAACGTGTAGCCAGCCGGTGCCTCCGCGCGCAAAGTGACAGGCGCGAAGAGATGGCCGTTGAAGTAGCCGGTTGGAACCTCCAACCCGTTGATATACAGGCTTGCACCATCTACCGAACTGCTGAGCGTTGCCGACTGGGCCTCGGAGAAACTCAGCCCCATGCCGCTGTAGTTGCACAGCGCGTTGGTGGCCGTCGCGAGGCGATTGACAAGGCTGTTCTTGATGTTGCTGGCAGTCTGGTAAGGACTCTCGTTGTTGAGCGCCATCTCAGGGCCGCTGACGGCGGTCAGTGAGTCGATGATTTCCGAGCAACGGCTGGCTTCGAAGACGCTGCCCCCCATGAGACAGTAGGTGTCGATGAATCGCTTCTTGAAAGTGTCGTTCTGCAGCATGTTCTTGAAGATGGTCACCATCTTGATTTCTGCTGTGATGCGGTCTATGGGGCATCCATAGAGCTTGTCGAACGTCCAGGTCTGTCGGTTCATGAACGAGTTGATGGCGTTGCCGTCACCCAGGGCGCCGTCAAGGTCGAAGGTGACAAAGCGGAAACGCCCGTCTGGGTTGGGCCTGAAGCCCTTGATGTTGTTTTGCGGCCAGTCGTTGCCGCCCAAGTAGAGTTCCATGGCCATGTAGTTGACATACTCATCGATGTCCACCAGCTTCTTGATCTCCTCGTAGGTGGCCTCGTCTGCGGCGTTGGCGGAGAGGTCATACCACGTGTTGAACGCCTTGTCGGTGCCGCATTTCTGCACGTAGCCCGAGTCAGGGCTCATCTCAAACTGGTCTATCTGGTCGTCGTCAAGCCCGTAGTTGGCATAGACGTAGTGCTTGTTGTTGGGCTCGCGCACGTTGAGCACACCGATATACTGCCCGTTGATAAACTCATGCACGGGCTGGTAGCTCTGCCCGTCGATGTTTATGCCCGATGTCTGTATGATGGTCTGCAACGCGGCATCCTTGATGCGGCACTGCGTGTCGTTTCCGCCATTGCGGATTTGCAGGGTTCGGTTGCGTATGTAAGGCTTGGCGGTGAAGAAAGGATAGTTGAGGTTTTTGTTGCCCCCATATTCCTTGGCTCCTTTTAGCTTGAAAGAGTGGGGCGTGTAAGCGCGGCTCCAACCACCGCACATCTCAAGGTCCACGTCCTGGTTGATGCCCATCTTGTTGTTGGGGTCAATCCAGGAGAGGTTGGCCGGGCGTTCCCAGTCCATGTTCCAATTGCAGGCTGTCGACTGTCCGTTACCGGGTCGTCCGTTGGTGCCACGCACGTAGACGCCAAGGCTGTCGTCGTAAAGAAACCTGGGTTCGGTCACTACGCTGACGATGGGAAGCCTGTATTCCTTGTCCTTATATATATAAGAGCGTGTGGTGACGGTGCTGGCCAGTTTGCCGCTCTGGAACAGACGGAAGCGATAGCTCGCTGTCTTGTCGACACTGAACTTGCCGTCTGCTGATGTCTCACCGTTGTTGAGCGTGGGCAGCGACCCGTCTTGCGTGTAGCGCAGGGTGGTTCCGCCAGGGATGTCCACCTGTATGTCAAACGGGGAGCTGAACAGGCGCGAGTCGGTGTCGACCGTCGGCGCGGCTAATTGCTGAGCGGCAAACTCGGCCGTGCTGTTGCTGGCGCCGGGCGTTGGTGTGTCGGTCAGCGCCCAGGTGTCGCCGCCGTCACTGGTGCGAGCGTAGCTGACACGCTCCATGCCTTCCGGATAACTCACCTCTGCCAGAATCTCCCCCTTGGCGTTGCTGATGTAGAGCTCGCCGCCATCCATGTCCAACTTAAAGGTGGCTTGGTTGGTGTTGATCCCGTTGCTGTCAAACCATACGGTCTTGAACCCATGTGCCGGGACGGTGCCGATGGTACTTGGCGTGTACCACTGGCGCAGGTTGGTGGCGTCGTCGCTGAAGTAGAGGCCGCTCAGCTCCACGGCCTTGTCGGTGGGGTTGTAGAGCTCCACCCACCCGTCGAAGTTGAAGGCAGGCGACACAAACTGGTCCACGTTGGCAGTCATCACCTCGTTGATGATGAGCGTTCCCGCCTTGGCCGTGTTGTGCTCCACGATGAAGGTGGCTGATCCCGTGGCGCCCGATCCGTCGGTAGCCTTGGCCGTAATGGTAGCTTCGCCCTCCGCCAAGGTCGTAACCAGGCCATTCGGGCTAACGGTGGCGACGTTGGTGTTGCTGCTCGACCACTCCAGTCTCTTGATGGTGGCATCTGCAGGCGCGATGGTTGCCGTCAACTGACGGGTCTCGCCCACAATGAGCGTCCCCTCGGCTGGCTCGACGGCGATGCTGGTGATGGGAGTCACCTCACCATAGTATTCCAGCTTGAAGTTATCGAAGAGACACCAGTTGTTCCTTGTGAACGTCTCGTTTTTCAGTCCGATGACGAGGTCGCCACCTTTATGGTCAAACACCATCTGGTTCAGGTATGCCCCTTGCGCGAAGGCTTCTGTGCCACTTTCCATGGAGTTGGGGAACCACACCTGTGGCGTGACCCATCCAGGAGTCCAGGTGCCTGTGGAAAAGCTGGTGGGCGACGACCAACTGTACACGCTTGCGAGTTTCTGATTTTTGTCTCCGGCATACATGCGCCCGGTGATGTCCTCGTTGCCATCGAGATGGGAGCGGTATCCGTTGTCGTTGTCTTGGCAACGGAAAAATGCGCTGACGCTCATCCGATAGCGCCCTTGTGGCAGGCCACTCAACGTTTGGTGGATGTTGAACGTGCCATTCCAAAACTCCATGGCTCCACAAGCCGCACCGCGCCCGCCCGCTGTCGACTCATACACCCAGCCGCTGAGTGAGTTTCCGTCGAAGCCTGGGTTGGTGATGTGCTGGCTGGTGATGTCAATCCATTGTTTGTCTGCAGATGCAGGCAAGGCCACCGTGAACACTGCGGCGCAGGCCATGGCAGCAAGTAGTTGATGTTTCATATTTAGGTCGTAAAATGTTTCAATAGCGGCAAAATTACGAAAAAACATCCTTACGTAAGCTAAAAATCATCAGTTTTAATAAAAATAACAAGAAAAAGTTTGTCGAATGGAAAAGAATCCATAACTTTGTCAGCATGAAGAGCCCTGCTCCGAGCGAGAAGCAGGCAAGCCGCATGCCAAGTGGGCGCAAGCTCGCCAAGCAGCCGACACGACAATGGGGTTGACTGGATTTGACAGCAGACGAGATGGTATGTAAGCACGCGGAGCCTCGATGGCTAGCTCCTAAATCTGAGCGATCAAAAATTTAATTGGCGAAAACAACTACGCTCTCGCTGCCTAATCGAAGTACAGTAGATTACTGGCTTAATCCCGTCACCAGGTGATGGGACGAGACATCGCTCAGGAGCTCTTTTTCCGAACCATCCTGGTCAAGCGGTGCAGATTACGTCGGAAATAGCCAGTGGTGGCCTCGCGCCACGGGTGAAAATTTAGAGGATAAGGCGGCAGTTGGTGGTCCGGGTCTTGCTGTCGCACGAAAACCGAAGGCCGGAATAAGCGTGTAGAAAGCGTATGGTTTCCCTGTTTGGACGCGGGTTCGACTCCCGCCAGCTCCACAGCGTTAACGCGAGAGCCCGCCAAGATGATTGTCTTGGTGGGCTCTCGCGTTGTTGTTTGGCTTGCGCCTTTCTTCTCTTCCTTTGCTCATAGGTCAGATAGGGCTATTTACACAGGAATGGGGTATATACTGGCATATGTTCAAAAATCGCACAATAGCCACATCGCTCCAAATTTCAGTTGAACCGTTTTTTGTTTTAACTTCATAAGGATGCTTTGTTCTTGGCGATTGTTTTGGTTGGCCTTTAGAAGTTGTTGGCCTGCAACTCAAAGTAGCTCTGGGGATGCGCGCACACTGGACAAACCTTTGGAGCTTGCTTGCCCACCACCACGTGGCCACAGTTGCGGCACACCCAAATGGCATCGCCCTCACGGCTGAAGACCAGTGCCTCCTCGATGTTTTGGAGCAGTTTGCGGTAACGCTCCTCATGGTGCTTCTCAATGGCTGCCACGCTGCGAAACTTAGCCGCAATTTCTGAGAATCCCTCCTCTTCGGCCTCCTGGGCCATACGGTCGTACATGTCAGTCCATTCGTAGTTCTCTCCCTCAGCTGCGGCCTTCAGGTTTTCGCGCGTGGAGCGAATGGCTCCTCCCTCCAGCAGCTTGAACCACATCTTGGCGTGTTCTTTCTCGTTGTTGGCCGTCTCCTCGAAGATGGCGGCTATCTGCTCGTAGCCGTCCTTGCGAGCCTTCGATGCGAAGTAGGTATACTTGTTACGAGCTTGGCTCTCGCCTGCAAACGCATCCTGCAAATTCTTCTCTGTCTTGGTTCCTTTCAAGTCCTTCATCATGTTTTTGTATTTAAAATTTGTAATTATTACAATTTTGATTTCGATGCAAAGTTAAGTCTTTTTGTTTGTCCCCGCAAGTTGTTTTGCACTTTTTAACTAAAAAATATTGCCGATTTTATTAAATAGGAGTCGCGTGCTCCGCTTGCCTAAAAGTGTATATTGGGGGACGATGTGGATGTTCTCACCCCTGTGCAATGTGCCCCATGATGTTTAAGTTTGTGTCTTGCTGTTTGCGAAAGATATATATCGTGATATGTCTTATATGTTAATTCATGAGACTCTTTGTGTCTGTTTTTACGAGTTATTGCGTGACGGAAGTGCTAAAATATCTTATATTATAGTTAAAAGTTTGTTGGATTGCTGGTGATTGCTTACCTTTGCCTTGCAATATTAAGGAGACAACTATGGAACAAAAGAACAAGATTATCATCTTTTCAAATATCAAGGGCGGGGTTGGAAAGACCACCCTTTGCAGTCTGTTTGCCACTTACCTGTCCGAGAGCGGCGAGCCGGTTGCCGTGCTTGACGCCGACCTGCAGCAGTCGCTCTACCGGCACCGTGTGCGCGAGGAAAAAGCTGATCCCGAGCGGAAGGCCCCTTGGCAGATTACTCCCCTTGACACGACCGACATCAAGAAGGTGAACAAGGTGATGAGGGAACTCAAGAAATTGCCGGGCAACGTGCTCATCGATTGTCCTGGCAACCTCAACGACAAGAGCCTGGCTGCGGTTTATGCCGCTGCAGACGTGGCGGTCATCCCCATGTCGTTTGACCCCGACACGGTGGATGCCACGGGCATCTTCCTCAAGGCGCTCAAGAGCATTTCGGGATGCAGCATGGTTTTCGTGCCTAACCGCATCAACGACCATGAGGGCAAGGCCGAGGAGCGCAAGCAACGAGCGCAGACGGTGAACATCCTTGAACTGGTTGGAACGGTGGTGCCGCGCATCAAGCAGGGCGTGGCCATCAAGCGTTATTCAACCCTTTACGCATTGGAGAGCAAACAGAAGAAAATTGTGGACACGACCTTTGAGGCAATAGCCAAGGCTATCAAGTAAAACGAGAAGACGACAATATGGCAAACAAGAGACCTGTGATTGAAAATCCGCTGGAGGAGATGGACATCACCAACATCGTTAGGAGCATCACCAATGAGCCAGCAGAAGCCCCGGCCAAAGAAAAAGATGATGTGGTTGACGCTCCTGCTGCCCCGGCCAAGCAAAAGCCTGCCAAGCGGTCGGCGAAAGCCGGACGAAGCATCTCCAAGGCGTTCTCCGACCAGCTTGTGACCAACTATCTCCGCTACGACAAGAGTTCGGAGAAGGGAAAGCCCATTTATGTGTCGAGCGACTTGGTGGATCGCTTGCAGGAGATAAGTGAAAAATACTACAAGCGTCTGTCGGCACGCGCCATCACACAAGCCCTTTTGGAGACATTCTTCAACGATTTTGACGGTGAGGAGACGGTGGATGACTTTATGCGCCTCATCCATTATGTGGCACCTTCCGAAAAGGAACTTGCCGCGCGTAAGGTAGCGGCTGAGAAGGCTCGTATTGCGCGTCGCAACGCCAAGTAGCTGCTCGCGTGTGAGAGCCAAGTAGAGTGGCAACCTTTTCGATTGCTTGGTCGATTTTCGTCGGCTAAGCATTGCGTGAACGGGTTTAGACGGGGTTTTAATCTGGTTTACATTCAATAATAGTCACTCTTCTGGTTTGTCTTGAAAATTCCGAAAAATCAAGCATCTCAGGGACTGACTTTCTACAGAAGAAAAGATAGGTTTTGCCCGACTAAATTCCTTAGGAAGTCTTAAGGAAAGTTAATTTCCGTATTCTTGGTCCCCAAAAGCTATCGAATCGTCCTCCGATTCGATAGCTTTTGGGTCTCTTGGACATATCTCTTGAGGTTCTTAGGCATAGCTATCGCGCCTCGATTTGATACATTTTTTTGAAACTTTAGGCTTCTGAAAAGTTTTATTGGACCATATTTTGAATTATCACTCTGATTGTCAGATGATTGCGAAAAACCCTCGAGAAATCACGTCTTTGCGGACAAAAGTAGGCTTGATGGGTTTCATGCGATTCTCCAGAGGCTTGTTGTCAAGAAAGTTATTGTTTTTTTAGTTATAAAAACCAGGTTGACCCCCGAAAATCGCTTGTCACTCCAAAACATTGGGTGAGCCTAAAAGCAGATAGTCTTGAGTTTTGTGGACGGCAATAACGGAAGTGACTTGATGTGGATGGCGCTCTGACGTAAACCTCGTCTATAACATTTTGCTTCGCTTTGTCTTTCCGACAGGCATCACCAAATTCTTCCCAGTTGGGCATCTTTAATGAGCTAAATAACATCACCAACGTCAGCGTGAAAGAACTATATGCAGGAATCTGCGGTATTAAGAAAGATGAGTTGCTGACTCAGATGAGCGAAGACATCAATCGATTAGCAGAGAAAAACTCTAAGTTTACAGAAGAAAACAGATTGTGGAATTCGGGCTTGCTTTATTTGTGGGTATAAAACATTTTTGGTAATTTCGCGGCGCAAAACAATTTGGTGTTTTCAAAAAATGTCATGAAAGAGAAAATAGGTGTTTTTATTCCGGCAACATTAGGCATGCTGACCGCATTCGGTCCCTTTGTAACAGACTTCTACTTGCCTGCATTGCCCGAGATGACGGTGTTTTTCCACACCTCGCCTGCCCTTGCCTCGCTCAGCCTGACGACGGGAATGATAGGCTTGGCAGCGGGTCAGGTGTTCATAGGCCCGCTCACGGACAAGTATGGGCGCAAACACATTCTTGTGGCCTCCATGCTCTTGTTTGCCATTGCTTCGGTGCTGTGTATCCTTGCGCCCAACATCTACCTGTTCAACCTGATGCGCATATTCCAGGGGGTGGCGGGAGCTGGTGGCATCGTCATTTCAAAGAGTATGGCTACGGATATGTTCAGAGGCAAGGAGCTGGCCAACTTCATGGCGATTCTCGGTTCCATCAATGGCATCGCTCCGGTGTGCGCGCCTGTCGTGGGCGGTATCATGGCAGGCATCACGTCGTGGCAAGGCGTGTTCTGCCTGTTGCTCGGTGTCGGGCTGATGCTGATGCTGTGCAGTGGCCGGTTGCCTGAGACATTACCCACAGGCAAACGATTGGACAGCAACATCCTGCAGGTGTATGCCAACCTCTTCCGCGTGTTCCGCAACCCGCGTTTCACGTTCAGCACCCTCGCCGCAATGGCCTGTTTCTTCACTTTCTTTGCTTATATCGCCTCGTCGCCTTTCATCCTGCAACAGGTCTATGGCCTCACACCGTTTGCGTTTAGCCTCTGCTTTGCCCTCAATGCCTTCATGATAGGCATCGGGGCTGCCATAGCACCACAGTTTAAGCGGCAGACCACCAGCTTGAAGTGTGGAGCCATCGACTTTGTCATTGCTGCCGTGATGCTCGCCATATGCCTGTTGGGCCATTTGCCGCTTGTGGTTGTCATGGCGTTTTACATGTACCTGATGACAAGCTTCGGGTTGATGCAGCCGGGGCTAACCGCCATAGCCCTTGACGCAGAGCGCGACAACGCGGGGGCGGCAAGCGCCATCTTCGGAGCGTCGGGCTTTGTGGCTGGTGCTGTGTCGAGCCCTATCGTGGCCATTGGGCAGATAGAGGTGACATCAAGTTGCGTGATGGTGGCGGGAGCAGTGGCTTGCATTATGCTGACGCTGCCCTTGTGCAAGCGGTTAAAATGACCTGTTGCGTCCAGCTGTCCTGTGATGGGAGGGATGCCCCGTATGCTATTTTGTTTTTTGATTTCACTTAACGCGGATGATATCTTCCCAGCGAGTGGTGAAGTTGTGGCTGCGGAACTCATGCTTGATGGCATCGCGAAAGGAGCCCGCTTTCCCCTTGCCATGGGGGGGCGTGTATTGCTGGCTGCCCAGCACGACCGTCTCGGTGCCATTGAGCTTGTTGATCTTGTCGATCGATGCGGTGAGGCGTTTCAGCTTCTCGCGTTTCTCGGCATCGTAGTCGAGGAAGTTTGTTTGCACCAGTTTCTCGTCGCTGATGGCCGACACGATGACCCCGGCCCGCTTGTATTTAAAACCCTTGATATAGATACGCCTGAGAGCCTTCAGGGCTCCGTCAACCACCTCTTGCGTGGAGTTGACAGGTGTCAGCAACACCTCCATGGCCGAGTTGCTGTATTGGGGCAAGTCCGTGCGAAAACGGTTCGTGTCGATAAAAACCATGATGCTGGCGCACACGCTGTGTTGCCGGCGCAGCTTCTCAGCGCATCGCGCCGCATAGTTGCTCACCTGCGTGCGCAGGTCGAGCAGGTCGTCGATCATTCCCGGGAACGAGCGACTGGTGCAGATGCTCTTCTTCGTGGTGAGCTGTTCGGTGGGTATGCAGTCGATGCCGTTTAGTTCCAGCCAAGTGCGCTCGCCCGTGACGTGCAACTCTTTTCGGACCCAGGCTCGTGGCTTTACGGCTAAGTCGTAGGCTGTCTTGAGGCCGTAGCCTTCCAGGCGTTCGAGGTATCGGCGCCCAACGCCCCACACCTCCTTGAGTGGAAAGAGCTTCAGCGCTTTGATGCGCTGCTCCTCCGAGGCGATGACACAACAGTGATTGTAGCCTGGATAGTCCTTGGCAAAGCGGTCGGCACATTTGGCCAGCGTCTTGGTGGGGGCTATGCCGATGCTCACAGGCATGTCCACCCATTTCCAAATCTTCTGGTTGAGGGCTTCGCCCCACGCTTTCAGCTGGTCGTGTGGACAATCGTCGAGCACGCAAAAAGCCTCGTCGATGCTGTAGCGATAAAAGTCGGCACATGCGTCGCTGATAATCTCCATGACACGCTTGGTGATGTCGCCGTAAAGTTCATAGTTGCTCGAGAACACCCCAATTGCCTTTCCGGGGAACCGTTCTGCCAGTTGATAATAAGGTATGCCCATGGGTATGCCCAGTTGTTTGGCCTCTTTTGATCGTGCCACGACGCAACCGTCGTTGTTGCTCAGCACCACAACAGGCTTATTGTTGAGGTCGGGTCGAAACACGCGCTCGCACGAGCAGAAACAACTGTCGCAGTCGCAGATGGCGTAAAATTTACTCATAGCCGTCCTCGTTACGCTTCCCGAAATTGGGGTCAATCCTGAGAAAGGATGTCACAAGCAATGTCACCGAGTAGCAGAGAGCTACCAAAATGAAAAAATGGCGGTAGCCCAACATTTCTTGTAATGTGCCAGCGAAAAGTCCTGGCAACATCATCGACAGCGCCATGAGTGCGGACGACAAGGCGTAGTGGCTGGTCTTAAATGGCCCTTGGCTGTAATAGATAAGGTAAAGCATATAGGATGTCAGTCCGAACCCATAGCCAAATTGCTCGATAAACACACAGGCATTGACGGTCAGCAGGCTCGGTGGCAAGGCATAACTCAGAAACACATAGACCAGTGAAGGAAGGGCAAAAGCCAAGGCCATGGGCCATCGCCACTTGCGCAAGCCCCCACAGCCAGCTGCCATGCCTCCAAACACGCCACCCAAGGCCACGCCGATGGTACCCACGGTGCCCTGCACGAGCCCCAACTCTTGTGGTGACAGTCCCAGTCCGCCGTTGTGCCCAGCGTCAATCAAGAACAGCGACGACACCTTCGACAGCAGTCCTTCGGGCATGCGGAAAAGCGTGATGAACAACATGGCGGTCACGACGTGATCCTTTTGCACAAAAGTGCATAGCGTGTTTGCGACCTCTTTCCAGATGGTGCGGATGTTGATGCCTGGGTGAACCACGTCTTCGACTGGATGGGGCAAGGCGTAGCTGTGCCATAGCCACAGGAGCAGGAACAGTCCTGCGACACCATAGAACAAGAGGCTCCATGAGTAGGCGATGCTGTTGCGAAAAACGACTTGCAAGTTACCAGCTACCATCACCAGGACGCCTTGCCCAAAAATGGAGGCAAGTCGGTCGGCCACCGAGCGGATGCCCATGAACCATGCCTGTTGGTGGCTGTTGAGCCCCAACATATAGAAACCATCGGCGGCGATGCAGTGGCATGCGCCAGAAAACGCCATGACCCAAAAGAAAAACAGCGTGCCTTGCATCCACAACGAAGTGGGAATGGTGAAAGCAATGCCGCCCAGTGCCGCGCCCAACAAGATCTCGGTCGTTAGCACCCACCAGCGCTTGGTCTTGATGAGCTCCACAAACGGGCTCCAAATGGGCTTCAACACCCAGGGCAGGTAGAGCCACGACGTGTAGAAGGTGATGGCTCCGTTACTTAGGCCAAGTTGCTTATATAAGATGACGGATATGCTCATGACGGCCACAAGTGGCAGACCGTCGCTGAAAGCCAGCGTTGGAACCCATAGCCAGGGTGATCGTTTGTGGAGTTGCATGGTGATGTTTGGTCCTTACTGATATGATTTCGTTATGGTGGCACCTGGATAGTAGTGCGTCAGAATCTCGTCGTAGGTGTATCCTTGCTCGCCCATCACGGCCGCGCCTATCTGGCAAAGACCCACCCCGTGACCCCATCCCGCTCCTGTAAGCAAGAAACGTGCAGGGATGCCTTGGCTGTCGATGCCTTGCCTGTCAACGACAAAAGCCGAACTGTAAAGGTGCGTCTTGCTCAACGCACGCCGTATCTCCAGCTCCTTGCCGATGGTGAGCGTGCGACGGGTACCTACAATCTTCAGTGTAACGATGCGCCCGCTCTTGCCACGTGACGTTGGCACCAAGTCGATGATGGAGCCAAAGTCGATGTGCAGCTTATTGCTGAGCAGCGTAGCCAGCTCCTGCTGGGTGTAGGCCACTTGCCATCGGTAGAAGTCGGTAGTCTCTTGGTCATAATCGTTGAGCACTTGCGAGAGGATGGCCTTGTCGGTCGTGTTACAGAAGCTCTCAGGCCTTGAGCGAATCCAGCGCTCGGCCTGCTCCTCCTGTGTGAGGTCGGGCAGGGTGGGGGTGTCCTTTCCGGCAGAAGCCAAGGTGGCCAGCCGGGGTGGCAGCCTGTCGGCTACAGCGCGAAGGTAACTCTTGGCACTGTCCTCCCAGCAATACTGGAATTCCTCGGTGGCGCCGCCGCAACACTTTGAAAAACGCGTGTCGCAAATGGCACCGTCGGCCGTCAGGATTTGGCCGCGTGTTTGCCGGATGGCTTCGGCCACATGTACGCTGGTTTCCTTTGTGATGCCCTGGTAACGCTGGCAATGGTCGTCGGCACACACGTCGAAGAGGGTGTGGTCTTCACGGTCGTACCAACGGATGAGCGTGTCGTGTCCTTCTACAAACGAGGGACGGAGAGTCGTGGTGGAGGTGGTAGCCTGTCGCTTTTTCATCTGGGCCAACAACCACGACCGTGAGATAACAGCATGCGCCTTGAGCAGTTGTAGGCTTGATGTGGCGCTCATCTCGCTTGATATGACACTTTCGAGATATAGCTCCACGGGCAGCTCGTTGATTGCCAGCACGTTGCTGCCATCCACCACGAGCCGTAGGATGCCAAGAAACGTTTGCGTCTCATTGCGTTGCCAGTGGAAGTTGATGCCGATGGTTACGTCTTTCAGGGAGAAAGACGCGTCGGGGACGCTTGGACAGAAGGTCAACTCACGATAGCGACCTCCATTCCATGCGATGGCACCCCCAGAGATCTCTGCCACCTGGTCACCTTTGGCTTGCATACCGTTTATGGCGTATGGCTTGTTGAGCGCAAAACTGATGCGCTTGCCGCTGACGATGCCCACTGTGACGTGAGGCTCCTGCATGGAGATAGCTGTATGTGCTGGTAGGTATGTATGCTTGTTTTGTGTTGTCGGATTCGGTCTCATGTTATAAATGAAGCTTGGTGAGCCGCTCTTTCGTTGCCGAGATTGGTCTAACCTTTGCAAAGATAGGAATTTTAGCTCACAAAATATAGTGTTTTTTCAAAAAATTTGTATCTTTGCACAGATGAAGAAAAAAATGTTACTTGGCATGACGCTCGCTGAGCTGAAAGAGGTGGCCGCTTCTTTGGGCATGCCTGCTTTCACAGGAGGGCAGATGGCCAAATGGATTTATGGCAACCACGTCAGGAGCATAGACGAAATGACCAACATCTCAAAGGCCAATCGCGCTCGGCTGGCTGAGAAATATGAGATTGGGTGTGTGCGTCCCATCGATGCGCAACATTCGAAAGACGGCACCATCAAGTATCTCTTTCCCGTTAGCACGACGCGTCCCGACGAAAGTCGGGGCGTCAGGTTTGTTGAGACGGTCTATATTCCAGAAGATGACCGTGCGACGCTCTGCGTGTCGTGTGAGGTAGGCTGCAAGATGAACTGCCTGTTCTGCCAAACGGGCAAGCAAGGCTTTGAAGGTTATCTGACGGTGACAGACATTCTCAATCAGATATATAGCCTGCCTGAAGTGGACAAACTGACCAACATTGTCTATATGGGACAAGGCGAGCCGATGGACAACCTTGAAAACGTGCTGCGTTCCACGGAAATTCTGACGGCAGATTACGGGTGGGCATGGAGCCCGAAACGCATCACCGTGAGCTCGGTGGGCATCAAGGGCAAGCTGCAGCGCTTTCTGGAAGAGAGCGATTGCCATGTGGCAATCAGCCTACATGCTCCAAGCCATGAGCTTCGCGCGAGACTCATGCCTGCCGAGAAAGCCATGCCCATTGACGACATAGTGGAACTTTTGCGTAATTACGACTTCGCCCATCAGCGACGCTTGTCTTTCGAGTATATAGTCTTTGGGGGCATCAACGACACGGTGGCTCATGCGCGCCAAATAGTCAAGTTGCTGAAGGGGCTCGACTGTCGTGTCAACCTCATACGCTTCCACCAGATTCCCGATGTGCCCTTGCGAGGTAGCGATGAGCGTAAAATGGAGGAGCTTCGTGATTATCTCACAGGACATGGCCTCTTCACCACCATACGAGCTTCGCGAGGACAAGACATCTATGCGGCTTGCGGCTTGCTCAGCACCTCTAAGAAAATAGGTGAGGTGAGGCATGAAACAATGGGTGATGAGTAGGCCTGTTGCGTGGCTCTTGGCTTGTTGGCTGCTCGCGGCTTGTACAGGGGAGAAAGGGCTTTTGCCTCCATCTGGGGGACGGCTCTATGAGGTGCTCCTTGTGGGTGACCGCGAGGGGCTCGTCAGGCAAATGCTGGAGGCCGATGTGGAAGGCTTGCCGCAAAGTGAACCCTCGTTTGATGTTTCAGACATCGATAATGAAAAGTTCGGTGCTTCTTTGCGTCAGGCACGCAACATTATCGTGGTTAGCATAGACCCGAAGACCTATGGTGAGGCTCGTGTTGGCTATGAAAAGAATGTGTGGGCCAAGCCGCAGATGGTGATTCATGTGGGTGCACCGTCGGCGAGTGTGCTGAGGCGGAGCGCGGTAGGGGTGGCTGCCACACTGCGTACGTTGCTCAACCGTTCGGAGGCCAACAAGAACATCGCTCTGCTAAGAAACAATCGCAACACGAAAGCAGAGAAGGCCATAAGGCAGATGTTCGGGGTCAGTATGTGGATTCCTGTTGACATGGTGGCCTGCAAACGTGGAAAAGACTTCGTTTGGCTTAGCAACAATGGGGTTGCGACAATGCAAAACATCGTTGTCTACACAGCGCCCTCAATGGCGAAGCATGGTGTGCAAGCTACTGGTGGCCTCAAGGAATTTGTAGCTTGGCGAAACCAGGTTATGAAACAGAATATTATGGGCGAGACCGACTCTATGTGGATGACCACGGTAGGGGCTTCTGTTAGCAAAAGTCTGGTTTTCAGAAATGACGAAGACCGAAATTTGTGGCTGCGACGGCGGGAAGAGGCGCATGCCCCAATGATTCTTTTTAGAGGGTTGTGGGAAATGCGGGGCGACGATATGGGTGGTCCGTTTGTCAGCAGGCTGCTTTCGACAGATACCCGCTTCAGTCTTGAGAAAGAGAGAAGTGAAGGCGTAGTGGCCGAGGGCTTTGTTTTCGCACCAGGTAAAAGCAAACGCAATGCCATACGACGTTTGGAGGCTGTACTCTATACCTTGCAGTGGGACAAACCTTAGCAAGAAAGCCTCAGCAACAAGTGTGCTGTATGCTGACAGACTTAAAATCATTAAGACAAGTATATAACCATCAAGGAAATAAGCAATATATGGATAATAAAAAAATACGCGTGGCCATTACCCACGGTGACACAAATGGCATAGGCTATGAGTTGATATTCAAAGCTTTCGAGGAACCAGAGATGCTCGATATGTGCACACCCATCATATATGGTTCGCCTAAGATCGCAACTTACCATGCCAAGGCACTTGACATGAAGGGCAATTTCACGATAGTTAATAAGGCGGAAGATGCACAAGAGGGGAAGGTTAACCTTTTGCCCGTGTTTGAAGACGAGGTGAAAGTGGAATTTGGCGTGCCTTCGCAAGATGCCAGTCGTGCGGCCGTAAAGGCGCTTGACAAAGCCATTACTGATTACAAGGACGGACTGTTCGACGTGCTTGTGACAGGCCCTATCAATAAGGACAACATGCACATTGACGGTTTCGCTTTCCCAAGCAGTGACAAGTTTATTGAGCAATGCCTTAGCGAAGGACAGAAAGCAATTGATGTCTTGGTGAACGGCAACATGAGAGTGGCATTGGTGACAGATGACGCGGCTCTGAAGGACGTGCCTGGTGCCATCACGCAAGAGGCTGTGGCTAATCGGGTTAGGGTGTTCGCTGACACCCTGCGGCGAGATTTTCGTATTTCAAGTCCGCGCATTGCCGTGCTGGCACTGAATCCCAACCATAGCGCAGAGCATCCAGGCAAAGAGGAGGCTGAGGCCATCATTCCTGCCATCCAGCAATTGGCTGAAGACGACATCTGTGTCTTTGGCCCCTATCTTGCCGATGAATTTTTTGGCAATGGAGACTTTGCAGCGTTTGATGGCATTCTCGCCATGTATCATGACCAAGGTGTGGCTCCGTTTAACGCGTTGCTTCCGCAAGACAGCATCCATTACTTGGGAGGCTTGCCGCTTGTCTGCGCAGCTGCTGACCAAGGGCCAGCATATGCCATCGCTGGCAAGGGCGTGGCAGATGCTACGGCTTTCAGGCATGCCATTTGGCATGCCATTGACGGTTTTCGCAACCGGGTCAGCTATGATGAGCCTTTGGCAAACCCGCTCCCCAAGCTCTACCGCGAGCGAAAGGATGAAAGTGAGAAGGTGCGATTCTCAATTCCCAAAAAACGTGAGAGCATTAGCAAAGAACAGCGTAAATGACAATAAATGGTGACGGTAGTAGTGGGCAAAGGAGCGTAAATGGAATTCGATTGTTTGACGATCGTCGTTGCTTGCGAGGAAATCCGTCTTTGATTATTTTATAGGATAATCTCCTGAGTATGAAGAAAAAATATCAGAATGGCTTCTTTGCCTTCGGCCTGTTGGTGCTCATCATCATGATCACCCAACTTGATTTTGAGCAAGTGTGGCAGGGGCTTCGCCATGCCGGTTATTGGTTCGCCGCTGTGGTCGCACTGTGGGCATTCCTATATGTGTTCAATACGGCTTCGTGGTACCTCATCATCAAAGGTGTATGCAGCCAACATGGGACGGACAATAAGGATAACATTTCCAAGCGGCCTGCTAAAATTTCATTCTTTTGGCTTTACAAGGTTGCTGTGTCGGGATTTGCGCTCAACTATGCAACGCCTGGAGGACTCATGGGAGGTGAGCCTTACCGTATCATGGAGTTGGCACCCAAAATTGGCGCGGAGAAAGCGTCATCATCGGTCATCCTTTATGCTATGACTCATATATTCAGTCATTTTTGGTTTTGGCTGGTTTCGGTTGCCCTCTTTCTTTGCACGCAGTCTGTCAGCTTGTTGATGGCCTTGTTGATGGCTGCCATCGCTGCTTTTTGCGTGTTAGGTATCTGGTTTTTCAGTGTTGGGTATCGGACAGGATTGGCCAATAGGGTTATGAGCTTATTGAAGCATATACCATACATCAAGAAATGGGCGGAGCCTTTCGTAGAGCGGCATCGGGTACAACTGGATAATATCGACAGTCAGATTGCGGCCTTGCATAGCCAAAACCCGTATAACTTCTTAGGAGCTTTAGGGCTGGAGCTGGCTTGCCGTATCTGTTCGGCTCTTGAGATTTTCTTTATTTTGTTGGTTCTCATGCCAAGCGCTAGTTTTCTGAATTGCATCTTGGTACTTGCCTTTACTTCGTTCTTCGCCAATCTGTTGTTTTTTATGCCGCTGCAGTTGGGAGGCCGGGAAGGAGGCTTTCTCATGTCTACTACTTCATTGGGGATTAGTGCCAGCGCAGGAATCTTTGTTGCCTTGATTGTGAGAATGAGGGAACTCGTGTGGACAGGTATAGGCTTGCTGCTTATCAAGTTTCAAAAAAAAGATAAAGAATAAAAACAATGGCCACTTTTGTGGGTTTCTTGGAAAATGTGTAATTTTGTCAGGCAATGAATACGTCAGAACTTCAAAAGATAAAGCAACGGTATAATATCGTTGGCAACAGTGAAGGGCTATGCCATGCCTTGGACGTGGCCTTGCAAGTGGCTCCCACCGATTTGAGCGTGCTCATCGTCGGAGAGAGTGGCGTGGGTAAGGAAATAGTGCCAAGGGTCATACATGACAATTCGCCCAGAAGAAGGGAGCGCTATTTCGCCATCAATTGTGGATCGATCCCTGAAGGGACTATCGACAGTGAGCTCTTCGGCCATGAAAAAGGTGCTTACACGGGTGCTATTGGTGAGAGTGATGGATACTTCGGCGTAGCCAATAAAGGCACAATATTCCTTGATGAGGTTGGTGAGTTGCCTATGGCCACACAGGCGCGTTTGCTCAGGGTGCTTGAGACAGGCGAATACATCCGGGTGGGAGGCCAGGAAATACGCAAGACGGATGTGAGAATCGTGGCCGCCACAAATGTTAACATGAGGAAGGCCATTTCGGAGGGGCGATTCCGTGAGGATCTCTATTATCGTCTGAACACCATACCTATCCAAATGCCCCCGTTGCGTGATAGGGGAGAGGATATTTTGTTGCTGTTCAGGCTCTTTGCCATGCAGATGGCCGACAAGTACAGACTCCCGAAAATTACGTTGACCGAGGAGGCCAAGAAGATGATGCTGCAGTACAAATGGCCTGGAAATGTGCGACAACTAAAAAACATCACGGAGCAGATGTCTGTGTTGAGCGAGCAGAGGGAGATTGGGGTGGAAACATTGCGACGTTTTATCCCGCAAGACCCGGAAAGCACGGAGCTGACAATCACGAAAACATCTGGTGAACACTCTTATGAGAGCGAAAGGGAAATCTTGTATAAGATTCTCTATGAGTTGAGGGGAAATATATCCGACCTTAGGCGTGACGTGTCCAACCTTCGCAAGCAGATTGACGAGACGCGCGATTTGAAAGAGGTGGCGGGGCGCTTTTCGACGAGCTTCATTGGGGCAGGCAAGACGCCCGTTCCTGCCGTCGCCAATGACATCCCTGGTGTTTCGGCGTACACAACGTCAGCACAGGACGCTGAGGCGGAAGAAATCAAATCAGAACCGGAATGTCTCAACTTGAATGACCTTGGACGCCAAATGGTTGAAAAGGCACTTGAGCGTAATGAAGGGAACAGAAAAAAAGCTGCGCAGGAGTTGGGCATATCCGATAGGACACTCTACCGCCGTATTAAGCAGTATGGGTTAGACAAGAAATAAATATTCAGAGAGGTTGAGGATGAAGCACAGATTGTCATATCTTTCAGTTGTTTTTTTATTGCTGCTCGCGGCATGCAGTGTCAGTTACAAGTTCAATGGAGCCAGCATAGATTACACCACGACAAAGACCATACAGATTGCTGATTTCCCGATACGTAGCAGCTATGTGTGGGGGCCAATGGGACCCATCTTCAATAACCAGCTGAAGGATGTCTTTGCCAATCACACGCGATTGCGACAGGTGAAGCGCAATGGCGACTTGGTTATAGAGGGCGAAATCACACAGTATTCGCAGCGCAACAAGTCGGTGTCAAGCGAAGGATATTCCGCGCAGACGGAACTGTCAATAACAGTTAACGTGAGGTTCACTAACAACAATAACCACAATGAAGACTTTGAACGGTCGTTCACTGCATCTAAGAGTTATGAGACCACGAAAAGTTTAAACAGCGTGCAGGAAGAGCTTGTCACGCAGATGTGTAAGGACTTGACGGAACAGATTTTCAACGCCACGGTCGCCAATTGGTAACAAGGTGCTGGCATGTGTTGCCGATGAGCAGGATTGAACGTCAGTCGGCAGAGGCTTTCTCTTGTCATATATGATTTATTACCCGAATCAACATGGATATAGCGCAACTTATTAAACAGCCCGATTTGCTTGACCGCGAGACCCTCTACGATCTCCGAAGTCTTCTTGCGCTGTATCCTTATTATCAAACCGCACGCTTGCTCCTTTTGCAAAATCTCTATTTGTTGCACGATCCCACGTTTGATGAGGAGTTGCGCCGGGCTGCTATTTATATTACAGACCGCAAGGTGATATTCAATCTTGTCGAGGCGGCACATTACCAAATCAAGCACGCACCCGAAAAGGCGAAGGTAAACGCGAAAAAAGATTCGGAAAATCGCACCATCTCGTTGATAGACACTTTCCTTGAGTCAATGCCTGAGGAAGGAAAGAAGGATGAGGATAAATGTAGGCGGAAACCCACTCCGGCGGATGCGGCAGTCGATTATGTGTCGTACCTCCTGGAGACGGAAAGCGAAGAGGAGAAGAAGGCGGAAAGGAACGCTGCACCCCAGTTGAAAGGACAAAATTTGATAGATAATTTCATAAATAATGAAAATGGAAAAATCAAATTGAAGGCGGATGTCGAATATGTTCCGGAAGGCGCTCAGGCTGGTTCTGAAGGTGATAAAAATGGTGACGAAAGCTATTTTACTGAGACATTGGCGAAAATTTATATCAAACAAGGCCGATATAGTAAAGCTCTTGAAATTATTCAGCAATTAAATTTGAATTATCCGAAAAAAAATGCTTACTTTGCAGACCAAATACGTTTCTTGGAAAAGTTGATATTAAACAATAAAAACAATAAGTAAAGAATTATGTACACATTATTTGTAGTTCTCATCGTCCTGGTGTCGCTGCTGATGATATTCATCGTGCTCATTCAGGAGTCGAAGGGAGGCGGTCTTGCCAGCAACTTCTCTTCATCTAACGCCATCATGGGCGTGCGCAAGACCACTGACTTCATAGAGAAGGCCACTTGGGGGCTTGCTGCGGTTATGGTTGTTGTGAGTGTGATTTGTGCCTATACGGCTCCTCAGTCATCCGCATCGCAGAGCGTTCTCGAGAAGGCAGCCGTGGAGACTCAGTCCACGAATCCAACGAACACGCAAGGCTTCCAGGCTGGCCAGCAACAGAATGTGCCCGCTCAAGGTGCTAAGCAAGGTGGCCAGGGAGGCCAGCAGGAGGCTCCAGTTGCTCCCGCGCAGCCGGCTACGCCTGCAAAATAATCAAAAAATGAAAAAAGTAAGGGATTTATTTGGTGGTTTCAGATAAAAACCTTACCTTTGCACTCGCTTTAAAACACTAAGGCAACCAACATACGGTGGGCGTAGTTCAGTTGGTTAGAGCGTCAGATTGTGGTTCTGAATGTCGTGGGTTCGAGTCCCACCCCCCACCCTTGAAAATCCTTGTAGGTTTCCTACAAGGATTTTTTTATTGTCTGCATCATAGAGGTTCTTTATGGAAAAGGTTAATTTGGATGTCTCAATGAATTATTATTGCTGTGACTCAGGGTAAGATGCAATAGTCATGGTAGGAATTTTATGGCGATAGTCTGTCAATGGACTTTTAGAAGGACTGTATGAAGCTTTCCTTCTCGTGGTGTACAAGGACTAGGAAAGACAGTGTATTCCGTGTTTGGTGCCATAAAGTTGCACGCTGGCGTTCGTCCGACTTGATGGTGACAGAGACAGTTTCTGGGTGCCCGAATAGGCTGATGTCTGCATGAATGTCGTTCCAAAAGTAAGATTTGTAAATAGGACAATGAGTCATGGCGACAAGAAAGACAGGGGAAGTGAGAAAGTGTGGTGGAGCGTGTGGTGAAATGGATAATTGTTTGTAATTTTGCCAAGGAAAGACAGACAGATGGATAAGTTTTCTCCTCAACAGCGAAGCAGGATAATGGCAGCCGTCCACTCAGATGGCACACGCCCGGAAATTGTGGTGCGCCATTACCTTTGGCAGCATGGATTTCGCTATCGGGTTAATCATCGACGGCTGCCAGGTCACCCCGATATCGTGCTGAGGAGGTATCGCACATGCATCTTTGTGAACGGGTGCTTTTGGCATGGCCACGACTGTGGTGCGTTTCGCTTGCCTAAGACCCATACCAACTTCTGGCAAAACAAGATTGAACGCAACAGGCAGCGTGACAAGGAAGTTCAACGGCGACTGGCAACTATGGGATGGCACTGTATTACGGTATGGGAGTGCCAACTTTCCAAGGCTGTGAGGCAGCATACGCTGGAATCGCTTGCTTTTACGATCAATCACCTTTACCTTGCGGATCATGCAGCTCGCTATCCGCAGCTTGAGGAAGAAGGCAATATTGATATGGCGGCCGAGCCTATTGCCGTGCATGTAACGGAAAGGGTTAAATAATTGTAAAAACTCGTCCATCCTTATTCTATAATGTGGTTTTTTTACTAACTTTGCATTGAAAAACGTGTTATTAGCGTGAAAATAGTAAAAGTGGTTAATGCCCTTGAACAATTCGCGCCTCTGCCCCTGCAAGAAGACTATGATAATGCCGGCTTGCAGGTCGGATTGACAGAGGCGGAAGTCTCAGGGGCTTTATTGTGTCTTGACGTTACCGAGGCTATTGTCGATGAGGCTATCGCCTTGGGGTGTAATCTCATAGTTTCACACCACCCGTTAATCTTCAGAAAGTTGAGCCATGTCACGGGTGAGGATATGGTGCAGCGCACAGTAATGAAGGCCATTGAGCACCACCTCTGTATCGTTTCAATGCATACCAACATGGATAGCGTGCGGGGAGGGGTCAACTACAAGATTGCTGAGAAGCTGGAGCTTGACCAGACGCGCTTCTTCGGAAAATTGAAGACCGTGGATGGCGTAGAAGGCGGTGAGGGAGTTATCGGCGAACTGCCAGTACCTGTGGCGGCCGACGACTTGATAGTCATGTTGAAACGAACATTCGATGTGGAGTGCGTCATGGCCAACCAATTGCTGCGCAGACCCATACGGACGGTGGCCATTTGTGGCGGAGCAGGAGACTTCCTGCTTGATGAGGCCATCAAGCAGGGTGCTGACGCCTTTGTGACGGGCGAGATGCACTATCACCAATACTTTGGGCATGAGCAGCAGATACAAATTGCTGTCATAGGCCACTACCAAAGCGAGCAGTTCACTAACGAGGTGTTTCGTGATGTCATCGAGAAACAGTGCCCGGGTGTGAAATGTTATCTGACAAGAACAAATACAAATCCAATCATATACCTGTAAACATTATGACTGTAAAGAAAGAACAATCCGCAGAGATGACGGTGGAGCAGAAGCTCAAGACCTTGTTTCAGCTTCAGGTTACCTTGTCTGGCATCGATGAGAAGCGAGCCCTTAGGGGTGAGTTGCCCCTTGAGGTGAGTGACTTGGAAGATGAGATTGAGGGCTTGAAAACCCGACTTGCCAAGATTGAAGGCGAAATTTCCGATTTCCAAACGGCGGTCTCCACAAAGCGCAATGAGATTGAGCAGGCGCAGGCGAGCGTGGAGCGTTACAAGAAACAGCTCGACGATGTGCGCAACAACCGCGAATATGATACGCTGAATAAAGAAATCGAGTTTCAGGAGCTTGAGATAGAGCTGTGCAACAAGAAAATTCGTGAGGCTAGCCAAAAGGTAACCGAGTGCCAAGAGGAGCTGAAGAAAACGCAAGACAATATTTCAGAGCGTCAAAAGGATCTTGAGCTGAAACGTGGTGAACTTGACGAGATCATGCAGGAGACGCGTGAAGAGGAGGAACAACTCAAGGCTAAAGCCAAGGAGATTGAGGCGCAGATGTCTTCGGTCGACGCCCGTTTGCTCAACAGCTTTAAGCGTATCCGCAAGGGAGCGCGCAATGGCCTGGGTATAGTCTATGTGCAACGTGATGCCTGCGGTGGCTGCTTTAACAAGATTCCGCCACAGCGTCAGCTCGACATCAAGATGCATAAGAAAATCATCGTTTGCGAATATTGTGGCCGCATCCTTATCGACCCCGAGTTGGCTGGTGTGAAGTTGGATACGTTTGAGGAGGAAAAACCGAAGCGAAAGACACGTACCACTCGCCGCACCAAGAAGGCCGATGAAGCCGCAAGTGAATAAATGGGAACGCCCAGAGGAGCCGATACAGAGTATCGACGAAGGCAACTAATATAAAAGCGAATTTAACAGAAGAAGGGGGCGGGTAGCTTATCACAAGCTGCCCGCCCCCTTCTTCTGTTAATTCTTGTCGTACGCTTTGTCGCATGTGTTACCATCCGAAATCAGCCGT
>DJOD01000029.1 GCA_002437115.1 Prevotella sp. UBA6447
AAGGAAAAGAGAAAAATTATTGTCCTTGAATGAACAACACATAAAGTTCTATTCTCCCAGCATCCGCCTCATCGCCGCCATCATGCGAAATGGCTTAGCTCTTGCTTACCGAAATTGCTCAATATCTTGATAGGGCTGTCAAGTTGTTCCTGTGCCATTCGGCGTGCCGTCTCGTTCTTCTTCAAATTCGGACTGACATACCCGTAATTAATTTAGGCTCTTCCGGAATTTGGAATGATGGCATATAAAAGATTATACATGCCGTTTTAGCTTTTACTTTTGCAAGTCCCTTAGTACAAGTCCTTTGCGTGATGCTTAGCTGTCACAAATGACATTGTTCTTATATTGTATGCAAATTAAGACTTTTGAGTTCTCGTTGTCATGAATATGAAGATATTATAGGAGCGTACTGTTCTCTAAATAATTGATTTCCAAGAACTATACATCATCACTCCATATGTCGGATGCGCCCGAATTTCACTAATAACTCGAATTATGCGGCGGAGGCACATGGACCAAAGGATGCGACGTCACGGATGGAAATTAGGCTCACGCTGCTGTGACTTTTTGCACACGGATCTCACCGATCTCACGGAGGCAAACTGGGAAGGGATTGGGCCGCGTTCGGCGGCTGCGAATCTCACGGATGAAAGCGGAAGGATGTATGAGAAGAGGTGTTTAGACGACAGGGAGACTCACGCTTGCCACACGCGCTCGCTGGTGCTGTGCTTGTTGTATGTCTTTTATCCTTTAGGATCAGACGGAGGTTGGTCAACGATCGGCACCTTGTGAAGCAGCACATAACGTTGCAATAATTGTCGCCAGACCAGAAGACGGGTGCCTTTCCATATCTCCACGGCTGCTGCTGTAAGTTGAGTGAAGCGTGAAGAATGAAGAGCGAAGAAGTCATGTGTCCTTTCACCCAATTCTTCTATGTCAGCAGTGTAATCTATATCGGTCTCTATGGAAAAACCGCCGATGCCATTTATCTTCTCAAACTTACATGCGCTTTCGGTCAGCAGAAAATGCAAGCGAGGGTATTTCTTTGTCTTCAAGTTGTCGAGAAACGCCTCTCGCTCTTCGCTACTTTGCGATGCGTAATAATCATAAAATCCTCCCCACGAGCAGATTACCTTCACCTTGCCTCCATCTGTATTCAATAATGCAAAATGGGCATAATACTCATAGTCCTCATCGAAGACCGTGGTATTTTTGTCAGACTCAATATCATTATCCTGGAAGACATCTCGGAGATTACAGCGAAGGACAAGTTCGGTGATGCCATTATGGTGCAAAACCGCGTAGTTTTGTCCTTGGGGAATGGCAATCCCAGCAGTGGGGGTGAGGAATGGACGGAGCGTAGCGTCGGGAATCAGCTCATTCAGCCACTTTTCAAGGGTCACCTTGCCTGCTTGAAAGTTGCTGGAAAGGATACGAAAGTTGTTGCGCATCGAGGGGTCTATTTGTTCAAGAACCCGTTGCTGATGGGCGGCGGTCTTCTCTTCTTTCGTGTTACCGTATGCCAAATCCGTCATGCTCCTGTTGCGATAGACGGATAGTCTCTTTTGGTAGTCCAAGAAAAGATTGCGCAATGTGCTGTATGCATTCTCGGAAGGTTGTTTGGCCTGAAGATAGCCAATCATCTGGTCGACGACCCGCCACACGCCCACGGCCTCCGCTTTGGGTCCTTTTGTAGCCTCATGTTCCACCTGCATGTCATATTGGCGTATATTGGAAATGTCGAGGCAACAGTTGTTGCCGAAACGCATGAAAAGATGACGGTCTTTCTTGCCTTTTCTCTTGACTTGCTTGACCACGCCGATCCACCCTGCCAAAGGTCCGCTAAGTATACGGATGGTGTCATTCTCCAGGATGAGGTCTTCGTATCGTTTGTCCACAATACTCAGTCCTTCTATGCCATCTGCCATTTTATCGTTGAAACAGATGAAATGCTCCATGTCCTCATCAGGGATAGCGGCCGTTTTGATGATGTCGTCCAGTCCTACGTCCTTGACATCCCTACAAAGGAGATGTGCGCTTGCGACAAGCTTCTTTTTCCGTTGTTCGCCAGTTTCCAGATCACGGGCTATGTCTTCATAGGCAAAATATCCCCAAGGTGTCAATGCTTTCTTTAGCGACTTTATGTTGTCCGCCTTGATGAACAGCAAGCCACATATCAGTGGTCGGAAACGAAAGCGCTCTTCTCCTTGGGCATTGACATACTTCATCCTGCACTTTGGCAGATAGACATATTTCACAATGCCCTGATAAGTCTTCTCAAGAAACTCCTTCGTTTTTTGCTCTTTAAACTTGTCGGTATTGACTATAAACCACATAACCCTAAAGCGCACATCTCGGTTTCTCCTGAAAAGATTCCTCTTCCCGGATTATTGGGGTTGTGACATGCATCACAGCATTGAAAGACCAATAGACTGACTTCCACTAATCTCCAATACTTTTATGTCTTTCAGCCTGCTGCATACAGGATGCAGGTAAGCCCGTGTTTAGCAAATTGTGTGTCATACGCTCTGCTTATATGAAAGCCATATTTTTCGTTGTTATTTTTTCTTCAATCAGAATCTCTACGTAAGAGATACAGAAAGACAGAAAACCTCCGCACAGTCAACGACTTATCTAATCTTGTTCGAAATCATGACTAAATAATTGTTGAATTATGTTGTGCAATATTAAAATTTTAACAATCGCAATTGGCTTGTTTACAATATTTTTCGTATTTTTGCAACGTTATTCTGTATCTCTTACGTAGAGATACAGATAGTAGGTTCTCCTCGGTTCAATTTGCAGCACCCCTTATTTTAGATTAACGCAAGAATTTTGGCGTTGGCATTGTCCACTTCCGAGGATTGTATGGAGCGGAGATATATCTCTGTGGTGACTTCGGAGTGGTGTCCCAATGCCTCACTGATGATGGAAATCGAGATGTTCTTGTCTCTTGTGGCAGTGGCCCATGAGTGGCGCGTGACATAGAGGGGCAGCTTGCCTTGGATTCCCATCTTCGTACCTAACTTTTTGAGATGATAGGCTATGCGTGATTCGTCATTGTGGTATAGGCGCAACTCGTCCTGCCTTTTGCCATGTGCTGTATTCTTACTATCGGAATCACAAGCAAAAAAAAGGAAAGAGGTAAGGGAAAGACGTTGCCTTGTTTTGCTTCGGGTGTAAGTGATGTAACCGTCTTTGAGGTTGGATTTAAGAAGATGTGCCAAGACGATGAAAGGGATGCCACGAAGATAAAAAATAGATCAAGAAAGCGTCTCTTGCCAATTCTTGTTTTGGGGTGAGTTTATTTGCGTCATGAGTCGCACTAATAGTATTCAGGTGCTTGATTTGACTGACAGATGCTGTAGGAATGCCTCGTTTCTTGGTCTTTGCGATGCCCGTGTAGACGTTTTTGAAGGGATTCTTTTGCGGAGCTGGAATAAAGCCTTTCTCTACGGCTTTGTTGTAGGTGGTACGGAGAATGCGGAGATAGAAGGAACGGATGCTTGCGCATACCTTTGCCACGTTCTTCAGGTATGCCTCGTAGGATAGCATCTCATCAGCATTTATCTCGCAGAGGGGAATATCCTTACCGTTTCGGAATCGCATGTAACTGTTGAGGGTTGCCTTGTAATGCTGCATGGTGCGAAGTAGCTTGTTCTTCAGCAACAGGGCGATGAGGAGGTTCATGAATTGGAATAACGACTCTGATGCTTTCTTGTTTCTGGAAGGTTAGTGCAATAAAATAACGTGTGCTGAAATCAATTAATTCCAACACACGTTGCTTTTTGTTTGTTTAAAGCACGCAATCTTTATGCGCAACTTATTCTTAAATTACTTACTGATGTTAGGTTCCTGTAGCCCATAGTGCTTTTTCTTGTCTATAACAAGCAGGATGAGGTTGAGAATAACGGCGGCTACTCCGAAGGAGCAGAACACGCTCATGCTGGTGGTGTAAGAAGGATCCGAGCCATTCAGCATACCGATGAGCATTGGCACAAGGCTTAGGCCAATATTCTGGATGTAGAAGATGATGGCATAGGCAGAACCCAAGAGTTTCATGGGGATGATCTTCGGCACGCTCGGCCACATGGCTGAGGGTACGAGCGAGAAGGCCACGCCCAAGAGAATCATGATGATGACCGCAAACCAACCATAGGGCAGGATGTGGATGGCAAAAATGAAATGGATGACCGCCAACATACAGGAGCCAATGAGCATCAAGGTGACACCCTTGCCGATCTTGTCGTAGAGTGAGCCAAACAGCGGTGTGAGTAAGATGGTTCCAAAAGGAATGAGGCCAGGGATGATGCCCGCCAGGTTCTCTGGCACATTGTAATTGGCAATCATCAGTTTGGTGGCAAACTTCAAGAAGGGGAACACGCCGCTGTAGAACAGCAGGCAGAGCAAGCAGATGCACCAGAAGCCAGGATTGGAGAAGATGAACTTCAAGTCGCGGAAGTGGAACTTCTCATCCTCAGCGTCAGCCAGCGCCTCTGCCGCGTTGGCTTGTTGGCCTTTGGCCTCCTCCACACTACGATCGAGCTTCTTGTCCATCACCACATAGACCAAGAAGGCAAGGAATCCGATGATGAGCAGCAATGCGCCCAAGAGGACAGGAGCACTCACCTTGCCACCGAAGGCCTTGGCGAAGGGCAGTGATCCCATCATGGCGGCGGCGGTACCCAAACGGGCGAGTGCCACCTGGATGCCCATGGCCATAGCCAACTCATGTCCAGTAAACCACTTGGTGATGATCTTGGAAACTGTGATTCCACAGATTTCACATCCCACCCCAAAAACAGAAAAGCCGAGCGACGCAACAGCAGCCGATATGGGTAAGTCGCCCTTGAAGATGATGATGTTAAGATAGATACTGTCATCGCCAAAGTCGTGGCTGACGCCAAAGAACTTGATGCACACACCGATGACCATCAGCGCACAAGCCATCACACCCGTAAATCGGATGCCCATCTTGTCGAGGATGATACCACCAAAGAAGAGCATCAGGAGGAACACGTTGATGAGTCCATAACTGCCTGAGAAGAAGCCATAAGCGTCTGATGACCAGCTGAGGCCGCCGTCGGTGATAGGCTTGGTCAACAACACCTCCAGTGGCGACATGACATCAGTGATGAAGTAGCCCATCATCATTGTGAAGGCCACTATGAAGAGTGCCGTCCAACGAGCACCCTTGCTATCACTCAGAATCGTTTGAATTTTTTCTACCATGTTATCTTGTTGTGTTTGTGTTATTTCTTGAGCCAACGGTCAAGCCAGTTGAAGAACGTGCGCTGCCAGAGGATGCCGTTCTGTGGCTTGAGCACCCAGTGGTTCTCGTCGGGGAAGATGAGCAGTTCTGCAGGGATACCCTTCATGCGCGCCGCGTTGAAAGCTCCGAATCCTTGGTTTGCGTTGATGCGGTAATCCTTTTCGCCATGGATGCATAGGATGGGGGTGTCCCACTTGTCGACAAAGCGGTGGGGACTGTTCTCGTAGGTGCGACGAGCCGCTTCGGTCTGGTCTTTGTTCCAGTAAGCGTCGTCATACTCCCAGTTGCTGAACCATGCCTCTTCGGTGTCGGTGTACATCGACTCAAGGTTGAAGGCACCGTCGTGAGCGATGAAACACTTGAAACGCTTGTTATGATGTCCGGCGAGATAATAGACGGAGAAACCACCGAAGCTGGCTCCCACGGCACCCATGCGGTCGCGGTCTACAAATGGCAGATTCTGCGCCGCGTCGTCGATTGCCGATAAGTAGTCGCGCATGCACTGGCCTGTCCAGTCGCGGCTCACCTCTTCATTCCACGCATTGCCAAAGCCGGGCAGGCCACGACGGTTGGGAGCCACGATGACATAGCCGTGCGAGGCCATGATGCTGAAGTTCCAGCGATACGACCAGAACTGGGAGACGGGGCTCTGCGGTCCGCCCTCACAATAAAGTAAGGTTGGATATTTCTTGTTGGCATCGAAGTGAGGCGGCAGGATGATCCACACCAACTCTTGCTTGCCATCAGTGGTTTTCACCCAACGCTGCTGCACAGTAGGCATGGCCAATTGCTTGAAGATGTGGCCATTCTCATCAGTGATGGCCACTACGCTGGCCTTCTTCTCCTTCTTGGCCGGTGTCACCACATAGAGTTCATCGGGATGAAGCATGGAGTGGCGTGTGGCAAGAAGCTGCTTGTCATTGAGCATGGCGATTGTCCCAAAATCGTTCCAACCGTCATCAGTCACCTGCATCACTTCACCTCCCAAGTTCACTTTATAGATACGCTCTGTGGCGTGCCAACAAGCTGTGAAATAGAGACTCTTGGAGTCGGGAGCCCAACAAAAACCATCGACGTTGGTTTCCAGGTTCTTGCTGTCGCAGACATAGGTCTTCTTGCCCGTGGCCAACTCGTAGACACAGAGTCTGTTTTGGTCACTCTCGTAACCATCGCGCTCCATGCTCTGCCAAGCCACATACTTGCCGTCGGGCGAGAATTGCGGGTTCTGGTCGTAGCCCACCTGCATGTCGCCCGTCTGGTGGTTCACCTGCTGGTTGCGCATGCTCTTGGTGGGGTCTACCGCAGGTTCCTTGTAGCCTTCTGGTTTGCAGAGGTTGCGTGTGGTTTTCTTCTCCACATCGTAGAGATAGATGTCAGAGTCGGTAGAGATGGCGTAGTTGACACCTGTCTTTTTACGGCAAGTGTATGCGACTTGACGTGAGTCGGTGCTCCACGCAAGCTGCTCTATGCCACCAAAGGGAGCCATCGGGCACTCATAAGGCTGACCCTCCAAAATGTCCTCACCCTCACTCACGTGATTGCCGTTGACCGTAGCCACGAAGGGATGGGCAACGCTTTCCACATAATGATCCCAATGGCGATAATTGAGATCGGTTACCAAGCGTCCCGTTGCATTGGGCAGGTCATCGGGATTTTTCTGAATGGACTCATGCGAAGGAATGCTCTTGACAAGAATGACCTTCGAGCCGTCGGGTGAGAACTTGAATCCTTCTATGTCGACAGATGAGCTTGTCAGTTTGACACGCTCCGAGCCGTCGGGATTCATTTTCCACAGTTGCCCGTCACGCAAGAAAGCAATTTTTGTCCCGTTTTCAATCCATGCGGGGTCACTTTCGCTCGCCGCGTCTGTCGTAAGGCTGTTTGGTTTCACGATGTTCTTGCCTACTTTCACCGGCTGCACAAAGAGCATCGTGTGGCTTTTGTTCTCCTTGACACTGTAGTATGACACTTGGTAGGCCACCATTTTGCCGTCGGGAGAAGGTACGGCAGCCCCTAATCGCCCCATGGCCCAGAGGGCCTCAGGGGTCATCAGGTCAGAGGATAACTGGATGTTGTTTTTCTGAATCATGTTTTGGGCATTGGCCACAGGTGCACAGGTGAGCAGTGCGCCAAGAGCTAATGCAATGGCTTTATTCATGGTAAATATGCGTTAAGCGGCAGGCAAATGTCGCTTGAAAGGCGAACCACTTCCCTGCCGCAAGTTGTTATGGGTTATCGCTTACGGTTGTTGTCCCGTGCTTGTTGCATCTGCTGTTGCTGCATCTGTTGCAAGGCCTGCATGCGTGCAGCCAGACCCTTCATCTTCTGGGGGTTGCTAGCGTTCTCCTTGTAGCGGGCCTCGAGTATGGCGAGCAACTTCTCGTCATTGGTGGTTCGACGCAAAACGAACATGATGCCAGCCGAAAGTATCAGCGTGACGAAGTAGTAGAAGTTAAGCCCCGACGAGTAGTCGTTAAAGATGAAGAAGAACATCACGGGCATGAGGAACATCATCCACTGCATGACTTTCATCTGCTCCGCCTGCTGACCCACCATCTGGTCCTTTTGCATCTGCATGGTAATCCACGTGTAGAGCACCATGGCCACCGTGTAGAGCACACAGGTGAGGCTGAGGTGGTCGCCAATGAGCATCACATTGGTGCTCCATTCAAAGATGGGGTCATAGGTAGACAGGTCGCTCATCCAAAGGAAGCGCTCGCCACGGAACTGGATGGCATTGGGCACGAAGTTGAACATGGCTATCCAGATAGGCATCTGGATAAGCATGGGCAAGCAACCAGACAGCGGACTGACACCATACTTGGCATACTCGGCCATCATGGCTTGTTGCTTCTGCATCTGGTCTTCTGGCTTGTTAAACTGCTTGGTGGCTTCGTCAAGCTTTGGCTTGAGCACACGCATCTTAGCTGAGCTCATGTAGCTTTTCTTCACCATGGGGAATGTTATAAGCTTCAGCAAGATGGTGATGAGAATGAGCACCACACCCATGGGCAGCCCCCAATCACTCAGCCACGTGAAGACGGGCAACGTGAACCACCGGTTGATGTAACGGAAAAGCGGCCAACCCAGGTACACGATCTTCTGCATGTCGAGATCCTTGCCAAACGTACTCTGTTTTTCGACCTGGCGAAGCACATAGAAATCATTGGGGCCATAGTAGAACTCAAACTCAGACGGCTTGGCTCCTGTGGGATCGAAGCTGGTACGCACCTGAGCCGTGAGATCCTTGAGATAGCGTACGGGCCAATTCTCCTGGTCTTTCTTGTCGTAGAGCTTGCTCTCGAGCTGTCCGCCCTTTTGGAAGTTGTCCTTGGATATCATGACAGCCGAAAAGAACTGGTTCTTGAAGGCTATCCAGTCAATGTCTTCCTCGGTAGTCTCTTTCTTGGTCTTGGCCTCACTGATGTAGTCGGTTCCACCATCTGTTTCTTTCCAGTCGAGGCGCGCGTAGCGGTTCTCGAAAGTGAAACCACGCTCCTGTTCCTTCACCTTGTCATGCCAATCGACACCGAGCGACGAGGCGTTGGGGTCGAACAAACCAGACATGCCTACCGCGCGTAAGCTCATGTGAAGCATATAGTCGTTGCCCAGGCGATAAGTCAAGACAAGTGACTTGCCCGGCCCCGCCTCAGCAGTAAGCGTCACCGTCGTGTCGGTAACATCTGTGGGCTGGAAATAGAGATCGCCCGTGCTGATGTTCATTTCCTTGGCCACGAGCGTGAAATTGAGGCTTTGGTCTTTCCCGCTGAAGAGGGTAACGCCTCCAAAGTCATCACTCTTGCCAGTCTTGTCGGCCATGTTATGCCCCACATAGCGCTTACTTCCCTTCGCGTTCTTCACATAAGCCTTAGTGACCGTTCCGCCTTTAGTGGAAAGAGTGACGGCCAGTTTCTTGTTCTGCAGCACGATGTCGCGCGCCGCGCCAGTAAGTGCCTTGTGGAAGAGGGCTGTGGTGTCGGTCGCCAATTTCTGTTTGGCAGCCTGTTGCCGCTTGAAGTTTGCTACCTTCTCAACTTGGTCAGCCTTTTGCTTAGCCACTTGCGCCAACGAGTCTTGCACAAACTGGGCACGTTGTTCCTCCTTTGAGGGTTGCGAGTACCAGCTAAATCCCACAAGCACCACGGCTATGAGCACAAAGCCTATTAGAGTGTTCTTATTCATCTTACATTATTAACCTATTATTGTTGGTAACAGCCTCTGCTGTTACTTCGTATCCTGTTTTTGGTTGGCGATGGCCGTTTTCACAAAATCGACAAAAAGCGGATGGGGCTTGAGCACTGTCGACTGGTACTCGGGGTGGAACTGCGTACCGATGTACCACTTAAGCGACGGAACCTCCACTATCTCCACGAGGTCGCTCTCTGGGTTGCGGCCTACACACTGCATGCCGTGGCGCTCAAACTCCTTCTCGAAGATGTTGTTGAACTCATAACGGTGGCGGTGACGCTCCTGGATGTGCTCTTGCTTGTAAATGCTGAAGGCACGCGAGCCTTGCCTAAGCACACATTCGTAAGCGCCAAGGCGCATGGTGCCGCCCATGTTGGTGATGTTTTTCTGCTCCTCCATGATGTCGATGACGTTGTGGGGTGTCTTCTCATCCATCTCGCGGCTGTTGGCATCAGCATAGCCGAGCACGTTGCGCGCAAACTCAATAACCATCATCTGCATGCCGAGGCAGATGCCAAAGGTGGGTATGTCGTGGGTGCGGGTGTAATGAGCCGCCACGATCTTGCCTTCAATACCGCGCTGGCCAAATCCCGGGCAGATGACGATTCCGTCTTGTCCAGCCAACTTCTCGGCTACGTTGTCCTCGGTGATATATTCTGAGTTGATGAAGTTGATTACCGTCTTGCGGTCGTTGTAGGTTCCTGCTTGCGAGAGGCTCTCACGAATGCTTTTGTAGGCATCTTGCAAGTCATACTTGCCCACCAGTCCGATATGCACTTCCTGGGTGGCGTTCTTGCGACGCTCCAGGAAAGCGCGCCAGGGGCCGAGTCCCGGCTTCTCGCCTGGCTCAATGCCCACCTTGCGGAGGATGGCAGTGTCAAGTCCCTGGTTTTGCATGTTTACAGGCACCTCATAGATGCTTGGCAAGTCTTCGCTCTGGATAACGCAGTCGAAATCAACGTTACAGAAAGCCGCCACTTTCTTGCGCACTTGGTCTGACAGGTGCTTCTCCGTGCGGAGGATGAGCACGTCAGGCTGTATGCCGACGCTTTGCAACTCTTTCACGCTGTGCTGCGTGGGCTTGGTCTTCAGTTCTCCAGCCGCACGTAGGTAAGGCACATAAGTAAGGTGGACGTTGACGGCCCTGCGTCCCAGCTCCCATTTCAACTGTCTGATGGCTTCCATGAACGGTGCGCTCTCAATGTCGCCGATTGTACCGCCTATCTCTGTGATGACAAAGTCGTAGTGGTTCTTCTGTCCAAGGTATTTCACGTTGCGCTTGATCTCGTCGGTGATGTGAGGAACAACCTGGATGGTCTTTCCCAAGTAATCGCCACGGCGCTCCTTGTCAATTACCGCCTTATATATGCGGCCTGTGGTGAGCGAGTTGGCTTTGGTTGTCTGTATGCCGGTAAAACGCTCATAGTGACCCAGGTCAAGGTCTGTCTCCATGCCATCTACTGTGACATAGCATTCACCATGCTCATAGGGGTTGAGTGTGCCAGGGTCGATATTGATGTAGGGGTCGAATTTTTGGATGGTGATGTTGTAGCCTCTGGCTTGCAGAAGCTTACCGATGGACGACGATATGATGCCTTTGCCCAAGGAAGACACAACACCGCCCGTGACGAAGATATACTTTGTTTCTGCCACAATAGTAAGTGTTAAAATGGGTAATTCAAAATTTGAAGCAAAGTTACGGATTTTTTATGATATGAACAATAAAACAGCCGCAAAACTTTCACCAACTTGTTGAGCGTCAAGCCTACGCCAAGGTCTTGGCGACCCCAGACATCGTAGGCGGCTTCCGGCCATTCTCATTCACCACGAACAGGATGTAGCCCTTGGGACCGAGGATGAGCAAGTCGTGGGGGGCGGGAAGGATTGAGTCGCCAGGGAGGATGGGTTGAAGTCAATGGAACCGATGGCCTGGGGATCGTCCGTCGTGTCACTATGATTGCTCGCTTCTCTCGCGCCATCACGTGTGTCAAATTATAGTTTGTATTTATCTGATGCTAAGATATATGTTTATTTTCAATACATCTTCATTTTACAATGATTTTTGTGTAGGAGGTCATCTGGTTATCGGCTATGCACGTGATAGAAATGTAAGCATCGATGTTGGTCAAATAGACATTAGCCCCAAAAGATGTGGGGCGTATAGCAGACTGTCACATGAGTTTCATCTCTCTTGTCTTACAAATTCTGAAAATTCAGGTCCTCCCGGAATTGACCTTTTAGAGAAGAAAAAGCGAGTTTTGTCCGATTAAATTTCATTTAAAGTCTTAAAGCTGATTTATTTGCAGGCTTTTCTCCTCCAAAAGATACCAAACGAAGGGTCGAAAGATACCTAACGAAGGGCCGAAAGATACTTGGAAGTGACTCGATAGATGCTTAGAAGAGGGTTCATTAGGTATTTTCTTTCAAAACTTTAGGCATGCGCAGGGTTGTCCTTGACCATATTTAATTTCATCTATTTGATTATCAGAACTTTATGTAAACGCGTCGAAAAATCACGTATTTGCGGGCAAGAGAGGGTTGGTTGTGAAAATCGCAAAAAACAAGCTATAGTTTGTCAGTGATTTTCTGAAATCATGCGACTGAGCATCGCAACGACGCGCAACGTTCTTCCCTCCCACCCCGCATCCCCTCAAGGAATCACAAGAAATAGGCAAGGGCACCTGTGCGGCCTTTATACCGTATAAATATAAGATAATCAGGTTGGCTTTACTCCAACTTAGTTTCATCCCATTCCTAACGGAAGAGCCGAAAGCAGACTGTTTTTTCAAATCTGAAAATCGAACACAACACACAAGGCTTACGGGGGCAATAAACGTTGGGTCATCAGGGCGGACAGGGCACTACTACTTCCAAAAGCCCTCGTGAGCACCCTAAAATGCACTTTTTCATAAATTTCTTGCCGGAAAATTTGGAGGGGACGAAAAACTTTTGTAATTTTGCACACCGTAAACAGGGGCGTAGCCCAGTTGGTTTAGAGCGCTGCAGTCACATTGCAGAGGTCATCGGTTCGAGCCCGATCGTCCCTACCAACAGGAAAGGTGTGTCAGAGATAACTTTGACGCACTTTTTTCGTTTAGCAAGGCCCCATGCATATACCTAAATGAACACAACCGTAACAACGACCAAGACGTACAACCAAATTCGCAACCATGAACAAACATTTTGAACGCTTGCTGCTGTCTGCACTGCTGGCTTCGACTCCCATGCTGACCACCATGGCATCTGACGTGAGCGGCATCAGGCGCATCAACGCCACCACGGCCGAGGTGACGTTGGCCGACGGCCACACGCTGACCATCGACTTCTACGGTCCCAACATCTTCCGACTTTTCCAAGACAACAGCGGGGGTATCATCCGCAATCCGCTGGCCAAGCCAGAGGCGCAAATACTCACCAACAACCCACGCCGCGAGGTGGGACCGCTGAACATTTCAGACGACGGTCAGAAAGTAAGCGTCAGCACCAGCGATGTGCGTGTCGATTTCCGCAAGAAGGGCGCGCTCGTCAGCGTAACCGACCTGCTCCGCCAGCAGACCGTTGTCAGCCAAACGAAGCCAACCTCCTTCGAACATGGGCAGACCACACTCACGCTGAGCCAAACGCCCGATGAATGGTACTATGGCGGTGGCGTGCAGAACGGACGCTTTTCGCACCGAGGACAGAAAATAGACATCGTCAACACCAACTCATGGACCGACGGCGGCGTCTGCTCGCCCGCTCCTTTCTATTGGTCAACAGGGGGCTACGGGCTGATGTGCCACACCTTCAAGCCCGGAGCCTACGACTTCGGAAAAGCCAAGCAGGGCGAAGTGGCCATCACGCACGACACGCCCTGGATGGACGTGTTTGTCATGGTCGACGAGCACCCCACAGAACTGCTCAACGACTATTACCAGCTCACGGGGAACCCCGTGCTCCTGCCTAAGTTTGCCTTCTACGAGGGACATCTCAACGCCTACAACCGCGATTACTGGAAGGAGACCACCGACCCCGGCAGGGGTATCCTTTTTGAGGACGGAAAGCGTTACACCGAAAGCCAAAAGGACAACGGAGGAATCAAGGAGAGCCTCAATGGCGAGAAAAACAATTACCAGTTCTCTGCGCGTGCCGTCATTGACCGGTACAACGCGGCCGACATGCCCTTGGGCTGGATACTCCCCAACGATGGCTACGGCGCAGGCTACGGACAGACCAGCACACTCGACGGCAACATCGCCAACCTCAAGAGCTTTGGCGACTACGCCCGTTCCAAGGGGGTGGAGATTGGCCTATGGACGCAATCTAACCTGCATCCCATAGACAGCATACCCGCCCTGTTGCAGCGCGACATCGTGAAGGAGGTGCGCGACGCCGGCGTGCGCGTGCTAAAGACAGACGTGGCATGGGTTGGAGCCGGTTACAGCTTTGGCCTGAACGGAATAGCCGACGTGGCGCATATCATGCCTTACTACGGATCTGAAGCGCGCCCTTTCATCATCACGCTTGACGGGTGGGCCGGCACGCAGCGCTACGCAGGCGTGTGGACGGGCGACCAGAACGGTGGCGAATGGGAGTACATCCGGTTCCACATCCCCACCTACATCGGAGCAGGCCTGTCGGGCATGAGCAACATCACCTCAGACATGGACGGCATCTTCGGAGGCAAGAACCCGCTGGTCAACATACGTGACTTCCAGTGGAAGGCGTTCACCCCGATGCAACTCAACATGGATGGTTGGGGAGCCAACGAGAAATATCCTCAAGCACTCGGCGAACCGGCCACCAGCATCAACCGCGGCTACCTGAAACTGAAATCGGAGATGCTGCCCTACACCTACACCTGCGCACAACAGGCCGTGACGGGCAAACCGCTCATCCGAGCCATGTTCCTCGACTACCCCAACCGTTACACCCACTCAGCTGCCACGAAGTACCAGTACATGTATGGCCCGTCGTTGCTCGTGGCTCCCATCTACCAGCAGACACAGGCCGACAAGACGGGCAACGACGTGCGCAACGGTATCTACCTACCCGAAGGCCAATGGATAGACTATTTCACCGGCGATGTCTACGAGGGCGGGCGCATCCTCAACAACTTCGACGCACCCCTCTGGAAACTGCCGCTCTTTGTCAAGGCGGGTGCCATCATCCCGATGAACCGTCCCAACAACAACATACACCAGGTGAACAAGGGCGAGCGTATCTTCGAGATATGGCCTACCGGACACACTGATTTCACGATCTACGACGACGACGGAACCACCGAGGCGTATCTCGGCGGCAAGCACGCCACAACGAAGGTCAGCTCAGACCTCGACGCTAAGGGTAACCTCCGCGTCACCATCTGTCCAACTGAGGGATCCTACGACGGCATGACCCAAGAGCAGTCGACCGTCTTGCGCATCAACGCCACAGCCAAGCCGAAGGGCGTCCGCGCAACCATGGGAAAGAAGAAGCTGACGCTCAGCGAGGGCGAGGGCATGAACACCTGGCGATATGTGGAGCACCCTCAGCTGGCCGCCTTCGCCGCACCCGACACGGCGGCTGTTGTATGGGACATTACCAAGAACCCAGTCATCGAGATCACATTGGCCAAGAGCGACATCACCAGCGTAGAGACGACTGTACATATTAAGGGATATGCCTATGACAAGCCTGCCACGCGCCTGCTGACGCACCGCGGTCAGCTCGCCACACCCGTGGCAGAGGAGACCAAGGCTGCACCCTACACGCTCACGCCAACCTGGAAGCCGGTCGACAACGCCGACTACTATGAGATTCGCTTCGACTCGATGACCTACTCCACCATCCGCAACAACAGCCTGCTCTTCGAGGACTTGCAGCCGGGGACCGACTACACCTTTGACCTGCGGGCCGTCAACGCGGACGGACACAGCGATTGGACTACCATTCAGTCAAAGACCAGCAAAAACCCGCTGGAGTACGCTCTGCATGGCATCACGGCCACCAGCACAGCCAAGGACATGGACGGCTTTGCCATCGACCGACTCTTCGACTTCCAGGAGGGCGGTGACATCTGGCATACCGACTACTACACCAAGGCCGTCCCATTCTCAATCACCTTGGACTTGCACGCCACTGTAACGCTTGACAAGATGCAATATGTGCCTCGCGCCAGCGCCGGCAACGGCACCATCCTCAAGGCCGACATCCTCACCTCAAAAGACGGAAAGACATGGCAACCTGCTGGCACGCAGCAGTGGCAACGCACACCGGCCAAGAAAGAGGCAACCTTCAAGGACCATCCTCTGGCACGCTACATCCGCATGGACGTGAAGCAGGCCGTGGGCGACTTCGGGTCGGGAGCCGAATTGTATGTGTTCCGTCAGCCCGGCACCAAGGTGCTCATTCCCGGCGACATCAACCAGGATGGAAAGATTGATGAGAACGACCTCACTTCCTACATGAACTATACGGGATTGAAGAAAGGCGACTCCGACTTCGACGGCTACATCTCGAATGGCGACATCAACGGCAACGGCCTCATTGACGCTTACGACATTTCCAATGTGGCCACCAAGCTCGACGGAGGCATCGCACACCCAGACGAGAGAAAGCCCGATGGAACCATCAGCTATGCCTTCAACAAGGCAAGCTACCAGGCAGGCGACGATGTGGTGGTGACGGTGAAAGGCCATGGTCTGCAGGCCGTGAACGCCTTAAGCCTCGTCATGCCTTACGACTTGAAGGTGATGCAGTACACCAAGGCGGAGCCAGAGGCCGTGAAAGGCATGCGCAACATGACCTACGACCGCCATCACACAGATGGCTCACAGGTGCTCTACCCCACTTTCGTCAACATGGGTGAACAGCCAACACTCGAAGGTAACGCTACCCTCTTTACCCTACATTTCAAGGCCAATCGCGCTTTCCGCGCGCCAAAGGCTACCGCGAAGGGCTTGTTGGTGAGCCGCAATCTGAAAGAGACCGAGTTGAAATAAGCGCGCTACACAACAAGAACTTACACGCACTAAAAATCCCCGCCAGCATTAGCAGCGGGGATTTTTTTAGTAGACAAAAAAAGCCGCGTTGCAGTAACACGAAAGCAGCCGTGTTTTTGAGCCTTCAAAAAAGGATATTTGAGAAAAAAAGAGTATCTTTGCACCCCTAAACAATAACAAACAGACATGGCAGACTATAATCTCCACGACCTTCACAACGTGATGCTTGGCACTCTGAAAGCCATCGACGAGACTTGCAAGAAACACCACTTGCGATATTTCATCGCAGCGGGGACGCAACTTGGAGCCGTGCGCCACAAGGGGTTTATCCCCTGGGACGACGACGCTGATGTCTGTATGCCTCACAGCGACTATGACAAGCTCATAGCCCACTGCAAGGAATGGTTGCCAGAAGGTTACGAACTGGTCTGTGCCGAAAACGACCAGCACTACCCACAGCCTTTCGCCAAGATACAAGACGCGCGCACCACGCTCATCGAACACGCTCACCTGCGCTATCTTGGAGGCGTGTATGTCGACGTGTTTCCGCTTGACGGCATGCCAGACAATCGCTTGCGCCAGTGGCTTCGCGTGCGACACTACAAACACCTCTGCAAGCTCCTATATTTCACGTATCGCGACCCTTACCGCCATGGGCATGGCCCAAGCTGCTGGTTGCCGCTGCTTTGCCGCCGCTTCTTCACCGTGCAGGGCCTACAACGCAACATAAGCCGCTTGCTCCACAAATATGACTACGACAAGTCGCGCCATGTGCTTTGCTTCGACGACGGCTTCCGCAGCATCGTGCCCCGCAAGGTGTTTGGCGAGGGAAAAAATTACACCTTTGAGGGAATGGCACTTCGCGGCGCAGCCGACAGCCCATACCTACTCACACGGATGTATGGCGACTATATGACTCCGCCCAAGCAGGGAACGGAGTTCCAACACAACTTTTACTATCTTGACTTGGCGCACCCCTACAAAGATGCACCTGCCTCACTGATGAAAAACCATGATTAGAGATATTGTTTTTGATTTCGGGGGTGTGCTTGTGCAGTACGACTTCCAAGGATTCTTCGCCCGCCTTTTGGGCAGCGAAGACCAGGCACGCCAGTTCATGAGCCAAGTGCTCACGGAAGAGAACAACGGTCGGCTCGACAAGGCCGACAAGCCATTTGACCAATATATGTCGGAATGGAAACAGCAGTGGCCCCATTTCGCACATGCCATAGACCTGCTCGACAAGCGCTATACCGACATCTTCACCGCCGAGATGCCCGGCATCGTTTGTCTCATGGAGCAACTGAAAGCCAAGGGTTACCGATTGCTCGGACTTTCCAACTGGTCTACCAAGGTCTTCGATGTCATGCGCAAGTTCCCGAAGCCTTTCGCTCTGCTTGATGGAAGCCTCATATCCTATCAAGTTCACCTGCTGAAACCCGACGAGGCCATCTACGAGGCGTTCTGCCATAAGTTTGGCGCGAAGCCCGACGAATGTCTGTTTATTGACGACAAGCCCGAGAACATAATGGGGGCGAAGCGAGCTGGATGGAAAGGGATGGTGTTCGCGTCTGCCATACAGTTGCGCAGCAACCTCCAGGAAGAAGGCATCCTGTAAAAGGGCTCATTCGCGATAGAGCCATGAGCAGACGCGATTGAGCCAGCCTGGCATGAGCCTGAACCAACGGTAGGAACTGGCAGGTTTTCCCCCAAAAGAGAGAATGAAATCGCGAAAAGGGCTATGGGGAACCGGGTAACCCACGTCAAGGAAGAAAAAATGGGCATAGTTGTGTTCCCAGGCCCAATTGATGGCAAACCAAATGGTCATCAAGTTTGGATGCAAATGAGGATAGCTCTTGCGTCGAGAAGCCAAGTACCACAAATAACAGTTGCCTTCAGAAAAAAGGCAAAGGCTTCCTCCAATCACCTTTCCCTTGTAAAGGGTGATGAAAACCCGCGCATGCTCGCTACTGTTAAACTGCTTGAGCTGCTGCTCGGAGGGTACGGCCCGGCGCATTTTGAAACGGTAAAAACCATGGAGCAAATGGTAGAAATGATGCAATTCCTCATCCGTCTTCACCTCGCGTGTCACAACGCCCAACCTCTTCGCTCGTCGTATTCGGTCGAGCATCTTCTGGCTTAAACGATCTCTTGGCGCCATGGAATGGAGCGAGTTGTATACTTTCATCCATGAGACGGGGAAATAGTCATTCTCGCGAAACAACCGATATCCGAACATCTTCTTCGAGAGGTCGCTGAACTCAATACAAAAGCACAGGCGACGACGCAACTTTCGGGTAATGGCCTTCAACAAAGCGCCAAACACGTCATCATGCCGAACGCCATCCGCATACTCGCCCTCGCCATAGGCGCGCCCATGAGAATAGCGGAAGGGCGGCAACCATGTGCCATGCGCTTGCACGAAAGCCAGCAGATGTCCCATCTCGCTTCCCTCACCATCGACGGCCACGGCCATGAACGGTCGCTGGCCAGGCGATTTCTCAACAATGTGGAAAAGCTCGGCACTATGGAAGAAGTTGCTGCCACAGAGGGGAGGCAACGTCTCGCCACGCGAATAGATGGTCACACGTATGGAGTTCACAATGGCAAAATTAGTAAAAATTGCGGGGATAGCGTAGCGTTTGTCTCACGTTTTTTGTAACTTTGCGATGAAACGTTAAAACTTACATCCATGAAAGACTTCAAGACATTGGTACAAGTGCGGCGCAGCCACCGCAAGTACACCGACGAGAAAGTGAGCGCCGACGACGTGCGCCTGATCCTTCGCGCAGCCCTCATGTCGCCAACAGCCAAGTGCGTGCGCGCCTGGCACTTTGCCGTGACCGACGACCCTGCGGCCATCGCCGCCCTGTCGGAAGCCAAGGAGAGCGGTGCCACGTTCCTCAAGGAGGCTCCGCTGGCCATCGTCGTCATGGGCGACCCGAAGACCAACCCTTGCTGGATTGAGGACGGCTCGATAGCCGCCATCATGATGCAACTGCAAGCCGAAGACCTCGGACTGGGCTCCTGCTGGATACAGATGCGCGACAAGCGCCAGGCTGACGGCACACCCGCCAACAAGGTCATCCACGATATCCTCGGCCTGCCCGAGGAGCAGGAGGTGCTCTTCGTGCTGGCTGTCGGCCATCCCGCCGACGAGCGCAAACCACAAAACGAGGAGAAGCTGAAATGGGAAAACGTCATCAACAAGTCGAGCATAGACCTCTGACACGCTCCCACCCCACTGCATCATGATCAACTACGACTTGAAAAAGATACGGGCCATCATCTTCGATGTCGACGGTGTGCTGTCGGCCTCGACCATCAGCATGGACGACGAGGGCATGCCCGTGCGCACCATCAACATCAAGGACGGCTATGCCATCCAGCTGGCACAGAAGGAGGGCATCCGCTGCGCCATCATGACGGGCGGACAGGCCGAGGCCATCGGCAAGCGTTACCGCTACCTGGGTGTGACCGACATCTACCAGAAATGTGCCGTGAAGATCAAGACCTACGAGCAGTTTGTGTCGCTGTACGGCCTGCATGACAACGAGATCATCTACATGGGTGACGACATCCCCGACCTGCAGGTCATGCGCCGCGTGGGTTGTCCGTGTTGCCCGGCTGACGCATGCCCCGAGGCCAAGGCCGCTGCCGTCTACGTGTCCGACAAGAATGGCGGCTACGGATGTGCCCGCGACGTCATCGAGCAGGTGCTCCAGGCGCAGGGCAAATGGCTGAGCAACGCCCGTGCCTTCGGCTGGTAAGCCGTAGGGCAGAGAGCCTTTCGCCTTGAGGCAAGCAACCGCTCATTTTGAGTGACTGCCCGCCGACCGCAAAACAACAATAACATGATTAACCCCATTCCCTACAAAATCATCCTTGCGAGCAACTCGCCACGACGGCGCGAGCTACTTGCCGGACTGGGCCTCGACTTCGAGGTCCATGTCATCAAGGGTATCAGCGAGTCCTATCCTCACGACTTGCCCGTAAGCCAGATACCCCAATACATCGCCCACGAGAAGGCTTCGGCCTACCTGGTGAAGCCCGGGGAGCTCGTCATCACGGCAGATACCGTGGTGGTGGTCGGCAGCGGCGACCACGACTACCGCGTGCTGGGCAAGCCCAAGGACGCTGATGAGGCGCGTGGCATGCTCCATGCGCTCAGCGGTCGCTCGCACCACGTCATCACTGGCGTGTGCCTCACCACGCACGAAGGCCAGCGACAGTTCTCCGTCACGACCGAGGTCACCTTCCGTGAGCTCACCGACGACGAGATCGACTATTACATCACCCACTACCGTCCCTTCGACAAGGCGGGAGCCTATGGCATCCAGGAGTGGATCGGCTACATCGGCGTGACGGGCATCCGCGGCAGCTACTTCAACGTGATGGGCCTGCCCGTGCAGCGCATCTGGCAAGAACTGCGACAGATGTGCGACTGAGCCGCGTGCCCTATACCACATGTCGATCATTCATAACAAATATCAACAAGTGTAAGCCTCTTTCGCTGACAAGACGAGTGTCACGTCGCTTACGACAGGGCTTACACTTGCTTTTTCCCCTTCTTTTAGCACGGCCATTTCTCGACGATGCACAGTCAATTGCTTCGTTGTTGTTTCCTTTTATGCCCCATCATACGGATTACCACACCAAAACAAGCGCGTAATACAGTTTTTATACCTTTTGGTACCAGTATTAGCACTCGTCACTCATTCGTTTTTCAGTAATTTCGCAGCCGACAAAAAAGAACGTGAGAAAGAGGTGGAGCATCGCGCCAACGAAGACAAGATGAACTTTTTCACGGGTGTCACCCACGAGCTGCGCACGCCAATGTTCCTTATTACAGCTCCTCTTGAGGAACTTCTCGAGAGCGAACAACGCCCCGTGCAGGTCCCCTACTCATACCTCAAAAGGATGTACCGCAGTGCATAGCGCCCCAACAAGCTCATCAACCGCATCATCGACATCAAAAGGGCTCAAGACGGCAACATGGAACTGAGGTTGCAACAACGCGACTTGGTGAAGACGTGCCAAAGACTTTCCGTCGATTTCAGGGCCTTATGTATGCAAAAGAACATCATGTTCCGCTTCAGCACATCACTCGACACTCTGGCAGCCGACATCGACATTGAAAAACTGGAGCTCATCCTGTCAAACCTCGTTTCCAACGCCTATAAATACACTGCCGAAGGTGGGCGCGTCACGCTGACGCTCATAGCCAACGGCCCCACGGCCGTGATTGCCGTCGCCGACACCGGGGCGAGCATATCGCCCGACAAGCTACAGCACATCTTCGAGCCCTACTACCGCATAGACGACGGTGCGCGCACAGAAGGCAGTGGCATTGGTCTCTCGTTTGCCGCACAACTGGCCAAGGCGTGCGGCGGCACCTTGTCAGTGGAGAGCCAAGTGAACGTGGGCAGCACCTTCTCCCTTAGCATCCCCATCCATAGGGCACACTGCGAGGAATGTGAGGCAACACCTCCTATCCTTGATGACTTGCAGGCTGACGATGCGTTAGCCACTCTGCTCTTCGAAAACGCTAAGCGGCAGGACACGCGCAGCACAGCTACCAACCCCATGGCTTTGCGGACGTTGCTCATCATAGACGATGAGCCAAGCCTTCTCACCATGCTTTCCGGCCATCTGTCGCAGTATTACCACGTGGCCACCGCCACAAATGGTTACGATGGGTTGAAGTTGTCAAAGGACCTGCTGCCCGACATCATCATCTGCGACATGATGATGCCAGGAATGGACGGCATAGAGTTTTTGGAGAGAATAAAAGGCGAGAAGACGCTGGCGCACATCCCCATCATCATGCTCACGGCCAAATCGTTAGACGACGATCGCATTAGGGCATTGGAACACGGCGCCGAAGCATATCTCACAAAGCCTATTTCACTCAAAGTGCTACGTTCCCACATCAGCATGCTACTCAAGAAGGATGGCCCCACCCTTCACGACAGTTGTCTGCAGACGACAGGGGCAAGACCTGAGCAGAAAGGCACAGCCCCGCAGTCAGAAGACCCTGACAAGACAAGAAAGACACCCGTGAGCAAAGAGGACGAGAAATTCATCTTGCGCTGCAAGGAAATCATCGACGGTCATCTTGAAGACCAGACCATCGATGTGGCACTGTTGGCCAAGGAGATGGGCATGAGCCAGTCGGCTCTCTACAAGCACACCAAGGCCATCACCGGAGGTTCTACCGCCGATCTCATACTCGACTACAAGATATTCAAGGCCACCACTTTTTTCAAGGCCGGCGAGACCAACATCACCAGTATCGCCTACAAATGCGGATTCAGCGGCATCCATTCCTTCCGCACAGCATTTAAGAGTCGCATGGGACTCACTCCCAGCGCATACATCAAAAACATGTGACCCCAAAGCCACATTTACAGGTTTCTTACCTATCCATACAGATTTTATCACCATGCACATCGGTCTTGTGCCCTAATTTTGCACTCGCAAACCTAACAAAAACCGAATCATCATGAGAAAATTTGTATGGATCGTCATGGGACTGCTGACAACGCTTTCCGCCATGGGACAAAACAGGGGATTTAAGCATCCCGGTGGATTTCACTCGCAGAACGACTTTAACAGAGTAAAGGAACAGATTGCCAACAACGAGCCGACGGTGACCAAGGCTTTCAACGCCTTAAAGGCATGGGCCAGCTCCAACACCGACACAGGTCCGGGAGCCACCGAGGAGATTGTGCGTGGCAAATCCAACAACACCGGCAATGCCGCATATCGCGTCAAACTGGCCTACAAGTACGCCTTGCTGTGGAATCTGACGGGTGAAAAGAAATACGGTGACATCGCCGTCAACATCCTCAACGTCTGGGCACGCACCTGCAAGCGGGTCACGGGCGACACCAACGCGGCACTGGCCTCCGGCCTACAAGGCTACCAGTTTGCACAAGTCGGTGAGCTGATGCGCAACTACAAAGGGTGGAACGCCAACGACTTCAAGGCATACCAACAATGGATGCTCAACGTGTTCTACACAGGCAACACCTATTTCCTCTATATCCGCAACGGAGTGAACCCTGGTGGCTATTGGAGCAACTGGGGACTGGCCAACGCCTTGTCATTGATGAGCATTGGCATCCTTTGCGATGACATCTACATCTATAACATGGGAGCGGGCTTCATCAAGTATGACATGGTGCCGCAGAACAACCAGTGCAAGATATACCGGCACACCGAGTGGTGGGACTACTCCACCGCACCCTACAAGGACTACCCGCGCGTCAACGAGGATGCCGACGGCAACATCCGCGACAACGGATACAATGAGTTTGTGGGCAACCTCGTGCCTTATATCACGGAAGACGAGCGTGGCGTTGATATTCACGGAGACGGCACACGCTGGCTTGGAGAGATGCAGGAGCTGGGACGCGATCAGGGACACTGCGCCATGTCGATAGGCGAGATAGCCGACATCTGTGCCACCGCATGGAGCCAGGACGATGACATCTGGAGCTGGATGGGCAACCGCATAGCCGCCGGCGTGGAAGGCGCAGCCCTCTTCAACTACGATAAGGAGAGTACGGTGCCCTTCAAGAGGCTGCACTACCGCTCCGACAACAAGTCGAACAACTACTCGGAATACAGTCTGGAGAATCCGTCGGGAACCAGCCGAGGACAGTATCGCCCTGTCTGGTACAAGATTGTGAGCCACTACGAGGGCGTGAAGGGCATTCAGATGAACTATTCACGCAAAATGGCCGAGTCGAACCACTCCTCATTGGACGAGTTCAGCGGCGTCGACCACCTTGGTTTTACACATCTCATGAACATAGTTCCCGCGCGGACTGACGGAAAGCATCCCGTGTACCTCGAGCCTTACGTAGATGTAAACGGAACCCGCAAGCTTCAGTCGTGCTACGACAACCTCACCGCCGGAGCCGCCGTGACGCTCAGTGTCGCCGTGCCCGACAGCACGATGGGAGGCACCTGGACTTGGGACATGGGTGGCGACTCGCTGAGCGCTCCTTCCACCACAAACTCGCTCACCGTCAACCCCACCAAGAGCAACATCTACCGGGTCAGCTACACGGCACCCAATGGCGTGTCATCCACCCAGATGTTCAGCATCGGCGTTCACGGCGACTGTTAAGCCGAACCCATCAAGAAATACTTCTACGTCTCGCATCCCACGCAGACCGACCACAATGGTTGGAAGTCGGCTCCTGAGAACCGTGTCTACGCTGGTTCCTCCTCCACCCTCTCGTGCCAGGCGGGCACCAACACCGGCACATGGCGTTACTTTGTAAAGACCAAAGGTCAACAACAAAACATCACCACCGGCAAGGTTACCATCGACTGTGACACCACCATCTACGTAGAGTACACCAACATGGGTGGTGGCGTATCGCTTGACAGCGTCAAGTTCATCGTCGAGAAAGAAGAGATTGTCCCATCCTATTCCGTCAATGACGGAAAGACCGCCACTGGGACATCCATAGCATGCGCCACAGGCGACAAGGTGGTGCTCATGCCTTCTTACTCGAAAGCGCAATCGTGGCTCTGGAGCACGGGAGAGAGCACTCAGTACCTCACCCTGGACAACGTAACCAGCGACGGCACCTACAGCGTCACCATGACCGACACTTCTGGCGAACAGCTATCTGTGACCTACACCGTATCCATTCTCGATGTGTTGAAGAATCGCATCGCAACGGGCGACTATTACTTCATGAAGAAAGGGACCGACCAGTACTGGACCAACTCCAAGGCCACAGGCGCAGGAGTCAGTCCGACACTGGAAAACAAGTCTGATGAAGACGACGGTTGCCAGGTATGGACGCTTTCCATGGACGGCGACTATTACAAGCTCACCAGCAAGTACGACGGGCGCTACATCAACGAGAAAGCCACATTCCACACCAACGCCTATCTTGCCAACTGGAACACTTACAACATCTACAGTGACCAACACATGAACGTAGGTTTCCAAATCACGCAGAAAGCCGTGTCTGGTTCCGAGTGGAGCTTGGGCGGCGCCTATTTCTGGGGATGGAACGGTCAAAAGGTGGAGGTCGTCAAGACACACACCGAACTGCAAAGTGCCGACGACCTAATCTTCACGCTTGTTCCATACACCCCGACCGGCATTAGTGGCGCAACGTATGGCTTCGACAAGAAGATGGCCGATGGATATTATAGTCTTACGGGAATAAAGATGCCAAGCCTGGCAAGCTTGCAACCTGGAATGTACATAAGAGCGGAAAACGGAAAGACATTTAAGGTAATCGTAAAAAGATAGCAGGATAACAGGTTATTAGGCTCAATTGCATCTACAACGATGCCCCAAAGACCCGAGGGTCCAAGGGGCATCATTTTTTGTGTTTCAATCATCGAGAATTGTTTATTTGACGACAATCACGGATTAGGTGTCATTCACAATTCGCCCTGGTACGTGAAGCAGTCGCCGAAGGCCTCCTCCAGTCCTTGCGGTTCCTGGCGGAAGATGCCATAGAGGGCTGAGCCCGACCCGCTCATGGCGGCATAGGCTGCGCCCATGTCATAGAGCTTCTCCTTGATGCGCGCCAGCACGGGATGCTGCGCGAAAACCGGTGCCTCAAAGTCGTTGACCAGCTCAGCGCGCCACGTGTCGATGGGCTGGCGCACGATGTCGCGGCAACTCTTCTCCGGTTTGCGGCAGACAATCTGCCTGTAGGCTTCGCGCGTGGAGACCGCCACGTCAGGCTTCACGATGGCAACGTGGTAGCCGTCTAGGTTGCCCTTGGGCCCGTCGGCAGGCTGGAGCACCTCGCCACGCCTCGTGGCAAAGGAAGGCTCCGCGGTAATGAAGAACGCGCAGTCGGAGCCCAGTTGGGCCGCATAGCGCTCCATCTCGGCATTGCCGATGTTGAGGCGAAAACGCTCGTCGAGCAACCTGATCATGAAGGCTCCATCCGAGGAGCCACCACCCAGTCCGGCCTGTGAGGGGATGCGCTTGTAGAGGTGTGCGTGGATGGGCGGCAGGTTGAAGTCGGCTGCCAACAACTCATAGGCTCGCACCACCAGGTTGTTGCGCTCCTCGCATTCGACCTGGTTGCCCGTCACCTTCAGGTCGCAGGGCGTGTCATGGGGGAAGCGTGGATCCATGTGCTTGATTTCAAGTACATCGGTAAGTGGGACGGGATAGAACACCGTCTCCAGGTCATGAAAACCATCGGCCCGTTCCGCTATGATGTTGAGGCCGAGATTAATCTTTGCGCAAGGTAATGTCAGCATACTTATAAGATGTTTTACTTGTCAATGACTATGATGTTATGAGATGTTTACAAGGCACCTTTGTTTTCCTGCAAATATAATCTTTTTCATGCGAAACACGCCTTTTCCATCCTATTTTTTTCATTGTTGGCGTAAAATAAATCATGGGGCACGCCCCTACGCATACCACATGATTGATGAAAAGGGAATCAACCGCTCACTTCACAAGTACCTTCTTTCCTTGGCGAATATATACACCGTGTGTGGGATTGCTCACTCGCCTACCCATTAAGTCGTAAAACATGTTGTCGGGTGACTGTGGATAAGCCTTCACTTCCCCCACGCCAGCATGTACAGGCCCATTATAGGCAAGTTTGAAGTTGTCCCATACCATCCATGTGGTGCCCGATGAAGGTTCCGCGATGCCATAGGTCAAAATCAAAGTAGGTGGAGTGCCACACCTCCACCACGCCGTTGTAGCGTTGGTTTCCCCCTGTGCCGCTCATGTTCCATCCGAACCCGTTGCCCACAAAATCGAGGTTGATCATGAACGGCGTGGCAACGAGCGGTTCGTCTTCCTTGGTCTGTGCCATATAGTCGGCATAGAAACGGCTGCGCTTAATGGCGAAGAGTTGCCAGTGCGCAATGTCATCGCCAATCTTGTTGCAGGCCATCTCCAAAACAAGATTATCGGGAGATGGCCTTTTGTGATGGTTGAGGAAACGACCGTTTCGTCAACCAAGCGGCTTCACCGCCTTGATGACGAGTGAGCGTTGCAGACGGGCTTTTTTGTCGCGCACGACTACGGTGATGTCGCCTGGTGTGTCTGCAGCTTGCACCGTGATGACCAGTTTGCCGCTAAACAGGGGCATGTGGGGCTCCGTAAACACCTCGAGCGAGGTGGCATCACCATTGCAAATGGCCTTGAACGATCCCGCTCCCTGCACCGCCACATCCATGGTGTCTGTGGCAGTGGGCAACTCGGTGCCATCCTTGTCAACCAAGCTCACTGTGATGTAACTCATATCCGCGCCATCAGCATGGATCACATCGCGGTCGGCCTCAAGTTTGATGGCAGTTGCCTTGCCCGCAGTCTTCACGGTATGCTCCGCCGCCGGCTTTCCTGTGGCATCGTAAGCCACCACGCGCACCTCGCCTGGTTCATAGCGCACCTCGTCCCACATCAGGCGGTAACGCTTGGCGCGCTCCAACGCCAGTGCGGGCGTTGATTCGCCATGGTCATCGGGCCGAGGTGTAGTAATCTTTTTGCGTCGACCTTGCGACTTGCCGTTGACAAAAAGTTCCGCTTCGGGATAGTCGGTATAGACAAACACAGGTGTTACCTGGCCTTCGCGCCCAGGCCACGTCCAATGGGGCAAAATGTGGAGCGTATGCTCCCGACGATTCCAAACCGAGCGATAGAGGTAATAGCGGTCTTTGGGTAAGCCGGCAAGGTCGAGAATGCCAAAGTAGCTGCTTCGGCTGGGCCAATAGTTATCGTAAGGGGTAGGTTCGCCCAGGTAGTCATAGCCAGTCCACACAAACTGGCCAATGGTGTAGTTGCGATCTTCCTGCATGATGAAGTCAAGGTCGGGAAGGTTGCTCCATGAACACCATTCGGTGTCATATCCCGATACCTGGCCATCGCCTTCATCGGAGGTTACTTTGAACTGGACGGGAAACTTGTAGATGCCACGAGAGCTGACCGTGGAGGCCGTCTCTGAACCCAGTAGAAAACCCTGTGGCAGCTGGGAGATCGTAGCATCGTAGCGATGCACTCGGTAATTATAGCCAGGTATATCCGTTGCTTGGGCAAAACCCGACCGCAAGGCATCATCAGGACGGTCAAGCCCCTGGGTAACGGGGCGCGTAGAGTCGAGGCGATGGCATAAGTTTTGCAGGTGTGTGGCTATGTCCCTACCTTCCTTGCTGCCCTGCTCGGGTATCTCATTGCCGATGGAATACATCACAAGGCTGGGGTGGTTGCGGTTAGACAGCACCAGGTGCGTGATGTCGCGGTCGCTCCAGTCACGGAAAAATTGGGCGTACCCGTTCTTGCATTTGGGATAAACCCACATGTCGAAACTTTCGGCCATAACCATCATGCCCAGAGAGTCGTAGACCTCCATCTGCATCTGCGAAGGCAGGTTGTGGGAGGTGCGGATGGCATCGGCTCCCATGTCTTTCAAAGCCTTGACCTGGCGGATGAGGGCAGCTTTGTTGACCGCAGCTCCCAAGGGACCCAGGTCGTGGTGCAGGCATACACCCTGGAACTTTCGCGGATGCCCATTCAGGGCAAAGCCCCGTTCTTCGGTATAGGAGATGGTGCGCACACCAGTCTTCAGGCGAAGCCGATCAATGACACGCCCCTTTTGGCGGAGGGTGACCAGCACCTCATAAAGGTAAGGTGTCTCGGGCGACCACAAGCGGGGATGCGACAAGGGCAAGTCGGCATGCACACGTCCGCTGTCACTCACGGAAGCGTTTGCCACCTGCGCCACGCGCCCTTCGGGGCTTAGGATGGACACATCCACGGCAAGCTTCTTCTGATGGTCGAAGCCAACGAGTTGTGTGTCGAACTGCAAAGTGGCAGCCGAAGAGTCAGCCTTTTCGGTACGCACGAATGTCTGCCAAGGATCGAGACATAACATGGGTGTCGTTACCAACTTGACAGGCCGGTATAAGCCAGCTCCCGGATACCAGCGACTACTCTCAGCCTGATTGTTCAAACTGACGGCTATGGTGTTGATTCCCTTCTGCAAATAGGATGTTACATCCACGCGGAAGGGGCTGTAGCCATAGGCCCAGGAGCCTGCCCGAAGACCATTGACATAGACCACAGGCTCGGCCATGGCACCGTCAAACTCAAGCGTGGCGCGCTGCCCTTTTAGGTTGCCAACGGTAAGTGACGTGATGTAATAGCCACGTCCTATCCACGGAAGGGCACCGGAGCGACCTGATTTCTCGGTTTTCTCTTTTTCGCCGTTCTGTTCTATAGCCACAGTTTGCAAGTCCCATTTTTTGTCGAAAGGGCCACTGATAGCCCAGTCGTGAGGAACGCTGACAGATTGCCAATGGAGGCTGTCGCGTGAAAATTGCCAAGTACGAAGTGTTTGTTCTTGCCGTGTTTGTGCCTGAACTGCACAGACAGCCCAAACAAACAAGGATGAGATTAGGATCGGTTTCATGTGTTACCTTTAGAGATTTAGGATTTAATAAAATGCAAAATTAACCATTATCAAGAAAAAAACTCTCGTTTCTCAAGAAAGATTAACAAAAAATTTGGATTATAAGAAATAAATGTTATCTTTGCGAAAAGTTATCCTGAAAATAATCTTTTTACCTTAAGAGGAACTAATACCTATTGAAGATTTGGAGCGATTGCCTGCGAAGGCCGTCGCTTTTTTTGTTAAGACAATTTCAATAAATTTGCCTTGCCATATTTTGAGGCTCTTTTAGAAGATAGCGTATCTGTGGGCGAGAGCCAAAAAGAGGATGGCCAACTACCATCCTCATTTGTTCCAAAAACGACACGTGATATCCACAAACTGATTTTCACCAACGCGTTTGTAGAGGCGTTGGTTGGTGGTCTTGTCCTTCAATCCGCCGAGGTGGCGAATGTAGGGCCCTAACTTGATGTAGTCGAAATGACGCTTGTCGACATCATGTGGGAGCCGGATGCGTCCGCTGTACCACGCCACTTTGATTTCAGGATGTCTTGCGTGAAGCCAGACGGCCAACTGTTCAACGGCCGTAGGATCCGCATCGCCACCCATGAAACTGACACAGGTAATCATACCATCGTTGGGAAAGATAAGTCGCTGCAACGCCTCGGGGGTCAGCGGAGTGCCGATGTCTTGCCACAGGTAGCTGCTGTGGCAACCAGGACAGTGACAGGGACAGCCTGAAAGGTTGATGGCGAGGGTCGTCTCATCGGGAATTTCCTGGAAGACGACCTCGGTATTTACATATTTGAGCATAGCGAATTGTCGAGCCAAGCGGGCCAATTACTTGACCACCTCCTCGCGTTTCTTGCCCAGCTGCAGCTTGGCGGTTTGTGGCATGCGGTCTACCCCGGCGTAGAAACGACGGTGAGCCTCTTTCTGGCGCGCTTCGGAGAAATTAGACACACGTTTCAAGTAGCCGATGATGCGGGTCAGGTAATCCACATTCTTGGAATGGCAGACGGGACATTCCTTCAAGTAACGCTTGTCGATATGGCCACAGTCATTGCAGACCGTATTGGGTATATTATAAGTAAAGTAGTTGCATCCTTCCTTGGCCGCCACGCGGAAGAGTTGGCGATACTGAGCCTGGGACAGGTGTTCCTCAAGGTTCATGTGCAAGGCCGAGCCTCCTGTCAAGTGTTCTATGTATGGGGCACCATGCAGCTTAAACTTGTCTATGATGGAAAGCGAGTCGTCCTCAACCACATAAAAATAGCTGTTATAGCAGTCGCGAGGCACAAAGTAACCATCCTCGCGATCCCACTTGGCGTGCTTCACACCAACATTCTCAGCCGGAATCATCTCGCAGTTGAACATCACATCCTTGGAACGGTACTGCTTGTTATATTTCTCCACCAACGAGAGGATGCCCTGCACAAAATGGAGGTAATCGTCGTTGGGCGTAATTTTTAACCCCATAAACTCGGCGGCCTCCACCAAGCCATTGATGCCTATCGTGAGATACTGGCGGTTGATGTTGATGTATCCAGCGTCAAAGAGAGGCAACATGCCATGCTTCTGCAAATCCTTCAGATTCTCGTTGTAGGCCAACTGTACCTTGTGGCACATGTCGATGATGTTAGAAAGGAATTCCTTGTAGTCCTGCTTGTGGTTGATCGCATACTGCACGCAGCGGTTCAGGTTGATGGTCAGCACGCTCTTGGAGCCTGTCGACACGCCACCGGCTCCCAGCGTGTAGCTGAAGCCATTATCTTGTATCTCATTGCGCAAGCGGCAGCAACTTGACAAGGAGTCGGCATTGTCAGACAGGTAGGTGAAGAAACTGTGGCCCTTGGCATACATCTCGGCGGCAAAGTCACCCCACTCTTTGTCCTTGCAATCGCCATTCTCCGTAAGCATGGCCATCGTTTCCACTGGAAAGGTGAGCACTGTCTTGGTGCGCTCCTGGTTGAACCAGGTCATGAAACGCTTCTGCAGCCAGTCGACGCCTTCCCAATGGGGCTGTGAACCGTCGGGGAAGAAAAAGTTGCCAAACAGCGATTCGAAATAATAGCGGTCGTAATAGCTGATGTTCCAAAACACCGCCTGGTAGTTGCGGGCACCTGTTGGCTGGTTGAGCGAATAGACAATCTGCTCAAAGCAATCGGTGATGACCTTGTCGAGCGTGCGCTTCTTCAAGCTGAGGTCGACAACCTCGTCGGCATGCTTGTAATAATCCTGGCCATACTCTTTCTCGATGAAATAATTCATGTACATCAGAAACTCGGGCGTGGCACACGCTCCCGCAAGCATCGAGCTGACCATGAAAACCATGTTGATGAATCCGCCGCAAAAAGACTTGAGGTTCGTGGGGGCTGTGGAGTTGCCTCCAATGCTCGTCGTGCCACCGATAAGCCAAGGATACATGGTGATGGAAGCACAGTAGTTGGCAAGGTTGGTCTCGTCGTTCTTGTACACAAAATGGTGAGCCAACTTGTCGAGGTACTCGTCAGCCAACTCCTTGCCATACATTTTCTTGATGCGCTCAGTGAGCAGGCGACGGTTCAGGCGGATAAAGCTGGATTTCGGCAGCTCACCTATCAGCGTGGCAATGTTCTTGTGCTCCACATTCGCATTGGCGTCGAATTTTGAGCCTGTGGCAGCGTTTTCAGCTTCCATATAATCAGAAAGAAACTTCATCTTTTCCAAAGTCTCGCGATCTTCCTGGTGTTCTTGGCGGTAAAGGATAAACGATTTCGCAACCTTATAATAGCCCTCTTTCATCAGTGACACCTCCACCTGGTTCTGGATATCCTCCACACGGACACCATCCTGAATGTCGAGATGGCTCAGAATCTTGGAGACGGAGCCTAAATCGATAGTCTCTGAGCAAGCGCTAAACGCCTTTAGTACCGCATTCATGATCTTGTCGAGAGAAAAACGATCTTTCGAGCCATCACGCTTGGTAATTGTAAAGTTCTTGATTTCCATGCTTTTATACTGTTTCTTTGTTGTGCTATTTTACCGTTTTCAGAAAACTTTTCTCGTTTATTGTTTTAGAAAGTTTTCCAAAAAGGATAACTTTTTCTTCTAAGAAGTTGCTTATTATTCTTCATTTGGTTAACTTTCTCATTGCAAAGTTAATCAAAATATCTTGAGATCACCTCCCACTATCAAGGCTATTTTTCTGCGTTTTACAAATTTTAATGACTGTTTCAAGACAAAATCCAGTCGTGCTACTTGAGCCTTACACAAGATAACTTTTGATTATCACAAGGTTATGGAGCATGCCCAAGGAGTCTGCTTGCAAGGTGTCACTATTGGGGATTGATCAGTAGAGATTACAATTGGAACTATACAAGAAAACATTACGAGGGAAAGGCGACCATAGACGCACTGCAAACACGATGAAACGCATGGAAAAGCACATTATTCATTGTCAGCCCCAGCTGTAGCCGCTCTGTTCCATCAAGGTACAGAGCGGCTACAGTTAACAATCTGAATAATTCGTGTCACCGTAAAAATGGCAGTCACTTTTGTGCCCTACCTGCTTACTTTTACCAATAATTTTGCTAACTTTGCACAAAAGCACTAACAAACAAAATGAAGAAATTTGTTTTCGGCCTCGTCATAACCTCCTTGCTAATAACTGCTGTTGGATGCAAGGAAAAGAAAGAGCAACAGGTCATCATCATTAAAAAGCCTAAAATGGCAAAGGTGGAAAAACCACAAAAGATGGAGGACTTAAGGCAAACACACGTCGTTTACTGGATGGGAAACAAGTACACAGTGGAGACATATAGAACTTCTGTAGACTCTTTGCCTCTCGCAACAGATGGTGCCAGGCGTTACTACGATAACTGCATCAACATGAATGTGTATCGATCAGACGGTACTCTGTTTTTCAGCCATAAGTTTCTCAAGAGCGATTTCAGAGATTATGTGGACAACTCCTATTATGAAGGAGGTGCACTCTTGGGCATTGCTTTTGAAAAGGCCAATGGAAGCCTGCTGATATTTGGTGCCAGCGTAGGAAGTCCAGATAGGGCAAGTGACGAATACGTGCCACTCATCGTCAAAGTGAACAATACAGGAAACTACTCCATTGAGAAAGACCCTGAACAGGATGTCGGCTCCATGAGAAATGAGCCAGACACCGACGACGAATAGCCCAGGGCTCCTATAAGCTTTCTGAATGTTAGAAAACTCCAGAAAGCCCCAATGCGTACGAATAACTATAAAATCATGGCGAGTGGAAAAACAACTCCAATCTCCCACTCGCCATGAATCTTTGAATGGTCTCTTTAGCGCTCGCGGCGCGTCAAGACAGCGTAAGCTTGGTCGAAAGAGCGAGGGTGCGAAGCCGTAAGGCAAATGTTGACAAGACAATTGGCAAGCAACTCCACGTCGTTTAAGTCAACCCCGCGTCCACGTGAAATATCCTTGCCAAGACATACTTCCCATGTGCAGCGGAAATCGGCATCAGCAGCTCCCATATACGTCTCATTCGTCTTGTCGTCGCGCATCAACTGGTAGCGGATGGTCTTCTTGGACGACACGGGACGCATCTTCACCAAAATATCATATGCTTGATTCAACGGTTCGCGAAACTTAGCTGTCCCTGGGAACATGTTAGAAATCTCAGGCATTATCTCAGCGAAGTCGTATGCCTGAAGAAGTTCGAATAATTTCATGATTAATTATTAAAAAACGATGATGACAAAGCAATCCTTGCACCTTGCCATCATCGCTATATCTTTTCTTAAAACTTGGCCATCTTAATGGCGTCAACAGCACATTCGTCACCTTTGTTGCCCAACTTGCCACCACTTCGATCCTTAGCTTGTTGCAGGTTGTCGGTAGTGAGAAGGCCATAAATGACAGGAATATTCTGCACTGCGTTAAGATGTGCAATGCCGTAAGTAACCCCCTGGCAAATATAGTCAAAGTGTGGTGTCTCTCCACGAATGACGCTGCCAAGGATGATCACGGCGTCAAAGCCATCGTCCTTGCACATCTGCTGCGCTCCATAAACCAGCTCGAAACTGCCAGGCACAGTCTTTACGTGAATGTTCTCTTGCAGGGCACCATGCTTTTCTAAGGTCTTCACAGCACCGTCAAGCAAAGCACCAGTAATCTCGCTATTCCATTCTGCAACCACTATACCGAAACACATATTGCTGGCATCGGGCACCTTGCTGGAATCGTAATCTGAAAGATGATGTAGAGAGGTAGCCATGACAGTTACTTAGTGGTTCTCTCAATGTACTTGTCAATCTCATTGCTCTGCACCAGAGTCGAATTGACATATTTCTTCTTGATGTCCTGGTAAACCTGGTTGGCCTCATCCTTTTTTCCCTGACTTTCGAGGAGCTCGCCAGCTTGCAACATGAAAGTAGGAGAAAGGCTGTAGTTGGCGCCTTCCTTAGACTTGCTGTCTGCTTTCGAAGCTGCATCCTTGAGCTTGCTGATGGCCTTGTCAACCTGCCCAACAGCGGCATAAGCGTTTCCTAAGGCAGCTATGGCCGCAGGACTCACCATGGCATCATCAGAAGGGGAGAATTTCTCCAGGTATTTTACAGCTTCCTTCGCCTGTCCCAGTTGGTAGTAGCTAAGGCCAGCATAAAGGTTAGCAAGATTGCCTGCATCGGTGCTTCCATAGTCATTTGCTATTTTTACGAAGCCTGCGTATCCTGCCCCATCGCCATTGAGGGCTTTGTCAAACTGCTCGGCGTTAAAATACTCTTGGCCACGAGCCAAAGCCGTGCTGGCCTTGTCGGCGCGAGGACCACCAATGAAAGTGTTGTAACAGACCCAAGCGGCGACCACCACGATGACAGCGGCGACAGCTCCTAAGATAACATTGCGATACTTCGTGAAGAATGCTTCTGACTTTCCAGCAGCATCAAATGTCGCATTTTCGTTTTTGTTTGCCATTATTTTTGTTGTTTTATTATTATCACGATTTAGACGCAAAATTAACACTTTTATCTCACATATTGAAATTTATTCTGTTCTTTTTTCTTTTTTCATCTCCAAAACTCGTAACTTTGCATCTATTAGGATAATGCCTAAAGGATTTGTTTTTTCTCATTACGATATAGACCCACAATGATACTCAGCCAAATTTCTGTGCTCAATTATAAGAACATCAGAGCAGCAAATCTCTCGTTCTCGCCCAATGTGAATTGTCTGATTGGCCACAACGGAGAAGGAAAAACTAATTTACTTGACGCTATCTATTATCTTTCTTTTTGCCATTCGAGTTTCACAAACGTCGACAGCCAGGTCATAACGCACGATCAAGACTTTTTTGTCATTGAGGGAAATTACCTTAACGAGACTGGCGACACGGAAAATGTGTATGCGGGAATGAAGCGGGGAAGTCGCAAACATTTTCGTAGGAACAAGAAGGAATATAAAAGGTTCTCTGAGCACATTGGGCTAATCCCGCTCATCTTCGTGTCGCCACACGACAGTGTACTGGTGGACGGAGGCGGAGAAGAGCGGAGAAAGCTGATGGACATGGTCATTTCACAATATGACAAGAGGTACCTGGACGCGCTCAATAGCTACAACAAGGCGTTGCAACAGCGCAATGCCCTGCTCAAGATGGAGCAGGAGCCGGATCCATCCCTCATGGACATTTGGGAAAAAGAGATGGCCGAAAAGGGGCAGGTGGTTTTCGAAAAACGCTCGTCTTTTGTTGAAGAGTTCATTCCTGTCTTCCAAAATATCTACAAGAAAATATCGGGGGAGAAGGAGACTGTCACCTTGCGCTACACATCACATGGTCAACGTGGTGACTTGCTTGATGTAATCCAGCACGACAGACTGAAAGACCGCATCGTCGGATACAGCCTTCACGGCATTCATCGCGATGACCTTGAAATGCAGGTGGGTGGCTACCCGTTGAAACGTGAGGGGAGTCAGGGGCAGACCAAGACCTATATGATGGCCCTAAAGCTGGCGCAATTCGACTTTCTGAAACGCACTGCTTCACAGACCACCCCCTTGCTTCTCCTCGATGACATTTTCGACAAGCTCGACGCGCACCGCGTTGAACATATTGTCGACATGGTGTCGGGCGGGACATTCGGACAAATTTTTATCACCGACACCAACCGCGACCATCTCGACGAGATTCTGCGCCACAGTGGAAAAGACTACCGTCTCTTTCAAGTGGAAGGAGGCGAGTTTGCCAACATTTAAGTTACTGAAATCCGCATCCAGCCTGGCAGGTTACCAGGACATACCGCTGGTAGCGATTCCATAAGAGCCCCCAACGCGCCTATAACGTGTTTAATAGCGATAAGAAATTATGTTTAGAAAAGATGTTAAACCTCTGAGCGAGGTACTCTCCCAATACCTGAGAAGAGAAGGATTGGAAACCCCATTGCTGCAGCGGCGCCTCGTCAACTCATGGGACAAGCTCATGGGGCCGACCATCGCACGTTACACCACCGAGAAATTCATACAGAACCAAGTGTTGTTCGTCAAGATTGTCAACCCTGCCTTACGACAAGACCTCAGCATGATGCGCTCACAGCTCGCCAAAAAGCTCAATGACGCGGCCGGTTCGCAAATCATCACAGAGGTCAGAATTTATTAAAGCGTCAGGCTGGGCATTAGCCCATAGCCTGACGCATCAAATAGGATCCTATTGCCATCCTTACGCCCGGAAAAACAAGCTGCCCCCTAAGCGTATGTGTTTATCAAAGTACATGATGTTCGCCTTGGCCACCTTCCCACCAGACTTGACCCTTTTCCTCGGCGCCTTCGGGAAGGCATTGCCACTGCGCATGACACGAAGAGCCGTATTGATGACTGGGTCATCCTGGTTGATATATTCCGTCCATGCTTGCTCATCAAGCATATTGTAGATGATGCGGCTGTTGATGTACCGCTCCAGTAGCGTGTGGCTTCGCCTGATAAGCAAGTTACGACGCTTGAGGCCATGGCTGTTGGCATAGACAACAAATTGCTCCACCGTGTTCTGCTTCCTCAAATATTTGTCAAGTTCGAGCATCTCATGGAAATCTTTCATCTTCTGACGATTGTTGTCTGTATAGCTGAAGGCGAACTGTAAAATCAAACCGCTCATGGCTGCCTGTTTATAATAAGATGTCATACCCGACGTGTCCTCTGCCACAAAGATGTCTGGCGTAATGCCACCTCCTCCATACACCACACGACCATTGCCCGTATGGTAAGGTTTGCCAGTGTGTTTGATGCTGTCTTGCGAGAAAAACTCGCCATGCTCATAACGTGAAATGAGATCCTGCTCATAGGTTGGATCCTCGCCACTGGTATAAGGTTTCTGTATGCAACGCCCTGAAGGGGTGAAGTATCTTGCTATTGTCAAGCGTATCATACTACCATCAGGGAATGGAATCTGCTGTTGAACCAATCCTTTGCCGAAAGAACGGCGGCCTATGATAGTAGCCCGGTCATTATCTTGCATGGCACCTGCGAAGATTTCCGACGATGAAGCTGACCCTTCATTGATAAGCACCACAAGAGGAATGTTCTGGTAAGCGCCATGCCCGTCAGACCGATATTCCTTTCTGGGCGACTTGCGTCCCTCAGTATAGACTATGAGCTTGTTGTTGGGAAGAAACTCATTGGCCATCTGCACCGCACTCTGCAGATAACCACCCGTATTGTCGCGCAGGTCAATGACAAGGTTTGAGAAACCTTCCTGCTGAAGATTTGCCAATGCGATGAGAAGTTCCGGATATGTCTTTTCGCCGAAGTTCTTCACTTTGATGTAGCCCGTGTTGCTGTCGAGCATATAAGCAGCCGTAATGGTTTTGGTAGGAATCTCACCGCGCGTCACCTCACAAGTGATAGGCTTGACATGTCCATAACGCAACACTCCAATCTTCACCTTGGAACCTTGCGGACCTTTCAGTCGGTGCATGGCCTCCTCATTGGTAACAATCTTTCCTACAAATTTCTTGCCGTCCACATAAACAATCTTGTCGCCAGCAAGGATACCCGCCTTTTCTGCAGGGCCGTTCTTGATGACATTCTGCACATGAATGGTGTCCTCCCTGATTGTAAACTCAATTCCAACGCCAGAGAACGATCCCTTCAGGTCGTCATTGGCAGCCTGCACGTCCTTTGCGCTGATATAAACAGAGTGTGGGTCCAACTCAGCAAGAATCTGCGGAATTGCCTTCTCGACAAGCGAGTCGATGTCGACCTTGTCCACATACTGGTCATCGATGATTCGTAACAAGTTGTTTAAACGGTTACTACCATTGTTGATGACGGTCAGCCTGTTGCCAGAGAAGTGATTGGCATAAAAGGAACCTATCACAATCCCGACCACCATGCTGATAGCCATCAACAAGGGCATGAACCTGTTTCTCTTATCGTTTTTCATCTCCTTTGTAATCGTTAAGCTTTCTCTGACACGCCGAGATCCATGAAAATAATCTCTATACCCGCCCTTTGCAAGAGACGAATTCCATCGTCAAGCCTATATTTCTCACCATACACCACCCTTTTGATGCCAGCCTGAATGATGAGCTTGGCACACTCAATACAGGGCGAGGCCGTCACATAAAGCGTAGAGCCCTCGCTGTTGTTGCTCGACCTGGCGAGTTTTGTGATGGCATTGGCTTCGGCATGTAGCACATATGGTTTTGTGAGGTTGTTGTCATCCTCACAAATGTTCTCAAAGCCACTTGGCGTTCCATTGTAACCATCACTGATGATCATCTTGTCTTTGACAACCAACGCCCCCACCTTGCGGCGTTTACAGTACGAGTTTTCTGCCCAGATGAGTGCCATTCTAAGATAGCGCTCATCCAATTTACTTTGCTTATCGGTTGATACCATTTCTTTTGAGTAATGCGTCTATAGTTGGTTCCTGGCCACGGAATCGCTTATAGAGTGTCATGGGATGCTCGGTTCCTCCCTTCGAGAGAATGTCATCCCGGAAGCGTTGCGCGGTCTTTCGATCAAAGATGCCATGAGCATGAAACACACTGAAGGCATCGGCATCAAGCACCTCTGCCCACTTGTAGCTATAATATCCCGCAGCATAACCACCAGACATGATGTGTGAGAACTGTGTGGTCATGCATGTCTCGGGTAGCTGGGGCGTGATGATGGCTTTCTCCCAAGCCGTCTTCTCAAATGGAATGATGTCGGCGGTGAAAGGCTCCTTCTGCGTGTAATAAGCCATGTCGAGCAAACCAAAGCTCACCTGCCGTAGGCATGATAATGCAACATTGAAATTTCGGCTCAACTTGATGCGGTCTATTAGTTCATCGGGGATGGGCTCATTGGTCTTATAATGGAAGGCGAAAGTGCGCAAGAAGTCTTTCTCAGTCGCATAGTTTTCCATAAACTGGGATGGCATCTCCACGAAATCCCACCACACATTGGTACCAGAAAGGCTTTCAAAGCGCGTGTTTGCAAACATTCCGTGGAGCGAATGTCCAAACTCGTGGAGGAAAGTCTCCACCTCGCCGAGTGTTAACAGGGCGGGCTTGGTGTCGGTCGGTTTGGTGAAGTTCATCACCACACTGGCATGGGGTCGCACATTCTTGCCACTCTTCGTGATGTATTGTTCTTGAAACTCAGTCATCCAAGCACCACCCTGCTTACCCTTGCGAGGATGAAAATCGGCATAGAGCACAGCCAGGTAACTGCCATCGTTGTCAAACACCTCATATGCCTTGACATCAGGATGATAAACAGATATGTCCTTGTTTTCCTTGAACGTGATGCCATAAAGCTTGTTGGCAAGTCCGAACACGCCATCGATGACTCTGTCAAGTCTAAAATAGGGGCGCAGCATCTCGGAATCAAGGTTGTAGCGTTCCATTTGCAACTTATGGGAGTAGTAGCTCACATCCCATGGTTCCAGTTTGAAGTCTTCGCCTTCCAAGTCTTTTGCTTTCCGCTCGATGGCTTGTTGCTCAGCGATGGCAGTGGGCTTGTATGCTTCTATCAAATCGTTGAGGAGCTTTTCCACATTGCTGACCGAAGACGCCATGCGGTGTTTGAGCACATAATCGGCGTAGGTGTCGAAGCCGAGCAGCTGCGCCAGTTCTCGGCGAAGGTTCACCAGCCGCTTGCATATCTCCAAGTTACTTGTGTCAGAATCCTTATGAGCACATTCAGTATTGCGTGCCATGTATAGTTCTTTTCGCAGGTCACGCCGATCCGAATAGGTCATGAAAGGTGAATAGCTGGCATAGTCGAGCGTGAACGCCCACCCCTTGAGGCCTTTTTCCTTCGCATTGCCAGCGGCTGCATCCACTGCCGTCTCAGGCAGTCCGCTCAGGTCAGCCTTGTCGGTGATGTGTAGGGTGTATGCCTTTGTCTCTTTTAGCAGGTTTTGCGAAAACTGCAAGGACAGCAGCCCAGCCTCCTCTGTCAGTTTTCTGAGCTTTTCCTTACCCTTTTCGTCGAGCAGGGCCCCGCTTCTAACAAACCCGTCATATTCTTTCTCGAGCAGCGTCTGTTCCTCTGGCGTGAGTTCACGATGATGCTCATAAACGTGCTTAACGCGTTGGAAGAGATGTGGGTTCAAGGAAACATCGTTGCCATGCTTTGTGAGGATTGGACTCAGTTTCTGAGCCAAGTCTTCCATCCTTTCATTGGTCTCTGCACTCATGAGACAGGAGAAAACTGTAGACACACGGTCAAGCAGGTCATAATAGTGCTCCCCTTTACTGTCGTCCGTAACGGCAATGGTGTTGTCGAAAGTTGGCTCTTCTGGGTTGTTGACGATTTTCTCAATCTGTTCGTTGTCGCGCCGGATGCCTTCCATGAAAGCTGGCTCAAAGTCCTCAAACTGTATCTTGCCAAAGGGCACAGTGTCATGGAGCGTGCCATAGGGCTCCATGAACGGGTTTTTTCGTTCTTGGCTATCCATCATGCTTATGTGTCGGTTTTCTCTCAATTTTCTTTGCAAAGATAGCAAAAAGTGAATAAAATGTTTGGACTATTAAGCAAAATTTAACTTTGCTGGGTAAAAAAGGCAAATCAGCTGAGTTTCTCAAGATCCGGAACAACGATACGCCCCCGTCCCAGTGTCACCAATCCTTTCTCTTGCATGGCATGAAGACACTCAGACACCTTGCGACAACTCTCGTTGAGCTCGAGGGCCATTCTTTGCAACTTGATTTTGAAGACCTTCTTTCCTGAGGGCTGCTGACAACGGTCGGCCAAGAAACGAGACACCCTATCCTGCAAGCTTTCGGGTGGTTTCCTCCACACCTTCCCACATTCCTTCTGCAGCGCGGTAGAGATGAGATTCATCAAGTTAAGCCTGAAGATGAGAGAGACAGATGTCAACCTCAACGCGTCATTCTTGGCGATGCTCACCAAGCTGCAAGCTGTCAGCGCATGATAAGTGTGCGTAAATCGCTGCTTGAGGCCAAACGCACTTTCTGGCTGTAACACGCGGCATCCCGAGAGTTCCTCCTCGACCGCATAGGCGTGGTCGTCGGAGAGCGTCTTAACAAGCAACGAACCATCCACCAGGAACACAAGTCGACCGCTTCGGTCGCCCTCCTCGATGACGTCCTCTCCCCTATCCACCTTGCTGAAAAGCAATTTGGTTTGGCCAACCACGGTTTCCAGCTCCGTCTGGCTCATGCCTGTGAAGAGCGGAATCATCTGGAGCTTGCCGTACACGCCAATGCGTCTCATTCCGACAGAAGTGTTATGGCTTATCCAAAATCTTGCTTTTCAAGGACGGTGAAAACCACACGCGATTGTTGCCGCGACTGTCGGCGTAAATGAAATAAGCCATCAGCTCCGGGTGCTTACGCAAGATTTGTTGCGCCCTTTCAAGTCCCATGACCATGAACGAGGTGGCGTAGGCATCAGCCTCCGCACAATGGTCAGCGATGACTGTTGCTGAGAGGATGTTGTGCTGCACGGGGTAGCCAGTCTTGGGGTCTATGGTGTGTGCATATTTTCGTCCGCCCTTATAGTAGAAATTGCGGTAGTTACCACTGGTTGCCATGGCCTTGTCGGTGACGTTGAGCACGGTCTGCAGCTCTTGGCTGGTCTGCGTGGAGTCGTCGGTAGGCTTGGTGACCCCAATCTTCCAGGGCACGCGCTGGTCATTGATGCCACTGGTGACCACCTCACCGCCTATCTCAACCATGAAGTTGTGAATGCCCTTGCTTTTCAGGAAGCGCGCCACTACGTCGGCGCCATACCCTTTGGCAATGGCTGAACAATCGAGCATGATGCGAGGGTCTTGCTTAATGACGTGCCCCTTGCTGAGCGTCACTTTCTGGTAACCGACAAGGTTGCGTAAGGAGTCGATGACATGCTTCGTAGGATCAACGCCTTTTTTGAAACCGAACCCCCACTCATTGACAAGCGGGGCGACGGTGATGTCGAAAGCACCATTCGTCTCCTCAGACACCGTCTGAGCCATGTTAAACACATAGGTGAACATATCGTTGAGCACGACAGGCTCATTGCGGTTGACGCGCGAGATGACCGACTGCTTGTTGAACGTGGAAAGGGCATCGTCGACCTTGCGCATTTCGGCCTCAATATCCTTTTGCAAGTCCTCGTCACTCTGGTAGGTGACATGGTAGATGGTTCCGAAGATGAAACCCTCATCGTGTTGGAAGGGCATGTTCCGCTGCTGCCTGATAATCAACACGGTGCCTACGATGAGCAGAAGCAGGAACACTACCTGCCAAAGGGTTTTCCGTTTCTTAGACATATTGATCAGAATTCGTAAATGATGTTGAACGTTCCACTGATGCGCGACGACCCTTGCTTGCCATATCCAGGCACATACCACACGTTGCCCATCGGTCCGTTGTCGTAGAGAACATGGCGGCGATAGCGGACGGTCCATCCCAGTCGCAGTGGCCCTGCAATCTTGGCATCTACGCCAGCGATGAATTCGAGCCAATGGCAATTGGCCTTCACTCCATGGGCTGAGTATGGCACTTCGTCTCCCCATACGGGGTCAGTAACGGGCGGGCGCTCGATGTCACACTTAAAATAGGTCAAGGCATAACGCGCACCTATGTAGACACGGTAGTCGTCGTGCTTGTTCTTCATGATGTTGAAGTCGCATCCAGCCTTTCCGTACGGGGCCGATGTGCGGTAACTTATCGAGGTGGCAATATCTGTGTGGTCTGCCTTGCCATAGCCCAACTCAATGACTGGGAAATACTTGTCCTTGAAATTGACACGCAGGCCAGCCTCATACTGTCCGTAGGACGATACTGCCTTTTGAATGGGACCCACAAGATCCACCATGACCTCTACGCCCCGGAAGAAAGGAATGGAGTCGTCTATTTGTTTGAGGCGCATCTTTTCTAAGGCAGCCTTGCTACGCGACGACTGCGCCTCGGCTCCTGTGGGCATGGCGAGCAGTAGCAGGCTAAGGACGATACTCCTTGAAATAAACATGGAAATGCTGTTGTGTGGCATCATAGTTGACATCCTTGTGGTTGATGGCGATGGAGTCGATGGCATGGCGCGTGTAGCGCACGCCCGTTATGACATGGAAATAGGCCACACCACAGTCTACCGACTCAAAGTGTGGCGTGTTGGTTTTCGTCACCCAGAGTGTATCGAGCGTCGAGTTTGTCTGCACGAAAAGCTCATCCACCTCACGACCATAGCTCATCGGTAGCGAGAAGCTGTCTGTCCCCACCTGGTGGTTGATGAACACCGAGTCGGTGCCGTCGGCGCGCGCGGTGGAGATGGTGAGTGTGTCGGGCAGCGTTGTCACAGACCCCATAAGTTTATAGTTGGCGTAGACGGTGTTGTTCAACGGGCAATCGACCGACGAGCACGCTGTGATCGCCAAGAGCATGAGCAAGGCGGCAAGCGCCCCCCACCCTCTCAGTCGCAATTCATATTGCATCATCCTGCGATTCTGGTTTTGTTTCTTGTCGCATGGGTAAGCTACCATGGGGTCAGATGGTTTTCTCTATCTGGTAATCGTTGCGGTTGGGGTTCTGGCGGCTGATAAGGTCGCCCAGGAAACCGGCAAGGAACAGCTGCAAGCCCAAAATCATGCCGGTGAGGAACACGAAGAACCAAGCCGACGAGGCCAGCGGTCCGTAAATGTGCTGGCTCAGCTCCACCAATTTGCCGACCCCCATGACGACCAAGACCACAAAACTGATGAAAAACATGATGCTTCCGAGGAACCCGAAGAAGTGCATGGGCTTCTTGCCGAAATTGGTGAGAAACCACAGCGACATCAAGTCAAGATAACCATTGAAGAAGCGGTTGATGCCAAACTTTGACTTTCCGAACTTGCGTGCTTGATGATGCACCACCTTCTCGCCTATGCGCGTAAATCCTGCGTTCTTGGCAAGGTAAGGGATGTAACGGTGCATCTCGCCATAGACCTCAATGTTCTTGACTACCTCGCGGCGATATGCCTTCAATCCGCAATTGAAGTCGTGGAGATTGTGAATGCCCGATATCTTTCGAGCCGTTGCGTTAAAGAGCTTTGTGGGCAATGTCTTGGTGAGCGGGTCGTAACGTTTCTGCTTGTAGCCCGACACGAGGTCGTAATGTTCCTCGGTGATCATCTTGTAAAGCGCGGGTATCTCATCGGGAGAGTCCTGCAAGTCGGCATCCATCGTGATGACAACATCGCCCACAGCGCGCTCAAAACCACAATAGAGCGCGGGACTCTTGCCATAGTTGCGACGAAATTTGATGCCCTTGACGTGGGGGTCTTTAGCCGACAGTTCCTCGATAACCTCCCAGGAGCGATCGGTGGATCCATCGTTGACAAATATGATCTCGTAAGAGAAATGGTTTGCCACCATAACACGCTGTATCCAAGCGTGGAGCTCGGGCAGCGATTCCGCTTCATTGAACAGGGGTACTACAACTGATATATCCATTTGCTATTTTTGTTTTTTATGGCAGACAAGGGCTACCGGCAAACTCAACACCAGGCCCATGAAGATGTTTTGCATCATGAAGATGAATGCTAACTGGATGGGCGGCAACTGTCCCATGAGCGCGATGGCATCATCAAGCTCCTTTGCGGGCATGCCGTTCTGCGCATAGACAGCCTTAAAAGCGTTCGCGTTGCTGACAAGGTTAGCCATGAACGTGCCATTGTCCAGAAACTTAAAATACAGGTATTGCGACAAGGCAAAAATCATTGAGGCATAGAAAAACGTAAGCACACTGAAAAACAGCGAGCGGCGTATTGATATTTGTCCGTCCAAGGCTAAGTTGCGGAAACGCAGCAACAACCATCCTACCAAAAAAGGGGTGGCCATGGCCAACAAACTGCCCCAGGGAGACTGGGGAAAAAGCATCATGGCCGCGAAGCTGGCAAGCCACAGCAAGGCGAGAAACACACCTCCTTGGCGTGCGTAAGCTTTGGCCTGAACAATGGAAACGACATCTATCATAATCGGTGCAAAGTTACGCAAAAATCCCTATAAAGCGACACTTTCCACTGAAAAAGAAAAGCAGTCTAATGTTAAGGCATCTTAAAAAGCTCACGGTATTTGCTTCATTTCAATGAAAAGTATTATCTTTGCAGTCGCTTCACAGGAAAGTCATCAATTCTTTTCTGCGAGAACGAGAAAATGGGCAAGTCTCTTACGGCCAGCTCCCTCGGAATCCCCCCAGGACGGGAACGTAGCAAGGGTACGAGGTTGTAGCGGCGCGATAAGAATCGCTTGCCCACCTTCGTTTTTATAGTTTTCACGCACCAGACATATTTATAATCATTACTTTATTTAACCATGTTCAGCGTTTGGAAAGAACGGATAGAGTACGCGAGTCTAACAAGTTGCGCACAATGATGTTCTGATATTTCATGCAAAAACACATCACATAAAGATGTAAAAATAGACAGGAAAACTGTAGGTTTGATAAAGAATAGCAAGATATTCGTGCCTCGCAACTCCTTTTTTATCGCCCATTTTATTCTATTAAAGGCTCTTTTGAGGCTCAAGAGGGCATCCTTTGACCCACAAGATGGACTTTATCGCCAAACGACATGACGTTGATCGAGACTCTATTCGACCCATATTGAGAACAAAGGGCAATTACCCCACAAACCCATAACTCAAAAAAAAGTCTAATACTCTGATTTTCTGAAAGTTACAATAAACAACAAAAAGAGCGCGAATTTGCGGCCTATGACTTGGTTTTAGCAAAAACGCACTCTTTTTAAGTCCTTATTGTTAAGATATTTCTAATTAACCATTAATGGACATCAGAAACTCATAATTGTCCTTGGCAGAGGAAAGCGGGTCGTGGATGGTACGCATGGCCTCGATAGGATTCATGTCAGCAATGTAGTTGCGAATACCACGCATACGCTGCAACGTGATTTCGTCTTGAAGCAAGTCGTCACGACGGGTGCTCGAGGCCACCAGGTTGACAGCCGGGAAGATTCGCTTGTTAGACAGCGAACGGTCGAGCTGCAATTCCATGTTGCCAGTTCCTTTGAACTCCTCGAAGATTACCTCGTCCATCTTTGAACCTGTGTCAATAAGAGCCGTAGCTATAATGGTGAGCGAGCCACCTCCCTCTATGTTGCGGGCAGCACCGAAGAATCGCTTGGGCTTTTGCAATGCATTGGCGTCAACACCACCTGTGAGTACCTTTCCACTGGCTGGGCTGACCGTGTTGTAGGCACGGGCCAAGCGGGTGATGGAATCGAGGAAGATAACCACGTCGTGTCCACATTCCACCATACGCTTGGCTTTCTCAAGCACGATGCCGGCAATCTTGATATGGCGCTCTGCGGGCTCATCAAAGGTGGATGCTATGACTTCAGCATTAACCGTACGCGACATGTCTGTAACCTCCTCGGGTCGCTCGTCAATGAGCAACATCATCAAGTAAGCCTCGGGGTGGTTGGCAGCTATGGCGTTTGCAATGTTCTTCATCAATATGGTTTTACCGGTCTTTGGCTGCGCTACAATCAGTGCACGCTGTCCCTTGCCTATGGGCGAGAATAAATCCACAATGCGCGTAGACAGGTTGGTAGTTGCGCGATCGCCACATAGGTTGAACTTCTCATCTGGGAAAAGAGGCGTGAGATGCTCGAAGGGAAGGCGGTCACGAATCTCTGTAGGGTCGCGCCCGTTGATCTTGTCGATACTTGTCAATGGGAAGTATTTCTCTCCCTCGCGTGGCGGGCGCACATGGCAGAGAATGGCATCTCCGGTCTTCAGACCGTAATGCTTCACTTGAGCGTTGGAAACATAGATGTCGTCTGGTGAGGAAAGGTAATTGTAATCGCTTGAGCGAAGAAAACCATAGCCGTCTGGCATGATCTCAAGCACTCCATTGGCGGTGATAAGGTCAGCGAAGTCATAGTCACTCCTTTCGGCCGCTGGCTGCTGTGTACGCACGGGCGCGGATGGTTCTTCCTGACGATGGAAGGTAGATGTCGGGTTGTCAAACATGTCGTAATTGGGCACAGCACCTTGGTCTTCGATAGGCAAGTCAACGACTGGAATAAAGTCTGTGCCGTCACCGGGATCGCCACTCCACACACCATCGGCGTTTGCTGCCTGCTTCGAGTTTTCAGCAGACTCGTTGTGTGCTAGAACCTTCGCCTGCAACTGTGCTATCTTGTCATCGCTTGCAGGGTCTGTTGTTGCGTTACCCTGCTGGTTCGAATAGGTCTCTTCAGGAATAGCCGACATCTCCGTTGAGCCAGTCGTTTCATCGGTTGCCTCAGAGGAATCTTCCGTCGGCGTGCTGACCTCGTTGCCTCCTGCTTGGACTTGCAGCTTGGCCTTTTCAATGAGACTAAGCAATTCGCGCTCACGTTTGGTTTTGGGACCACGATGCTTTGGCAGAGAGGCCAATTCGTCTTCGAGCGTTTTCACGTCAAGCGCAGAGTTGTCTGATTCCATCTCATTCATGGTTTCGGGATCCTTGAAGAGCCGAGGTTGTTCGGACGCTAAGCGTGCCTTACGGGTGTCAAAATTCTCACCTGATTTGCCATTGACTGAATAAACTTTATCAGGTTCACTCTTCCCAATACGAACACGTTTGCGTTTCGATGATACCAAGGGGTTGTTTTTACCTTCTTCTTCCGCTTGCTTGTCGAGAATCGCGTAAATAAGCTCATTTTCATCCTTCGTTGCCTCTGCATTGAGGCCAAGAGATTGAGCAACTTCCGCAAGTTCCGTGGAACTCTTAGATAGTAAATCTTCTTTGCTATACATATATAGTATGATGAATGTTTTCTGAATGGACATGTTTCCAATGGGGAAACACTAAGACATACGAAACTATCTGCAAAGATACATAAAATCAGTGAAAAATACGTAAATAATGAACAAAAAAACTCACGATTAACATCTGTTAATGGAAGTTACCGCATAATAAAAGCCAGGCCGATACAACGGGTATCGACCTGGCTGGAAAAGTTTGTAATCAGAAATTACTTGCTGGTCTTGTCGAGGTCAGCCTTCAATTTAGCCAACACGTCAAGGTCTCCAAGTGATGTTCCGGCTGCAACGTTGTTGATTGCAGGAGCCTCGCTCTGCTTGCGCGCTGCATGGCGGTGTGTCTTCACCACGTCATCTTTCACATCCTCAAAGGTGCGAGAGTGAGACAGGATGATGCGACGAGTCTCTTTGGCAAATTCAATCACCTTGAAAGGAAGCGTCTCACCCTGCTTGGCCTGCGTGCCATCCTCCTTTTGGAGATGCTTGGGAGTAGCGAAGCCCTCACCGCCCTCAGCAAGTGATATGACAGCGCCCTTATCCATCATCTCAGTGATGGTGCCCTCATGAACCGTACCAGGGACGTATATCTTCTCGTACTTGTCCCAAGGATTCTCTTCGAGCTGCTTGTGGCCGAGGCTCAAGCGACGGTTCTCCTTGTCGATGTCGAGCACGATGACTGGAAGCTCAGCGCCTACTGTGGTGAACTCAGATGGGTGCTTGATCTTCTTGGTCCAAGAGAGGTCAGAGATGTGGATCAAACCATCTACGCCCTCAGAAAGCTCTACGAAGATACCGAAGTTAGTGAAGTTGCGAACCTTAGCGATGTGCTTGCTGCCGATAGGGAACTTAGTCTCGATGTTCTCCCATGGGTCAGCCTGGAGCTGCTTGATACCGAGGCTCATCTTGCGCTCAGCGCGGTCGAGAGTCAAGATAACAGCCTCTACCTCGTCGCCTACCTTCATGAAGTCGTTGGCAGAACGGAGGTGCTGGCTCCAAGACATCTCAGATACGTGGATCAAGCCCTCTACACCTGGAGCAATCTCTACGAATGCACCGTAGTCGGCCATAACCACTACCTTACCCTTCACGTGGTCGCCTACCTTCAAGTTTGGATCGAGAGCATCCCATGGATGTGGGGTGAGCTGCTTCAAACCGAGGGCGATACGACGCTTCTCCTCATCGAAGTCGAGGATTACCACGTTGATCTTCTGGTCGAGAGATACCACCTCGTGTGGATCGCTTACGCGGCCCCAAGAGAGGTCTGTGATGTGGATCAATCCGTCAACACCACCGAGGTCAACGAATACACCATAAGAAGTGATGTTCTTAACGGTACCCTCGAGGATCTGACCCTTCTCGAGCTTACCGATGATCTCCTTGCGCTGTGCCTCGAGCTCCTGCTCGATGAGAGCCTTGTGAGATACTACTACATTGCGGAACTCCTGGTTGATCTTGACAACCTTGAACTCCATGGTCTTGCCTACGAATACGTCGTAGTCGCGTATAGGGTGAACGTCGATCTGGCTTCCTGGCAAGAAAGCTTCGATACCGAAGACGTCAACGATCATACCGCCCTTAGTGCGGCACTTGATGTAACCCTGGATAACCTCCTCGTTCTCAAGAGCCTCGTTAACGCGCTCCCAAGACTTGCTGAGGCGAGCCTTCTTGTGAGAGAGCACGAGCTGACCCTTGTTGTCCTCCTGGTTCTCCACGTAAACCTCTACCTTGTCGCCTACCTTGAGGTCTGGGTTGTAACGGAACTCGGAAGCAGGAATGATACCATCGCTCTTGTAGCCGATGTTTACGATAACCTCTTTCTTGTCGATTGAGATTACGGTACCCTCTACCACCTGGTGCTCGGTTACCTTGTTAAGTGTTTCGTCATAGGCCTTCTCGAGGTCCTCTTTGCTGACGCCTGCGTTTGTGCCATTCTCGAACTCATCCCAATTGAAGTCGTCGAGTGGCTTTACGTTCTTTAAATCTGACATAAAAAATAATTAAAAATTTAAATTAATAAAGTTTGACTTTATGTTGTTATTGAATTTGCCGGTCGTGATTCTCCATCGAATTTCTTCGACTTTTTTTCGTAATCGAATTTCTTCGACTTTTCGTAAGAAACGAACCGACTCTATCTATAATTCCACCAAATCGAGCGCAAAATTACTCATTTTCCGTGACTTACGGGCAATTTGGCTCCTTTTTCTTTCGCTGGTTAAGGATATTTAACTAAAATGGCCGTAGTTTGCCTTTTTTCTTGGGTATTTACCTCATTTTTCTTGGCTCACTTCATACAATAATTCCTTAGTTTACACGTTATATATATATAATATAAGGGGAGTTTGTTGGGTCGGGAAAAGATAATTTGCCAGCCGTATGCCAGCCGTGTTAGGGAGAAGATAATTTGCCAGCCGTATGCTATGTGGAGGTTACGTTTGCATTACTTTTGCGTTAAATTCATTAAAAAAATGATGCTTAATGCTTGTGTTATCAAATATTTTGTTACCTTTGCCCTCGAAAAATTTGCAAGAATGAATTTGAAATAAATGAATTCGAAATAAATGAAATAAATAATAGCATAGAGTATTTATGACACTAGTCATCATGACCATATTGATTCTCGCCTACGTGCTCATCGCTACTGAGTACGTGACGAAGGTGAACCGTGCCGCCGTGGCTATCTTTGCCGGGACGGTGGGCTGGGTTCTCTATATCTGTTTCGGTATGGACTTCGTGACCAGCGAGCACCCGGGCGACTACTCCCACTACCTCAACCTGAGCGAGGTGGAGAGCACCAGCACCACCGTGAAGTACTTCATCTCGCGCAACATCTTCTTGCCGCAGGTGGGTAGGGCGGCGGAGATCGTGCTCTTCCTGCTCGCCACCATGACCATCGTCGAGATACTCAACAACAACGGCTGCTTCGACTTCGTGCGCCAGTTGCTTCGCACCCGGAGCAGCAAGAAGATGCTATGGACACTCGCCATCGCCACCTTCGTGATATCCATCAACCTCGACAACCTCACCACCACCGTGATGATGCTCACCATCATGCACGGCGTGATTCCGAGCCGCCGACAGCGCATGGTCTATGGGGGAGTCATCCTCCTGGCAGCCAACTGTGGAGGTGCGCTCACCGTGATAGGCAACCCCGAGGGGCTGGTGCTCTGGAACTCCGGGGCTGTCACCGCCACCATCTTCTCGCTATCCCTGCTCGTGCCATGCCTCGCCGCCTGGCTCGTGCCTACGGCGATGATGCAGCGCATGCTGCCCGAGAGGGTGGAGACGGAGTGGATCGTGATGCCATACCGTGGCGACGACACTCGCCTGAACACCTGGCAGCGACTGCTGATGCTCATCGTGGGCGTCGGCGGACTCTGGTTGATACCTACCTTCCACGACATCACCAAGCTCAGTCCGTTCCTGGGCGCGCTCTGCGTGCTCAGCATCCTTTGGATTGTGAACGAGATTTTCAATCGCAAGCTCATGAACATGGACGCCATGGTGGAGCGCCGCACTCCGCTGGTGTTGCAGTATGGCGTGATACAGATGATACTCTTCGTGATGGGCATGATGCTCGCCGTGGGCGTGGTGAAGGAGACTGGTGCCTTCGACGACGTGGTGGCATGCCTGGGCGTAGATGACCAGCATCCCGCCGTATGGCTGCATGGCGTGGCAGCGGGCTTGCTGAGCACCGTGCTCGACAACTTCGCCACCGCCATGAACTTCTTCTCGCTGCACGACGTGGTGGGACTGGGCGACCCAGCCTCCGCCCTCGACTCCGTGTATAGCACCAACGGCATCTACTGGCAGGTCATCGCCTACTGCGTGATGGCTGGCGGCAACGTGCTCGGCATCGGCACCATCAGCGGCCTCGCCCTGATGAAGATGGAGCACATGCACATGGGCTGGTTCTTCCGCTACATCGGATGGAAGGCCCTGCTGGGTGGCGTGATAGGACTCGCCATCCTCTGGCTCTCGCACACCCTGATGGGAGGAGCCATGTACTTGATGATTTAAACCATATCTGATGAAAGAGATGGGATGCCCCGACACGCATCCCAACCCGACGAGAGAGGGTGTCCCTAACCCGACGAGAGAGGGATGTGAACACGCATCCCGAAGGAAAAGCTAAAAAGGCTAATTTGAGAAACAAGCCCATCGCGAGGC
>DJOD01000048.1 GCA_002437115.1 Prevotella sp. UBA6447
CGGCTGATTTCGGATGGTTACGTTTGTTGTTATGCGCTGGAATAATTATCGCTCCTTTCTTGCTTAGTATCAACGAGTTAGATGCGCTGAAAAATAATAGTTATTATTTCAGGATTTTAAGCTATTATTTTATGAATTTAAGCTATATTTCTGCAAATAAAAGCTATTATTTCTCGCGATAGGATAGCTACTTTACGATGGAAGCTCGCCGGCGCGTCTGCCGTGGCTGGGAGTTGTGAAAGAAAAGTGAAGCAATTGTTCTTTATTGCCCCCTATTTGTTTTATCTTTGCAACTTGTAACATGTTGTCCTGATCGTAACGGTCATGGGCAATGCTTAAACATATTGCAAGATGATTATTGACTTTGAGAAGATTGCTGAAGCTCATGTGATGAACTTCAAAGGAGGCAAAGGCCCCCTTGATACCCGCAACTACGCGGATGACAAGGTGAAAATCATGTACTCAACCCTTCGCCCAGGCTCCTCGACGGGGCTTCACACCCATGAGCAAAATTGTGAAATCATTTTTGTGATTAGCGGAGTGGCCACGTTCCATTATGACGGCAAGGTGGAGACATGCCGTGCTGGGCAATGCCATTATTGCCCCATGGGTCACAGCCATTTCATGGAGAACAACACCGACCACGACCTTGTTTATTTTGCCGTGGTGCCCGAGCACCACCAGTAACAGGCCCGCCCCTCTTGCTGCAATGGTCGGCGAGTGCGCATCCGCGACATCGGTCAGCGTGCCGCACGCTATCGACAGCTCTCCAAATGGCATAGGCCGTAGCAAGGGCCACGACGATGCCCGTGATGATGTATTGTGTCAACATAAGCTTCTTTTTCAAGTAATAAGGCGAAAATAGTGCCAAAAGCCAAAGTTGGAAGTGAAAGTTTGCGCGATTTACTTTTTTTTAGTAACTTTGTCTTATTAATTCATTAAATGGACGATTATGGCTGAAACGAACAATCACCTGGTCATTATGGCCGGTGGAGTGGGCAGCAGGTTCTGGCCCATGAGCACAGAGGAAACCCCCAAGCAGTTTATTGACGTGTTGGGCGTCGGGCGCTCGCTCTTGCAGATGACGAGAGACCGCTTCAAGGGCATTTGCCCTGCGGAGAACGTTTGGGTGGTGACCAACAAGCGCTATGCTGAACTGGTCAGGCAGCAGTTGCCCGACATACCTGTTGGCAACATTCTCTTGGAACCTTGCCGACGCAACACGGCACCATGCATCGCCTACGTGTCGTGGCGCATCAAGAAGGAAAACCCGCTTGCCAACATCGTTGTGACCCCGAGCGACCACGTGGTGACCGATGTGGTGGAGTTTCAGCGGGTAATCAACCAATGCTTGAAATTTACTGGCGAGACCGACTCCATCGTCACGCTTGGCATGAAGCCCAGCCGTCCGGAGACTGGCTACGGCTACATACAAGCCGACCTGTCGACCAACTCGTTGCGCAACAAGGAGATATTCCGGGTAGACCAGTTTCGCGAGAAGCCCGACCTGGCTACGGCTCAGCAATATGTGCAGGAGAACAATTTCTTCTGGAACGCGGGCATCTTCATCTGGCGCGTCGAAACGATTGTCAACGCCCTCCGGATGTACGCGCCCCGCATCAACCGCATCTTCGAGCGGTTGCAGCCGCAGCTTGGCACGGCCGAGGAGCAGCAGGTGATTGACGAGGTCTATGCCGACTGCGACAACATCTCCATCGACTATGCCGTGATGGAGAAGGCCGAGGAAATATTTGTCTGCCCGGCAGATTTCGGGTGGAGCGACTTGGGCACATGGGGTGCCCTCCGCCTGCAGAGCAAGCGCGACATGTATGGCAACGCGCTTGTCGGCGACAACATCAAGGTGTATGAAAGCCGCAATTGCATGGTGCATGTGGCGCAGGGGCGCAAGACGGTCATACAAGGCCTCGACGGGTATATCGTGGCGGAGCACGACGGGCGCTTGCTCATCTGCAAGCTCTCGGAGGAGCAGCGCATCAAGCAGTTTAGCGAGTGAGCCACGCCAAGAAGCACATCGGATATGCAGAAACAACAAGATAACAGAAAGGTGGCCTTGATTACGGGCATCACCGGGCAAGACGGCAGTTACCTGGCCGAGTTCCTCATAGCCAAAGGATATGAGGTCCACGGCCTCTTACGCCGATCCTCTTCTTTCAACACGGGGCGTATCGAGCACCTTTACCTGGACGAGTGGGTGCGCGACATGAAGAAACGTCGCCTCGTCAACCTTCATTGGGCCGACATGACCGACTCGTCGTCGCTCATCCGCGTCATCAACGAGGTGCGACCCACGGAAATCTACAACCTGGCGGCGCAAAGCCACGTGAAGGTGTCGTTCGACGTGCCCGAGTACACGGCCGACACCGATGCCGTGGGCGTGTTGCGCCTGTTGGAGGCCGTGCGCATCTGCCACCTGGAGCACGACTGCCGCATCTACCAGGCCTCCACGTCAGAACTCTTTGGAAAGGTGCAAGAGGTGCCGCAGCGTGAGACCACGCCTTTCTACCCGCGAAGCCCCTACTCGGTGGCCAAGCTCTACGGCTACTGGATCATGAAGAACTACCGCGAGTCGTATGGCATGTATTGCTGCAACGGCATCCTCTTCAACCATGAGAGCGAGCGTCGTGGCGAGAACTTCGTGACCCGGAAGATCACGCTCGCTGCCTGCCGCATCGCGCAGGGATACCAAGACAAGCTTTATCTGGGCAACCTTGACGCCCGTCGCGACTGGGGCTATGCCCGCGACTATGTGGAATGCATGTGGCTCATTCTGCAACAGCCCCGTCCCGACGACTTCGTGATAGCCACGGGCGAGATGCACACCGTGCGCGAGTTTGCCTCGCTGGCTTTCCGCGAGGTTGGCATCGAGCTGGAATGGACAGGCGAGGGTGTCGGCGAGAAGGGCCGCGACAAGGCCACGGGCCGCGTCTTGGTGGAGGTGGACCCCAAGTATTTCCGGCCGGCAGAGGTCGAACAGCTGTTGGGCGACCCGACGAAAGCCAGGCAGACGTTGGGTTGGAATCCGCACAAGACCTCGTTTGATGAGCTTGTCCGCATCATGGTGGAGCACGACATGAAGTTTGTGCGCAAGCTCTACCTGAAAGCCCAATTGCCCGAGTAAGGGTGGTGGAAAACGTTAAATCTTCTTGAAGAAATGGCATTAGACAAGAACAGTAAGATTTATGTGGCGGGGCATCACGGCCTTGTGGGCTCGGCCATCTGGAACAACTTGGAACAAAGGGGCTATCATAACCTCGTGGGGCGCGCGCACAGCGAGATCGACTTGACCGACCGCCAGGCGGTTAAAAGTTTTTTCGACGCGGAGCGTCCCGATGCTGTCGTGCTCGCGGCGGCCTTCGTGGGGGGCATCATGGCCAACTCGCTATACCGTGCCGACTTCATCATGCAGAACATGAAGATCCAATGCAACGTGATTGAGGAGGCATACAAGCACCACGCCAAGAAGCTGCTCTTCCTCGGATCCACTTGCATCTATCCCAAGAACGCTCCCCAGCCGATGAAGGAGGACGCCTTGCTCACCTCGCCCCTTGAGTACACCAATGAGGAATACGCCATCGCCAAGATTGCGGGCCTGAAGATGTGTGAGAGCTACAACTTGCAGTATGGCACCAACTACATAGCCGTGATGCCCACCAACCTCTATGGTCCAAACGACAATTTCCACCTGGAAAACTCGCATGTCTTGCCAGCCATGATGCGCAAGGTTTATTTGGCAAAGCTCATCCATGAAGGTGCCTGGGACGCCATCCGTGTGGACATGGACAAGCGCCCCGTCAACCCGCCGGCCAAGTTGCAGGCGTTGGTCGGACCAGGCAATGTGGATGGCCGTAGCAGCCAGGAGCGCATCCTGAAGGCGTTGGCCTTCTACGGCATCGAAGACAACAAGGTGACGTTGTGGGGCGACGGCAGTCCGCTGCGCGAGTTCCTGTGGAGCGAGGACATGGCGGATGCCAGCGTGCATGTCTTGTTGAACGTCGATTTCAAGGACATCATTGGCATCAAGAAGTATTCTTCGGTGTTCTACGGCGTGAAGGCCGACGGCGAGATTAACCGCAACAACTCTGAAGGCCGCGGAGGCGCCATTCCCTCGTTGGGTGAGATTCGCAATTGCCACATCAACGTTGGGACGGGCAAGGAGCTTACCATCAAGGCACTGGCCGAGCTTGTGGTGCGCACGGTGGGCTTTGGCGGGCAGCTCTGCTGGGATTGCTCCAAGCCCAATGGCACGCCCCGAAAGCTCATCGACGTGAGCAAGCTCCACCATTTGGGCTGGCACCACAAGGTGGAGATAGGCGAGGGTGTCGGGAAGCTCTACGAATGGTACAGAAACTCGTTGCTGGGGTGAGTTTTCTTAGCTCATTCGCGTTGATATGAAACTTGCCCGGTCGGGAGCAGCCACGTCGATGATGGTCGAGGCTGTTCCTGGCCGGGCAAGGCTTTTTTAATGTCAAGAGGTCATTCCACGCGGTAGAGCGTGACGTGGCTGGCCAGGCCTGAGGGCACGGGCTCCCAGCCGGTGTAGTTGTCCTTCTGGTAATGGATGTTCACGACATTTATCTCTTCCATCTTTCTCCAGGGGTATCCCTCTCGGTCAAGCTGGGCGATGCGGTTGGCGGGCAGGTTGGTCACTTCGACGCGTATGCGGTTGGCGCCGGGTTTGAGCAGGCCTGAAAACTGCAACGTGAACGGGGCAGCCCAAGCGCATCCGATGAGCGAGTCGTTGATGAAGACGCGCGCGCTCTCGCGCACGTCGCCCAGGTCGATGGCCCAGCGGGTGCCCTTCTTCAGCTCTTTTCCGCTCAATTTCACGCTACATTCGTAGGAGCCCGTCCCCATGAGCGTGCGCAACGTGTCGTTGAGGTTCTCCCATGTTTTCAGGTGGCCGATGGCCAAAGTCTTGTCGTATCGGGGAACCGACTCTTGGAAAGAAAGCGTCCATCCGTCATTGAGCGTCTTTCGGGAAGCGTCCACGGGCTTTGTGGCTCGGGTCTGCAGCTGGGCCAGTTGGCCAGCGAGCGAGGGCGACGGCTGGGTGAACGTCTCCAGGATGAGCGACTCGCCCGAGCGCAGGCAGACACGCAAGCGCCCCTCTCTGACGTTGGCGCGATGGCGGCTCCCCGTCATGGGGTCGAACCAGATTGCCTCCCTGAGGGGGACGGCCAGCGTGGTGGTGGTGTCGATGTCTTTCGCGCTCAGGTTAGCTATGAAGTAATGGAACCCCAGCTGGTTGCTTCTCCTGATGAGCCGCAGCCCGAGGCGTGCTTTCATCTCCTCGGGTTTCGCCACGTTTCCCATGGCCTTTCCGTCGGTCCCCACGATGATGGTGGCGCCCTGTTGGCGCAGGCTGTCGATGTGCAGCCTGACGGCCGTCGTGAGCAGGTTGCCCTTGTCGGGCAGGATGAGTGCCTTGTAGCGTGTTCCTGCGGCTGTCTGTAGCATGCCCCCGGCAAACTGGGTCTTGAGCAAATAGCGTTCGCTGATGTAGTCGCAATCATACCCCAGGCTGTCTATCTGTTCGATGGTTTTGCTGAACTCGGGCGCTTGCTGCCCCATGGTGTGTATGGCAAACTGCATGAGCCGCTTGCCTCGGCTTTGCTTGTTCCACAGGTCGCGCACGGGCACGAAGACCAGGAAGTCGTTGTCGGGCGCGCCCCATTGCAGGAAACTTTGGCAACGGGTGATATATCGCATCAGGTAGGGCGCGTCGCGCCAGATGGTATTTGTGGGGCTCATGTCCACGCTGGCGTAGAACTTCCATCCAGGCCACGGGTCGTCCTTGGGCGAGTAGGCCGTGCCGTGGAAGAACATGTGGTTGACCCCTCCCGCGAACATCAGGTCCATGTCGGGTTTCATCTGCGAGAGCGAAGTGCGGAAGTGCTCGGTCAGCCACGTGAACGTCTCGCTCGAGGTGAAGGGCTTGCCGTTGATGTGGGCGGCCGATGAGGCCCACTTGTACATGGAGAAGTCGGAGTCGTTCTTGCGGGTGAAGCCAGGGTCTGTGCGCAGCCCCTTGATGCCGAAGTCGGAAAGGCCGAAGCCCTCGATCTCGGGTATGTCGACCGCCGAGTAGCAGTCGATGAGGTTGGCGGGCGAGCCGTGTGCCTGGTTGCGCGTGATGGCCCCGTGGCTGTGTGCCCATTGGGTCCAGGCCTGGGTGAAGTTCTCTATCAGGAGGTCGCTCAGGGTCTCCCGGTAGTCGGCCACCACGGCTTGGTCGCCGTCCACCAGCTTGTCGAAGCGGTCTTCCAGGGAGTAGCCGCGCCGCCGCTCAAACTCCTCGAAGAGGCGCGTGGTGTAGTCGGCCTCCGACACCTCGTAGCTGTCGTTGAAGAAGGTGTGCGGGTAGGGCGTGCGCGTGCGCTCGAAGGCTTGTGATATGTGCTGTAGGTAGTGGCCGACGGCTTGCTTGTCGAAGTGGTCCACGACGAGACCCGCTCCGCCCGGCGCGGCGCGTTTCACGCGCATCACCCCATACTTCTGGTAGAGGGCGATGACGCGCCATGTGCCTCGCTTGGGCAGCTTCCCGTCTATCGAGGCGGCGCGGATGGAGCTTCCCTCCTTTTGCATGTGGAGCCTGAAGGCTCCTTTCCCCAGCAGTTTGGTGATGTTGACGTGTTGCCCGTTGGCGAAGGCGTAGATGCCCACCAGGCGGCAGTTGGAAGCCTTCTTGCTGGGTGGGGTGATGTCCAGGGCTTTCAGCTTGCGACCCTCGGCCGTCTTGTCGACGATGACCATCTGCGAAGCGCTCTCCTCCAGGGGGACCCATGGCCCGCCGAAGGGCCATCCCGTGCCTGTGGCCATGTCTATCTCGATGCTGTCTGCGGCCCCTTGCTGCTCGGTGTAGCGCAGCATCTCCATCCATCTGTCCGACAGGTAGCCGATGTTGTTCTTCTCGTTGTTCTTCACGCCGTAGATGGGTGTTATCTCCACGGCTCCCACCCCATGGGAGGCGTATTGCCGCATGGCCCATTGCAGGTTGGGCTTGTCGACGGCCGACCCCAGCCACCACCAGCGCAGCCCGGGCTTGGCCTCCTGGCGCGCGGCTGGCCATTGTTGGGCTTGCGTGGCGAGGGGGAGCGCGCAGGCCATCAGGGACAAAATGAATTTTCTCATGGTATACAATCGTTTTGAGCAGATGAAAAGGTAGACCACCGTTTTAGTCGGCGAGAAGAAGGTGGCGGCCTGCCAGCCCGGGCGGCTTTGCGGTGGGGCGGGGCAGGCTCACTCGTGGTGGTAGGGCTCGCCCTTGATGATGGTGCAAGCGCGGTAGACCTGTTCGGTGAACACGAGGCGCACCATCTGGTGGCTGAAGGTCATGCGCGAGAGCGACACCATCTCGTCGGCGCGCTTGTAGACGGCCTCCGAGAAGCCATACGGCCCCCCGATGACGAAGACGAGCCGCCGCGCTGTGTTTTGCTTCTTCTGCAGCCATGCAGCAAACTCCACGCTCCGGCGTTCCGCGCCCCGCTCGTCGAGGAGCACCACCGTGTCGGAGGGCTGCAGCTGCTTGAGGAGCAACTCGCCCTCTTGCGCCTTCTGTTGTTGTTCCGACAGGTTCTTGGTGTTGCGGAGCTCGGGTATCACCCTGATGTCGAAGGGCATGTAGTGGCCGATACGGGCCGCGTAGTCGTCGATGCCGGCGATGAAATGCTTGTCTTGTGTCTTCCCGACGAGCAGCAAGAGGGTCTTCATGGGCGCTTTCCGTAGATGGTTTTGCCCTTGCGCACGGGGCAGAGCGTCTCGTCCTTGTCAATCTCCCGGTATTCGTCCTTGCGTTTCGGGTTCATGGGGAACCAGCCTTTCTCCACGCGCTTCTTCTGCGAGAAAAGCTCGCCGATCGACCACAACAGGCTGGCTCCCAACACGCCCACGAGCGAGGAGGCGATAGTGTGGCCGATGAGGAGCGAGCCGATGACGCACGCCACTCCCGCCACTAGGAACACGACCCACGGGCGTGTGCCGTAGTGGTACTCGGCCTTGATGACGAGCGGGTGGCATAGCCCGATGATGAGGAACGTGCCGATGGCGATGATGAGTCCTGTGAAATGCATGAGTGTGATGTTGTTTTGAATGGGTGATGTGAAAACTTTTGCAATCGTTATGATTTGCAAATTTACTAAAAATTGCTGAATGGATAGGCCGTATTCAGATTTTTTATGCTAACTTTGCGATGTAAAAACGACAAATTTAATTTTAAAGCTATTATGGAAAATAATGCAGAATTGATAGCCCAGTGTGAGGCCAAGGCCAAGGAGTGGCTCTCTCCCTCGTTTGACGAGAAGACCCGTGAAGAGGTCCAAGCCATGCTCGACAACCCCGACAAGACCAGTCTCATCGAGGCGTTCTACAAGAATTTGGAATTCGGCACAGGTGGCCTGCGCGGCATCATGGGCGCAGGCACCAACCGCATGAACATCTATATTGTAGGCATGGCCACACAGGGCTTTGCCAACTACCTGAAGAAGTGCTTCAAGGACCGCCAGGAAATCAGCGCCGTGGTGTGTCACGACTGCCGCAACAACAGCCGCCTCTATGCCGAGACCGTGGCCAACATCTTCTCGGCCAATGGCATCAAGGCATACATTTTCGACGACCTGCGCCCCACGCCCGAGTGCTCTTTCGCCATCCGTCACCTCAAGGCGCAGGCCGGCGTGAACATCACGGCCAGCCACAACCCGCGCGAGTACAACGGCTACAAGGCCTACTGGGAGGACGGCGCGCAGGTGCTCGCGCCACATGACACGGGCATCATCGACGAGGTGAACAAGGTCACAATCGACGACGTGAAGTTCACGCCCAACAAGGAGCTCATCCAGGTCATTGGCGAGGACATCGACGAGCCCTACCTCCGCCAGATCCGCACCATCAGCATCGACCCTGAGGTCATCCGCCGCCAGCACGACCTGAAGATCGTCTACACGCCGCTCCACGGCGCAGGGCGTGTGCTCATCCCTCGCTCGCTGGCCTACTGGGGCTTCGACAACGTGCATTGCGTGCCCGAGCAGATGATCAAGGACGGCAACTTCCCGACCGTCGACCGTCCCAACCCCGAGTTTGCCGAAGCCCTGACGCTCGGTCTGCGCGACGCCAAGGCTCTCGATGCCGACATCCTGATGGCCTCCGACCCCGACGCTGACCGCGTGGGCATGGCCTGCAAGAACGACAAGGGCCAGTGGGTGCTCATCAACGGCAACCAGACCTGCATGATATTCCTGTGGTACATCATCGCCAACCGCAAGGCCACGGGCAAGCTCAAGCCCACCGACTTCATCGTGAAGACCATCGTCACCACGGAGCTCATCAAGAAGATCGCCCAGAAGCAGGGCGTGGAGATGCGCGACTGCTACACGGGCTTCAAGTGGATTGCACGCGAGATACGCCTCTCCGAGGGCAAGCAGCAATACATCGGCGGTGGCGAGGAGAGCTACGGCTTCCTGGCCGAGGACTTCGTGCGCGACAAGGACGCCGTCTCCGCCTGCTCGCTGCTGGCCGAGATTTGCGCCTACGCCAAGGACAAGGGCAAGACGCTCTACGACATCCTCATGGACATCTACAAGGAGTATGGCTTCTCCAAGGAGTTCACCATCAACGTGGAACGCCCCGGAAAGACGGGAGCCGAGGAGATACAGAAGATGATGTCCGACTTCCGCGCCAACCCGCCGAAGGAGCTGGGCGGCTCACGCGTGGTGCTGTGGAAGGACTACAAGACGCTCGAGGCCACCGACGCCCAGGGACACACGTCCAAGCTCGCGATGCCCGAAACGAGCAACGTGCTCCAGTGGTTCTGCGACGACGACACAAAGGTCAGCGTGCGCCCCTCGGGCACGGAGCCCAAAATCAAGTTCTACCTCGAGGTGAAGGGCACCATGGCCGACACCTCGCAGTATGAGGAGCTCGACCGACGGGCCGACGCCAAGATCGAGGCCATCAAGAAGAGCCTCGGCCTCTGAGCCTCCTTGCGCATAGCGCATCCATCCTAACAAGAAGCCATCTTCCACGTGTGGGAGGATGGCTTCTTGCGTTTGCAAATGGGGAAACAATATTTTTCTGCAATCGTATGGGTCGTATGAGGGCGACAAGAGTAGCAATCACACGCCGAGCGCTGAGGAAATCGGGGTGAAACCACTTGCTGGCGATGGCGATTTCCGTAGCTGGGAGTATGTGGAACTCTTGAAGGAAGCCGATATCGTGGTAACCAATCCGCCGTTCTCCTTGTTTCGGGAATATATCGCCCAACTGATGGAGTATGACAAGAAGTTTTTGGTGATTGGAAGTCAGAATAATGCAACTTACAAAGAAATATATCCCTTGGATAAGGGACAACAAAATTTAGCTTGGTTATCACACGGGTGGCATGTCTTTTAAAGTGCCAAATAATTATGAGGAAAGGGCTACTCGTTCTTGGGTAGATAGTAATGGGCAAAAGTGGAGAAGTTTGGGGAATATTTGCTGGTACACGAATTTGGACATAAAAAAGCGCCATGAAGATATGCCGCTTTACAAGGCGTACTCTGCAGATGAATATCCAAAATACATCAACTTTGATGCAATAGAGGTTTCGAAGACGGATCTTATACCCTACGATTACGAAGGAGTGATGGGTGTGCCAATTACTTTTTTGGAAAAGCACAATCCTGCCCAATTGCTTTTGGATGTAGATGTCTCGCCAACTCTCTGCTTCTGACCGCAAATGAAAAAACACGTAGCGATGTGGTGCCCTTTTGGGAAAAATGAGCTAAATTTGCGGACAATAGCCTTTTGTGTGGGCTCTGTCATTACAACGCTATTGGGCATAGTTGCCGCTTTTGCAATTGCAATCTTGTAATGCTGAAGAACTAATAAAAAAGTTGTGGTTGTTGTAAGTTGATCCTAAACCATGAACAATCATTTTAACTTCACTAATCAGCAGGGCAGCGCCGTCTTCGACGAGAACGGCGTGAAGGTCTTCGATGCCACCTGCGACGCCTGGGGCCGCCAGACCGCGACACTCTGGCACCATCGGCCTCTGCCGCGGCTACACGGGACACGAGATGATGGGCGAGTACGGCCTCGTCAACATGAACCGAAGGTCACTGGCGCATAGCGGAGAAAGTAACGGCCGTCTCTACGACCCGACGCTCAACCGCTTCCTCAGTCCTGACAACTATGTGCAGGAGCCCGACAACAGCCAGAGCTTCAACTGGTACAGCTACTGCCTCAACAACCCGTTGAAGTACACCGACCCCAGCGGGGAGCTGTCCGGGATAGACGACCTAACACTGGCAATTGTTGGACTTGGAGTCGTTAACAGTATGATTCATGCCGCCTATTCCGGCACTAACATTTGGAAGGCGGAAGCGCAAAGCCTGTTTCTGGCTGCAGCGAATTATGCCACCTGTGACCTTTGGCAAGCTTTCGGGGAAGTGAATGGCGTTGGCCATGAATTGTTGCGTGCTGGAGCGCATGGCTTGTTCAACGCCACCTTGTCAGCCTTGGAAAGTGGCGACTTCCTGAAAGGAGCCTTGAATGGTTTCCAAATAGGCTTGCTCAATCATGCGATGCATGGTGGAAATAACAAGAAGATGATGGGTAAGCCTGGGATATGTGTACTTTTGCCCGATAGAACTTATGCCGTGCCGTATGATTTAGACGAATTTGGTCCAAAATGCACTTCTTGTGCAAAAAAAAATCGCCGAAAAGTTTGGAGGTTTCCCCAAAAGTGAGTAACTTTGCACTCGCAATTCAGAAATCAAGCAATCAAGCACTTCTGGAGAGCAGCAAGGTCATGCGTCCTTAGCTCAGCTGGTAGAGCAACTGACTCTTAATCAGTGGGTCTAGGGTTCGAATCCCTAAGGACGCACAGTAAAATCCAAGTTCGTGAGGACTTGGATTTTCTGTTTATATGCCTCTTTGTTTGATTTCTGACCATCATGCCTGCAAGGTCTATACGGCAACTGGTGATGAGCGTGCTGGCGTAAGCCGTTGAAGGCAAGTAGATTGTGTGGACACAATATAAACCAAGAGGCAGGAAGCCTTTGCAAGACTTCCTGCCTCTTGTGGATATGGGCGTGTTCCCTTGTCGTTGATTATTTCACTACAAACTTCTTTCCGTTGCGCACGTAGATACCCGGTTGCAGCGTGTTGGCGTTCTTGCCCACAGAATTTCCGTTGACGCTGAATATCTGGTCGTCGGTGATGAGACGATCGCCCTTGACCTCGTTGATGCCCGTGGCGAAGCCATTGATGAAGTCGAAAGTGATGATGCCGTTATTCTCTCGGATGTTTGCCAACGCCTTGTCCACCTTATGGAACTCTTGATTTGTGGCCGTTGGGGCTTGCGTGCCAGCGTACCAGCAGAAGTTGGGAATGCCCATGTTGTCGTTGAGCGCGGTCACCTGGCTGGTGCCAGGATAGGGGTCACCCTTGTGGCTCTGCTGGTAGAGGGCGCTGTTGTCCTTGATGTAGGAGGAGAGACAAGCGCTGTCGGCGGGCACCACAGCCATGCCCGGCTTGCCAGCCTTGTTGTTGAGATGGGTGCCCATATAGATGACGTTGTTCCCAACCTCGTTGACGTGGTAGACGAGCAGGCCATGACCTGGTAGCGACTTGTTCCAACCCGCCTTTTGGATGTTTTCCAGCAGGAAGTATTCCAAGGGCTCCTCGTCGTTCTGTATCTTGTAGGCCACACCGCCTTGTAGGGTTGACTTGTCCATGGTGACGTCCGCCTCGGTTTCCGTGAGGGTCACGATGTCCACCGGCCAGTCCATCTGCGACTTTTCCCACGCCGTGTATGCGGTGGGGCGGAAGCCATAGTAGACATATTCGCCACCGTCCATCAAGTCCCAATACTCCATCTCTTGGTTGTCCACTTGCGCCGACTTGACCGTCGGGTAGATGTCTGGCAGTCCCATGGCGTGTGACAGTTCGTGGCAGGTCACACCCACGCCCGTGATCATCCAGGAGGGATTGTCGTCGCTCACGAGAAAGGGCGACAGCTCTCCAGCCATGCTAAACCAGTTGATTCTCATCCCCTTGAACGAGCCGTCGGCAGCCCCGGTCTTGGCCCAGATGGTGTTGGCGCCACCGCCGTTGTTTTGCCCCAGGCCCGCGTAGATGATGTAGACGCAGTCGATGAGGCCGTCGCCGTCGTTGTCGTAGACGGAAGGGTCGGCCACCGAGTCGGTGAGCAGGGCGAGCGCGTCGTTCACCAGCTCGCGCGACTTCTCGCCCGCCGACGATCCTGTGGGGCTCGCGCCGTAGTAGGCCATCGTGTGGAGCAGGTCCACGGGGCCGTAGACATCGAAGCGTGGCCTGAACGTGCCGCCGCTCATGTCGCTGAAGTATTGGCTCACGCTGCCGTAGTTGCGGTAGTTGCCGTTGCCCAGGTCATCCAGGTCGCCCGCCTGGTTGAAAAACTGGTCGAACGCTTTCTTGGGCTGGTTGACCGCCATGGCCGAGTCGGAGAAGTTGACGAGGACGGTCAGGATGCGTGGCGAGCCCTGGTGCGTCAGGTACCCTGGCGTGGGCTTGCCCAGCACCTTGTGGGGGGCTGCGGCGTGGGCCGCGGGCAGGTGGCGGCCAAACAGGGGGTTGGACAGGCTGGTGGGGTCGAAGACCGAGGGCGCGGCTTGGTTCCCCCACTTGTCGGTCACCTGGTGCTGCGACCAGGCGAGGGTGCTTGCCAAGCAGAGGGCGGTGGTGATGATGAGTTTCTTCATGGTTCCTTATTTGTCTTGTTGTCTTGTTTTTGGTTGCGGCCAAAGTAGTATTGGCCTTTGTGCTGGGTGCGCCGACCGTATTCGATGGCGTGGTGTGGACAATGGTGGTAGCACGCGAAGCAGGTGAGACAGCTGCCGTTGTGGCGCCAACGTGGCAGCTGGCCTGGGCCGCCCGTGATGTCGTGCACGGGGCAAACGCTGGCGCAGGTGCCACATTTCGAGCAGCTGTCGGCCTCCACGTGGAAGGGCTTGTCGGTAATGAGGTGGTTGGCGAAGTATCCGCCCAGCACACGCGAGTTGATGCGGGGCCACCTGCCCCGGTCGAGTTGGCGCACGCCTTTCGTGCGGTTGAGGATGTCGGCCGTGTATGCTTCAAGCCGCTTGGCCGCCTCGCGGATCTTGGCCTGCTCCTTGTCTTGGGTGTCGACATCCATGAAGGGCAACCCCACGTACGATTCGGGCATGATGAGCGAGAAGGCGGAGTCGAGGGCGATGCCTCTCCTGTGCAGGTCTTCTTCCAGCAGGTCGATGGTCTCGCCGATGTTGTCGCCTGCCGTGCAAAGCGCGTAGACGTAATGGTCGCCTGCCGCCAGGTGGAGGCGCGCGATGAACTCCCTGACCAGCATGGGGGGCCTCCAGCCATGCACGGGGAAGCAAAAGCCCACACGCTCGCCGTCTGCCAGCTTGGGGGAAATCTCGCCTGTGGGGTGGTCGGCCATGCTGACCAGTTGCTCGCCTGTGGCCTTGCTGAGTTGTTGGGCCGCCCATCGGGTGTTGCCCGTGCTTGAAAAGTAGAATATCATGTGTGCAAATTTATGAAAAAAAAGCACATGAAGGGCGTTTCTCCGCCAATAAATGGCGCGAAGCCAATCCTTTATGTGCCTTTTCCGTTGATTTTATCGCAACAACCTTGTATCATGTTGCGTATTTGCGCGATGCGCGCTTTCTTGCCGGGGTTGTACCTGGTGTAGTAGTGCCACGCGCTTTGCAGGTTGTCGAGCGCCTCGGCCCATTCCTTGTGGAACGTGTGGATGACCCCTATCTTGTAGTAAGCGTCGCCCTTCTCGTTGTCGTGGCAGAGCGTGAGCATCTGTCTGTAGTTGTCGAGGGCGCGGTCGTATTGCCGCAGGTTGAACAGGCTCTCGGCGTTGGCAAAGTAATAGAAGGAGCGCTCCTGCGGGGCGAAGCCGGTGAGCTTGGGGATGGCCTTGTCAAGGCACTCGTTGGCTTGCTTGTAGTCCCACTCGTAGTAGAAGCACACGCCGAGATACGCCTGAAAACGCGGATTGAGCTTGTAGCGGCTGTCCAGGTCTTGCAGGATGAGCATCGCCTCGTGGTATTTCCCGTCCTGGAAGTAGTCGATGGCCATGCCCAGCCGCTCGCCGTCTGATGGTTGCGCCCACGCGCGGGCGTTGCCAGCCATCGGTAAGATCGCCAGGATCGCCAGGTGGAGGATGGCGCAGGTGGTCGTCAGGCAGCGGGCGAGTGGGGTGGCCTTGTGGGTCGCTTGCCGCTGGAGGGTCATTCCGTGTAGAAGTTGATGAGCTCGCGGAGAGCCTTCTGGCACGCGGGGCAGAACTCGGGGTTCTGGTTGGTGCGCATGCGGCAGTCTTCGCATGCGCGGTAGACACCCTTCGTCTTGTAGCCGGCGCCTTCATGGAGACCCACGCCGGGCACCTTGCCGATCATCTTCTCCCACTTGCCCTTGAAGTTGACCTTGGTCGTGATGTTCTTCTCCCAGGGCTCCACGTCAAGCGGGTACATGTTCACCTCCTCTGTCTCGTAGGCATACTCGTCTGCCAGGCCGGCGAAGCTGTGGCCGAACTCGTGCACGACGACAGGCTTCGACCATTTGTTGTGCATAGTGGAAAGGAAGTAGGAGTTGAGGATGCCGCCTCCGCCGTAGCGGTCGGAGTTGACCAGCACGAGGATGTGCTCATAGGGGGTGCCTGCCAGCAGGTCGTGCATGTCTTTCAGGTGCGACGTTGTGAGGTATCGCTCGCTGTAGTTGGTGTCCCAATGGGAGTGGAGGGCCGTGTTTTTCCAGATGCCCTTCCCGGGCTCGCTTGCCCCGCTTTCCTTGGAGGGCGACTTGACGGCCACGATGTTGAAGCGGTCTCTCATGCTCTTGAAGGGCTCATGGGCGAACAGGGCTTCCATGGCTGTCTTGACGTCGGCGATGAACGTCGCCATCTCTTCGGGTCGGTAACCCTCGGCCAGGTAGGCCAGGTGGATGCAGTTGTTGGTGTCTTTCGCCTGTTGCAACGTCTCGTAGGGGGTGACGTTGCGGTAGCCCATCTCACGGATGAGGATGTCGTTGGGCACCACCTGGTGGGTGAGCGACGAGGTGATCTGCTGTCGGTTGTTGCGCAGGTCGAGCGTGATGTCTACCGTGTCTTTTGGCATGGGCACCAGGAACACGTTCTCAAACGACTTCTCCGTCCTTTGCGCCTCGGGCTCCTCCTGCCACTCCTGGAACAGGGTTGAGAAGGAGTTGCGGTAGATGACGCGCCGGGTCTTGTGGTCGCGCACGGTTATTTGTCCGTTGCCCTCGACGGGCACTTCGGAAAGGTGCTTGCGCTTGCCGTACCAGCGTGGCTCGACGCAAAGCTCGTCGACCGCGATGTGTTGCGTGTTGTGGGTGCCCGAGAAGATGTAGTCGATGCGGAGCGTCTTGTCCTGGAAATACTGGTTGAAGTCTTGCGCGGTGGAGCACACGCACCACAGCAAGGCTAATGCGGTTGTCAATAAAGTCTTTTTCATGCTATGCGTTTGGTTAATATAGTCTTAACACGTCTCCGACTTGAATCTCGTAGTCGGGCTTGAGGTGGTTTTTCTTGTAGAGATTCTTCAGCCTGATGCCGTAGTATTGCGAAATCATGTACATGCTTTCGCCTGCCTTGACCACGTGGGGGCGCTTCTTGTATTCCTTGGGTGCTCTGCGCCGTTTCTTCTTGAGGTAGACAATCTCGCCCGCGTGGAGCACGTCCTTGCGGTTGCGCTCGTTGTAGGAGGCCAGCTTCCGGTAGCTCAGCCCTGTCTCCTTGCCGATGCTCTTGAAGGTGTCGCCCTCGCGCGCCACGATGTAATAGTTCTTGTTGAAGCGGTGGATGGGGTGCAACCCGGAGTCGGCGTTGACAGGACGGTCGTTGCCCGATCGCTTGGCCATGAACTTGTCGTAGCTTCGGGCCTTGTCGTATTGCCAGAGCTTGTAGAGCTCAATGAGGTCGATAAGCTTCTTGGCGTAGTTGGGGTTGGTGGCGTACCCGCATGCCTTCAGGCCGTTGGCCCATCCACGGTAGTCGGTTTGGCCCAGCTTGAACAGTCGGGCGTAGCGTGCGTTCTTGGACAGGAACTTGCTGTGGTCCTCGAAGCTTTCGCGCGCTGTCTCGTACACGCGGAAACATTCGTTGGCCGTGTCGTCGTCTTTGTTCATCGACGGCCCGGTCCACCCGTGGCACTTGATGCCGAAATGGTTGTTGCCGCGCGTGGAGAGGTCGCTCCTTCCGGCGCTGCTCTCAAAAAGGCCTTGCGCCAAGGTGATGCTCGCGGGGATGCGGTACTTGAGCATCTCCTCGATGGCGAGGTCCTTGTACTGGTCGATGTATGTTTGGTAAAGCTGATTCCACTTCATCTGCGCATGGGCGGTTGTGACCGCGCAAAGGAAGAGGAAGCAACCCAATAATTGTCTGAATCGAGGCATGTGAATAGCTTACTTTACGTTGTATGCAAAGTTAATAAAAAAAGCCTATAGTGAAGGGCTATGGGCTTTTTTTTAACTTTTCGTCGAGAGTCGGGCGGAGACGTCTGCTTTCCTGTTGCCTTTTTTCAGAGTGTTTTCGTGTGCTTGCCGTGTTCAATGGCTTGCCGCATCCAAAATGATTTCAGACAGCGTGGGATGGATGTGCACTATCTCCGCCAGGCGGTCAAGGGTTACGTCGAAGTTCATCAAAGACGACAATTCCTGGATGAGCCATGACGCGTCTTGCCCAATGGCGTGGCACCCCACGAGCTTGCCCTGGTCGTCGCAGATGATTTTCAGCAACCCCTCGGTCGCCTCGATGGCTTGCGCCCTGCCGTTGGCCCTGTATGTGGCCTTGTGGGTGGTGCATGCCAGCCCCTGTTGCTTGCACGCTTCTTCCGTGAGTCCTGCTGAAGCCACTTCGGGATGGGTGAAGACCGCTGCTGGCATGATGTCGAGCCGGATGTTGTCGGGCTTCCCCAGCAGGTGGTTGACGGCCCGGTAGCCTTGGAAGGTTGCCGCGTGCGCCAGCATTTGCCGCCCGTTGACGTCGCCGATGGCGTAGATGTGGGGCGTTGAGGTTTGCATGTCCTCGTCGACCACTATGCCTTTCTTGCCCACTTCGACCGTGGTGTTCTCCAGCCCTAACCCCTCCACGTTGGCTTGCCGCCCGGTGGCCACAAGGATGCGGTCGGCCTGCCATGTTTCCGTCTTTTCCTTCTTGATGTTTTTGAAGGTTGCCGTTCCGCCCTCCACTTTTTGCAAGGCGCATCCCAAATGGAAAGCCACGCCTCGCTTTTCCATGGCTTTTCGCAAGCGGCGGGCTATTTCCTGGTCCATGGCCGGAAGACATTCCTTTTGAAACTCCACGATGGCGACCGTGCTTCCCAAGGCTTGGAAGATTGTGGCCATCTCCAGGCCTATGACGCCCGCCCCGATGATGCAGAGGCGTTGGGGGAGCGAAGCCTGTCCGAGCAATTGCGCAGACGTGACCACGTGGGGGTTGTCCTGTAGCTCCTTGGCTCCCAACCCCTCCACGTGTGGCATCTTTGCCTTTGAGCCCGTGGCGATGATGCAATTGTCTGCCGAGAATGTCTCTTCGCCCACCTGGATGGTGGTGTTGTCCAGGAAAGAAGCCTTTCCGTGCACAAAGGAGATGTCCGGGTGGTGAAGGATGTTGCCAACACCCGTGCGCATTCCGGCGACGAGTTGGTCTTTGCGTAGCATGGCTCTTTCCAGCAGGGAGGAGCCGTCCTCTTTCCCGGAGGCTTTCTCAACATCGTGGATCAGGGCTTTTGTGGGGATGCACCCGCTGTTGAGGCAGGTTCCTCCCACAAGGTTCTCCTCTGCTATCACGACGCGAAGGCCTTGCCGCGCGGCGTAGGCGGCCGCCTGGTATCCGCCTGGCCCGCTTCCTATGATGATGAGGTCAGTTTGCTTCATGACATTGTGGGTTCGTGGGGTTCGGCATACGTCAACACGGGATGCTTGGCGGCGAGTACGTCGTCCACCCGCTTGATGGGAGTGTTGTGGGGGGCTGTCTTCACAAGGTCAGGATTGTCCTTGGCCTCATGGGCTATTTGCCGCATGGCGGAGATGAAGCGGTCGATGGTTTCCAGGCTCTCGCTTTCCGTGGGTTCTATCATCATGGCCTCGTGGAAGAGGAGCGGGAAGTAGATGGTTGGGGCGTGGAAGCCCAAATCGAGCAGCCGCTTGGCCACGTCCATGGTGGTCACGCCGGTTGACTTGTCTCGCAGGCCGTCGAACACAAATTCATGCTTGCTCAGGCCCTTGATGGGAAGCTCGTAGTCGTTCTTGAGCGAAGCCTTGATGTAGCTGGCGTTGAGCGTGGCCAGCGGCCCAACCTGCTTGATGTACTCGCGCCCGAGGCTGAGGATGTAGGCCCAGGCGCGCATCTCCACGAGGAAGTTGCCCTGGTAGGGGTTGACGGTGGGGAAGAAAGGCTCCAGACCCTTGCGGCAGCCCACAGGCCCGCTGCCGGGGCCTCCGCCGCCGTGTGGCGTGGAGAACGTCTTGTGCAGGTTGAGGTGGATGACGTCGAAGCCCATGTCGCCCGGGCGGCACACGCCCAGCAGCGGGTTGAGGTTGGCCCCGTCATAATACATCAAGCCGCCACACTGGTGCACCATGTCGACGATCCGGGTGATGTCGTGTTCGAAGATGCCCAGCGTGTTGGGGTTGGTCATCATCATGGCCGCCACCGTGTCGTCGAGCTTGCTGGCCAGGTCGTCGACATCGACCGTCCCGTCGTCCTTGCTTTTTACCTCTACGACCTCCAGTCCGCACACCGCCGCTGAGGCGGGGTTGGTGCCGTGGGCCGAGTCGGGCACGAGCACCTTCGTGCGCTTGGTGTCGCCCCGGCTCTCATGATAGCCCCTGATAATCATGAGGCCCGTGAGCTCACCGTGGGCTCCGGCGCATGGCTTGAGCGTGAAGTCGGCCATGCCCGTAATCTCGCAAAGCATCTGTTTCAGTTCGTCGGCAAGAGTCTGCGCGCCCTCCACGGTCTTCGCTGGTTGCAGCGGGTGCAGGTTCTTGAAGTCGGGATGGTTGGCCGCCTCCTCGTTGATCTTGGGGTTGTACTTCATCGTGCAAGAGCCCAAGGGGTAGAAGCCGTTGTCCACGCCGAAGTTGTTGCCGCTATGGTTGGTGTAGTGGCGCACCACCGTCATCTCGTCACACTCGGGCAGGGCGGGCCCTTCCTTCCGCTGTGAGGCTTGGGGCAGCTCATGACGCGGAAACGGATTTCGGGGAAGGCTGTATCCGATGCGCCCCGGACTGCTCAGCTCGAAGATGAGGCGGTCATATAATTGATTGTTCATGAATCGGGGAATTTAAAGTGTGATGAAGGTTTCATGGCACCCAAGCCACCAGTTGGTCAATCTCTTCCTTGCTGCGTTGCTCGGTGACGGCCAGCATGACGGTGTCGTCGGCAATGGCTACGCCGCCCAGGAACCCATGGTCGACCCACCGCTCCTGGAGGGCGGGCAGGTCGCCGTCGTAGCGGACGCAAAACTCGTTGAGATATTCCTTGCCAGGGAACGCGTCGTGGAAGTGGCCTGTGGCCAAGAGCCGGTCGTGTAGGTAGTGGGCGCCGTCACATCCCATCTGTGTGGCCTCGCGCAGCCCCTTGGGACCCATGGCGGCCATGTAGATGGTCACCCAGAGCGCCATGAGGCTCTCGTTGGAGCAGATGTTGGATGTGGCCCGTTGGCGCCTGATGTGCTGCTCGCGCGCCTGGAGCGTCAGCACGAAAGCGCGCTTGCCGTCTTGGTCTACGGTCTGTCCGACGATGCGTCCCGGCATCTTGCGCATGAGCTTTTCGGTGGTGCACATGTAGCCGATGTAGGGCCCTCCCCACGACATGGGAATGCCCAGGCTCTGCCCCTCGCCGACGGCGATGTCGGCCCCCCATTCGCCCGGTGTCTTCAGCAGGGAGAGGTCGGCGGCTATGCTGTTGATGGCCAGGAGCGCCTTGGCCTCGTGGCAACGGTCGGCCACTCCCGTGAAGTCTTCGATGATGCCGTAGCGGTTGGGCTGTTGCACGATGACGGCGGCCACACCGCCCTCCGCCAGTGTGGCGTCGAGCGTCGAGAAGTCGGTGGCGCCACCGGTCGTGGGCAGGGTGACCAGCTCGATGCCGTGGAAGTGGGCATAGGTCTTCACCACCTCTTGCACCTTGGGGTCCAGGCCGTCGCTGACGACGACCTTGTGTGTCTTCTTGGTGGCCGCGACAGCCATCAGGGCGGCTTCGGCGGTCGCCGTTGCGCCATCGTACATCGAGGCGTTGGACACCTCCATGCCCGTGAGGCGCGCCATCATGGTCTGGTATTCAAAGATGTAGTGCAAGGTGCCTTGCGAAATTTCGGCCTGGTAGGGCGTGTAGCTGGTCAGGTACTCCGACCGCTCCACGAGCTGCGGGATGATGGCCGGTGTGTAGTGGTCGTAGACACCCGCTCCCGCAAAGCAGACCAGTTGCTTGTTGAGCTTGCCCAAACGGTCGAGTCTCTTGCGGATCTCCATCTCGCTCTGCGAGGGGGGCAGGTCGTAGTCGCCCTTGAGGCGCACGCCCTGGGGCACGTCCTTGTAGAGGTCGTCGACGGAGCCAATGCCGATGACCTCGAGCATGTGCCGGATGTCGTCGGGCGTTTGTGGTAAAAAGCGGTGCATCTATTGGTTTTTTGAGTTGTACGTGGCCTCGTCCATGAGCGCCTTGAGCTCCGACGGGTCGGAAAGTTTCACCTTGATGATCCAGTTGTCGGCGGCGTCCTGGTTGATGAGCTCGGGGCTGTCCTCCAGGGCCTCGTTGACCTCGACTACCGTGCCGCTCACGGGCGCAAGCAGGTCGCTGGCGGCCTTGACGCTCTCGACGGCGCCAAACACGTCGCCTGCCGTCACGTCGTCGTCCACGTCGGGCATGTCCACGTAGACGATGTTGCCAAGTTGTTTCTGGGCGTAGTCGGTAATGCCGACATATCCGAATTCTCCTTCTACACAAACATATTCGTGGGTCTCGCTGTAATAGGTCATGATTGTTTTATGATTAATGGTTAATGTTGCTTGGGAAATGCTTGCCCATGGCTTGTTGGCGCAGGCAAGTGGCGGTCACTTGTGGTAACGCTTGTCGTAGAACTTCTTCTTGACGATGGTGCCCGGGAAGGTCTTCTTGCGGATCTGCACCTCCACGCGGTCGCCGAGCTTTAGTGAAGAGTCGACCAGGGCTACGGCGCAACTCTTCTCCACGGAGATGAGGCGGTAGCCGGTGGTGACCTCTCCGACCTCCTGTCCGTCGCGGAGCACCTTGTAGCCATGTCGCGGCACGGCTCGGTCGTCGAGCATGAGGCCGCGAAGGCGGCGCGCCACGCCCTCGTTCTTTTGCTTGAGCAAGGCCTCGCGTCCGATGAACTCGGGCTTGTCCAGCTTGCAGAACATGCCGAGGCCTGCCATGATGGGCGATATGTCGCGGGAGAGCTCGTCGCCATAGAGCGGCAGGCCCACCTCGAAGCGCAGCGTGTCGCGGCAACCCAGTCCGCAGGGCTTGCATCGGCCGCTGGCCATGAGCTTGTCCCACTGGCTGACGATGTAGCCGTGGCTGCCGTAGATTTCAAACCCGTCTTCACCCGTGTAGCCCGTGCGGCTTACGATGACCTCCTGGCCGTCGGTCTCGATGGTCTTGGCCGTGTAGAACGCCAGCTCCTTGCAGGGGATGCGCAGCACCTCCTCCATGACGGCCTCGGCCTCGGGGCCTTGCACGGCCAGCTGGCCATAGCGGTCGGAGCAGGCGTCCACTTGGATGTCGAAGCCTTCGGCGCAAGCCATGATCCATTCCATGTCCTTGTCGATGTTGGCGGCGTTGATGACGAGGAAGAACCGCTGCGGGCCCATCTTGTAGACCAGCAAGTCGTCGACCGTCCCGCCGTCGGGGTAGCACATCATGCCGTAGAAGATCTTGCCGACGGGTGCTCCGGCGATGTCGCCTGTGAAGATGTGGTTGACAAAGCGCTCGGCGCTGTCGCCCGTGACGAGGACCTCGCCCATGTGTGAGACGTCGAAGACGCCACAATGCTGGCGCACGGCGTTGTGCTCGTCGATGATGGATGAGTATTGTATGGGCATGTCAAACCCGCCGAAGGGCTGCATGAGCGCGCCGAGCTCGACATGGCGGTCGTAGAGGCATGTACGCTTGTTCATGGGTGTGTTATGTTTAGTGTTAGTCTTTTGTGCTGTTGGCGGGGTGCTGTTGGCGGGGTGCGGTCAGGTGCGCTTGCCGTAGATGAAGTCGGGGGCGAGGTATTCCTTCTCTATGTCCTCTATGTCTTGCCGGTCTTTCGGGCCAAGCGTGAGTGTGGAGGTGCAGATGGCGGCGCGCAACTTGGCTTTCATCTCCTCAAGCGTGAGGGGCGTGAAATCCTTGAGCAGGGTGATGCGCTGCCTGACGCTCTTGACGCCGTTGCGCCTGAGCTTCCGCTGGCTGGGCGTGATGGCGTGCGTCATGTGCTCCATGTCGGTGTCGTAGAGCAGTGTGCCGTGGGCTATGACGCGGTCGGGGAGGTGTAGGATGGCGTTGCCCGATATTTTCTGTCCCTGGAGCAGGATGTCGTTGTGGTCGTTGCGCTCGGCGGGTATGCCGATGGCGCGGAGGGCGCTTGTGAGGAGGCCCATGTAGCGGGCGAAGCAGTCGCCGACGCTTTCCTCGCCCGTGATGTAGGAGAGCATGACGTTTCCCATGTCGGCGTAGACGCAGCCGCCTCCGCTCTTGCGCCGGTAGAACTGGATGGCGTGGGCCTTGCAGTAGTCGATGTTGACCTCGTCGTCGATGACTTGGTTGCGTCCGAAGATGACGGTGGGGTTCACTTGCCACATGAAGAAGCAGTCTTCCCCCTGGTAGACCCGACGGGCCACGTGTTCCTCCATGGCCAGGTAGAAGGGGAGCGGCATGGGACTTGTTGTGTCGAGGTCGACATAAATCATGGGCGTAGGTTTGTTTTTGTGGTTTTGTTGATGTTGCAAATATACGGTTTTAATTCATGCGCTCCAAACTTTTTCGCCATAATTTTGTGGCCTGGGCGAGTTTTTTTGGGGATTAGCCGTTGTTGTCGTCGGTGGGCCACGGAGAGCTCGTTGAGCACGGGAGCGTGTCGGCGTAGGTGGCTGTGGGCACCATCTTGGCGTTTGGGTGTGAAGTGTTGTTTCGTGTTTCTCTTAATGCCCGTTAATGAGCGGTAGTTTCATTCGTGGCTTGTCGAGGGGCGGCAGGGGGCGAGGGGCGGTTTCACTTGATGGCTGTAGCTGTGGGGTTTCTGTATAATGCAAAGGTACGACATTTTATTCAAATCGCCAAATTTTTCGGCTTGTCGCGGCGCGAAGGGTTGGAAGGTTACACGGTTACAGGTTACAGGTTACAATAAGGGGGTTGCGCTCTGCGCAGGCCTCCACGGCGCGCAGCGCGAAAGGTTGGAAGGTTACACGGTTGCAGGTTACAGGTTACAATAAGGGTGGTACCATTGTGCGCAGGATGAGACTATAGTAAATAGGTATAATATATATAATTAATATTATACATATTATATATATTTAATATATTATATATATTTTTAACACATATTATATATAATTAATATATATTATATATATTTAACATATAATATATAATATATACATTATATATTTTTTATCCTCCTCTCTTGGCTCCTCTCCGATGTGTTCCGAACATGTCGACCCCCTTCATGTAACCTGTAACCTGTAACCGTGTAACTTTTCGTCGGCCTCCACCTTTTGCCTTCCCCTTCCGCCTTGCTTGCGCTTGCGGGGGCGCTTGCGGGTGATGGCCCCTCCGGAAAAACACGCGGGGCGACACCAGCCAGTGCGGGCCGGCGCCGCCCCGAAGTCGGTGTTTCCGCTTGGGAGGGGTATTATTCGCCCTGGTTGTTCTTGACCTTCTCCACGTAGGCGTCGATGGCTGCCACGGCCGTGATGTTGACCACGTCTTGCACGCTGGCCTCGAAGTCGGTGAAGTGGATGGGCTTGTTGAGCCCCATCTGTATCGGGCCGATGACCTCCACGTCGGGGTCGAGCCCCTTGAGCAGCATGTAGCAGCTGTTGGCCGAGCTCATGTTGGGGAAGATGAGGGTGTTGACATCCTTGCCCTTCAGCCGGCTGAAGGGATACTTGTCGTCGCGCAGCTCCTTGTTGAGTGCGAAGCTGACCTGCATCTCGCCGTCGACGGCCATGTCGGGGTAGTCGTGCTGCAGGCGCTCCACGGCCTGGTGCACGGTGACGGGCGAGCCTTGCTCGTCGGTGCCGAAGTTGGAATAGCTGATCATGGCCATGACGGGCTCGTCGTTGAAGAACTTCACGGAGTGGGCGGCCAGTCGCGCCACGTCGTAGAGCACGCTGTCGTCGGGGTGGCGGTTGATGAGCGTGTCGGCGATGTAGAAGATGCCCTTCTTCGTGTTGAGGATGTGCATGGTGCCGAAGGTCTTGTAGTCGGGGTTGATGCCGATGACCTCCTTGGCCACCTTGATGGTGTTGCTGTACTTGGTGTAGAGCCCCGTGATGAACGCGTCGGCGTCGCCTTGCTCGACCATGGACATGCCGAAGTAGTTGCGCTCGTACATCTTGTCGTAGGCCTCCTCGAAGGTGTAGCCCTGTCGGGCGCGCTTCTCGGCGAGGTGCTTGGCGTAGGTGGCCCGTCGGCCCTGCTCCTTGTCGGCGCGCATGTCGACGATCTCCACGCCCGTGAGGTCGAGTTTCAGGCGGTTGGCCAGTCGGTCCAGCCGGTCGGGGTTGCCCAGGAGGATGGGGTGGCAGATGCCCTCCTGGCGGGCCTTCACGGCGGCCTTCATCATCGTGGGGTGTCCGCCCTCGGCGAAGACCACGCGCTGCGGGTGCATGGCGGCCGTGGCATGGAGCGTGCGGGTGAACTTGGTCTCCTGCCCGAGCATCTGGCGCAGGCGTTCCTTGTAGGCCACCCAGTCTGTGATGGGCGTGCGTGCCACGCCGCTCTCCATGGCTGCCTTGGCCACGGCTGCCGAGACTTCTGTGATGAGGCGTGGGTCGACAGGCTTCGGTATGAAGTATTTCGGCCCGAACTGCAGGTCGCTGACGTGGTAGACCTGGTTGACGATCTCGGGCACGGGCATCTTGGCCAGCTGGGCGATGGCCTTGACGGCGGCCCGCTTCATCTTCTCGTTGATGGCGCGTGCGTGGACGTCGAGCGCGCCGCGGAAGATGTAGGGGAAGCCGATGACGTTGTTGATCTGGTTGGGATAGTCGGAGCGTCCGGTCGACATGAGCACGTCGGGACGGGCGGCCATGGCGTCCTCATAGGATATTTCCGGTATTGGGTTGGCCAAGGCGAAGACGATGGGGTGGTCGGCCATGGAGCGCACCATGTCTTGCGAGAGCACATTGCCCTTGGACAGGCCCACGAAGACGTCGGCCCCCTTGATGGCCTCCTCCAGCGTGTGGATGTCTGTCCGGCTGGTGGCAAATTCCGCTTTTTGCTCGTTCACATGGTCGCGGCCCTTGTAGATGACGCCGCGCGAGTCGAGCATCAGGATGTTCTCGTGCTTGGCTCCGAGCGAGCAGTAGAGCTTGGTGCAGCTGATGGCTGCGGCTCCCGCTCCGTTGACCACGATCTTGGCGTCCTCTATTTTCTTGCCCGCCACTTCCAGGGCGTTGAGCAGTCCGGCGGCCGAGATGATGGCCGTGCCGTGCTGGTCGTCGTGCATCACGGGGATGTCGAGCGTCTTCTTCAGGCGGTTCTCGATGTAGAAGCATTCGGGAGCCTTGATGTCTTCCAGGTTGATGCCGCCGAAGGTCGGTGCGATTTTCTCCACGGCCTCGCAAAACTTCTCGGGGTCTTTCTCGTTGACCTCGATGTCGAACACGTCGATGCCGCCGTAAATCTTGAAGAGCAAGCCCTTGCCCTCCATGACCGGCTTTCCGCTCATGGCTCCGATGTCGCCCAGGCCCAGGACGGCTGTGCCGTTGGAGATGACGGCCACGAGGTTGCCCTTGTCGGTGTATTTGTAGACGTCGTCGGGGTTCTTTTGGATTTCAAGGCAGGGGAAGGCCACTCCTGGCGAATAGGCCAAGCTCAAGTCTGTTTGTGTACGATATGGTTTGGTGGGCTTTACTTCGATTTTGCCTGGCCTCTCGTGGGCGTGATACTCCAAAGCGGCCTCTTTTGTGATTTTTACCATGTTGCTATTTTTCGCTTTATTCCTAATAGGGGAGAGTGTGGGGCGTGCCACGGGGCATGGCTCTTGCCAAGTCGTGGCACGCCAATTTATCTGAAGGCAAAGATAATAAAAAACGAAATAACAAAAACAGATTTTCACTATTTTTTGTATCTTTGCACCCGATTCAGTTGCGTTATGCAATTTTGCAATGCAATTTGAAGAGAAACCCTCATGTTGCCCTTATGCAAGTGTTATGTGTTTTAGAGGATGTGCCCCGCGCAGGGTGTCCCGCTTTCGTCATTAAGTCGAGTGCACCCCAGCGTGCGCAGTCATAGAAGTTTAATCATTCAACCCCTAAGCTATACCATGGATCATCGCGAAGCTCTCCGTGAACAGATTTTGAAGATTGCAACACGCCAGTTTACCACGGTTGGCGTCAAGTCGGTGAAGATGGACGACATTGCGCGTATGCTTAAGATTTCCAAGCGCACGCTGTACGAAATTTATGAAAACAAGGAGACCCTTCTCCTGGAGAGCGTGGAGCGGCGTATAAGGAATTTTGACAGCGCGATGGAGAAAATGAGCGGCCAGGGCGGCGTGAAGGTGACAGATATCTTGCTTGAGTTTTTCCGACTGCAGATGGAGGAGTTGCGCGATATGAATCCTCTTTACTTTGAGGACTTGCACAAGTATCCGCGTGTGGTGAAATTCATTGACCAAGTGGAGGCGGAGCATGGGGACCGCACCATGGCTTTCTTCAACCGTGGTGTGCAGGAAGGCTATTTTCGCGACGACTTTAATTATAAGCTCATTAGCCAGCTGGGAAGCCATGTGATGCAAAACGTAATGGAGAACAAACTGTATAATTATTATAGTTTGCAGGACATTTTTCGTAATGTCGTCATGCTTTTCATTCGGGGGCTTTGCACGGCAAAGGGCATACACGAACTTGACCGCCAGCTGGAGATGAACGCGTAGCGGTTGCCTCCTAATTGTGAACGAGGATGTGGGAGCGAGACTTTTAGTATTCGATCGATAAAAGATTTCGCTTTGACTCCATAGTTGGGGAAACCAAGAATCCCCACACATCAGGTGGTGGTGCATCTGATGTGGGGGATTGGTGTTAGGGGTATTTGCCTTGGCTTATTGTGTGTAGAGGAAACGCTTGATGGAACGCTTGGGTGTCTTCTCAAATTCCTCGTTGTGCAAGCGTATGGCCGACAGGTGGCAGTAATTGGGCAATATCTTGTTGAGCTGCTTGCGGTTCTCTTCCATGATGTTTTCCAGGTCGCTTTCGTTGAATCCCATTTGTTGGGCTTCGTCAAAGTCGGGGTAAACCAGGGCAACCAGCTTGTCGCCCGTTTGGATGACCACGCTCTCGTTGACCATCGTCATGGAGTTGAGCTTGTCCTCAATCTCCTCAGGATAGATGTTCTGCCCATTCGATCCCAGCAACATGTTTTTGGAGCGTCCTTTGATAAACACATTGCCCTCTGCGTCGATGGTGCCCAAGTCGCCGGTGTGGAACCACCCGTCCTTGCCGATGGCCGCGTGGGTAGCCTCCTCGTTCTTGTAGTATCCCAACATGACATTGGGACCCTTGCACAATATTTCGCCCGGAATGTTTTGGGGGTCAGGGCTGTCTACGCGTACCTGCATGTGTAGGGCAGCCTTTCCGCATGAGCCTGGCACGAAGCTCTTGTGGTCGGCATAGCAGATGATGGGGCCACACTCCGTGGCGCCGTAGCCGACCGTGTAGTGGAAGTGAATTTGGTGGAGGAATGACTCCACTTCCTGGTTGAACGCCGCCCCGCCTATGATTACCTCGTAGAAGTTGCCCCCGAAGGCTTTCGTCACCTGGTCGCATATCTTCTCATACACCTTCTTGTTGATGCCAGGCATCTTCAGCAGCAGGCGCATCTTGGGGTCTTGGATTTTCGGGAAGACCTTTTTCTTGATGATCTTCTCAATGATAAGGGGCACGGATATGATGACGCAGGGCTTCACCTCGGCGAAGGCCGCGGCGATGATGGCTGGCGAGGGTATTCGTGTCAGGAAGAAGATGTGGCAGCCTTTGATGAACTCATAGACGAACTCGAACGCCATGCCGTACATGTGGGCCATGGGGAGGATTGATATGACGTTGTCGCCCGGCTCGATGTGCTTGCCCAGGGCGTCCTCGGCAAAGTCGGCGTTGCTCCACATGGAGCGGTAAGGCAACATGACACCCTTGGAGAAGCCTGTCGTGCCGCTCGTGTAATTGATGATTGCCAACTCATCGGGGCTTTGCTCCTTATAATAGCAAATGTGCTCCTTGCGGAAATACTTGGGGTATTTGTGGCCAAACATCTCGTTGAGGTGCTCGCGGGCGTAGGTCAGCTTGTCGGTGCGCGAGAGCACGAGCGAGTAGTCGGGTATGTAGATGACGCCTTCCAAGTTAGGCATTTTTGTGGTGTCTATCTGTGTGGCGACCACATCGCCGACGAACAGCAACTTGGCGTCAGAGTGGTTGACGATGTTGTGGATTTGGTCGGCGGTGAACTCATGCAGGATGGGCACAGCCACGGCACCATAGGTGAGGACTGCCAGGAACGCGCAGGCCCATGCCGAGCTGTTGCGTCCGCACAACGCCACCTTGTCGCCCCGTTTCACGCCTGAGCTCTCAAACATGATGTGCAGCTTGGCGATCTTGCGGGCAACGTCGTGGTACTGGAGCGCAATCCCCTTGAAATCAGTCAAGGCGTCTTGGTCCCAATGGTCTATGATGCTTTTTTCGATGAGCTCGTTGAAACTTGGAATCTTTTCCATGATTATGTCTTTTGTCGTTATGCTTCTTTGTAAAGGTATCGTTTGATGGATTTCTTGGCTGTCTTTTCAAACTCGTCGGGCTGGAGCCTTATCTCGCTGATCTTGCAGAAGCTGGGCAGCATGGTGTTCAGCTCTTTTCGGTTTTGCTCCATGATGTTCTTTAGGTCGTCCTCCGTGAACCCGAGGGCTTCGGCCTCGTGCATGTCGGGGTGCACCAGCCCCACAAGTTTGTCGCCATGCTGTATGATGAGGCTCTCGTTGACCATGGCCATGGAGTTGAGCTTGTCTTCTATCTCTTCCGGGTACACGTTCTGCCCGTTAGACCCGAGCAGCATGTTCTTGATGCGGCCGAGGATGAAGACGTGCCCGTCTGGCGACATCTTGGCCAAGTCGCCCGTGTGGAACCAGCCGTTCTCGTCGATGACGGCCTGTGTGGCCTTGGCGTTCTTGTAGTAGCCCTTCATCACGTTCAGTCCCCGCGTGATGATTTCGCCGGCCACGTTCTCCGGGTCGTTGCTGGCTATCTTCACCTCCATGTGCTTCACGGGTGTGCCGCAGGAGCCTCCGATGAAGTCGTGGTGGTCGCAGAAGGTGATGAGCGGCCCCGTTTCGGTGGTGCCGTAAGCCATGGTGATGGGGAAATGGATGCTTGTGAGGAAATTTTCGATCTCACGGTTTAGTCCTGCGCCTCCCACGACGACCTCATAGGCTTGCCCTCCAAAGATGTCCATGACGGTCTTGTGCACGTGCTCCTTCACTTTCTTGCTGATGCCTGGCATCTTCATGAGCAGCTTGATGCGGGGGTTGTCGAGCATGGGGAGCACCTTCTTCCTGATGATTTTCTCCAGGATGAGCGGCACGGCGAAAATGATGTTGGGGTGAATGCCGGTGAAGGCTTCCTGGATGATGGTGGGGCTTGGCAGGCGCGTGAGGAAGAAGAGGTGGCTGCCCTGCACAAACTGTAGTAGGAACTCGCAGACCAGGCCATAAATGTGGGCCATGGGCAGAATGTCGAGCACGCGCGCGTTGGCTGGCAGCTTGCTGCCCACTACGCCTTGCAGGTAGTCGATGTTGCTCCAAACGGAACGATAGGGAAGCATGACCCCTTTGGAGAAGCCGGTGGTGCCACTGGTGTAGTTGATTATGATCAGCTCTTCGGCCTGGTCCTCATGATATTTGACGTGTTCCTTTCGGAAATACTTGGGATATTTGCGGCCAAACATTTCGTTGAGGTGCTCGCGCGCGTACGTCAACTCCTCCGTGCGGCTTTCCACAAGCGAGTAGTCGGGCAGGTAGATGACACCCTCAAGGTTGGGCGTCAGGTGATAGTCGAGGGTGGTGGACACCACGTCGCCCACGAAGAGCAGCTTCGACTCGGAGTGGTTCACCACGTTGTATACCTGTTCGGGTTTGAACTCATGCTGAATGGGCACAGCGATTGCGCCATAGGTGATGACCGCCAAGAACGCGCAGGCCCATGCCGAGCTGTTGCGGCCGCAGAGGGCTATCTTGTCTCCTTTGCGAATGCCGGAATATTCGAACATGATGTGGAGCTTCTCTATCTTTCGGGCCACGTCGTGATACTGGAGGGTGGCGCCCTTGTAGTCTGTCAAGGCGTCTTTCTCCCAATTGTCGATGATGGCCTTTTCTATCAGCAGATTAAAACTGGATGCTTTGTCCATTGCACAAATTGAAAATTTATGTGCAAAGGTACAATCTATTATGCGCATTTCCAAATATCGTGTGCAATATTTTAGGAAAATGTTTCATTTCTGTGAATTGCACGCTTGTTGAAAATGTGCATGGGCGCTGGGAGGTGGCGCGGGCGTTATTCGTACCGCATGCTTTTAGCCGGGTGGATGTGTGAGATGAGATAGCTGGGAGCTATCAGCACGAGCAAGCAAATGGCGAGTGTGGCCAAGTTCAAGGCTACGATCAGCGGGATGTTGATTTCCACGGGAACGGTGCTGACGTAGTAGGTGGCCGGGTCAAGCCTGATGGCTCCGGTCCATCGCTGCAGCAGGGCGAGCCCGATGCCGATGATGTTGCCGATGAGGAGCGCGCGCCCTATGACAAAGGCTGCAAACCACATGAAGATGTGGCGTATGGTCTTGTTGCGTGCCCCGAGAGCCTTGAGGACGCCGATCATGCTGGTGCGCTCAAGGATGATGATGAGCAGTCCTGATATGATGGTGACGCCCGCAACCGCCACCATGAGTGCCAGGATGATCCAGACGTTCATGTCAAGCAAGTCGAGCCACGAGAAGATTTGCGGATTCAGGTCGCGTATCGTTTGTGCCGAGTATGTTTCCCCATTGGGGTCTTGTGTCTTGTTTACCTTTTTAACGAAAAGGTCCTCCACGTTGTCCAGCTGGGCGAAATCGTTCACGGTGACGGCCGCGCCCGTGGCCTGGTCAGCCTGCCACCCGTTGAGCTTGACGGCTGTGTACAGGTCGACAAAGCACATCACGTCGTCATACTGCGAGAGATTGGTCTGGTAGATGCCCTGGATGGTGAAGCGGCGCATCCTGACCCCGCTCTCGTCGATGAAATAGGCGAAGATGCGCTCCCCGGCTTTCACCTTCAACTTGTTGGCGATCGTTTGCGAGACGACGATGTGGTTGCCCGATTGCCTGTCGGAGAAATGGGGGATAGAGCCGGCGACGAGGTTCTGGTGGATGAACGTGCTGTCGTACTCGGGCCCCACGCCCTCAAACATCACCCCAAGGAAGTCGCTGTCGGTCTTGAGTATGCCCTGCTTGTAGGCAAACCGCTCCACGTGCTTCACGCCGTCAATATGCCGCATGACGGCCATCATGGAGTCGTTCAGCACGATGGGTTGTTGGCTTGGCGACATCTGGTTCATGAAGTTGGTCACTTGGATGTGTGAGCCAAACCCAATCACCTTGTCCCGTATGGTGTGCTTGAACCCCAGGACCACGAAAACAGACAGCAACATGACGGCCAGACCGATGGCCACACCTGCTGTGGCTATCGTTACCGCAGGGCGGGAGACGCGTTGGCGCCCGCCTCGGTCCTTGTAGATTTTATGGGCGATGAAGAGTGAGAAATTCATTTTCTGCCAGGATATGTCTCCAATGCTTTTCTAAGGATGAACAGGGCTCGCTCCAAGTCTTCTTTTTTGAGCACATAGGCGATTCGCACTTGGTCGACGCCTGCGCCGGGCGTGGTGTAGAAGCCCGCCGCCGGGGCCATCATGACCGTCTCGCCCTCATAATTGAATTCCTCAAGGCACCAACGGCAAAACTTCTCGGAGTCGTCAACGGGCAGTTGCGCGACGGTGTAGAAGGCACCCATGGGTATGGGCGAGTAAACGCCCGGTATGCGGTTGAGCCCGTCGATGAGGCACTTGCGCCGCTCCACATACTCGTCGTAGACATCGCGGTAATACTCCTCAGGAGCGTCGAGGGAAGCCTCGGCCACAATCTGCCCGATGAGGGGTGGGGAGAGGCGCGCCTGGCAAAACTTCATGACGGCTTTCTTCACCTCGCTGTTTTTGGTGATGAGCGCGCCGATGCGGATGCCACACTCCGAGTAGCGTTTCGAAACCGAGTCGATGAGGATTACGTTGTCCTCGATGCCCTTGAGGTGCATGGCGCTGATATAGGGGGAGCCCGTGTAGATGTATTCGCGGTACACCTCGTCGGAGAAGAGATACAGGTCGTGTTCCTTCACCAAGTCGCGTATTTGGTTCATCTCGCGCCTTGTGTAGAGGTATCCTGTGGGGTTGTTGGGGTTGCAGATGAGGATGCCGCGTGTCCGCTCGTTGATCAGCTCGTTGAACTTCTCGACTTTGGGTAAGGCGAAACCTTCCTCGATGGACGTGGCGATGGTGCGAATCTTGGCACCTGCCGATACGGCGAAGGCCATGTAGTTGGCGTAGGCTGGCTCGGGCACGATGATCTCGTCGCCGGGGTTGAGGCAGCTCATGAAGGCGAACAGCACGGCCTCGGAGCCTCCTGCCGTGATGATGATGTCGTCGGGCGAGACGTGGATGTCATACTTGGTGTAGTAGTCGACCAGCTTCTTGCGATAGCTCATGTAGCCTTGTGACGGGCTATACTCCAGCACCTTGCGGTCGATGTGCTTCAGGGCGTCGATGCCGCATTGGGGCGTGGGCAGGTCGGGCTGCCCGATGTTGAGGTGGTAAACCTTGATGCCGCGCTGCTTGGCTGCCACGGCCAGGGGCGCGAGTTTCCGGATGGGTGATTCGGGCATTTCCAGGCCCCGTACAGATATTTCAGGCATGTTGTTTTTCGTTGTGGTGCACGTTTGTGCGCATTTTATTGCAAAAGTAATCTTTTATCTTGACTCTGCAAAGAATATCTCCACAATTATCTTTTTTTTGCTTGGGGAGCTTCATACAGCAGGCTTGGCGTGTTCCAAAAAATGTAAAGCGCTGTGCTAAGTAAGTGAGCAAAATTAGTTTACACAAAATTTTTGTTGAAATTTCTATACAATTGAATGTCGTGGAAATTCTTTGGCGCCTTCTCAAAGGCAAGTGGATGATACCGCAAGATTATATAACGGCTGACATACTTTTCTGTATCATCCATTTAAGGCTGGTACGAAAGAGAACGTCTCTGACGTGCTGAGACGATTGCCGGGAACGAAGGTTAGAGAAACGGGAAAGGTAAAGTATGAGTGGAAGAACATTGATAAAATTCTTGTCAATGGCATTGATGTTGTATTTATACGTTGACGGCTGAAACAGTGGAACAAAGCGAATCTTGTGTAGTTTTCCACGTAATTTGTTATCCTTTTGCGCAAAATAATAGCTTAATATAGTATGCTATCTACTGACATTCAATAAGTTACGGTCGCTAAAAGACTTGTGCGCTTTGGTTGGGATAGAGAGTAATTATTTTCTACTATTATTTTCTATTTACCAAGAATGACTTCTTGGAAAAAAATACAGGGAATGGATGGATTCTGAGATAAGAAAACCAAAAAATCCCATCCGCCTTATTGGCGAATGGGATGGCTTAAAGAGGGATAGGATGTGCTTCTAGTAGGCGCGCGCCACGATAACCCAGCTCTTTGCGGGCTTGCCGCTCACCATGTCAACGGCACCCTCCTTCTGCTCGTAGCCGTAGGGGATGCAACGGATGGTGGCCTGTGTGTCCTCCTTAATCTTGGCCTCGGTCTCGGCGGTCCCGTCCCAGGGGCAGAGGAAGAAGCCGCCGTCCTTGATGCGCTCCTTGAACTCGTCGTAACTGGTGCACTCATAAATCTTGCTGTCGCGCAGTTTGCGGGCCTTTTCGAAGATGTTGCGCTGGATGTCGTCGAGCGTGTTCTTCACGCGTTCCACGATGCCGTCGAACGACACGTTCTCCTTCTCAAGCGTGTCGCGGCGCATGATCTCGATGGTGTTGTTCTCCAGGTCGCGGCCGCCCATGACGAGGCGCACGGGCACGCCCTTCAGTTCGTAGTCGGCAAACTTGAAGCCCGGGCGCTTGTTGTCGGCGTCGTCATACTTCACGCTGATGCCCAGCTCGCGCAGCTGGTCGATGGCGGGCTGCAGCTTGGCTGTGATGGCCTGGAGCTGCTCCTCATTTTTGTTGATGGGGATGATGACCACCTGGATGGGCGCGAGCTTCGGGGGCAACACCAGTCCGTTGTCGTCGGAGTGGACCATGATGAGAGCGCCCATGAGGCGGGTGGACACGCCCCACGACGTGGCCCACACGTATTCGGGCTTGTTGTCCTTGTTGAGGTAAGTCACGTCGAAGCTCTTGGCGAAGTTCTGCCCCAGGAAGTGGCTGGTGCCGCTCTGCAGGGCCTTCCCGTCTTGCATCATGGCCTCGATGGTGTAGGTCTGCAAGGCACCAGCGAAACGCTCCGTCTCGCTCTTCTCGCCACGGATGACGGGCACGGCCATCACATCCTCCACGAAGTCGGCGTAGCAATGTAGCATGGTCTTGGCCTCCTCCTCAGCCTCGGCCGCGGTGGCGTGGGCGGTGTGGCCTTCCTGCCACAGGAACTCAGACGTGCGCAGGAAGGGGCGTGTGCGCATCTCCCAACGCATCACGTTGCACCACTGGTTGCACTTGATGGGCAGGTCGCGCCAAGAGTGAATCCAGTTCTTGTAGGTGTGCCAAATCATCGTTTCCGACGTGGGTCGGATGATGAGTTCCTCGTCGAGCTTGGCCTCCGGATCCACGATGATATTCTTGCCGTCGTCGCTGGTCTTCAGGCGGTAGTGGGTCACCACGGCGCTCTCCTTGGCAAAGCCTTTGACGTGCTCGGCCTCGCGGGCGAAGAAGCTCTTCGGTATGAGCAGTGGGAAATAGGCGTTCTGCACGCCCAGCTTCTTGAATTCCTTGTCGAGGCCAGCTTGGATTTTCTCCCAGATGGCATAGCCGTAAGGCTTGATGATCATGCATCCGCGTACAGGAGCCTGCTCGGCGAGGTCGGCCTTGGTCACCAGGTCGTTGTACCACTGGCTGTAGTCGTCAGCGCGCTTGGTAAGATGTTTCAGTTCTTTTGCCATGTTATGTCTTTACCTTTTATATAAAAATCTTCACCCATGGAGCACGCCTCCTGCCCCAATGGTTGTAGGGATTTCCCCATCGTGAAGTAGGCGTTTTCCATTTTTCCAATGCCTTTGATTGGTTAATTTTGCCGCAAAGTTACGAAAAAAAATATTCAAAAGAACCTATCTCGGGAAAAAAGCCGTAACTTTGCGTGTAAGTAAATAACAAAAATAAATTGAAGTAAGCATTATGAAAAGAATGAAAGTTGCTACAGTGGGTTTATGCGCGCTCACGCTTGTGGGCGCAGGTTGTTCCACCAAGACGGGCACAGGAGCCCTTATCGGCACAGGCTCTGGAACCGCCGTGGGTGCCCTCATCGGTGCCCTTGCCGGCAACACGGCTGTCGGCGCGGCCATTGGAGCTGCTGTCGGCGCTGGCACGGGAGCGCTCATTGGCAAGCACATGGACAAGGTGGCGGCCGAGGCTGCTGCCAAGGTCGAAAATGCTAAGGTCGAGGAAGTGACTGATGCCAACGGCTTGAAGGCCGTGAAGGTGACATTCGACAATGGCATCCTTTTCAACGTGGGCAAGTATGCCCTGCAGGCCGCGGCCAAGAATGAGCTGTCGAAGTTTTCCACGGTGCTGAAGAACAACGCCGACTTGCAAGTGGACATTCAGGGCTACGCCTCTTCAGACGGCTCCGATGAGGTGAACCAGGTGCTTTCCGAAAACCGCGCAAACGCCGTGAAAAACTACTTGGTAAGCACGTGCGGCGTGCCCAGTTCACAAATCAAGAACGCCAAGGGCTTTGGCGAGACCAACTTGGTGACGAACGCTGATGGCACAGAGAACGTGAAGGCAAGCCGCCGCGTGGAGGTTTACCTGTATGCCTCCAAGGCCATGATTGAAAAGGCCAACGCTGGTAAGCTCGATTAAAAATAGACTTGTAACACAATGAGCGTATGGGGTGTTGGCGCGTGTTGGCGCGCCGACATCCCTGTTTTGCCATGGTAAAGAAAATCGTCAAGTGGGCGGCCAGCCTCTTTTTTGCCTCTACTATTCTCGCGGTGGTGGCTTATCGTTTTATACCCGTTTATTTAACGCCCCTCATGTTGATCAGGTGCGTGCAGATGGGTAGTCTCACCATCCACCACCATTGGTTGCCCCTGGAAGAGATGTCGAAGCACATGCCCGTGGCCGTCATGGCTTCGGAAGACTCGCGCTTTCTGCTCCACCACGGTTTCGACTTCAACGCCATTGGCAATGCAGCCAGGCGAAACATGGCCAACGGGAAAGGTGGAAAGCGGTATGGCGCGAGCACCATATCGCAGCAGACGGCCAAGAACGTGTTCTTGTGGCCAGGGCGGTCTTGGGTCAGGAAAGGCTTTGAGGTCTATTTTACGGCGTTGATAGAGCTTTTCTGGAGCAAGCAGCGCATTATGGAGGTTTACCTCAATTCCATTGAGATGGGCGACCGCATCTATGGCGTTGACGCCTGTGCGGAATACAACTTTGGAAAGGCGGCCAGCGAACTCACGCGGGCCGACTGTGCGCTCATAGCGGCCACGTTGCCTAACCCACGGAGGTTCTCCTCCAAGACGCCGGGACCCTATATGCGCAAGCGTCAACGCCAAATCTTGAATAACATGCGTTACATACCAGCTTTCCCCAAGGAGGGCGAGGACTACGACCCGCGCACGGCCGTGGGAAGCACCTACAGGTAAGGCGCATACCGCACACTTCATACCACTTCACCACATGAAATCTGAACAGGAACTTCTCGAACAACTCAATGACAACCAACGTCAGGCGGTAGTCTATTGCGACGGGCCACAGCTTGCCATTGCCGGAGCAGGGTCAGGAAAGACGCGTGTGCTCACCTTTAAGATAGCCTACCTGCTTGTCCATTACGACATGAAGCCTTGGAACATCTTGGCCTTGACCTTCACAAACAAGGCGGCCAATGAAATGAAGGCGCGTATTGCTGGCATTGTGGGGGAAGAAAAGGCGCGAGCCTTGCAGATGGGAACGTTCCACTCCATCTTCTCACGCATCTTGCGCATGGAGGCGCCTGCGATCGGATTCACGTCCGATTTTACCATTTATGATGAGGCCGACTCGCGCTCGCTTATCAAGAGCGTGTGCAAGCAAATGGGGCTTGACGACAAGACCTACAAGCCGTCGGCCGTGCATAACGCCATCTCGATGGCCAAAAACCGCTTGCAGATGCCTGAGGCTTATGCAGACAATGGTGAAGCAAGGGAGCGCGACAGGCGAAGGAACATGCCGGAGACTTACAAGGTTTACATGGCCTACCAAGCGCGCTTGCGACAAGCTAACGCCATGGACTTTGACGACTTGCTGGTCTTCACCTACCAACTTTTGAAGCATAACGAAACCATCAGGCGCAAATATGCCGCGCGTTTTCAATATGTCTTGGTCGACGAGTACCAGGATACCAACTATGTGCAGCAACAAATCCTTTGGCTGCTCACGGGCGAGGCACGTCACATCTGTGTCGTGGGTGATGATTATCAGAGCATTTACGCTTTCCGGGGAGCCAATATTGACAACATCCTCAATTTCCAGAAGGTGTACGAAGACACCCGCTTGTTCAAGTTGGAGCGCAACTACCGTTCCACCAAGCTGATTGTTGCAGCTGCCAATTCGCTCATGAAGCACAACGAAAGACAGATACCCAAAGAAGTCTACAGCGAGAACGAGGAAGGCGAGAAGGTGAAGGTTCTGGAGACCATCTCCGACAAGAGAGAGGCATCGGTCGTTTGCAGAGAAGTGAAGCGCATCAAGCAACAGGAGCATTGCAGGTGGAGCGACTTTGCCATCCTGTATCGCACCAATGCCCAGAGCCGCTTGTTTGAGGAGGAAATGCGCAAGCCGGAAGTGGATATGGGCGACCATTATCGCGTGTATGGGGGGTTGAGTTTCTACCAGCGCAAGGAAATCAAGGATGTTATTGCTTACTTCCGCTTGGTGGTCAATCCTGACGATGAGGAGGCTTTTCGACGCGTTGTCAACTACCCGGCTCGTGGCATCGGCGACACCACGTTGGCGAAGGTGATGGCCTGCGCGCAGGAGCATGAGGCGAGCTTGTGGAAGGTCATGTCCGAACCTGCGCGTTTTCAGTTGCCAGTCAACAAAGGAACGGCCTCGAAACTTTTAAACTTCAGGGCGCTTGTGAACACTTTCGTGGCACAGCGGGGAACGACAGACGCCTTGTCGTTGGCCCAGGAAATCATAGAGAAGAGTGGCATCAAAGCTGACCTTGCAGCCGACAGAACGGCAGAGGGGGATAGTCGACGCGAAAACCTCGACAGCCTGATATCGGGCATTGCCGATTTTGTGCAGGCGCAGCGTGAGGATGGCCAAGGGGAGCACGTGACATTGGCAGACTATCTTGCCAACGTGTCGCTGATGACGGATCAAGACTCTGATGATTCCTATGACGACAAGTTGACGCTGATGACCATCCATGCGGCAAAGGGTCTGGAGTTTGGGACGGTGTTCATCGTGGGCATGGAAGAAAACATTTTCCCAAGCCAGATGTCGGTTGGGTCTCCAAGGGATTTGGAGGAAGAGCGGCGCTTGCTCTACGTGGCTATCACGCGTGCGGAAAGACATTGCTACTTGACGTGGGCTCACACACGGTGGCGTTTCGGAAAAATGGATGGTTTTGTCAATCCCAGCCGCTTCCTGAATGATATTGCTCCCCAATACTTGGACGTTCACGTGGAAGGCGGACGGGGAGCGGGCAATCTTTCGCCTTATGTCGAGCCAAGACACGGCGGAGAAAACTTTTCCCGTCGTCCGTGGGAGGATGACTATGAAATCGACAGGCCTTATACGGGAAGCCGCGTATGGGGCAGCGACTACACGCGACGCAGCGCCAGAATGCAAAATTCGTGCCCTGTTGCCGGACAGTTTATGGCCGACCCGCAGCCTAAGGTTACGGCTCCCCACAAGCCGGAACAGGCTGTCAATCCGTTCTCTGTTTCTTTGGAGGAAAAACTTCGCAAAGTCGGTAATTGGCGCAAGGTGGAACGAGCGGTAACCAATGGTGGGCGTGTTGTTTCGCCCCGTCCTGCCACGGGCTCTGAACTGCATGAAGGCTCAGTGGTTGAGCACCAACGCTTTGGCAGGGGAGTGGTCGTTAAGGTTGAGGGAACAGGCGAAAACGCAAAGGCTACCGTGGATTTCGATGCCACAGGACGCAAGCAACTGCTCTTGAAATTTGCAAGGCTTCGGGTAGTGGGTTAAAGCCTGTGGACGTTTGTTTGTTTCAAATGCGTGTTGCAACCCATGGCTAAGTCATGTCAAGCCCATGTCCAAAGCTCTTCTCTTGCGATAAAAAAAGCCTAAAGACTTTCGTCTTCAGGCTTTGTTATTGTTCGTTTTAGTTTAGGCATGTGCTTCTTGTTTCGAAGCCATGCCCTTTTCCGTTCTTCATATTCTTCTCGATGACGTTCAAGAAAATTATCAGCCATTGCTTGTAAATGATTTTAAAGAGTCGGTTACTTGAAGCGACTATAGATGACATTTATCTTGATTGGACTTTCGTCTGTTTCCGTGCCCTTGACAAGGCGTGTGCTTGTTAGCGACATGTCGTTGCTCACCTTCACGACGGTTTTTGTTCCCGAGGATGTTGTCGTGGTCGATACCTGGACAGGCACCAATACGACCTTGTTCCAGTTGGCAGACTTTTTGTCGCTGTTGTACATGGCTGCAATCATGCCCGATATATTGTTGAACGTATAGCTGTTGTCGAAATTGCCGTTAGCAGCATCGTATGACCACTTGGTCAAGAACGAGTTCTTGTTGTTGTAGATGTTGTTGTTTTCGAAGAACGAATATAACGAGTCTTCGGGTATCATCAATATTTGTTGGGGAACATCAAAAGCGTGATCGCTTGTGGTCTTGTTGTTCAGGCGTTGCAGTTCCAACTTGGCAGAGGTAATGGTGTCGTTTTCATGACCTTCCATTATCTTCTCCACAGGAAGCGTCAGTTCCGTGAAGATGCCTGCCGGGGTCTTGAGATAGGTGCACGACTCGTCTTGTGCCAGCTTCTCCATCGATTGCTTGTCATTGGTGATGGTGGAAGTCTGAAGAACCTCTTCCGTGCCCCAAAAAACCGCTGCAGAATGATACAACGAGTCATCCTCCACATGGCTGAAATACACATCCAGTTGTGATTGGGAGATGTAGGCCATGTTTCCTACACCATTCTGATGTTTGAAGAAGAAGCCTGGAACCACGTTGTTTCTGAATGAAAAAGCGTCCTTGAAGTTAGACGGGTCGTCATAATATTTCTGCATGACGTATGTGCCATAGCTGTCGTAAGTCTTTCCGTTCTTGTCGGTGTACGGTCCCTTTAGTTTAATGGTTATGTAGGGTGTGTACGTTGACGTGTCACGCGTGCTTTGCTTCACGTTGTAGTCGATAAGGGTGTAGACTTTGTCTTTTTTTAGTCCATCCTTTCGGATATATCCATTGTCCATTGGGCTGAAGTTGCTGTAGTAAGAGCGATCTTCATTCATAGGAGTTCCCATCTCGTATGCAGTCAACTTCATCAGCTGTGTGGAGTCGCCATATAGGCTTCCGAAGAAGAGGCGGATTTCACAGGAGTCAGCCTTCACCACGCCCCTTTGCTCATTGCCTTTGGAATCTGTTGTCACCAGGTTTGCCTTTTTCGGAAAGGTGAAATCTTCCAAGTTGTTAAACTGCGCCATGAAGTCGCCCGTGATGTAGGCACCCGTTTCCGGGTCTCTCACTTTTCCCAGATAGCCCGTTGTGTTGCGCGACAATACCGAATCTGCCACGATGGAGCGGCTGGCCACGTTGTATGTCTGCGCGGAAATCTCAAGTCCGTCGCGGTTATCATTGAGAGAAGAACCTATGGTGTCGGTTGTCGTGTCACAGCTTGCCAAAGCGATGGCCGCGAGGGAGAGGACAACGAATAATTTAGAATTCATGTGAAAGCGCTTGTTATGATGATGTATAGTCGCTGTTTTTCAGGCTCACTTCTCAAGGATTTGGTTGTAGAAATCTTTGTAGGCGGCCACGTAGTCATTGCCTGGATAGTTGAGCAGGGGCAGCTCTTTCCCCTTGGCGTATGCCAGCAAGTCTTGGTTGACGTTTTCTCCAGCCTCCACGACACCGTCGCTAAAGTCGATAGCCAGTTTCCCCAGTTCCTTGAAATCGAATTTTTCAGCGTAAGGCTTGAGCAATTTTGCGTTGGCGTTGCGGAACTCCAGACATTTCTTGAAGTTGTCTCCCAGCGATGTCTTGAGCTGATTGTTGAAGAGCGATGTCACCACCTTGGTGTTGGCGAATGACGGGTCGTCGTGATAGGCGGTCTTGATGTAGAGTGGCACGACAGCCGACATCCATCCCTGGCATTGCACAAGGTCTGGTGCCCAGCGCAATTTTTTGACGGTTTCCAATACGCCACGGGCGAAAAATACCGCGCGTTCTCCGTTGTCAGCGTATTCGGTCCCATTCTCATCCTCGGTCATGGCCTGCCTGTGGAGAAAGTAGTCTTCGTTGTCGATGAAGTAAACTTGCAGCCTTGACACAGGTATGCTTGCCACCTTGATAATTAGTGGGTGGTCTGTATCGTCAATGATCAAGTTCATGCCAGAGAGGCGAATTACCTCATGAAGTTGTCCGCGGCGCTCGTTGATGGCTCCCCATTTAGGCATGAAGGTGCGGATTTCAAAACCGTTTTCCTGCATTTTCTGAGGTAATTGACGTCCCATGACAGACATTTCTGATTCGGGCACGTAAGGGGTGATTTCCTGGTTAATGAATAAAACCTTTTTCTTGATCATTCTTCTTTTCTCTGTTAATGATGAAAAGTCAATCAATGGGTTATGGCTCGCTGTATATATGCACATTCAACCCAAATTAACTTTGTAGGTGCAAAGTTACATAAAATAATGATAAAAACGTCCTCTTTTGCATCAATTCACACAAACGAGGACGTTTTTAAGGGAGTTTATCATTGTTTGCCCCTTTGAGCTCTTGGTCTAAAGGTGCAAAATGTGAGGTTACTCAATCACGAAGAGCGCGTCGTCTTCGAGCACGCTTTGGCCAATCTTCACGCAGATGGCCGTAACCTTGCCGCTCTTTTCCGCTTCAATGTTGTTGGCCATCTTCATGGCTTCCAGAACGAGCACGGCATCGCCCGCCTTCACCTCGTCGCCCACCTTCACGTTGATGGCGGTGATGGTTCCGGGTAGCGGAGCCTTTGTGGCGTTGGCCACATTAGCGTTGACGGCAGGGGCGGCGTTGTCTTCCTCGCTTTCGGCTGAGGGCTTGCCCAGCTCCACCTTTTTCTTCTCGGGTTCCGTTGGCTTCTCCATTCCCACTTCGTAAGCCTCTCCGTTGACCTTCACGTTGGCTACGTACGTCTCCTCGTTGATGTCGCCAATCTCGACATTGTACTCTTTACCGTCAATGGTATATTTGAATTCTTTCATTATCTTGTTGGTTTTGCTGTGAAAGACAGGAACTTGGCATTCCATAAAGTGTGTTTGGGCTTAATGGTGATGACATTGGGCTCCTTGTCGTGAACGTTGTTGCCCTGGTACTCATAGAGTGCCATGGCAATGGCTGCATAAGTGTTTTTGTCCATTGAAAATTCTGATTATTTTCCTGATGACTGTGTTATGTCCTTACATGGGCATGCATCCGTGCTTCTTGGCAGGCAAGCTCTGGCGTTTGGAGGCCAACTGTGCCAACCCACGGCAGATGCGGAAGCGCGTGTTGCGAGGCTCAATGACATCATCGATGTAGCCAAATTGTGCAGCTTGGTATGGGTTTGCGAACGTCTCCGTGTACTCGTCTTCCTTTTCTGCGAGGAACGCCTTCACGTCTCCGCCCTCCTCTTTGATTTTTTTCGCATCCTTTGCGCAGAGCACCGCTACGGCACCCGAAGCGCCCATGACGGCAATCTCGGCCGTTGGCCATGCGAAGTTGAGGTCGGCCCTCAATTGTTTGCAGCCCATGACGATATGGCTGCCTCCATAGCTCTTACGCAGGGTGATGGTAATCTTTGGCACGGTAGCTTCGCCATAGGCATACAGCAGTTGTGCTCCGTGCAAGATAACGGCGTTGTATTCCTGGCCTGTTCCTGGCAAGAAACCTGGCACGTCCACCAGGCTGACGATGGGGATGTTGAAAGCGTCGCAGAAACGCACGAAGCGCGCGCCCTTACGGCTAGCGTTCACGTCGAGCACACCCGCATAAGCAGAAGGCTGGTTGGCCACGATACCTACGCTCTGTCCGTTGAAACGGGCAAAGCCTGTTATGATGTTCTTTGCAAACTTAGGCTGCACCTCGAAGAACTCGTTGTTGTCCGTGATGGCCGTGATGACCTTGTACATGTCGTAAGCCTTGTTGGGGTCGTCGGGCAGGATGTCGTTGAGCAGGTCTTCCTTGCGGTCGATGGGGTCGTCACATTCCACACGTGGGGCTTCCTCCATGTTGTTGGAAGGCAGGTAGCTGAGCAACTTCTTGATGAGTGCCATGGCGTCCTCCTCGGTCTTGGCCGTGAAACTTGTTACGCCACTCTTGCTGGCGTGCACGCTTGCGCCTCCCAAGTGTTCCGAGTCAATCTCTTCGCCTGTGACAGTCTTCACCACCTTGGGCCCTGTGAGAAACATGTAGCTGGTCCCCTCTGTCATGACGATGAAGTCGGTGAGCGCGGGTGAGTAGACTGCGCCACCTGCGCATGGACCCATGATCATGGATATCTGCGGCACCACGCCAGAGGCGAGGATGTTGCGCTCGAAGATCTCACCATATCCGGCCAATGCAGAGATGCCCTCTTGTATGCGTGCGCCACCCGAGTCGTTCATGCCAATGACAGGAGCCCCGTTCTGCATGGCCATGTCCATGATCTTGCACATTTTCTGCGCCATGGTTTCCGAGAGTGAGCCGCCGTTCACGGTAAAATCCTGTGCGTACACATATACCAGGCGACCGTCTATGGTAGCAGAGCCAGCCACAACACCATCGCCCAAAAATTGTTTCTTCTCCATGCCAAAGTTGTGGCAACGGTGGAGCTTGAACATGTCGTACTCCTCAAAGCTATCCTTGTCAACGAGCATCTCGATGCGTTCGCGTGCGGTGTACTTGCCGCGTGCATGCTGCTTGTCGATAGCTTTTTGCCCGCCACCGAGCCGTGCCTGCTCGCGTTTGGCAACGAGGTCTTTAATCTTCTCTGTTTGCTTGCTCATAATTTATTTGATTATTGCTATTTACATTATTGGGCGCAAAGTTACGAATTTTAAATGAGAATGGGGCAGAACTAATTGTAAATAATGTTATTGTGCAAACTGTCGCCTTTTCTCACGCTGCTTGCGTTCAGTCATCGTAACGTTTGAGGATGTCTTGGTAGGCGTCTATCCTCCTGTCACGGAGGAACGGCCACCAGCGTCTCACCTGTTCGGAGTGTGCCATATCGATGTCCACGACGACTCGCTCCTCCTCACATTCCGAGGCTTGGTAACAGATCTCACCTTGTGGCCCCGCCACAAAGCTTGATCCCCAAAACTGTATGCCTGCCGTCTGATGGCTGGGGTCGTCCTCGTGTCCCACACGGTTCACGGATATGACGGGTATTCCGTTGGCCACCGCGTGTCCCCGTTGCACGGTTGTCCAGGCTGTCCGTTGCCGTTGCTGTTCTTCCGCAAGGTCGCTCGATTCATATCCGATGGCCGTTGGATAGATAAGCAATTGTGCGCCTCGCAGGGTCATGAGCCTTGCTGCTTCGGGGTACCACTGGTCCCAGCAGACCATGACCCCCAGTCGTCCTACTGAGGTGTCAATGGGCCGGAAGCCAAGGTCGCCAGGCGTGAAATAGAACTTCTCGAAATAAGCTGGGTCGTCGGGTATGTGCATCTTGCGGTATTTGCCAGCGATGGTCCCGTCGTTGTCGATGACGACGGCTGTGTTGTGGTATAGCCCGGCTGCCCTGCGCTCAAAGAGTGAGGTCACGATGACCACGCCGTATGTCTTGGCCAGTTTGGCAAAGAAGCGTGTTGATGGTCCTGGGATGGGTTCAGCAAGGTCGAAGTTTCCTACCTCTTCCGTTTGGCAGAAGTAGAGGGAGTTGTGAAGTTCCTGCAGCACGATTAGCTGCGCTCCCTGCTTTGCCAGTTCGCTTATGCCGTCGGCCAGTCGCCTCAGGTTGTCTTCCACGTCGGAAGAGTTGTGTTGTTGAATGAATCCTATTCTTAGTTGCATGTGTTGTTGGTGTTTTTGTTTGGTTATGCAGGGCGTGTCTTGTGCCAAGCTCTTGTGTGGGGACTTAGGTGAAGAAAGGCTCGTTGCTCGTGTGGTGATCCTCGATGTCTGGCATCCTTTCGAGCACCCCCTCGGGATATTGCATAGTGAGGCAGTGGAGCGAGCCGTGTTGTCTGATGGCAGTTCTGGCGTCGATGCCGATGATCACTCGGTCGGGGAACGCCCTGTGGATGCGCTCCATGGCGAGTTGGTCATTGTCGGGCTGTTGGTAGGTGGGCACCAGCACCGCCCCGTTGAGGATGACAAAGTTGGCGTAGGTGGCGGGCAACCGTTCCCCGTTGTCGTAGATGCCCTGTGGCATGGGCAGTCGCAACAGGTGGTAGGGCTTTCCGCCCATGGTTCTCAGCCCTTCCAATTGTTGCTGCAAGGCTGCGAAGTCGTCAAAGTGAGGGTCTTCGTTGTCATCGCATCCCACATAGAGCAAAGTGTCGTGAGGAGCCATGCGCACGATGGTGTCGATATGCCCATCGGTATCGTCACCCTCCAGCCGCCCGTGGTCTATCCAAATGACACGGTTGGCATGAAACTGGTTGAGCAGTCGCTCTTCTATCTTTCGCTTGTCGAGCGGCTGGTTGCGGTGTGGCGCCAGCATGCACGACGTGGTAGTCATGATGGTGCCTTGCCCGTCGCTCTCGATGGCTCCGCCTTCAAGTACGAAGTCGGTATGGTTCTCGAGCGCCGCGTGGAACACCCCTGCGTAATATAGTTGCAGGTTGATGGCGTTGTCCTTTTGCCAGTCGAACTTTTCGCCCCATCCGTTGAACTTGAAGTCGAGCATGTGGTTTTTCACAAAGAACCCTTTGGCCTGGTGTGTGGATGTTAGGGTCAGTGGGGCATGATCGCGTGCCCATGTGTCGTTGGTGTCGATTTCGCGGATGATGACGCGGCTCATGCTGTCTTTGTCGAGCACTTTGGACAATTGTGCTTTGGTGGCAGCCTTTTCGGGCGTGACAACGAGCAACAGTTCTCTCTTGGCAATTTCGCGTGCCATCTCGAGAAATGTGCGTGTGATGTCTTCCAGGTATGGTTTCCAGTCGGTTCTGGCGTGTGGCCACGTCAGCTGGATGCCACTTTGTGGCGACCATTCGGCTGGCAAGATGAAGTTGCAAAGTGTGTTGTGGTTCATGTCAGTTGGATTTTGGGGCTTCCACACCCCGAATGTTTTTGCAAATGTACAGAAATCATTTGGATAGCGTCGCAAAAAAACAAAAATTCTTTTGAAAACGATAGTAGGCTTTTAAAAATATTGTAACTTTGTGGAAACTAATAATCGGAAGATTCATGCTGGAGTTTAAGAATGTGAGCGTGCGCCTATCGGCCGACCTTGTGTCGATGCCGTTCTCGCTGGAGATGGACGGAGGGGTGGTGGCATGCTTGTCGGGCGATGCTGGCAGCGGCAAGAGCCAGTTGCTCTTGGCCATACTGGGGCTCGCTCCCTTGGAATCGGGTTACATCACCCTGGATGGCGAACTTGTCACCCGTGAATCCAGTGCTTACTTTCGCAACATGATTGCCTATGTGCCCCAACGGATGCCCTCGGATCACGTAAAGGTTCAGGAGCTGTTCGAGGATCTTCTCGGTCTTCGTGTCGCAGCTCCAGTGTCGGCAAGCCTGTCAGCCCTGCCTAAGCGTTGGGAGGCCATGGGGCTTCCTGCTGACTTGCTTGACCAGTGGACTGACCAAGTGGCGGCTCCTTTGCTGCGCACGGCCATGCTTGCAGCGGTACCCCTGTTGCGCCGTCCCATTGTGCTGTTGGACGACCCGGCACCACAGGCCGTGGAGAGTGGCTTGGTTGGCGGATTGGCATCGAGTGGGGTAGAGGTGCTTTACGCTACCCGCCATGATGACTTGCCGTGTCATAAAATCGTAAAAATCTGAATCATGGACATATCAGTATTAGGACTTTTTCTGGGCTTGCTGTTGCTTGCCTTCCCTATTTATATAATGTGTGCTTTCCGCCTCCGTCTCATGCGGCGTTTCTTTGTGTCGTTGGCTCGCATGGTCTTGACGTTGGTCGTGGCGGGAGCGATGATGGCCTTGCTGCTGCGCAACAACCAAGTGTGGGCAAGTGTCTTGGCTGGCTTTGTGCTTGCCCTGTTGTCATCGGTAGTCATCGTGGCAAGGTCGGGACTTCGTCCAGGGCGGCTGTTGGCGGCTGTTGCCGTAGGCAGCGTGCTGCCACTCTTCGTGTTGTCCCTATATGTGCTGGCTCTCGTGTTGTCGCTCAAGTCCCCTTTTGATGTTCGTTACTTCATTCCTCTTTTTTGTTTGATGGTCGGTTCGGCGGCAGGGCTCACCGCTCGTGCGCTTCGGGCCTATTATGTGGGGCTCGAACACCATAACGAACTTTACTATTACCTGTTGGGCAACGGTGCTACCCACCGCGAGGCAGTGCGCCATTTCATGCGTCGTGGGTTCCAGGCTGCCTTGTTGCCAGCCATGCGACGCATGAGTAGCCTGTTTGTGACGGTGGCTCCTGCGTTGACACTTGGCCTGGTGATGTGTGGGGTAGGGATATGGACAGCCGTCTTCTTGGAGATTGTTTTGATGATTGCAGTCGTGTGCTATGCCATTTCCACGTTTTGGTTGGCGGTGCTCCTTTCTCGCCGTTACGCTTTCGATGGATATGAGCGTCTGCGCCCGATGAAGAGAAGCGAGTCTGCTGAGGCAGTCTCTGACAACTCTTCAGAGCAAGATGAGGTGCAGGATGGGCAAGAACCTCAAGAGGTATAAAACTTTACAAGCGACATCAAAAAACAGCGGTTGTTAGCCACTGCGCTTTGGATGAGTGCAAATACGCGCTGTTTTTGATGTTGGTGTAAGCTCTTCGATTACAAAGAGTTACGCAATTTGCTTCAAAAAATCCTTCCGAACTATTCATTCTGACTCACGAAAGGGGTCTTATTGATGAATGATAAAGTCCAAATCTTGGCTTAATAGATACCAAAAGACTGCTCGAAAAAGGCTTCATCTCTTTGCGATTAAGGCCAAATAGTCGTTGTTTGGTGCAAAAACAGGGTTGTTCCCAGTTCCAAGTGTCTTGAAAATGCGCCCTGGGCCATCTGGATGCTGATGTGCTGCGGTATGTAGTTTCATGGGATGATTTTTGACAATATAGTCATCCTGTGTTGTCACCATTTCAGTTTGATACTTGTAATCCAGTCTTTCAGCACGCCGGCGTACTGGTCTTGCGAGTCGGCCACGAGGAGCAGCACACGCGACCCGTCGGCCAGGGTCGGTCCCGAGCACATGCCCTCATAGTTGGCCAGGCTGCGTCCTATGAGCGACAACGATGTGCGCCACGACATGAGCAACTGCTTTTTAAGGGTATGCTCATCCGTTGGTAAGTCGTTGGAGGCGTTTGGGGTTACTTTATATAATTTACACTTGACAAATGCCCCAACCTTTGCCTTGGGTACGTAAAACTCTCGTTCAAGCAGTAGCACCGTCCCGTCGTCGAGGGCACACACCGTCCCGACACCGTGCGCGTAGTGGAGGGCTTTTGAGGCGATGGCCTCAGGCTTGTCGACTTGGTAACGGAATGACCGCCTTGGTTGCAGGTCTTCGCCAAACGATTGTAAAACGATGCTGTCAGCCTCATTGCAGGTCCAGTAGGTATGCGTGTCCGCATTGTACGACAACGCCTCAAGTCCCAGGTTGCCTTTCAGATGACGAAATCTTCCAGGCAAGTTCATCTGTCTGCCTGTCCGCTTGCCGTCCATGTGGTATTCCAGTATGCGGTTGTCGGCCTCGCCGCTAATCCAAATGGTGTTGGTTGATGAGTTATAGGCCACTCCCTCGTCGTCGCGGCCAGGGTGCCCGCTACTGCGGAACCCCAAGTTGCTGGCTCGCTTCACCTCGCCGGTAATGCTGTCTACCTGTATGTTGAAGATGAAGAAGCCGTCTTCGTCCGACTTGTCGCTCACCACAGCGTAGCGGTCGCCTCCCAGCCAGGCTATGCCACTGTAGTTGCCGGCGGGGATGGCCTTCGGAAAGGCGTGTTGCTTATTTTTCTTCATCTCCTGCTGGGCTTGGACAGTGATGACGCAAAGTGTTAAGAGTAAGAATGATAAGAAATGTCGCATGGCCTTTTTCTGTTTCTAACGCGCAAGAAATCTATTTATTGCCCCGCAAAAAAACAATCATTTGTTTGGAGGATAAAAAGTAAAGTCGTACATTTGCAATTGAAAAGGAGAAACCCTTTGGGAGTCGTATCGGTTCGATTGGGATACTCATCAAATTACATTGAAAACCGAGATGCTTCTCTTGCCAATGGCGGGCCACATAAATCGCCTTCACGACTAAGCATGATTGCCGGTGGATTACAAAGACGGAGAGCTCTCACAACTTTTAAAGCTGGAGTTTTCATCACATCATCGGTATGATTCCCTTTTTTCTAACGGAGAATTGAGCCGGGAGGACATCCTCACCTCAGTTCTCCATTTTTTAATTTTTAAGGATATGTTTAGCGGAATAGTAGAAGAGATGGCGACCGTTGTCGCTGTGAAAAAGTATCAAGGGAACATTGACTTTACCCTCCGTTGCTCGTTTGTCGATGAGCTGAAGATTGACCAAAGCGTGGCTCACAATGGCGTGTGCCTAACTGTGGTGGCCATTACAGATGGCACCTACACCGTGACGGCCATGAAGGAGACGCTCGACCGAACCAACCTTTCGCAGCTCTCTGTGGGCGACAAGGTGAACGTGGAACGTTCCATGTTGATGAACGGTAGGCTTGATGGCCATATCGTGCAAGGCCACGTCGATGAGACGGCTACTTGCGTGGCTATGGTAGATGCTGATGGAAGTACCTATTTCACTTTCCAGTACAAGGCCGACAAGGAAATGTCAAAACGAGGCTACTTCACCGTGGACAAGGGATCCGTCACGGTCAATGGCGTGTCGCTCACGGTGATCAACCCCACCGACGACACTTTCCAGGTGGCTATCATACCTTATACCCGTGAAAACACCAATTTCCGTGACATACAGCTGGGGACGGAGGTCAACATTGAGTTTGACATCCTTGGAAAATATCTGGCTCGGCTAAGTCATTTCGCATGATAGGGCACGACTAATAGGCCATGCCTATGATATCGCGGGCGTTAGCCCCTGGCTACACCGGTCACAAGAAGCTGCCCGAGTTTGGGCTCATCAACATGAACCGAAGGCAACTGCGTGAAGCGGGGAAAGGAACGTGCGGGCTCTGCGACCCTGCGCTGGGTTGCTTCCTCAGCCCCGACAACTACGTGTGGGGAGCCCGACAGCAGCTAAAGCTTTTGCCCGCTACCGCTACTGCCTCAACAACCCACTGAACTATACTGTTTGGTGGTTGAAGAAGCTCCTCACCTCTTTGAGCAAAATAGGCGGCGCATTGCTTAAAAAATCTTAGCTTCATTTCCTCTTCGGGTTCTTGTTGAATTTATACTGCATGCTAATCATGAAGTAGGATGGTAGGCTAAGCCGCCATGTCTCCACGCGAGCTTGTGAGTTGATGGAGGAGTAGGTGGAAGAGATTTGGTGCAAAAAGTCGAATCCTTTCACAGAGAACAGCAAGCGCCCTTTGCATAGCGCATAGTCGAGCTGGGCGTTCCACACCAAATTATCAGTGCATAGCGAACGATTGGCATACCCGCGCCGACCATACATTTTCATGTCCGTGGAAAGGTGCAAGTCGCCGGGCAAATCCATTTGCAAACTCGCACCATAATTGAAATCCACGTTGTGAAAACAGGTTCGCACTTCTCGCCACGTGACACCTCCGGAAAGGGCGACAATATATGTTTGGCGCTTATATTCCAATTTGCAGTTCTGTCCTACCATTTGTTGCGCCACAATGCTTTTGGCGTTGTCTTTCATGTCCACACCATGCACATAATCATAGGTCGTGCGACTTTCGATGTTCAACCGCCGATTTGCGGTCAAGGCTCGCCGCATTTCAAGAACATTGTTGCTCGTCCAATTGCCATTTACGTTTACGGGGACGTACGTATAGGCGCCAGAAGCGGGGGCGTAGATAGAGTTCATTGCCACAAGATTCGCCTTGATGGAAACGTCTGAACGCAACATGACAAACTGTCCATGACTTCCGAACCGGGAACGGACCGATAACGAGCCGTTGTGTATTTGGCTGGGTCGCAAGTTAGGATTGCCTTTTTGCACAGCAAGCGGATTGGAGGTGTCCGTCATGTCTGCCATCTGCTCAAGATTGGGCGAGCGCATTTTAGTGTCATAATGAAATTGGTAAGCGTCATGCCAATTGCGCGTCTCGTATTCCACATCCACACTGGGGTTTATCAGCCAACGACAATCGGTAAGGGCTACTGTTTGCTGACCACGAGAATAACGGCCATTCTCTTTCACATAGCTTGCATCGACCTGTGCTGAAAAAGAGAAGTATCGCCCTTGCTTTGAATTATAATTATGCCTGTGTAGCACACCCGTAATGTGTTCTTCTTTCACGGTGTTTTTACTGTGAGGGCTGTTGCTTGCATCGCGTAAACGAAGATAATCAGTTTGCGACGGCAATATTTCATCCGGTTGCAAATTCTCGTCCCAATCCAATCGATAAAGATCTTTTCGAAAATGGCCACTTCGCTGATGATGAGTTAAGCTGATATTCAAGTGCCAATCCGTCAAAAAATGGATGGCGTAGGTTGCCTTGACATTATATTTGTATGAGCGTGAAAATGCATGTGAGTAACGATCTTGGTTCTCATCATTCGCATCTTCATTCTTATATTTCAGCCAATAATGACTGCTTACATCATTTTTATATCGGTCCCAAGTCCCTGTTGCTGCAAGCATGATGTCATCGCCCCAGGGAAGTTCTTTGTGATAGTCGATGTTTTGGTCCAATGACCATTTGTAGCCATCGGTCGTGTTTTTATCTTCAGTGTGATTTACCAGCCATTTAACGATTTCGGAACTTTTGCTTGTGCTGAAAACACTATCCACAATCTGCTCTGCATTGCCAGAAGGTCGTTGGGAAAACAACGCACTGCGCGAAAGCGAATGATTGTTGAAATCGGAATAAGTGAAACGAGTGTCAGAAATGATCCCGAGACGTTTCAGGGCCAAGTGGTTATTCGCACTGAGTGAAAACCCTTTGTTATATGTCAGCTCATTATCATATTTTAAGACATCACCTTGTTGAAGAAATTGCTGCGAGGTGACACGTTGCTGTTCCTTTGCGCGGTTCCATAGGAAGGCCGCATTCAACGTTTCCTTATACCGGCCTTGCTTGTCATCCACCAGCCACTCACCGCCCAGGTTATAAGTCTTCGCGTCGCCTTCAGGCGTGTTTATGGCCCCCCAAGCGCCATCCCCGCCTGGCTTCCGCCGTTCATTGATATTGTTGGCATTCCCATACAATGAGAGCCTTGAATTATCTGTGAAGCGCAAGGCAAAGCCTCGACCTAACCATCTGTTACTGGTGCCAAGTCCAAGTTCGATATTACTTATGTAGCCAATGTTGTATTCCTGTTTCAATTTGACATTCATCACGTAATCTGGATGCTCCACATCTCGTCCGAGCAATTGGCTGCGCTCGCTGCGCTGGTGGAAGAATTGCAACTTATCAACCGTGTAATAGGGCAAATTATCAAGCATAATGCGATTGTTGCCCTTAAAGAAATCCTTTCCGTTAAGAGTCAAATAGTCCACTTTCTTCCCATTCATGTATATGTCGCCATTGTCATCCAATTCTGCTCCCGGTATGTTTCTTACTAAAGACTCAAGCATAGAGCCTTCGGATAATTGGAAAGCCCTTGCGTCCACTTCCAACGTGTCTCCCTTGTAGCATATTTTTACACGGGTGGCCTTCACGGTAATCTCCCCCAAGTCAGTTTCTCTTTCTACAAATGAACGTTTCAGTAAGACTTCTGGAAAGGCATATGAATTAAGTCGTGCCGGATGTTCCATTTCAACCTGCATTTCTTTTGTTTCATAATCTGGGTGCTGAACTTTTATGCGAAACTTGCTTTTTTTTCGCGGGACGATAATCGACCAAATTTGTCCATCGTGTCCGCCCGAAGCTGGAATCGTGCGTGTCGTATCGATGACGTTTCTCGTTGTGTCCATAATAGTCACAAGAGCATTCCGAATTCCATAATGGGTGAAGGAATCCCTGACATACTGGACTATAATGATGCTGTCTTTCTGTATCGCATGCACTCGGGAAGGCTGCATGCAGAAGATACACAATACGAATATGAGGCGCGTAATAGTAGTCATGTGTGTGTTAAGAATAATCAAACTCAAATTGACGCTTTCTATGAATAGGCTTGTGAACAAGTGTTGTCCACAAGCCTACTTGATTTTCTCACTTATTGAGAAACTTGGCAAAGACAACTGTGTGAACTGAAATTCCAATAACAACTGCCTTCTTTACCGCCTACATATTGATAGCAAGTGCCTGAGCAGCTCGCGTCAGTTGACTTAGCGTGGCAAACATTAGGATCGGTATCGCCTCCCTGCACACTCATCATCTGTGCGTCCGTCAATGCTATCGAAGGGCCAATTGTGAATTTTCTAAGTTTCTTCATGGCTATTCATTTTCAAGTTATACAATCACACTGTCTCTTCTGCAGTTAGCTACTCTGCTCCCAATGGCGTAGTGCTTCGGCCACTGATATCTTGAAAGATATTTTTCATGTGTAATAGATTCGCATTCTCAAGCATAGCGAAATCCCTTCACCCTTTAATGGGGTGATAAAGCATATTGGACCTTGTCATGTCTTCAATCCCATAAAGAGGCCTATACCGCATGCTACTACCCATATACCAGTTATCGTTTGGTGCGCATGGCGTGTAAAAGTTGCGCTCACGATTTGAGAAACTACCATCCCCCCCTAAGTCAGACATACTGTACCCTTCTTTGTGAAAAATGGTAGGGATAAGAAGCTCGTTATGACCACTATGTTGCTGCAAGAGGAAATCATCCAAAAACGACAAGGCTCTGCTTGATATCCTATAAATAGGATTGAAAGATTTAATGAAGTCATGCTTGTCAATGACAAGATTGCTGAGTTCCATCATGTCCCAATGCTCCCAACCTGGATTTTCATCGTAGTGCTGTATGTGGGAAGCGATGAAATCATCCCCTATGTCTTCATAAGACGCAAAAAACAAGCTCCAATCACCATTAAAACAAACGTCATATTCTATGTTCCAGTAATAATCATAATCGGGATGATCCCGATAAAACTGAAGAACAGAAAAATGACAGCTGCCAGGAACTATTGTCTCCGCTATTGGATTGTAGTTTAGCGCATTCAGGGAATCAATGGAAAAAGGATAGGTCCGAATATCATCGGCAGGTTGCATCTTGCAAACATCCGTTTGATACATCACGTAGAAATCCGCACCGTTTGTTTCGGTTTTTAGCTTCTTTATCTGTTGACGCACATAGGCATTGTCTATGTGCGTTACAAATAGAATAACATTTCGTTTTTTCTTCATGATTGGCATGTGTGTCTGTCCTAAATAAGTTAACGATATTTTGATGTAATCTGTTCTATGGTATGTTTTATAAGTCCTTTTGCGAGTTGCTGAGTACCTCCTTCCGTTAAAAGCATCGTTCCAAGAATTGACATAAGAGCTACCGCAACAAGTGTGATGCCGTGCCGGGTAATGAATGGAGTTTTGTCGCCCATCAAATTTTCCACTTCTGGGCAGTGTTTGCGCGATTCGTTTACATTCATGCCATTTGATTTTTTATCAGTTCGTAGTATTTCCCTCTTTTTTCCAATAATGATTCATGGGTACCATATTCCATGATTTCCCCATTCTTCATGACAACTATCTGGTCTGCGTCGCGTATGGTGCTCAAGCGATGCGCGCTAACGACAACAGTGCGCCCCTCATAAAACTTGAGAAGATTAGACATGATGTTCGCCTCGTTTGTGGCATCAAGAGAATTGGTTGCTTCATCAAGGAAAATGTAAGCTGGATTTTTATAGATGGCCCTGGCTATGAGTATGCGTTGCCTTTGTCCCTGACTTAATCCCTTGCCCTCCATTCCAATGATCGTATCGTAGCCTAAAGGTAAGGAGTTGATGAAATCGTCAATGCACGCCATGCAGGCCGCTTCTCTCATGCGAGGTTCATCTATCTTGTCTGCACTGATGGCTATATTGCCTGCTATCGTATCAGAGAATATGAAGCTGTCTTGCATCACCGACCCAGTCGCTGCGCGCCACGTGTGAGGATTAATGTCTGCGAGTGAGTGGCTGCCTACGTGAATACTCCCATGGGTCGGCTCATAAAAGCCTTGCAACAACTTGATGAGGGTGGTCTTTCCACATCCGCTTTCTCCCACAATAGCTGTAACTTTATGTGCTGGGATAAATAGAGACACATGGTTCAAAGACATTTCACTTTCCACCCCAGTGTAACTGAATGACAAGTCATCAATCTTGATATCATGATTTTGGGGTAATGTGGAAAGCTTCTCTTCAATATTCGACTCTTCATCGTCTTGCGAATGTATGTCATTCAATCGCTCTAAGCTTATCTTCGCGTCTTGAAATGATCGGGCGAAACCTATGAACTCATGAATTGGCGCCGAGACTTGACCAATGATGTAAGTGAGAGACATCATCATCCCAAGAGTCATGGATCCATCCACAACGGATTCGGCCGCCAAATAATAGATAAGTATGTGGGTGGTTTGCGTGAAGAAAAACGCACCTGATTGTTGAATTTGACCTATTCGAAGACCTTTTAGACCTATCTGAAACAAGCGCACTTGTATACGTTCCCATTCCCATCGCTTTTGCCGCTCACCGTTATTCAGCTTGATATCCTGCATTCCCTGGACCATTTGTATCATTTTGCTTTGCTCTAATGCCGACTGGTTGAAACGCTTAATGTCCAGTTCTCTCCTGTAACGCATGAAAAATGTCACCCAAATGACGTGCAGTAGATTTCCCGCTAAGAATATTGCCAGGATGACTCTATTATAATAGGCGAGGATGACAAGGAAGACTACAAAATTGACAAGTGAAAACACTACATTTATACTACTCGAAAGCAGAAAGTTCTTGATGCGTGCGTGATCTCCAATACGCTGAAGAATGTCACCGGTCATCCGAGCGTCGAAAAAACGCAACGGCATAGCCGTTAACTTGATGAGAAAGTCTGCGATGAGCTGAATGTCAATGCGAGAGTTCATGTGGAGCAGGATCCATGACCTTATGTAATCAATGCTCAAAGTGGCAAGGAAGAAGCCGAGTTGCGCAAAAAGTATTAGCGTTATGACGCCCATGTCTTTCCCGTTTATCCCTTGGTCCACCAAGGCTTGTGAAAGGAAGGGCAGCACCATCTGTATCAAGCTGCCAAAAAGCATGGCCAGCATGAGTTGCACAATCATGCGCCGGTAAGGCGTGAAATACTGAACAAACGACCACATGTTGCGACTGTTTGCTTTGCATTCGTCTTCCATCTTTCCAAATGTGTCATTGGGTTCGAGCATAAGAGCCACGCCTTTTCCGTCTTCCTTGGCATTTGGGCCTATCCAGCATCTTACAAATTCTTCTTTTGTATAGGTTAGACGTTGTGTCGCAGGGTCAGAAATTCTAATCTTGCATCTACCGTTATGGCTTCTTTCTATGCCATAGCATACCACAAAGTGATTTTGATTCCAATGCAATATGCATGGGAACACACCTTCATTAGCCAGCTGACTAAAAGTCAATTTCAATCCGATGGTGTCAAAGCCAACATGTTGAGCCCCTTCAGCTATACCCTGCATGGTGACACCTCGACGAGAGATGTAACAATGCCTACGCAACATTTCCGCAGAATAGTTCACGCCATAAAACTTGGCTATCATCCGCAAGGAGGTCGGTCCACAATCCGATGCGTTGAGTTGCGTGTAATGAGGGAAACGTTTCAGTTGCATCTATTTGGGAGATATTATTTTCTCTTAGGGTTCTTGTTGAAATGATAAATGATATGTCCCATCAGGTAGTGCGGCAAAGTGCGGTACCATGTCTCCGTGCGTCCTTGGGCGTTGACCTTATACTCGGTTGATGAAAGTTGATGCAGCAGGTCAAAAGCCTCAATGCGTGCGACGAGCTTGCCTTTCAGGAAAGCCTGGGAGGCTGAAGCGTTGAGCACAAAATCGTCTCGGTTCAACCCCAGGTTGCCGTAGCCGCGGCGTGAATACATGTTGCCATCCACTGAAATGGTAGTGTTCAACAATGGAATGGTGTAACGGGCGGCCAGTCCATAGCGGAAATCGGTTGCATTCAATGTCGCAAATCCTTGCTGACTGCTTTCGCTATGCCGCCATCTCACGTCACCTGTTGCGCGGACGTACAGCGATCCTTTGTTGTATTGCAGGTATGCCCTGTCGTGCAGGGTCAATGTGTTGACGGCGTTCACCTTGCTTTGGGTCTCTCCCTCAAGCGTGGCATGGTCGAGCGAATGGACAAAGTTTCCGTCTGCGCTATTTTCCACAGTCCAGCTTCTGCCAGCGTCGAGCGTATAAAAGAAAGTCGCCTTTGCTTTGGCGTCATAGGCTCCATGTATGTTCTCAGGCCGATAGGTATAGACACCATTCTTGCTGTTGAAACTGACCGATTGTGAGACATCATTGTGAGTGTAATCAAAGCCTGCTGACAAAGTGTAATTGTACCGGGGAGAACGAAGGTCTTTATATTCAGCCAAAATATAGGATATTGAACGCCACGCCTTCAAGTCGGGGTTACCCAGACGCACTACAAGCGGCGTGGAACTGTCATGTATGTTGACCATATCAATCAATGGTGTGTTTGATTCGTTATAACCTAAGCTTATGCGAACTGGCCGGCGTTCATCTTTTTTGACATACATGTAGAGGTTTGCCCAGGGATTGAAACGTACCGTCGTCCGTGTGGTCAAAGTGTCGATTTGCCCTCGTAGATAATTTAATTTATCGTGCTTTATCTTCATCACAAGGTAGATGTCTATGAAATTCATGTTCCTTTTGGGAAGCCCCTTAGCCATGTTTGCAGGCAATTCCTGAAAGTGGTAGAATGATAACATCACGTCAGTACCGTAACACTGCAGTTTGCTGTCGTAGGAGTTTGCTGGATCCGTGATGGCTTGGAGCATGTCCATTTGTGAGGGAAGCAATAGGGTGTCAGGATGATAGAGCCGGTCGTGCGTTTTCTCTTGGCTGTAGGACGGTGTTATAGCGATGCTCGCGGAATTCATTTTCCCGACAAGTCCATACGTTAGGGATGCTCTCGCTTTCCATTGGCGTTTCGCATAGTCATTGGCGTTGAACGTGTTGGAAGACAAAACGCTGGTAAAGTCCTTGACGTTGAATTGCTGAGCCTGTTGGTTCTCATCCGATGAATAATTCATATTTGCTGTAACGCGGAGATGCTGTCCCAGGTTTCCCCATTTTTTCATGTGAGGCATCAGGTTGGCGTTGATTTGGGCATCCCATTCCTTTCCATCGTTGAACCCCACATTGCGTTGGCGCGTTATCAACGTGTCCACATACTGTTCTGCCAGCATGTTGGTATTGCCGTGGTACGACTTGTAGCCTAAAACCACATCAGCGTCCAGCATCAATGATTTTGGCTTGATGTATTTGAAGCGGTTGCCAATTTTCAGTTTGTTCTCTTTTGTCAACGTGCTTTGCTTCATGGTCTGCAGCGGAGAACCCGCCAAAAAGAGTTCCTCCTGCTTGGTCGTGTTCCCCTTGTCATGAGTGGAGGTAAAGTCTACGCTGAGTTTTTCTTGAACGTTTTTGTCGGTCGACTGGTAATCGATATCGGAAGCCACACTGTGGGTGGTCAGCAAGGACTTGGGCATTGATTCCGGTGTCCAATAATCGGAACTACCAATGTGACGGCTCTCATTCACGTTGTTTGAGTTGGCCAACAAGGTGTAACGAGTGTTTCGGGTGAACCCGAGCAAGAAGGCGCGCCCCAGCCATCGATCATCAGTTCCGCCAGCCGCCTCTACATTGGTGATGTATCCATATTGATATTTTGCTTTCAAATTGACATCCATCACAAATTTCTTTTTCTCAATTTGGGCTCCCGCAGCTCGATTGAGGTCGGTTTCTTGATCATACACTTTGATGTCCTTGACCGTATAATAAGGCAGATTTTCCAACAGCACCTTTGAATTGCCACGCATAAAGGAGCGCGAGCCCAATTGCAGCTCGTCTATTTTGCGATTATTTACGAAAATTTCCCCGTTCTGATTCATGGTGACACCTGGCATTTGCCGTATGAGGTCATCAAGCATGGAGCCGTCGGGCATTTTAAAGGCCGTGGCGTCATAGACAAGCGTATCCCCCTTCCAAAACATCTTCACCTTGGTGGCGGTCACAGTCACCTCGCCCAAATCTCTTTCAGGAGTCTTACGCAATTCGAGCGCATTGTCAAGGAACAGATAGCCTCCATCTTCGCCTTCTTTTATCGCAAAGGGGAGATAGCCTGTTTCATATCCTCGAAGCGTTGCCTTCAACAGGTATTGATGAGGCGCACCCTCCACTTTCACGGAAAATTGCGCTTCCCTCAGGGTGCCGTCAGCCCTGTACATCTTATTCACAGGTATGGTGTCCATGATGACGGTGCTGTCCTTCGCATTGAGCAGAGCCACCTTAGCTTCGGGTAATGGGACCTTCAAAAAAGCGTCTTGCACCTTTCCAATGGCATAGATTTGAGAATGGGCTTTCACCGTGATGGCAAGGAGAAATAGTAAAAGGGCACTTAGTCTAAAGATGCTATTCATGTTTTGGCGCATTTTCTTATTAATTTGCAATTATGTAGGTAAGACGATAAAAGTGATTACTCTTTCTTGACTTCCTTCCACTTTAACTGGTAGAACTCATGGATGAATTCCCAGTTAAAGTGGAAGAGAAGTTACAAGACAGGTTAGTCTACCACGCACTTCAGATACTTGTGGGTAGAACTCTCATACACCCACTTGCAGGTTCCCATGTTAAAACCACCCGTGGCGCTCACGGCACACTTCTGGCCTTCTGTGTAACAGCTTGTTGGATAAAAATCCATTCCGCTCACTGTCAGCATCTCCTCCTTCGAAAGGATTTGAGAAGCTTGCAAGTTGAACTTTCTTAATTTTCTCATTGCTTTGTTAGTTTAGAGTGATGCACTATCACAGCAGAAGTGTTAGTCCGCTGCCAATGGGGCGTGCTTGCCATTGTTATCTTGCAAGATGTTTTTCTTGCTAATGGTAACATTGGTAAATAGAGCCAAATCTTCCAGTTTGTATTCTTTGGGTAGCTTGTGCCCATTTACAAGTATGGTCGGAGTCTCAATTAGAGATGTCCTCATGCGCCAAGCCTTATGCTTTTTCATTTCTGATTCTACTTTAGGAGAATGAATGCTTGCTTGATTCTTTATAAGGACATCTTTGTAATCGAACTTTTCTTTGGAATACCAACGAGCTAACTTCAACAAAGCATTTTGTTGCGAATCATTTATGTAACTTGCGATAAGATACCGACTGCTGTCTTCAAGTTCCTCATTGAAGGAGGAAAAGATATATTGAACGCACAGTTCGTTTCCACTTGTCTGCAAGATTCGTTCCACCTGCTCATGCATGCGTGCACAAGGATTGCAATGAGGATTGCTCAATATTGTAATGCGTAATTTGGATTTGGGATTACCGAAAACGATAGCCGAATCATCAAGTGATGTCTCAAAATAATCGCCTTTTTCTATAAGCACTTTGGCTACATCACCGTTTGCTTTGATAGCACGAAACCGTTGAACAGCATTTATCCGTTCCGCATCGTTTAGTTGGGCTGTCGCATAAAGGTGAAATCCTAAAATGAAAATCGCACAAATCACACAAATCAACAAACCGTGGTACGGATTTACATCAAATGGAACCGCAGCACTACCAATATATGAAACAATCCCTGTTGCCCATATGATTAATTGTGCAATTAAGCATAGTACGCACCAGTTTTTAGCCACACGCCACTGATAGTAAACGCTCCATGGTCCATAGAACATCGCCATCCAATTTATCGGGTCTATGTTGATTCGTGT
>DJOD01000054.1:0-229 GCA_002437115.1 Prevotella sp. UBA6447
GGTCTCGTCACTCTCCGTTATATCCGAAAAGGACTTGCCCTCATCCTGCCTGAGAGAGGCGAATATCTTGTGCCTCCTGTCAAATGCATTTTCTTGTTGATGTGCAAGGCGGAGGATATCCTGACAAGCAACTTACTCTCTGTCATAAGCTTCATGCAGGGAGCGACTATGGATTTCTTGTGAAGCCCCTCCATCCAAGTGCCTGTATATTGCGTGAAAGTCCTTCCGC
>DJOD01000054.1:358-20090 GCA_002437115.1 Prevotella sp. UBA6447
GTTTTTCAAGGTACTGACTCAGGCGCAATGACAGAGCTGAGGACTTCATTTGGGATATCGATTGTTCCAATGTTTCTATAAGATGCTTGCGCTCTGTGTCAGAAAGGCGTAATGCGTTAGAAAAAATTTTCTGATATGTCATACAACTTCCGCCTTACAATATTTCTGCAAAACACATGCCAGTTTAGAACGCAAAAAATAACTATAGCCAAGAAAAAATATATCCAGCCCAGCGTCGAGTGGATTACCAAGGAGGAAAAACTCATGAAAGACATCGCAAGTCCGACCTACAACGGAAATGATTAGATAAAGGTAGACAAAGCAGAGACTGACGAAGAAGGCGGCGCCAAGGAAAACCCTTGGACCATCACCAAGTCGGTCTGGGACTGATATTACAAACGAATCACAAAATCCTATCAACGATGGGGACTCGTCCAACAGGACGAGTCCCCATCGTTTTTTGCGCCACAAGGACGCAAGGGAAATTGGAAAGTAAATGGCCACAGATGAAAAGAATGGCCCTCAGAGCGAAAATATGTTGCCTCTACGACCATCCAAGGCTAATAAGGGGGCAAGGGAGATAAAAACCTCATAAAAAGAACACCACGTTAAGCGAAAAATACGTAAATTTGCACGTATGACAATCGAAGAAGCACAACAGGCGGTGGACCGCTGGATCAAGACTTACGGCGTACGTTATTTCTCAGAACTGACAAACATGGCCGTACTCACCGAGGAGGTGGGCGAGCTCGCCCGTGTCATGGCGCGAAAGTATGGCGACCAAAGTTTCAAAGCAGGCGAACGCGACAACCTCAGCGAGGAGATGGCCGACATCATGTGGGTGCTCTGCTGTCTGGCCAACCAGACAGGCGTGAACCTCACCGAGGCTTTCCGCCAGAGCATCGAGAAGAAGACCAAGCGCGATGCTGAGCGACACAAGAACAACCCCAAGCTGCTTGACAGATGAGTGGAAAGCACATAAAACAAACAACTATCGTAAACAATAATCAAAAAAATATGGGAATTATCAAGGAAAACGTGTCGAAAGACATACAGGCACAAAACGTTGCCAAGGAAGTGAACAAGAGCAAGGTGGAACAAGCCTTTGAGAAGTATAACCTCAAGGTGGACGAAGCCGCCGTCGGTGAGGCCGTGAAGCGCATCATCGCTGAAAAGGTGCCTGCGAACGACACACGCGATGTCAAGAAGTTTCTGCTTGGCAGCGTGGAGCTCACATCGCTCCATACCACTGACACGGAGGAGAGCATCCTGGCCATGGTCGAGAAGGTCAACAAGATGGACTCCACCCATCCCGACCTGCCCCATGTGGCCGCCGTGTGCGTGTACCCCGTGTTTGTGAACCTTGTGCGCAACTCTTTAGAAGTGGACGGCGTGGAAATCACGAGTGTCTGCGGCAACTTCCCATCATCGCAGAGCCGCATGGAAGTGAAGGTAGCCGAAACGCAGTTGGCCGTGGCCGACGGTGCCACCAACATCGACATCGTGTTGCCTGTGGGCAAGTTTCTCTCGGAAGACTATGAGGGTGTGGCCGACGATATCAACGAGATGAAGCAAGCCTGTGGCGACGTGCCCATGAAGGTCATCCTCGAAACCTGCGACCTCGGCAGCCTGAGCAATGTGAAACGCGCCGCAATCCTCAGCATGTATGCTGGCGCCGACTACATCAAGACATCTACGGGCAAGGAGAAGGCCGGAGCCACGCCAGAGGGTGTCTACGTGATGTGTCAGGCCATCAAGGAATACTACGAGCAGACGGGCATCATGATTGGCTTGAAACCCGCCGGGGGCATCAACACTCCGATGGATGCCATCATCCTCTATACCATCGCCAAGGATGTGCTGGGCGACAAGTGGATGACCAACGAGATGTTCCGCCTGGGCACCAGCCGCCTGGCCACCCAGCTCCTGGAGGAACTGGGCGCGTAAGACTCCATACGAATGCCGATAGCTAATCGTAAAAAATAATAGCTTAGATTTTGAAAATAATAACTATTATTTTCAGGATTTAAGCTATTATTTTTTTTACAGTAAAGGTGACACTTGACTCAAACGACAAGGATACCCACCAGAGCAATCACTTCTGGCGCTCAATGACAAAGTCGAGATAAGCGCGGAGGCTCTGTTTCAAGTCATCATCATGCACATCGCGTTCAATGAAGGTGAGCGCCTCGGCATGGAGCTCCCACATCTTGCGGTCTGCATACTCGATGCCCCCATGCTCCTTGGTGAAAGCCACCAGACGGGCTATCTCCTCCTTGCTCACCGAGCCGTCTTTCACCTTGTAGGCTATGCAAAGCATCTCCTTGTCGTGAGTGGTGTTGAGCGCGTAGATGGCGGGCAGCGTGAGCTTTCCCTCCGCCATGTCGTTGCCCGTGGGCTTTCCGATGCGCGACTGGTCGTAATAGTCGAAGATGTCGTCGCGAATCTGGAAAATCATGCCAAGGTTGCGCCCAAACGTCTTGGCGCTTTCTATCTCCTCCTCTTGGGCTCCGCCACTGAGCGTACCCATAGCCGCGCACGCCTCGAAAAGAGCGGCCGTCTTCTGCCTAATAACTTGATAATAAGTTTCTTCCGAGATGTCATGCGCATGGATGTTCGACAATTGCAAAATCTCGCCATTGGAGAGCGTGCGTCCCAGTTCTGCCAAATAGCGCACAATGGTCTCGTTGTGCGTGTAGCTGATGTGAAGCAGGGCCGTGGAGAGGATATAGTCACCCACAAGTACAGCCACCTTGTTATCATACAACTTGTTGACCGACTGCTGTCCACGCCGCTCAGCACTCTCGTCCACCACATCGTCATGTACCAGCGAGGCAGTATGGAGCAACTCGAGACCCACGGCCGCATGCAATGTGACATCAGTCACACGACCCACACACTTGGCCATCAGCAAGATCAGCATAGGACGCATGCGCTTGCCTGCACGCTGGCGGATATGGTCGAGCGCCTGGCTGAGCAAGCCGTCGGTATGTGACAGCGAACGATTGAAAAGATCAATGAAATCGGTCAGCTCCGACGTGATGGGGTGTTTAATGACTGATAGGTAATCCATGCCTCTTCTGAAATTTGTTACAAAAGTAACTATTTTATCGGGAAATATGGCAATTTTTTAGTAATTTTACAAGGGAAAACAGATATTAAATATGGAGAAACTCTTCCTTTTAGACGCATACGCCATCATCTTCCGTTCTTACTATGCCTTCATCAACCGCCCCACCATCAACTCGAAGGGACTCAACACATCGGCCATCTTGGGGTTCTGCAACACGATGAAGGAGATTCTCGACAAGGAACGCCCCACCTACATCGGGGTGGCCTTCGACCATGGCAAGACCTTCCGCCACGAGGCTTTCCCTCCCTACAAGGCGCAAAGGCAGGAGACGCCAGAGGACATCAAACTCTCGGTGCCCTATATCAAGGAGATTCTGCAGGCCATGAACATCCCGGTGCTGCAGGCTGACGGCTTCGAAGCCGACGACGTGATTGGCACGCTCGCCACACAGGCAGGCACACAAGGCATCGACACCTACATGCTGACGCCCGACAAGGACTACGGCCAGCTCATCGGCCCCAACGTGAAGATGTATCGCCCCAGGCATGGTGGCGGTTACGACGTGATAGGCGAAAAGGAAGTGCAAGAGAAATATGGCATCCCCAGCGCGGCGCAGGTGGTAGACCTGTTGGCCCTCATGGGCGACTCGGCCGACAATTATCCTGGCTGTCCAGGTGTCGGCGAAAAGACGGCCGCCAAACTCATCAACCAGTTTGGCTCCACCGAAGAGCTTATCAGCCATACAGACCTACTGAAAGGAAAAATGCGCGAGAAGGTAGAGGGAGCCATCGACGACATCAAGATGTCGAAGTTCTTGGCCACCATCCGAACTGATGTGCCCATCTCCCTCAACCTTGACGAGATGCGGGTATCGCCGGCCGATGAGACAAAGCTTCGCCAAGTGTTCGATGAGCTTGAGTTTAAGCGGCTTGCCAACAGGTTTCTTAATAAACCTGAACAAAAACAAACGTCCGTTAACAAACAGCTCGATTTATTTGCCGAAAACACGGGCGAGTGCACAGGCGACGCAAAAAACGCGCTGTTTTCGACCCTTAAAACGACTCCTCATAAGTACCAACTGATTGAAAACCAGGATGAAGCATCACAATTATATGACTTTTTAAGGACAAAAGAAATACTCTGTCTAGACACGGAGACCACCTCAACCAATGCGATAGAGGCCGAACTGGTAGGATTGAGCTTTGCAGTGAAGGAAAAGGAGGCCTACTACGTGGCCATACCAGCCAACCACGAAGAGGCCCAACAATATGTCAATATCTTCAAGCCGCTCTATGAAGATGAGCGTATCCTGAAGGTTGGACAGAACATCAAGTACGACTATGAAGTGCTACGCCACTACGGTGTGGATATCCAGGGACCCATGTTCGACACGATGCTCGCCCACTATGTGTTGCAACCCGAGTTGCACCACAACATGGACGACATGGCCGAAACACTACTCCACTACAAGACCGTGCACATCGACGAGCTAATAGGGCCGAAAGGCAAGGGCCAAAAAAACATGCGCGACTTGTCCCCACAAGAGGTCTACGAGTATGCGGCAGAAGATGCCGACATCACGCTCCGACTGAAGAACGTGCTGGAGCCCCGACTGAAAGAGGCTGGAGCGGAGCACCTCTTCTGGGACATCGAGATGCCGCTGGTAAAAGTGCTGGCCGACATGGAGCTAGGTGGCGTACGCCTTGACACCAAACAACTGAAAGCCACCCAACAAGCCTTCACTGAGCGCATGAACGCCTACGAGCGCCACGCCTACGAGGAGGCAGGCGAAATGTTCAACATCTCGTCGCCCAAACAGGTGGGCGACATCCTCTTCGGGAAAATGCAACTGCTCGAAAAGCCTAAGCGCACAAAGACAGGGCAATATGTCACGTCGGAAGAAGTGCTGCAACAGCTGCGTGGCAAGGCTCCCATTGTGGACGACATCCTCAACTACCGGGGCATGAAGAAACTACTCGGAACCTACGTGGAAGCCCTGCCGAAGCTCATCAACCCACAGACGAGGCACATACATACGTCGTTCAACCAGGCCATCACGTCCACTGGCCGACTCTCTTCCTCAGACCCCAACCTGCAAAACATACCCGTACGCGACGACGATGGCAAGGAAATCCGCAAGTGTTTTGTGCCAGACGAAGGATGCCGATGGTTCTCGGCCGACTACAGCCAGATTGAACTGCGCATCATGGCACACCTCTCAGGTGACGAGAACATGATAGAGGCTTTCCGCGAAAACCAAGACATACACCGCGCAACGGCATCCAAGATATGGAAGGAACCGATGGACCAGGTAACCGACGCGCAACGCAAAAAAGCCAAGCAAGCCAACTTCGGCATCATCTACGGCATAACGGCTTTCGGCTTGGCGCAACGCATGGACATACCGACGGGCGAGGCCCGGCAGCTCATTGACGACTACTTCAAGACCTTCCCCAAGGTGCGCCAATACATGGAGAATGCCAAGCAGACTGCCCGTGAGAAGGGATACGCCGAGACCATGTATGGACGGCGGCGCTACCTACCCGACATCAACTCGCACAACGCCACCGTGCGTGGTTTCGCCGAGCGCAACGCCATCAACGCGCCCATCCAGGGATCGGAAGCCGACATCATCAAAAGAGCCATGATAGGCATCTGGCGTAGGTTCAAACAGGAGGGCATTCGCTCCAAGATGACGCTGCAGGTACACGACGAGCTCAACTTTTCGGTCTATCCCGACGAGGCGGAGCGCGTGGAGCGCATTGTCTTGGAAGAGATGCAAGGGGCCGCAAAACTACAGGTACCGCTCACCGCCGATGCCGGATGGGGCGACAATTGGCTGGAAGCCCACTGACCACACGCCTTGAGACGAGGATGGCAACAAGATATAACATCAGCAAACACGCTACAACGCGTCATACCTTATAAGATATAACGCATCACTCCAAAATTACATCATGATATATCACGTGGGTTATCGTGTAGCACAATAAAATGCCACACGTTATATATTACAAAACACCATGGTAGATGCACCACAGGTGAGCTCATCCAAAAAGAAACGGAATAGAAAAGCGAAAGGCAAGAAAATTTAGTAACTTTGCACCTTGTAAATAAAACAAAACAGCAAGCCGCACGGAGAACGCGGCCACCAATAAACGAACAAACTATGGCATTAAAATGTGGTATTGTGGGATTGCCCAACGTGGGAAAGTCCACACTCTTCAACTGTCTGTCAAGCGCCAAGGCGCAGGCAGCCAACTTCCCTTTCTGCACCATCGAGCCCAATCTGGGCGTAATCACGGTGCCCGATGAGCGTCTCACAAAACTGGCCGAAATAGTGCACCCGGGACGTATCGTGCCCGCCACGTGTGAGATAGTGGACATCGCCGGACTGGTGAAAGGAGCCAGCAAGGGAGAAGGGTTAGGCAACAAGTTTTTGGGAAACATACGTGAGTGCGACGCCATCATACACGTCATACGTTGTTTCGACGACGACAACGTGGTACGCGAGGGCGGAGCGCCTGTTGACCCCGTGTCAGACAAAGGCATCATCGACACCGAGCTGCAGCTAAAAGACTTGGAGACCATCGAGGGACAGCTCGCCAAACAAGAGAAAGTGGCGGCCACAGGCAACAAGGACGCCAAGGTGCTCGTCAACGTGCTGCACGCCTACAAGGAAGTACTCGACAAGGGCATGAACGCGCGCGCCGTAACCTTCGACGACAAAGATGAGCAGCAGGCCGCCCACGACCTGTTCCTGCTGACCACCAAACCCGTGCTCTACGTGTGCAACGTGGACGAGGCCAGCGCCAAGGAAGGCAACGCTTACAGCAGACAAATCGAGGAGATTGCCAAGCAAGAGGGAGCGGAAGCCATGGTCATCGCAGCTAAGACGGAGGAGGACATCGCCTCGCTCGACACCTATGAGGACAAAAAACTGTTCCTCGACGAGTTGGGACTGGAGGAGAGCGGCGTGAACCGCCTCATCAAGAAAGCCTATCATCTGCTCAACTTGCAAACGTTCATCACCGCTGGCGAGATGGAGGTCAAGGCATGGACTTTCCACAAGGGATGGAAAGCTCCACAATGCGCAGGCGTCATCCACACAGACTTCGAGAAGGGATTTATCCGTGCTGAGGTCATCAAGTATGACGATTACATGAAATACAAGACCGAGGCGGCCGTGCGCGACGCAGGGCTGCTACACATAGAAGGCAAGGAATACGTGGTGGAAGACGGAGACATCATGCACTTCCGCTTCAACGTGTAACCGCAAGAGTCACATCCGAAATTAGTCTTACAAAACCATGCTGTACATATATTGGGACCCCAATGAAATCATCTTCCACATCGGAAGTTTCGGCATCAGGTGGTATGCCACATGCTGGCTCGTGGGCTTGTTGCTGGGCTACCTGCTCATGGAACGCATTTATAAGGACGAGAAGATATCCGACGAGAAGTTCACACCACTGTTCTTCTACATCTTCGTGGGAGTACTGGTCGGCGCGCGACTCGGACATTGCCTGTTCTACCAACCCGACTATTTTCTCTCGTCGTTCAACCACTTCATAGAGATGCTCATTCCCATGCAGCAACTGCCTGACGGCACATGGCACTACACAGGATACGCCGGCCTGGCCTCACATGGAGGTGTGATAGGTATGCTCATCGGCATCTGGCTCTATTGCCGCCGCACAAAGGTGCCCGGCTGGGTGGTTCTTGACAATATGGGCATCTGCTCGGGCATAACAGCCACTTTCATCCGACTGGGAAACCTCATGAACTCGGAGATTATCGGCAAGGTGACCAATGTGCCATGGGCCTTTGTCTTCGAAAGGGTAGACTCCTGTCCACGTCATCCAGGACAGCTTTACGAGGCCATGGCCTACCTATGCATTTTCTTCCTCATCTTGGCCATCTACCGAAAGCATCACGAGAAAGTGGGTACTGGACTCTACTTCGGGCTCTGCCTGACGCTCATCTTCACATTCCGCTTCTTCATCGAATACACAAAAGACATACAAGTGGACTTCGAGGCGGGCATGATGTTCGACATGGGACAGTTGCTGTCCGTTCCGTTCATCGCCATCGGCCTATTCTGCATCTTCTGCAAGAAAGGCATGAAAAAGCTGGGAGCCAAACCCTGGAAAGCGGAATAAATATAAAAAACACGAAAGGAAAAGTCCCTCAAGGCTTGTCTTCTGTCGGTCTGCAAGACCTCAAAACAGCAAAGGACAGCCTTGAGGGGCTTTTCTGCATACCCCCCACTCCACCAGGTTACCCTTGCCAATTGTGAAGTTTCCAAAACATGGAGAGTACTGAGCGGTGTACCATTGTGCCTTGGAGAAACAGAAGGATAAAGGTACCTTTGCACCGCCTTATGTCGTTTGCACTTCCAAACGGGATGGTTTCGGAAAATACACAAGGCCGCTCTTTGACATGCTTACATAAAAACAAACTTACGAAGAGCGGCATGGCTCCCTAAGACTACTGGCTCTTGCCGGTAACTATCTTCTTGATCTCATTGAGCTTGTTGAGTGCCTCAACAGGCGTCAAGTTATTGATGTCGAGACCAAGAATTTCGTCGCGAACCTGCGAGAGCACAGGGTCATCGAGCTGGAAGATGCTCATCTGCACACCATCGCGGCTCTCGGCAAGCCGCTCGGTATTGGGCTTGCCGGCAGATCCCACCGAGGCGTTATCGGCCTCCAACTGCCGCAACACCACCTGGGCACGCTTCACGATGCTGCGAGGCATACCTGCTATCTCTGCCACATGGATGCCAAACGAATGTTCGGAACCGCCACGAACCAACTTGCGAAGGAAAATGACCTTTCCGTCTACTTCCTTCACCGACACGTTGTAGTTTTTGATGCGGGGAAAGATTTTCTCCATCTCGTTGAGCTCATGATAGTGGGTGGCAAAGAGGGTGCGCGCACGAGCTTTGGGCTGCTCATGCAAATACTCCACGATGGCCCATGCGATAGAGATGCCATCATAGGTAGAGGTGCCACGCCCAAGTTCATCGAAGAGAACCAATGATCTTGGTGACACGTTGTTGAGGATATCAGCAGCCTCCGTCATTTCCACCATGAAGGTCGATTCGCCCAGCGAAAGGTTGTCGCTAGCACCCACGCGGGTGAAAACCTTGTCAACCAAGCCTATTTTAGCGCGCTCTGCGGGCACAAAACACCCTATCTGGGCCAGCAGCACGATGAGGGCGGTTTGACGCAACAGGGCCGACTTTCCAGCCATGTTGGGACCGGTAATCATCATGATTTGCTGTTTCTCGTTGTCAAGATAGACATCGTTTGGCACATACCTCTCGCCCAAAGGCATCTGCGTTTCTATGACGGGGTGACGCCCTTGTTGTATGTCAATGACATCACCTTCATCGACCTCGGGCCGCACATAAAGTTTGTCTTCCGAGACCTTCGCGAAGCTCAGCAGGCAGTCGACGTGTGCCAGCACGTTGGCATCAATCTGGATTTGCGGGATAAACTCTTGCATGGCAACCACCAGTTCGGAGAACAAGCGAGCCTCAAGGTCAAGGATCTTCTCGTCGGCTCCCAGTATTTTCTCCTCATATTCCTTCAGTTCCGGAGTGATGTAACGTTCGGCCTGGGCCAGCGTTTGCTTGCGAATCCAGGAGTCAGGCACCCTGTCCTTAAACGTGTTTCTCACTTCAAGATAGTAACCAAAGACGTTGTTGAACCCCACCTTGAGCGACGAGATGCCCGTCTTCTCAGCCTCATCTTGCTGGATTTGCAGCAAATAGTCCTTGCCGTTGCGCGAGATGGAGCGCAGCTCATCAAGCTCCGCGCTATAGCCACAGGCAATGACATTTCCCTTGTTGACCAGCAAAGGTGGGTCGGGCTGTATCTCCTTGTCAATGCGATTGCGCAGGCTCTCGCAGAGATTCAGTTGTTCTCCCAAGCGTTGCAAGCTATCGTTTTTAGCATAAAGACACGCCGACTTGATGGGCTGAACGGCTATCAGGGCATTCTTGAGCTGCACCACCTCGCGTGGCGACACCCTTCCAACGGCCACCTTGGAGATGATGCGTTCCAGATCGCCCACATGATGGAGCTGCTCATCAACCAACTGGCGGAAGTCAGGACACTTGAAAAAGTAGTCAACCACATCCTGCCGGTCGCTGATTTGCCGTACATCCTTCAGGGGAAAGACCATCCAACGGCGCAACAGTCGCCCTCCCATGGGCGTCACCGTACGGTCTATGACGCCCAGGAGTGACGTTCCGTCTTCCTGCATGGGTTGCAACAGTTCCAGCGAGCGGATGGTGAACTTATCAAGACGCACAAACTTTTCCTCCTCAATGCGTTTCAAGGAAGTGATGTGGTTGATGTGTGTGTGCTGCGTGAGCTCCAAGTATTGCATGATGGCACCCGAGGCAATGACACCCTCATTGAGGTAATCTACGCCGAACCCTTTGAGGTTCTTGGTACCGAAATGCTTGAGCAGCTTCTGTCGCGCCGACTGTTCGGTGAAAACCCAATCATCGAGTTCGAAGACGCAGTAGCGTGTGCCAAAATAACGCTCAAAGTCGGCTTTACGGTCACGGTCGTAAAGAACCTCCTTGGGAGAGAAGTTTCCCAAGAGTTTTTCAACATAATCGTAAGAGCCTTGACCCGTCAAGAACTCACCAGTCGATATGTCGAGGAAACTGATTCCGCAAGCCGCCTTTCCGAAATGAACAGCGGCAAGGAAATTATTCTCCTTGTAATTGAGGACATTGTCGCTCATGGCCACACCTGGAGTGACCAACTCGGTAATTCCACGCTTCACCATCTTGTCCATCTCAGACAGTCCTTTCTTGCCCTTGATAGCTTCTCGTTTCTTCTTCGGGTCCTCCAGCTGGTCGCAGATAGCCACACGTTTGCCGGCTCGAATAAGTTTGGGCAGGTACGTGTCAAGGGCATGATGGGGAAATCCAGCCATCTCCGAGCCTTGAGAAGCTCCGTTGTTACGCTTAGTGAGCGTGATGCCCAGGATGCGCGATGCTTCAATGGCATCTTCGCAATAAGTCTCGTAGAAGTCGCCACAACGGAAGAGCATGAGGGCATCTGGGTTCTTAGCCTTCAGGGAAAAGAACTGCCGCATCATAGGAGTTAAACCCTTGTCTTTATTCGCTGACATAATAGTGATTAATCAAGCAATTTGTTATCAGTCTGCCAGATGGCTTGGATAAGCCATTCTGACAACTGTGATGAGCCATTCGGTGGCCTAATCTTTCTTAACCAAAGCGCCAAGACCCGACAACAAGGCACGTGCCAAGGGATTGTTGTCGATATTGCCATTCTTGGGCTCCTCAGGACTGTCGTCTACAAAGTCGAGCTTGCGTGGATCGCGTTCGACCACCTTATAGCATGAGCGACCATGGATGCGGCTGCGCACGAAACCAGCCTCCTGCAGGGCGAAACCCACGTCTTGGTTGACGTGTTCACCAGGAGTCCAATAGGGGTATTCCTTCATCAAACGGTCGATGATGGCATCAATGTATGTGGCCTTCACCTTTTTGCCGCGCGATGGTTGCGCAAACAAGTTTCGAACCATCTTCACCAGGTTGTCTGCCTCTTGAAAAGGTGCGTTCTGTACTGCCATACGCTCACGCTCAGCATCGGTAAGGGCATATTCTGCGCCATCGTCAAGCTCTTCCCTGAGTTGGGCATAAAGTTGCTCATAGGGAATGGGGGTCTCAAGGTTGATGGTGTGCTCCGCCTCGACACACACCAAGCGTGCCGCCCCGGCAGCATCCGTCATGGGATGAAGGTTTCCCGTCGTTGCAATGAAAGCAGCCATGGCGCGCCTGGGAAGGCTCGTGGTGCCATAAGCAGAACGGAAAACTGGCGTAGAGCGCGACAGAAGATATCGCACAGCTGGAGCTTGGTCGCTTTTCTCTTGGTAAAACTCATCGATGCACAGCAGCAGATTGGTGACAACCAGCTCATGTACCTCGGCTGTAGACCGAATCTTAATCTGGTCGGTGTAGTAGCGACGAAGTGGCGGCGGTAGCAAAAGACCGCAAAACGAAGTCTTTCCAAATCCAAACTGCCCAACGATTACTGGCACAATGATATCCCTGTGAAACACTTCACGCCCTGTCCACCTGGCCACCATCTGCAACATCCACTTATGGAAGAGTTCTACCCAATCGGCATTCGAAGTAACGATGCGGTTGGCCAGATCAGCCACATAATCGGTACCATCCCATTCGTCAAGGCCATCAAGCCACTCCTCCGCGGGGTTCCATTCGGAGATAAGCGTTGAATGAACAAAACGCTCAAGCGTCTCTTCGGACACCTCCACCCCATCGCGCCACGCCTCAAGGATGAGCGTGTTGCGCGCTTCTGGACTCAGTGGCAAGTAGTCGTTGGAGCCCTGTAGCGCGTATAGCGTCTCGCCCGTCAACACATTGCGGCGCAACGCGCAACGCCTTTGCAAGTAAGTAAGAGCATCCATGCGTGTGTGTGTTTTCGTGCAAAGTTAGTAAAAATGCAAGAAAACAAAGAGGCTTTAGGGTGCAATTTCTCGTTTCTTGCACCCTAAAGCAGTTATTCTTCGGTATAAATCACCTGCACCAAGGTCTGTCCCACAGCCTTGAGCGTAGCGGGGTCGATGTGTTGCATATCGTCGGCCAAGGTATGCCATGTGGGTCCAAAGGAGCTCTGTTCACAATCGGGATAGTAGGGGATGATGTCAATGCATGGAATGTTAGCCACCTGGTTGACAGGGATATGGTCGTCAGTAATCATCCCACCTGTGCTCTTGGGGAAGAAGGACCCATAACCAGCCTGTCGGGCCGCGCGCCAAACCTTCTTCACGATGTCAGGAGCATACTGTAGGGACATACCTTCCTGATAGAACTGGGCGCCCTGTCCGCCCACCATGTCGACCAAGATGCCATAGCGCGGAGCATAGTCTTGCGGTTTATTGGCTGCCCAATGCTGAGCGCCAAGTGCCCACGAACTGCCGTCATCGGTGCGGTCGCTCCACTGCGGCGTTCCCCAATCCTCAGCGTCAAAACACACAAAGTCGATGCCTAAGGCGCGCGAATCCATAAGCGTATGATTGGCTGCGCTGACCTTTTGGGCAGAGCTCCCCGGTTGTTGGCTCAGCAAGCGAGCCAGTTCCAACATGACAGCCACGCCACTGGCACCATCGTTGGCAGCCAAGATGGGCTTGCGCCAGTTGGTGCTGTCAGGGTCGTTGTCTGCCCACGGGCGGGAATCCCAGTGAGCACAAATCATGATACGCGTGGTAGCTTTAGGGTTCCAGTGGGCAATGATGTTCGTACTCTTTAGTGTGGTTCCGTCAAATCCCTTGAGATCAGCTTGCTGCTTGGTCACCTCGCAACCATATTGCTTGAACTTGGCGACAATCCATGCAGCACACTTCTCATGCCCATCGGTGTTCATGTCACGTGGTCCAAAGTCGCACTGGGCTTTTGTGAAGGCAAATGCCGAATCGGCATTGAATGTCGGCCCAACAGGATGAATACGATCAGTCTCGTCGGTTTCATCCATCTCGTCGGTCTTGGGCGAAGCCAAAGGTCCAGCCAGGAAAAGCCAGGCGACGCTGGCACAAACTATAGCTATCACGGCAATCAGAATAGTTTTCTTCTTCATTTTTGGTTGTTTTTAGCGGCCTGCACTTGTGCCATGACACGGAGCCAATTGCCGCCCCAGATTTTGGCGATGTCGCGCTCACTGTAATGGCGCATGAGCAGTTGTCGCGTGAGGTTGATCAGCTCGGACGCATCCGCACAACCCAGCACCGTACCATCACCGTCGAAGTCTGTCCCGATGCCCACATGGTCTATTCCCATGACGTTGATGGCATGCTCCAAATGGTCGATGGCGTCAAGAATGGTAGCCTCAGACGAGTCTTTCCGCAGAAAGCCATGGTAAAGCGTGATGTGCGCCACGCCTCCCTTCTTGGCCAAAGCTCTCATCTGGTCGTCGGTGAGGTTACGCGGCACATCGCACAAGGCACGTGCGTTGCTGTGGGAGCAGACAATGGGTGTAGCGCTAATATCAAGCGCGTCGTAGAACGATTTCTCTGCTGCATGGCTGAGATCCACCATGACACCCTCCTCGTTCATGCGCTGGATAACCTTTTCGCCAAACGACGAAACACCATTGTGCATATGACTACCACGAGCACTGTCGCAGATGTCGTTGTCGCCGTTGTGGCAAAGGGTGATGTAGACAACGCCTCGCTGTGCGAAGTGGCGCACGCAAGCCAAGTCATGATTGAGAGCCAATCCGTTCTCAATACCAAACATGATGGACTTGCGTCCCTTGCGCTTGTCCTCATAGAGGTCGGCCGGTGTTCGCGCTATGCTGATGTAGTCGCTCTTGTCGGCTACAATACTCTCAAGCTTATCGAAGATGAGATCAGCATACTGAGTGGGCGAAAGATGCGTGCCAAGTGCTGATAAGTGGGGATTGTGGCGTATGATACCCGCTATGTCCACTTTTTGGGAAAATTGCTCACCCATCTTCGGCTGGGGCAAGTAAGCGGCCATGATGACCGCGTCCTGCCGTCCGTCCGTCATCTTGTGAAGGTCGTAGAGGATACGGTCGTCGCGCTTGCTGAACTCTACCCCTTGCGGAAAGAACATAGGTGTGTCACAGTGGGTGTCAAGGGTCAACGTGCGCCTATGGAGCTGCTTGGCTTTCCAGAAGAGGTCGGCTTGCTTGACCAACCACTGAAAGATGGGCAATCCATCGTCGCCAAGCCACTCTGGATGCCACTGCACACCCATGATGGGCTTCATCTCGCAACTCTCCATCGCTTCGACAACGCCGTCAGGAGCCATTGCTGACACCTTAAAGTGAGGCCCCGTGTGGCTCACGGCCTGGTGGTGGAAACTGTTGACGAAGATAGTAGCAGACTTGTCACCTGGCTGGCCGTAAAGGGAAGACAGAATGGAAGACGGCTGGAGCGTCACGGCATGGGTGGCCAACGACCGGTCGGCATCTTGGGAGTGCTTGATGAGGGGTGACACAGGTGACACCAGCGTACCATCGGTGCTTTCCTGATTTCCGCTTTGCGAATCATTCTTCAGGCGGCTATCACATGGCAGCAGACTGATGTCTTGCGCCACTCCTCCGCCCAAGGCCAACGCCAAAGTCTGCAAGCCACGGCAAATGCCCAACATGGGTATCTGGCGGTTGAAAGCCAACCGTGTGACGAGCAGCTCTGGCAGATCGCGCGTGGCGTTTACACCATTGAGCTTAGGCGATGGTTGCTGGCCAGACCATAACGGGTTGTAGTCACCTCCACCCGTAAGCAAAAGAGCATCAAGGTGGCCAAGTGTGTTGACGATCACATCTTTGTCGGCCACGGGTGGGATGATAACCGGTACGCCTCCTGCACGCACCACCTGCAAATAATAGCGATCTCGCAAGGCAGCATCGCCCTCTGTGTAGTTAGCGGTTATGCCTATGACAGGCCGATGAGTCGACTCGGGATAGGCCGCATACACCTCACGAAGATGCGACTCCAGATGAAATGTCTCCATGGTGAATGTCTCCTGTCTGTTTAGTCGTCAAGAGGAACTGGTATTTCTCGCTTAATGCTTTGCTCCAGGGAGATGAGCGTTTCTGTTGAGACCACGCCTGGTATGGTTTGCAACTGGTTGTTGAGCAAGTCCATGAGCTGCTCGTTGTCGCGTGCGTAGAGTTTCAGCAGCATGGTGTAGGAGCCTGTCGTGAAATGACACTCCACAATCTCAGGAATGTTGGCCAAGCGTTTCACCACATCCTTGTACATCGAGCCACGCTCCAGGTTGAGCCCCACATAGGTACAGGTGGAGTAACCGAGGCTTTTCGGGTTGACATCGAAACCACTACCAGTGATGACCCCACCTTCCACAAGATGCTGCACACGCTGATGGATAGCCGCACGCGAAACACCACACTCAGCTGCCACATCTTTGAATGGTATGCGGGCATTTTTAGTGAGAATCGATAATATTTTCCTGTCTAAGTTGTCAATTTTGTCCATTGTTTTTGCTTTCTTATTGTTTATACCAATGAGCAAAAGTAGATATTTTTCTTGATACGAACAACAAAAATGCACGGTTATTTTGCGATAACCGTGCATTTTGTCATATTTTAACCTCTTTTTAGCGTTATTTCTTGCGCTTTGAGGTCTTCTTTGTAGCTGTTTTCTTGACTGGCTTGTTAGCGGCTGCTGGTTTTGCCTCGCTCTCAATACCAACCAGTTCTACGGTGAAGATCAGCGTCGAGAAAGGCTTGATGGATCCGGCCTGGCGGTCTCCGTAGGCCAGTTCCTGGGGAATATAAAGCTCCCACTTACTGCCCACGCTCATGTTTGTCAATGCCTCAGTCCATCCCTTGATGACCTGGTCACAACGGAACTTGTCGGTCTTTGCCCCATTGTGGCGTGATGTCGCGTCAAAGACGTTGCCGTCAATGGTTTTGCCTTCATAGACAACTTCCACGGTCTGCGTCTTCTCAGGTTTGGCACCTGTGCCTTCCTTGATGACCTTATACTGCAGCCCTGAGGGCAACGTTACCACTCCAGGCTTGGAAGCGTTGTTCTTCAGCCACACGGCGTTTAACTCTTTGTAGGCTTCGTTTTTAGCTTTTTGGGCGGCCATCACCTTGTTTTGCACGAGGGTGTTGGCCGTTTCGCCTTTAAAGAGGGTGGTGTCGCTCATGACACCAGCCAGGAAACCCGCATGAAACAGCTTTGCCGTGATAGAATCGTTGGAACCTTCGAGGTTGCGCGACACACCTGGCAGAATCTGATTCTTGGCCTGCTCGGCGATGGTTGCGCCAGCGTTATAAGCCACAAAAGCAGGGTCTGAGGCCTTGGCTATGGCCTCCCGATAACCGCGCACGAAATCAGCCAGGTAGGCCGTATCAACGTGCAAGCGCTCCTGCAGGTAGGGCAGCAGGCCTTGGGTGGCAGCATAACCAGCCGCATAACTGACCGTGTCGGATGGTGTATGCAGCTGCAAGGGCTTGCAACAAACCGCCACCGTGTCGGCTTTTGCCTTTTTTTTCTTGTCTTTCTTTCCAGCCACGGCTGTACTGAATGTGGCACCAGCCACAAGAGCCAAGGCAAACAGCAATATTTTTCTCATTGTGTCGTTCCTTTCCTATTTACTTACCCACCTTGACAAGCTCTATCTTGAAGATCAGCGTAGAGAAGGGCTTGATGGCTCCAGCCTGGCGCTCCTTATAGCCTAACTTCTGGGGAATGTAAACCTCCCAGACAGACCCCTCGGGCATACGTGTCAAAGCCTCAGTCCAACCAGGGATAAACTGCTTGGGCTGAATGGTCACAGCGCCATTGCCGTTTTTGTAAGAGCTCTCGAAGACGTGGCCGTCAATGGTGCGTCCCTCATAGTTGACAGTCACCGTTGTGGTGTCGGTCGGGATGGGGCCACGGCCTTCCTTGATGACCTTATACTGCAGGCCCGAGGGCAGTGTCACCACACCGGGCTTCTTCTTGTTGGCGGCCAGGAACTTCTCGCCGGCCACCTTGTTGGCACCAAACTCCTTCATCATCGTGGCTGTCTTGATGGCCTCCATCTTGGTTTGAGCCACCTCCTGTGCTGTTTCGGGGGTCATGAGACCAGGCTTTCCGTAAACACCTGTGACAAAGGCAGCGAGCAGGTTCTTCAAGGAGATGGTCTTGGTGGAATCGGAACCAAACGCCTCATGGTTCACGCTCTTCACAAGCTGGGTGGAGAGCCCCTGTCCCACCTGAAGGCCCATGATGTAGGCGGCCTTCTTCTTGTCGTCGCCAGCGTTGACACCCTCATTGAGACCTTTCACAAACTCGTCAATATAAGCAGTGTCGATGCCAGCCTGCCCCGACTGGATGACCTGGTGGATATACTGCGACTGGAGCATGCCAATGGCATAGCTCAAGGAGTCGACATCGGTCTTCAAGTCTGCCTTGGGTGTGGAGTTGCCACAGGCTGAGAGTGCAGCTGCAGCGATAGCCATGACGGCTAATGATTTTAAGTTTTTCATTGTACAGTATTTGTTTTTTCTGAATTTTTCTTGTTCAGCGGGCGATAGGCTGCCTTTTCGGCATATCACTTCACCTTCACCAGCTCCACGTCGAAGATAAGGGTTGCGAAGGGAGGAATGTTCTGCCCTGCGCCGCGCTCGCCATAAGCCAACTGGTAAGGGATGAAGAAGCGGTACTTGGCACCTTCCTGCATGAGCTGCAAGCCTTCCGTCCAGCCCTTGATTACCTGGTTGAGGCCAAAAGTGGCTGTCTCGCCACGACGGTAGCTGCTGTCGAACACTTGGCCGTTAATGAGCGTTCCCTCGTAGTGGCACTCCACCTGGTCGGTGGCCGATGGCTTGCGGCCGTCGCCCTCACGCAACACCTTGTACTGCAATCCAGAAGGCAGCGACACGACACCATCCTTCTTGGCATTCTCGGCAAGGAAAGTCTCGCCCTCAGCTTTTGCGGCTCCAGCCTGCTCCTCGGCTTTCTTCTTAAAGAAGCCTTCCACGGCTGCCTGCGCCTCCTCGTCGGTGAGCGTGGCCTTGGATGCGAACACATCCTTGATGGCCTGTGCAAAATCGTCTACGTTCACTTCGGCGGCGTTCATCTGTTGCAGCTGACGGCCGATGCTCATACCCAGAGCATAACTTACTTTGTCCATTCTTGTGATAATTATTTTTAAATATTGCGCAAAGTTACGATTTTTAATTGTTAGGTGAACCATTATAATCGAAAAATTACTATTTTTGTGCAATAATAACTTTTAATAACCCCAACAACTATGAAGAAGAAAGTGGTTTTCCTGACAGGAGCCGGGATGTCGGTGGAGAGCGGTTTCAAGACGTTCCGTGGCAACGACGGGCTATGGGAAAATTACCCCGTGGAGCAGGTAGCCTCGCATGAGGGTTGGGAGAGCAACCCCACGCTGGTCACCAATTTCTACAACATGCTCAGGCGAAAGCTATGGGACGCACAGCCCAATGAGGGCCATCGCCTGGTGGCTGAGCTTGAAAACGACTATGAGGTGAGCGTGCTCACACAGAACGTCGACAACCTGCATGAGAAGGCCGGAAGCTCCCACGTCATCCACCTGCATGGCGAGCTGACGAAGGTGTGCTCAAGCCGCGATCCTTACGACGCGCGATACATCGAGCAGCTCACGCCAAAAAACAGCGACGTTAAGCCCGGCACCAAGGCGGGCGACGGCTCACTGCTTCGCCCTTTCATTGTGTTCTTCGGCGAGAGTGTGCCCATGCTGGAGCCAGCAGCGCGTGAGGCATCCGAGGCAGACCTGTTTGTCATCATCGGGTCGTCGCTCAACGTCTATCCAGCAGCTGGCCTGGTGCAAAACACCAAGCCCAACTGCCCCATCTACCTCATCGATCCCAACGCTGTGAGTCTGGACGGCACCCGCACCATCACGCACATAAAGAAAGGTGCGTCGGAGGGCATGCGCGAACTGGTGAAAATGCTGAAAGGCTAACCAAACCATAATGCAAAAAACAAGACAAAAGACTTCGCCACAAGGGCTACATCAGCCAAGCGAAGCCTTTTGAGGGATGTTCTATAAATTAAAGTGCTAATATTCAGTGAATTACTTGCGTATTACGCAAAAAAGCCGTACTTTTATAG
>DJOD01000015.1 GCA_002437115.1 Prevotella sp. UBA6447
TTGTTATTAATATGGCAATACGCCATTATTTGATTGCAAATATAAGGCATTTTGGCTTAATACATTCTGGATATCCGAAATATTTTGCATAATTTAATTTTTTCTGTTAAAATTATAGTATCTGATGATGCAGAAAGTACATTTGGTGGTGACATACGAAGATGGCGATAATGGGAAACTCTCTATGCCTGACTGCATAAGGACAATCCTTAAAGATACTACGGAAAGTCAAATTGGTGATATTCCAGGCATGATGGAATACCGTAAAGTCATGGAGAGTTTTACGGAATGTAACATTGCAGGAAGGTATGGACCGAGAGGCTGGCAAGACACCTATGTCGCAAACTTCCAAGTTGATTCTGAACCAACTGGAGAAGCAATATATTGAGAAGCGTGAGGAGCTTCGCGAAATCCAAGCGAAATATTCATGGGCTTCGGACAAGAAAAATCCTGTACAGCAGAGCATCGCTGATGCCTTGATGTATATAGGATTTATGGAGTTGGTGTGAATGCCATTTTGGTATTCTATATTTCTTTTGAATGAAGAAAATCAAACTTTATGATTACCAGCAGGAGATGCTGGAGAATATCATCAAGATACTGACGACCTCTCTTGTCGGTATATTCTATAATGAGAACGGTAAGAGGGAGAGTATCGGCAGTTCGGTGATGGTGCAGATGCCGACGGGTACGGGCAAGACCTACGTGATGGCGGCTGTGGTGAAATGGTTCCTCGACAACTACGACGAGGGCGAGGTATGGATTGTGGCCCATCGCCGTGAATTGGTGGAACAGATGCAGCAGACGCTCGACCGCTTTTGCTTGGAGTATGGCGAGAAAGAGATGGTACTGAAAGCCAAGGTCAGGATAAGGGTGCTGTCCATCCAATGGTTGAACAGGCATATTGATGAATTGGAAAAAGTAGGATGCGTGCCTGGACTTATCGTCGTGGATGAGGCACACCATGCCATTGCCGACTCTTATCAAGACTTGTTTGACAGAAACAGACGAGCCTTGAAACTTGGCATGACGGCGACACCTTGCCGTATGAAAAAGAATTCTTTTTCCAAGCTATTTGCCAATTTAATCACTTCTCCTTGTACCAATGATTTCATCATGCGTGGCTATCTGGCACCCTACGATTATGTGGTGATAGGCAAGTTCTCGCAAGACCAGTTGACGGTGAACCAGTTGAAGGGACGAGGCAGCGACGGTGACTATGACATCAAGGAGATGGACGAGAAACTGAATATTCCGCAGACAATACAAAGGCTTTATGATAGCGTGAAGAAGTATGCCGATGGGAAGAAAGGCATCGTGTATGCCATTGACATCATTCATGCCCAGGCGATAGCCACTTGCTACAATGCACTCGGACTGAAAAGTGTGGCTCTCGACAGCAAGACCCCTGCCAAGAGGCGCAAGGAGATGGTGGAGGCTTTCAGGCGCAGCGAGATAGACTGCCTGGTGAACGTGAATCTCTTTGACGAGGGCTTCGACTGTCCTGACGTGGAATTCATCCAGATGGCACGCCCTACGCTTTCGCTCGCCAAATACATGCAGATGGTGGGGCGTGGATTGCGCATCAACAAGGAGAACAAGGACAAGGTGTGCATCATCATCGACAACGTGGGTAACTTCCGTAAGTTCGGCTTGCCCGACAAGCCTCGCAACTGGGAGAGCATGTTTGCGGGATTGAGGGCAGGCAAGGGTATCATCCCAACCTACGTGAAAAAGGTGAAGAACGTCATCGCCGTGAACGATGAGATGATAACTGTGAAAAAGGCGAACACGGCACGGAAGAAGATGACCGCCAAGCAACTGAAGGAATACCTCGAGAATGTCGAGCCATATGATCAGGATGGCAGATGGGGACTGAGGGTGAAGGACGACATCATCGTGAAGCCCATCTACACGCATATCTCTAACTTTCAAGGTGATTATGCTATATGTCGGATTGGTGTACAGAGATATTTGTATGGCCTATTGGACAGGAGGGGCAATATCATCCTCCCTCCGGAATATAAATACATATATAGATGGAATGAACACGAGGTTGTAGTAAAAGGCAACAATGGTTACAGCAAGACAATAGAATTGTAGCAAGAAATAAGTTTTTGGGATAAAATCCAGTAGAAAGTTTGGTGATATGAAAATGAATCCTAAAGAGATGGTTTTGACACAAAGGCCGTCTTTGAAGAGCTTTCCATGCTAAAGTATTCGAAACACAAATGCATTTCAAACAAAATAACACGCGAAAAGCATTTCATCTGACATTCTTTTGCTCACCTCGCACATAATGATTATCTTTGCAATCGCGTTGGCACAACCACTGACAGTAAAGGCGCAGCTATGGAAGCACCGGTGCCGACGCTGGCGTCTACCCCTTGAGGGTAGCACTTCTCGCCCCATCTCATAAAGTCTGCGCCGCAACACACAAAACACAAGCTCATGAAGCAGTTTTTACGCACATTGGCCATCGGCACACTGCTGTCGCTCACCACAGGAGCCACACTGTCGTACGCGCAACACGGAGAACCCCACTCGGTGTCTGCCAACACGGTGTTTGACAAGGTAACACTCAGCTGGCAAGCGCCCACTTCGCCCATCAGCCTGAAGTGGCATGACAATGAGGACTACAACGGCATCGACGGCACACTCTCCAACCCCGAAGGGGCAGTGACACTTTACACCGCAGCCAAGTTTACGGCCGCCGACCTTTCCAACTATGCAGGCGAGCGCATCGACACGGTAAGCACGTTCGAATACCGCCCGGTCTACAAGGCTACCATCATCATCTACGAGAACGGCAAGGCCGTCGTGGATCAGCCTATCGACCTGACAGGCTACAAGAAAAACACCTGGCGCAAAACGGCGCTCGCCAAGCCCTACACCATTAAAACGGGCACCGATGTGATGGTCGCCGTGAAATATGAATATGGCCGCAACCTCGACTTCACGGCCATCTGCGACCGAAACGCCACCGTGGGCAAGGGCAACCTTTACTCGTATGACGGCAAGGCCTGGAAAGACGACGCTCCCGGCGACTTCCTCATCACCGCCAACATCAAGAACGCCGCAACCGAAACCCCGACAGGATACAACGTCTACCGCAACGAAACCAAGGTCAACAATGCGCTGATAGGTCCCGACATCACGTCGTACACACTTGCAGGAGAGCCCAACGGGGCTTATGCCTACCGCGTGGGGGCCGTCTACGCAGATGGCGAGAAACTATCATATGCTGTGAACGCCACGCCCAAGTCGGTCTACGACCAGGTGCCTCCCGTGTCGTATGCCACCACATCGACCGACGGCCTGACAAACACGCTCACCTGGACCGCGCCCCTGAAGCGCGGCACAGAGATGACCTGGAGCAACAAGACCTTCAGCAGAGCCATTGGCGGCACGTCCACCAGTAATCCCAAGGTGTGGATCAAACAGGAGTTTGACATAGCCGACATGGCCGCCTTCCCCAACCACCAAATCACGGCCATCAACGCCTATGTGGGAACCGAAGGGGGCATCACGGGTGCAACGCTGTGGATCATGAAAAACGGCGTAATCGACTACAGCGAACCCGTCAGCGATGAGGCCGTGGCGGCCATTACCAATGGGGGCTGGAACAAGTTTACGTTAGCCGCACCCTACAAGATGGAGCTTGGCAACAGCTATGCCTTCGGCCTCTACTATACACACACAGCCAAGAAGCACCCCGTGGGCGTGGACAATGGCGAGGCGGTCAACACCAAGGGCAACTCGTTCTCAACCAGCACGCCCAAATCCGACTTCAACAAGAGCAAGCCCTCATGGAAGACGCTTTCCTCGGGCAAAATCAGTGGCAACATGATGCTCACGGCCGATGTCGTGGCGCTCAGCGACGAGGCCAAAGCCAACCAGAAGGTGACGTCCTATAACATCTACCGCGACGGCACGCTCGTGCGCACGGCAGTGACCGACACGAAATACACCGACGCGGTGGACAGCCTGGGGGCTTACGCCTACGACATCGTGGCTGTGGCGGACGACGGCAGGACAAGCGTGCCCTACTCGCTAACCGCCCGCGTTGCCCTGCCTGCCGAATACTCGGCACCGCTCATCATAGGCAAGGACCAGGAGGGTAAGCAAGTCAAGCTCGAATGGAGCTCCAACGCCTTCGACCTGCAAAAATACGGCAAGGTGGCCAACGTGGTAGGCTTCCCCGAAGACATGGCGGTCCTCTACGGAGCCAAGTTCAGCAAGGAGGAGCTCAAGCCTTACGTGGGCTACAAGCTCCACTCCATGAAGTTCGGCATCTATGCCAACATCGGCAACTTCAAGATGGAAGTGCGCGACGGCCAGAACAACGTGCTGCTGAGCCGCTCCTACAAAGAGGACGACATCGAGCCTGGCTACCTCTACAACACCACCTTCGACGAGAACGAGACGTGCACCATCCCAGCCGACCAAGACCTGTACCTGTGTTACAACGCCACACTGCCAGCCAACGCCGCAGCCATACTCTTTGACAAGGGTCCTGCCGTGGAGGGCGGAGCGATGATTAGCCTCACGGACGGTGCCAACTGGATGAAGTTTGGCACGCTGGCCCCATCAGTCAGCAACTACAACCTCGTGATCGGAGCCATGGCCGTGGCACCGGGTGCAGAGGAGGCTTCGGCCAAGGCTGCCAGCCTCACGCCCGAGTCGATCAACACCACCGAGGTGGAGCGTCTCCCCATGGGCACTGTGCGCCTCAAAGCCATTGAGGCGGAGCAGCCGGGCATCGAAGCCACAAAACCACTGAAAGCCAAGGAATCCGCTGCTCCACAAACTCCCAAGGTGAAGGCCTTCCGCGTCTACCGCAACGGTGAGCAAGTGTATGAGGGACCGAAAACCAGCTACACGGAAACATTCAACCAGTATGGCTCGTTCAACTACTATGTCACTGCCGTCTACGAGAACGGGTGGGAGTCGCCAGCCAGCGAGGTCAGCACATTCGACAACCTCATCAGCCAAAAACTGCAGGCCCCTTATGACTTGAAGGCCACGTCTGACGGATCAACGCTCAACCTGACCTGGACCGACGGTGGCGGCGCGCCCGAATACAGCTACCAGCACGACGGTGGCGACATGGTGCTGGGCATGACCAAGAGCTCGGGCGACCTCGAGGGCTACCACGCCATCAAGTTCAAGGCTGCCGACATGGCTGACAAGATAGGCCAGAAGGTGGCGCGCATCAAGTTTAAGCTCGCCTCGGCCGACCTGCTGTCAGCATCGGTCTTTGTGATGTATGGCGAGAACATCATGTATGAGCAGAGCATCGACGTGTCGACGCTCCAGACTGGCTGGAACAACGTGGTGCTCAACACACCCGTGGAAGTGGTGGCCGGACAAGACATTGCCATGGGCTATCACATCACCTACGCCAACGGCGTCAAGCCCATCGTGCTCGACACGGAGGCAGCGGTGCCAGGCTACAGCGATCTTATCTCGTCGTCGGCCTCGCCAGGCTATTGGTACTCACTGGCCACCAAGTACAAGCAAAACTACAACTACCGCATCGCCGTCGTGCTTGAGAAGGGCGACATGGAGCTGAGAGGCGACAAGAAGCTCCGCGACATTGCGTTGCCAGGCTACAACGTCTACCACAACGGCGTGAAGGTTAACGACACATCCGTGCCCAGCACCACCTACAGCGTGCCCAACGCCGCCTACGGCGACTACACCGTGACCGCCGTCAGCAGCGACGGCGAGTCGAGCGAGTCGAACAAGGTGGTCTACGGCGAGTCGACCGCCATCATGCTGCCCGAGGCCACAGAGACAGGCGACGGCAAGGTGTATGGCATCGACGGCAAGTACGTGGGCAACGACACCCAGGTCCTGCAGCCTGGCGTGTATGTGCGCGACGGCAAGAAGATCGTCGTGAAGTAACCCGCATAAAGCTGCGCCGCCCAAAAAGTGTGCGCAAAACAGAATACACAAAAAAATCCCGGCTGTCTATGGACAAACAGCCGGGATTTTTTATATATGTTAGCAACGTTACCATCCGAAATCAGC
>DJOD01000038.1 GCA_002437115.1 Prevotella sp. UBA6447
ATTTTAACGAACTATTGATAAAAATAATAGCTTAAATTTCAGAAATAATAGCTAAAATCCTAAAAAATACAGCTATTATTTTCAACGATACGTTATCCGTTGATTTCCAACAAGTTGCAAATATCGCAGAAATACCGCCTACAACGAAATCGCGTCTGTGCATCATTCCCAGCCTATCGACAAGGGTCAATATTTCTCCCGACGCTTCTCACTCCTGACATACCACACTATTCCAACAACAATGAGCCCCAAGGGAAATAACAGAAAAACATTATGGTCGGTAAGACCCAACATGTAAAAGCACACCATAAGCGCCACCCCCAAGTAGACCAAAGGAAGGCCAAACCACGCGGAATGTGCTTGTAAAATGCAGACTATATGTAGCAAGCTTTTCTTCATGACAATTGCAAAATTAATAATAAAAGGTGTTCGGACACACAATTTTATGTTAAAAAGCAAAAAATAAAAGGGAAAGTATCCTTTTTCTCCAAACAAATTTGTACATTTGCACCCGCATTTTGCAAAACAACAATTAATTTCTATTCAAAGTAGTATGAATCAATACGAAACCGTTTTCATTTTGACTCCCGTTTTGTCTGATGAACAGATGAAGGAAACGGTCGCTAAATTCAAGAAGATGCTCACCGATAATGGTGCGGAAATTCTGAACGAAGAGACTTGGGGATTGAAGAAGATGGCTTATGCTATTCAGAAGAAGTCTACAGGTTTCTACTGCCTGTTGGAATTCAAGGCTGAGCCATCAGTGATTGACACGCTCGAGACTGGCTATCGCCGTGAAGAGAGAGTTATTCGTTACATGACCGTGAAACTCGACAAGCACGCTGTTGCTTACGCTGAAAAGCGTCGTGCCAAACTGGGTAAAAAATTGGAGGCTTAATTATGGCAGATCAGAAAAATTCAGAAATCCGTTATTTGACCGCTCCTTCTATTGACACTAAGAAGAAGAAGTATTGCCGTTTCAAGAAGAGCGGCATCAAGTATATCGACTACAAGGATCCAGAGTTCTTGAAGAAGTTCCTTAACGAGCAGGGAAAGATTCTGCCCCGCCGTATCACAGGCACTTCACTGAAGTATCAGCGTCGCGTGGCTCAGGCTGTCAAGCGTGCCCGCCAGATTGCATTGCTTCCATTCGTAACCGATTTGTTGAAGTAATTTTAAGGAGGCTAAGATATGGAAATCATACTGAAGGAAGATATCATCGGACTTGGATACAAGAACGAAATTGTCAAGGTGAAGAACGGTTACGGCCGTAACTATCTCATCCCCACAGGCAAGGGAGTCATCGCCTCTGAAAGTGCCAAGAAAGTGCTTGCAGAGAACTTAAAGCAACAAGCCAACAAGATTGCCGCTGCCAAGGCTGAGGCCGAGAAGCGCGCTGACGCATTGAAAGATGTTGAGGTTGTCGTTGTTGCCAAGGTAGCTGCCACAGGTCATCTCTACGGTTCGGTTAACGCTGCCACTGTAGCCGAGGAACTCGGCAAGAAGGGCATCGAAGTAGACCGCAAGATTATCACTATGCACGACATCAAGAAGATTGGTGAGTTTGAAGCCACTGTGCACTTCTTCAAGGATGTTGAGGTAAAGGTTCCTGTAAAGGTTGTTGCCGAGAAGGCAGAGGTCGTTGAAGAGCCCGCTGCCAAGGAAGCTCCTAAGGCTGAGGAGAATGCTCCTAAAGCCGAGGAAACAGCACCTGCTGCCGCAGAGGAAGAAGCACCCGCTGCAGAATAATCATAGCACAAACTTACAGAAATCGAAAAATCGTTTTCAACATAAGTATCACAAGAATCCCGTTTGCCACAGCAAGCGGGATTCTTGTTTCGTAAAAGCGACGTGTCATATATCCTGAAAAGCTATCCACAACAGGCTCATATCATTGTTCTGTTTTTCGTTTCTCATCCCCTCAAAAAAGTATCTCACGCCAATTTGGTTAAATTCGGGATATTTTTGCTACCTTTGCAAAAATATTGCGTATTAAAATCATAAAGAAATGAAAGCATTTGTATTTCCCGGACAAGGTTCACAGTTTGTCGGTATGGGCAAAGACCTTTACGACACCAACCCTTTGGCCAAAGAGCTATTTGATAAGGCCGACACCATCCTCGGCTTCAAAATTACAGATATCATGTTTGCTGGCACCGATGACCAGCTGAAACAAACCAACGTCACCCAGCCTGCCGTGTTCCTCCACAGCGTGATTACTGCCCTTTGCCTGGGCGAGCAAGATGCCAAGATGGTAGCAGGCCATTCATTGGGAGAATTCTCCGCACTGACCTTCGCCGGCTCGCTGACCTTCGAGGACGGCTTACGTCTGGTGGCGGCACGTGCCAACGCCATGCAGAAAGCATGCGAGGCCAATCCAGGCACGATGGCTGCCATCATCGGCTTGCCCGATGAAAAAATCGAGGAGGTTTGTGCAAAGGTCAGCAAAGGTGGTAAGACTGTTGTCGCTGCCAACTACAATTGTCCTGGCCAGCTGGTTATCTCTGGCGAGAACGACGCAATCGCTGAAGCCTGCGAACAACTGAAGGCAGCTGGTGCCAAGCGCGCCCTACCACTTCGTGTGGGTGGTGCGTTCCACTCTCCGTTGATGCAACCAGCCAAGGAAGAGTTGCAAGCTGCCATTGAGAAGACCGAAGTTAAAGCGCCCAAGTGCCCGGTGTACCAGAATGTGGATGCCTCTGCTCATGTTGAACCTTCAGAAATCAAGGCAAACCTCATCGCACAACTCACCTCTCCCGTCCGTTGGACCAAGACCGTGCAAAACATGATCGCTGATGGTGTCAACGACTTCTTAGAGTGTGGTCCCGGCAAGGCTCTCCAAGGCATGATTGGCCGCATTGACAAGACTGTAACCGCTCATGGCATCGCCTAATGATGACGTTCCCTACAATAGTTAATGAATAGGAAGATCATCATTTACCAACTTCTACCCCGCCTCTTCGGCAACAGGAACCAAACGCGTAAAGCCAATGGTTCGCTGCTGGAGAACGGGGCAGGGAAACTGAACGACCTAGATGCGCCCCACTTACGGCTCATCCATGAGATGGGCTTTACGCATGTGTGGCTCACAGGAGTCATACGCCATGCCACAACTACCGACTACAGCCAACACAAGATACCACGCCAGCACGCCTCAGTTGTAAAGGGCTTGGCTGGGTCTCCCTACGCCATTGTCGACTACTACGACATCGACCCAGACTTAGCCACCAACATTGACCAACGCATGGAAGAGTTTGAGGAACTGGTAGCTCGCATCCACAATGCGGGTATGAAGGTCATCATCGACTTTGTACCCAACCATGTAGCACGCGAGTATAATTCCACCTGTCGTCCAAATGATGTCGCAGACTTGGGTGAGGGGGATGATGTCAACAAGCATTTTTCACCTCGCAACAACTTTTATTACTGTCCCGGCCAACAATTCGTTTCTCCAGTGGCAGACCGCAGCGATGAAGACCCCTATGTGGAGTTCCCTGCCAAATGCACCGGCAATGACAGGTTCGATAATCATCCAGGCGTAAACGACTGGTACGAGACGGTAAAGCTCAACTACGGTATCGACTATTGCAACGCCGGCGGACGAAGCTACCACTTCGATCCCATCCCCAACACATGGAACAAGATGACAGACATCTTGCTGTTCTGGGCATCTAAGAACATCGATGGCTTCCGTTGTGACATGGCAGAGATGGTTCCTCATGATTTTTGGAGTTATTCCACCCGCATCGTGAAGGAGCGCTATCCACACGTGATATTCATTGGCGAGGTATACGACACGGCACAATATCGCACTTATGTCAGTTCGGGCTTCGACTACCTTTACGACAAGGTGGGTATGTATGATTGCCTACGCGATGTTGTATGCAAACGTCGCCCCGCAAGCAGCATCACCTATTATTGGCAAAACGTGGACGACATCAAGGATCATATGCTCTATTTCCTTGAAAACCACGACGAGCAGCGCATTGCCAGCGATTTCTTCTGCGGCGATGGCCACAAGGCCATTCCAGCCCTTATCGTGTCAGCCCTGCTTCGCGAAAACCCGTACATGGTTTACGCTGGTCAAGAACTGGGTGAGCAAGGCATGGATGCCGAAGGGTTTTCTGGACGCGACGGGCGCACCACCATTTTCGACTATTGGTGTGTCGACACCCTCCGCCGCGGCTATTTTGATTGCCGCCACCTCACTCAAAAGGAGAAGTCGCTGATGGCGACTTACCAGAAAGTGTTGTCCATAGCCAACCAGGAGAAAGCCATCCGCGAAGGTGAATTCTTTGACCTCATGTACGTCAACCCACAGTCGAGCCTATTCAATCCTCGGCTCCAATATGCGTTCTTGCGCAAGAAAGATGATGAAGCTGTCTTGATTGTAGCCAATTTTTCAAACGAGACTCCTCACATTGGCGTGACCATCCCAAGCCACGCTTTCGACATATTGGGCTTGCCAGAGCGCGAGGTGGAGGCCACAGACCTGCTTACGGGCAAGTCTGTCACGTTCAATCTCACGAAAGATGGGATTGTGGAGATGGACTTAACCGCTTATTCGGGTAACGTGTTTAAATTCAGCATTCTCATGGATAAAAACATTTACGGACTGAATGCCCACAACAAAGACGAATTTCCTCCAGCCCATACTGCGGAGCATCTGCTCAATCAGATTATGGTGCAGATGTTCGGCTGTGAACGATCGTCGAACGCACACATAGAGCGGAAGAAAAGCAAAATCAGCTACAAGCTCGACCACAAGCCCACACGGCAAGAGGAAAAGGCCATTGAAGACAAAATGAACGAGCTGATTGATGCAGACCTACCCGTCACATTTGAGTTTGTGGACCGCAACCACTTGCCAGAAGGCGTAAAGACAGATCGACTTCCTAAAGATGCCTCACAAACACTTCGACTAGTTCGCATCGGCGACTTCGACGTATGCCCCTGCATTGGCAAGCATGTGCGTTCCACTTCACAAATCGGTCGTTTCGAAATGCTGGGCACTAATTGGGACGAACAAACCCACATGTACCGCATCCGCTACAAAGTGCATCCTTAACACGACCACCTTGCACTGATGGCAGGTGACTTTTCTTGGGCAGGTGTCGTCTGCCCAATGTTATCAAAACACCTAAATGTAGAAGCCTGTAAAGAAATGAACTTTACAGGCTTCTATTATTATCAAATAAACAACTTACAATATTTTCAATTACAAGATGCGCCCCATAAAGCCCTAACAGCCTAAGAAGCGCATCGGTAATTGTCCAGAGTCACCCTGCCCTCACGACACGGCGGCCCACGCTATACTATCAATCATGTTTAGTCTTCATCCTTCACATCAGCCTCATGGGCGGCTATCAGCTTCTGCTGTATGTCGTTGGGAACAAGCTCGTAACTGGCAAACTTCGTCGTGAAACTTGCGCGCCCTCCCGTGAGTGAACTAAGCGCCACGCTGTAATTGGACAGCTCCTTCAATGGAATCTTGGCCTGCAACTTTTGATAACCAGCCTCGGCATTCATACCCATAATAATGGCTCGACGCCCTTGCAAGTCGCTCATCACGTCACCCATGAAGTCGGCAGGAACGTAGACCTCAAGGTCATAAATAGGTTCCAGAATTTTCGGGCCTGCAGCCTTAAAGGCATCCGAGAAGGCATGTCGCGCCGCCAACGTGAATGAGAGCTCGTTGGAGTCCACAGGGTGCATCTTACCATCATAGACCACCACACGCACGTCACGGGCATAGCTCCCCGTCAGCGGCCCGCGCTCCATGCAGTCCATGACACCCTTGAGAATGGCGGGCATGAAGCGCAGGTCTATGGCGCCACCCACAACCGAGTTGATGAAAACGAGCTTTCCACCCCACGGCAAGTCTTTCTCCTCCTTCGACTTGATGTTTATCTTGTATTCCTGGCCATTGAAATTGTAGCTCACGGGGTCGGGCATACCCTCTGCGTAAGGCTCCACAATGAGGTGCACCTCGCCAAACTGCCCGGCACCACCACTTTGTTTCTTATGACGATAGTCTGCCTTCGCTTTCTTAGTGATGGTCTCCCTATAAGGAATCTTGGGCTCCTCAAACTCTACGTTCAGCTTCTCATTGTTGACCATGCGCCACTTCAGCGTGCGAAGATGGAACTCACCCTGCCCATGCACAATGGTCTGACGCAGTTCCTTGCTCTGTTCCACGACCCATGTGGGATCCTCCTGCCGCATCTTAAGCAAGGCAGCCATCATTTTCTCCGTATCTTGCGGGTTTGCGGCCTTGATGGCACGACTGTATTTCGGGTTAGGATACTTGATGAAATCAAATCGCCAGTCGGCTCCCTTTCCGTTTAGCGTGTTGCCCGTCTTTACGTCCTTGAGCTTCACCGTGCACCCAATGTCGCCAGCGTCGAGCTGTTCAACAGGCAAGCGGTTTGCACCCGCGCAAGCGTAAATCTGCCCAAGGCGTTCTTTCGAGCCCCGGTCTGCGTTGCTCAGGTCATCACCCGGCTTCACCGATCCGCTCATCACCTTGAAGTAGCTCACCTCACCAATGTGGGGTTCCACGCCCGTCTTGAAGAAATAGAGGCTCTCAGGGCCATCGCTGTCTGGAGTGACCTCTTCTCCACGTGTGTTGCGAACCTTCGGCATCTCACTAACAAAAGGCACCACGTTGCCTAAGAATTCCATCAGCCTTTGCACACCCATATCCTTATGGGCATCCACACAGAAAATAGGAAAGATGGATCGTGTCACCAATCCCTTGCGTATGCCCTCGCGCATCTCATCCTCAGTCAGGGCATCCTCCTCAAAGAACTTCTCCATCAAGTGGTCATCGTTCTCGGCTGCGGCCTCCACCAAGGTCTTGTGCAACTCAAGGGCCTTGTCCATCTCCTCTGTGGGTATGTCCTCGCGCTTGGGCTCACCGCCTTCAGGCCCCCAGGAGAGCTTCTTCATGATGAGCACGTCAATAAGACTGTGGAAGTTGGGACCCGTCTCCAGAGGATATTGTATTTGCACGCACTTCTTACCGTAGATGTCCTGCATGGTGCTGATGATGTTATCGAAATCGCACTTATCAGAATCCAACTGATTGATAAGGAAAATGACAGGCTTGTGCAATTTTTCCGTGTAGCGGAAATTGTTCTGTGTGCCTACCTCGGGACCATATTGCCCGTTAATCAGGATGACCGCCTGGTCGGTCACATTGAGCGAGGTGATGGTGCCGCCTACGAAGTCGTCAGACCCTGGGCAATCGATTATATTAAGCTTTTTGTTGTTCCATTCCACATGAAATACGGTGGGGAACACGGAATAGCCATATTCAAGTTCCACAGGGAAATAATCGCTCACTGTGTTTTTGCTTTCCACAGATCCGCGGCGCTTGATAATGCCCGCTTCATACAACATACTCTCGGCAAGCGTGGTCTTGCCGCTGCCCGCACTGCCAAGCAAGGCAATGTTCTTAATCTCGTTGGTCTGATATACTTTCATATCAAAAGAGTTAAAGTGTTAGTACATGTTTTTAGTCAGGTCGGGAGCAATACTCCAAAATCGCCCACTAAGATAGCTATATTCCAATTAATCTCCAAAAGAATTCACTGAAAATCATCTACTTTTTAAAACTAATTAGTAATTTTGCCTATACAAGGCTCTCTCATGGAGCCTTTTCGAAACCATGAACACAGGACTCTACATCCACATTCCATTTTGCGCCAGCCGTTGCATCTATTGCGGTTTCTACTCCACCGTGCGTCTTGACCTACAAGACCGATACGTGAGGGCACTGTGCAAGGAGATGGAGCTATGGCGCGACAGGAAACAACCTACTCGCGCCCAAGTGTCCACCATCTACCTGGGAGGGGGAACCCCCTCCCAGTTGTCGGAATCCAACCTGGATTGCCTGTTCCAACATATATATAAGGTGTACGATGTGGCATCCGACGCCGAAGTGACTATGGAGTGCAATCCCGACGATATCCACAACCACATATTCGACCACTTGCCCGTCAACCGTGTAAGCATGGGGGCACAAACATTCGATGACCGGCGCTTGCGTTTTCTACACCGTCGCCACACGGCACTTGAAGTAGACCATGCGGTGGACACCCTACGCGCAGACGGCATTGGCAACATTAGCCTCGACCTTATGTTTGGCTTTCCTGGAGAGACGCTTGCCGACTGGGAAGCCGATGTTGAGCATGCCCTTTCCCTCCGCCCCGAGCACCTCTCGGCTTACGGACTGATGATTGAGGATGGCACCCCACTCCACCGACTGGTGGAACAGGGAAAGGTGCAAGAAGCTGACGAAGACTTGAGCCTTGGCATGTATGACAGGCTCATCGATATGGCCAAGGAAGCCGGTTACGAGCATTATGAAATCAGCAACTTTGCCCTGCTTGCAGAAGACGACAAGCTGACAAGCAGCTATCGCAGCCGACACAACAGCAGCTATTGGCACGACATGCCCTACATCGGCCTGGGAGCGGCTGCACACAGCTATGACCTGCACTCACGCCACTGGAACCCATCCAACATCGAGCACTACATGGATCTCATCGAACAAGGAACATTGCCCTATGAGGAAGAGGTCATCGACAGCGACACCCACTACGACGACATCGTAACAACGGCCTTGCGCACTCGCGAAGGCATCGATCTTGACAAGCTCGATGCGCATCACCGCGACTTCCTGCTGCGCAATGCCAAAAGTTACATCGACCGTCAGTTGCTGCGTATCGACGGCCATCATCTCAGTTTGACACGACAGGGCATAAATATCAGCAACACCATCATGAGCGACCTGATGGATGTGTAAGGGAGGAATGGGCGCACATGCATTACGCCTCACTACTTTCTTATCTCCTCAAGGTAGCCAAGGCCACGTTTTAGATAGATTTGGTAAAAATAAGCCTTGGCATCCGCCTCAATAGCCATAGCCGAACGCTTTCCAGTCAAGAAGCGCTTCAGCGGCATCAGCAGCAATGTTGCAACTACGCTGATAACAACAGCGACCAAAAACGACAGAATCACGCTGTCGATGACCTTAGCGTTGATAAACCCCACCATGAGCAAAATGGGTATCGCCTGAAGCACCCAGTCACCAACGGTGTTCATCTTGCCCGCGTTGCACATCTCGTCTTGCAAGGCCTGCGGAGCTACAAGAAACAAGCTGTCCTTGTGTTTCAGCCAATAGTCTTCAAATTTCTTATCCATGTTTAATACAATTATACGTCCATATCGGCAATCCTTACTCCTCCAACAAAGCAATAGAAATGCGCTTTCGTTCACGACGAAACGAACGAACCAACCGCGCAAAATGCCACATGAGCACGTAAAATTACACTTTTTATCTGTTATCCAAAACAGGAAAGCAAGATAATGCGTGTTTTTTAAGATTTCCTTTATTTTTCATTTCATTTATTTGCATAATTCTCCTAATTATTATAACTTTACCTACAAAAAAACTTTCAGCACTAAAAGTGCCAACAGCAAACACACAATGGAATTAGACAACTTCCTTGCTGGCTTGAAACGGCAAGAACACCGACACACAGCATCGTCAAGGAAAACCGCACACGGCATCTTTTTCATGATCAGTCGTCAGGAGGACGGAACCACATGGGTAACCGTAGTAGACAGCAAGATGCAACGAGTGGTTGCAGACTACCGCGACCTGGATGGAGATGAGTCGGCTGCATTGCGCAGCATGGAGCACATCAGCGAGCGCGACCTGTTTCGCGTGGAATGGGGAACAGAGGCTTCGGGCGAGAGCCACATCAATTTAAGCCAACACCCACAACTGCTCTACCAGCTGATAAGATGCAATAACCTTGTGGGGGCAGACGGGATGCCCATCCATGTGAGCCAAGAGAGCACAATGGCCATCATAAGGCTCAACAAAGAGGAAAATGGCGAGAAGACTATGCTCCGTCCCGCCTTGTCGCTTGCCACTACCGACAGTGAAGGGCAAACTGATGGCAACTCCGACGAACCCATGTTTCTGTCCGACTGTTTTGCCCTCGCTGGCCACACCTTATACCCAACAGCCCCGCTCGGTGACAATTACGCGCAACTGAAGTTTTTCCTTGCGCCCATTAACAGCAGCATGGCACAAGAGTTTCTCTCGGTCCTCTACTCTTACATCGACAACATCAAGGTCATCTATGAGGGCTACACCATCGAGCGGCAGGAACAAGAGGTCAAGCCTCTTCCCACCCTTCTCTTCGAAAAGGTGGACACCGACCACACGCTCTACTTGCGTCTCGTGCAACAGCTCAAGGGGTTGTCGGTTGACTTCACCCAACGTTTCGACGTGAACACCGTGGCATCGCTCACCGACGACCACCGAATCGTCGTGCGCCGTGTGGCCAACATGAGGCTTGAGGAATATGCCAGCGCCTTGCGCCAGCAAATCGTGAAACATGCGCCCAGCCGCGGGGCGGCCAAGCAAGTCTACTACGACAGCGACTACCTCTTCATCATTCCCGAGGCCGTGGCCGGCCCGTTCCTGCTATCGGCCTTGCCCCAGCTGCTGAGCGACTACCACCTCATCGGAGCCGACAAGCTGCGCGACTATAAGGTACAACCCGTCCAGCCCAAACTAAACGTGAGCCTCTCCTCAGGCATCGACTTCCTGGAGGGCAGTGCCAGCGTAAACCTGGCTGGCGAACAATTCACGCTAGGAAAGGTGCTGGAACAATACACCAAGAAGCGGTATGTGGAACTTTCTGACGGCAACCGCGCCATCATCGACGACGGCTACATGCGACGGCTGGAGCGCATCTTCTCACGCAAGAAGGGAAAGGATGGTGGAATCAAGGTATCATTCTTCGACCTGCCCGAGATAGAAGAGCTGCTCAACCACCAACTCGAAGGCGAGGTCTTCCGCCATCACAGGGAGGTTTACGAGGGCTTCAACCAGCTTGCCAAGCAGACTCTCAAGACAACCAAGCTGAAAGCCACGTTGCGCCCCTATCAGCAAGAGGGCATCAAGTGGATGAAATATCTCTACGACAACAACCTCGGCGGCTGTCTCGCCGATGACATGGGACTCGGAAAGACCGTGCAGACCATCGGTCTGTTGACGCTCATCTACCCCAAGGTGAAGGCTCCCACCCTCATCATCATGCCCCGCAGCCTGCTTTTCAACTGGCAAAACGAACTGAGGCGATTTGCGCCACAGCTATCCGTCTACACGTATTATGCCAACGAGCGCGACCTCGACACCGCCATGACGCATCAGGTAGTCCTCACCACCTACGCCATAACACGCAACGACATCGAGCAGCTGCGCCACAAGCATTTCCACATGGCCATCCTCGACGAGAGCCAAAACATCAAGAACGCAGGGTCGCAGACCACGCAGGCCACGTTACTCCTCAAGGCCGATCACCGGATGGCACTCAGCGGCACACCCATCGAGAACAATCTCACGGAGCTCTACTCGCTGTTCCGCTTCCTCAACCCGACCATGTTCGGAACAGCCGACGACTTCAACGCTCGCTACACCTACCCCATCCAGCGCGACGATGACAAGGATGCCCTCAACGCCCTGCGACGCAAAATATTCCCCTTCATGCTACGCCGCCTGAAGCGCGACGTGCTCAAGGATCTGCCCGACCGCATCGAGCAGACGCTCTATGTGGAGATGTCGGCCGAACAAGCCGACTTCTACGAGCGCCGACGCCAATACTACTATGAGCAAGTGAGCAAGACCATTGCCACCGAAGGCGTGCAAAAGTCACAGTTTGTCATGTTTCAGGCTCTCAGCGAGCTCCGCCGCATTGCCTCTGTTCCCGAAAGTCTGAGCGACGGGATGATTTCCTCGCCCAAGCTCGAGCAACTGATGGAGGCCGTGGAGGATGCCGTGGAGAACGGCCACAAGGTAGTCGTGTTCTTCAATTTCATCGCCGGGCTGGAGCTGGCGGGCGAGCGGCTCGAGAAGGCCAACATCGACTTCTGCTCGATGACGGGATCCACACGCGACCGACGCAGCATCGTGGAGCGTTTCCAAAGTGACCAGGGATGCCGCGTAATGCTTATGACCCTGAAAACGGGCGGTGTGGGTCTCAACCTAACTGCCGCCGACACCGTATTCATCTTTGAGCCTTGGTGGAACAAGGCGGCCGAGGAGCAGGCCATCAACCGGCTGCACCGTTTCGGCCAAAAATCCAACGTGCTGAGCTATTCTCTCATCACAAAAGCTACCATTGAGGAGAAAATACAACTGCTTCAGCAGCAGAAAGCCGACCTCTTTGACGGACTCATCAGCGCCGACTCCTCTTCCGCCAAGCACTTGTCGGAAGAGGACATTAAGTACATCTTAGGATAAGCTACCTCACACACAACGTTTCCCGTTTAACCACACAACCGCACAACAATGCCAAAGCTACCGCAACCCATCCTTCCGGGTATTGAACTAACAGAGAACACCGTCGTGAGGCTACAGAAGCCCACCGACAGGGAGACAAACCGCATGATAGGAATCCTCTCGCGAGAAACAAAGGGCACGCTCCAACAGCAAGCATTGCCATTCCTCGCGTTGCTTAGAGAGCACCGGTTTGCCTACGACCATGGCAACGAGACTGAAGAACCACACATCATCACCCTTTTCCGCGCCTCCAAGATTCACAAAAAGGAAGAATGGGAGAAGCTGTTGGCTTTGTTCCTCACCCCCCGGAACTTCTTCCTCATCTTCACAAACATGCCCCAAAAGGAAATAGACCTTTGGCGGGAAACCGTGCGCAATGGCTACGTCATCGACAGCGAGGTGGACAAGATGATGGGGACCAAGTGCTTCAAGCAATCAGGCTGGTATTCGGAAAAAGGCTCTCTCATCGAACCACTCAACCACTACTTTTCTGTCATATACCGTAAAGCCAACTCTGAAAAAGACGGCTTTTACCGCAAACAGGCTAGTTTTATATATGTAGAACCCATATACCAGAAAGCGTTGCTTAGGGAGTTCTTTCCCGACTTGGCTACCGTGACCGGCACCGACACCTTGCCCAGCGATGCCAGCCTGACACGCTACAACGGCGAGAACACCATCTTCGCCAAGCTCCCCATCCTGGGAACACTCTACGAAGGCAAGATGTTACCACACTACATCGGTAAGTTGCCTGCCGCAACAGTGAAGAAAGCACAGAAAATGATGGCGCTGCCCGACTTTTTCAAGACTTACCCCAGCGGCGCGCAAGCCCAGCTTAGCGCAACCTTGCTGCTCAATTATTACGTATTCTTTCGCTGCCTCTTGGGAAGGAAAAAACTGCCAACAGACCCTGCGGAACTGGCTAAGAGCTTCTTCAACCAGACCTTTGTCCAGACACCATACAACGACTTCACCTTGCCGGTGCTGATGCCACACATCAAGGGCATCAAGAAGAGCAAACTGGAGCCATACAATTTCACATACGTAATCGGATGCTTGTTCGATCTCCTCAGGAAGCACCACGCCAAGAAATGGCTGTCCGCCGAACAGCTCATCATGGGCATACGCACCATGGACGATCCTCTTGACGAAAGTTTCCTGTTGGTATCAACCTACTTCATCGACGACATGGATATGCGCAACGGATTCATCGAAAGCAAAGGGAAGAACAGCTACATTCACCCAGGAAACATCATTCGCCAGCTTTGCGAACCCTTTGTCAAGGCGGTGCTTTTCACCCTCTCCACGCTCGGTATCGTGGAAGTGGCTTACCGCGAGCCAAAGGAGGGCGATACCTCACCCTACGACGGGTTGCAGTATGTGCGGCTGACGGAGCTGGGCAAGTATGCCCTCGACATCACCGGCAGTTACACGCCGCAACTTTCCGAAAACAACACGTCAGCCTTCGAGCTCGACGACCAGCGGTTGCTCATCAAGGTCACCGACGAGAAATCGCCTTTCGTGCCGTTGCTTGCAGACTATGCCGACAGCATCTCGCCGACGCTCTACAGCGTGAGCTATGAGACTTTCCTCAATGGCTGTTCCACACGCTTCGACGTGGAACAAAAAACCAAGATGTTTGCCCACTACATCTGCAAGAAGCAACCTCCCGTGTGGAAGCAATTCATGGCAGACGTGGCGAAACGTTGCAATCCCTTTGGCATCCCCTCCGACAACTATATTTTGCTGACCATCCCGAAAGACGACACCGAGCTACAACGCCTTGTGCTCGGAACCCCATCCATCCGCCGCTATGTACTGAAGGCCGAAGGTTACATGCTGATGGTCAAGAAGGACGATTTAGCCAAGTTGTCCAAAGCCATGAGAAAGTATGGCTACATCATGTGACGCGCGACCTACCGCTCAGAGGTAAAGCCACAAAGGCAGCTTGTGAGTAAGAAGAGAACGGGCTATTCGATTATCTTTATTTCCATCGGCGTATGAGTCATTGATGAGATGACTCTCAATATTTTGTATTTATCCCTGATAACTGTTGGAACGGTTAACCATTCACCAGTGCACGTTATTATTTGGTTGTTGGCTTTTTTGTCGCTTGTGACAATGGGGAACTTGCCTACTTGGATGCCCGTCTTCTTCACCTTGTCCACACCAATACGCTCCACCACATCGAGAAATGTAAGTATGGTGTCCGAACCATGCTCAAAGGTCTTGTCGCCCAGCGTCACTTCCAGTTGAGCTTTTCTCTTCTTCTTCGTTGTCAGTTTGTGCTTCTTGTCAGGATCAAGGGTGTCAAAGTCTCCAAGTTCCACCTTCACATCTATCCCCAGCTGTTTGATAATGGACACCATTTGCATGTATTTTTGTTTTGTGTCGCTCTGTGCCATCAGAAACCACTTGTCATCAATCTTCTTTGTCCATCGGGCATAGCGAGGGTCGACTTCTTGCGCCACCAAAGGTATATGGCAAACTTCCATGCTCAGCTGTGCAACCCTCTCCACCCCAATTTTGCATAATGCGTCAATCATGGTCTGCGTCGCACTGGCATTGCATATCTGCGTTCCATCAGGAAAAGTGAACCTAAGTCGTTGCCGTTTCTCACGCACTTGGATTTTCCCATCAGTTTTCTTTGAGTTCTTATGCCTTTCGCTGGGTATTTCTATCTGAATAATGTCGCCAGCCTTTTCCGCCTCTTCCATTTGCTTTCTTGCCTTCTCCTGCAATTCCTTGAAGAGAGCATCCTTTTTGCTTAGTGGACGCTTCATCTTCTCACCCCCGGTTTCTTGTTTCACGGGCGTTTCAAAAAAGCTGTCATCGAAGAGTGACAATTGTTTTACTTCTTGCTTCTTTTTTGCCATATTACGCTTACTATTTGGCGATAAAATTAAGCAAATATTTTGAAATAGACAAGTATATTAACCTTATTTTCTTTTCACGTGTACTCTAAAAACACATCTTCCTGACAAGCTCAAATTAAGTAAGGCTACGGGTTGAGTATCATCCGCGTCATCTGGTCCAGGTATGCCTCATACTTTTCTTCGAAGAGCACATGGTTGCGCGCGAACTCGTCTGCATCAAACGGGGCTTTGGCCCAAAAGTCCACTTGCTCCATGGGCGTGTTGCTGATGATGAAGCTGTTCATGAAGATGTTGGGGTTGCCCATCTGGCGGGTCACATCATTCTGCAGGTACCTGAAGAGTTGTACCTTGGGGTCATCCAGCCCCTTCAAGTTGCGGATGCCTTTCGGGTCAATGAAGGTGACAAACTGCTTGTTGCCCTCCAGTATCCAGAGGATGAAGTCGGGATAAAAGTTATTGGCCTCAAAGAAGCCCAGCCCCTTCTTGCTCTCATTGCGGAGCAGATATACCTGTTTGCCTGCCAGCACATCGTCTTTATGTTTATTGCAATAGTCTCGGAAAGCCTCAACAAAGTTTTTCTCACCGATGTTCAGTGCCACAGGCGACACCTGCAAGACAGGCTCACCTGTCACCTCATCCAAGAATGGACGGTTTCCATTGGCATCTCGCTCGGCCAGAAACATCAAGGGCTTGTAGAGATGCATATCTACATTCAAGGTCTTGAAACAATCATCGAAGACTCTGTCCCGATGAAAATTGCCTTGCTCCACTTCCTCCTTCACCGATGTCACATGGTCGATAAGTCCTTCCTTGTCGTTTCTCACCTTCACAGTGTATTCCTCCGGCACACCTATATTATAATAAGTGACACGAGTGTTCCTCAGATGCTTCTGCTCTTCCCTCGCCTTTGCCTTCTTATAAGCCAGGTCGATGTAGCCACGAAGCAAAATGATGGTGATATCCTGCCACAGTTCCACGTTCTTTCCGAAATCACGGAAGTCGAGGTTTGCCTTAGGAATCGCCAGTTCATACCACGTTGGATGTGCCATCAAATGCTTGAAATCTTCGATGCGAAGTGTCATATTGTACCAGCCACGCTCCGCCTTCATCTTTTGCAAGGCGAAATAAACTTCAGTCCAGTCTATCCAATGCAGGTGCTCTTGCGATAGTTTGCCTATGTGGCGACTGGCATTATACGATGTGGAGACGCTCTTGCTCCTCAGCAAATCTACCTTCGGATATTTGTCCAACCTTACCAGCACTCGGTTCATCAACCCTGTATCAGCAGGATCCACCACGGCAGACTTCTTGAAATTATAGTCATCCACCACCTTCGGCAGATAGAGTTCCGTCGTCTCCAAATCGACCGTTGGAATAGTCTTGATGACAATCTCTTCGTAATCTATCTCGTTGGTTGGCAAGCCCTCGTCCTCTAAGTATGCCTTGAAGGCTTCCATATAGTCGGCACGCACACCGAAGATGTTTAGTGTCTCGATAGCGTCAAGCCCTTTAGGCAGGTTGCCACATTGATAACAAGCATCGAGCATCTTGCTGCGCTTCAAGGAATACTTGTAACCCTTCAAGCGAACACCACGACCGAAGAGCTGGATAATCTCGGAACCTTCGCTTCTGCCCACGTTCATCAATCCCATCACCGAAACTCGCCAACTGCTCCAGCCTTCGGTAAACTTCTTGGAACCTATCAAGATGTTGACGGTGGACCGAGGCGAGTTGATGGTAGCGAAAAGGCTCGCCGTTCCGAAAGCCTTTACCTCGCAGAGGAAGCCGTTGGCTTGGAGCAGTTTCACCAGTTCCTTGCCATCGCCCACGTTGATGACTCCGAAGTAAGGCGAATTGCCCACTCGAAGTCCTATCTCCTCGAAACCACCCTTCTGCAAGTCGATATGCAGTTTGGCTCCCGAAATGGTGGAATGGAACAACTCCTTCAAGATGCCTCGATAGATGTTGTCGGCAAACTTCTGCTTGTCGTCTTCCACGGCCATTCCTTTCTTCAAGGTTAGGAAAGACGTGCCGAAGACGGAATAGCCGTTCTTGGTCTTCAATCCATCGTCCGAACTGAGCAAGCGACGGATATAGGTGGTAAACGCTTGGTTGGGGTTGTCGATGAAATTCTGCAAGAAGAGCAACACCTGCGTCACATCCGACACTTCTCGCTTGTTCTCCTTGCTCACCGCCTTCACGCTGCTACCCACGAATATACCCAATGGCTTCTCCACCAGGAACTTGTTGTGGATGCGAGCATCGCTCCCATAGATTTTTGCCTGCTCATAGAGGCAGAGCAAGTAAGCCGTGAGATACATGTCGAGGAGCTCGTCATCGTTCCAGTCATTCATGTTCATGATGCGATAGTCCTTGCCATAACCGTCGGCGTAGAAGTAGCGATAGGAGTAGTCGAAGAGCGTTGCCTTGCCATACTG
>DJOD01000024.1 GCA_002437115.1 Prevotella sp. UBA6447
GTTTGAATCCCAGCGGAGTCACCAGAGAAGCGGATGTTATTCACTTAACATCCTCTTTTTTTATACCTCACAATTTCACCCACAAAGCACAAAACATCCCTTTTCGCTTGGAGGGATGCATATTTATCATATCTCCGCGGTGATGAAGGAGACCATCAACGGCGTTGACACGAAATCCTTCGCAAAGGATCACGTGTCACTCATCAAGACCTCCGACGGCTTGCTGAAATAAGACCGCGGCAACCCCGACACACGCGAAAAGGCGGGAAACCCATTGCGGCTTGGGTTACCCGCCTTTTCACGTTGACGATTGGCTTCGAGTTACTTCACCTTCATGTTAGGCAAGTGGAACTCGTAACGCTTGTCGAAATAGTCTTTCACCGTGTTGACCTCCAGGAAGGTGGTTCCCCCGCCCTCTCCGAACGACCCGGAAAGGTACGCTATCTTGTCCTCCAGCTTGATGTATCCCTTCTGCCTCAGCATACGAAGGGCGGCCGTGAACATATAGTCGGGGCTGACGTGCTCCTTCTGGAAGATGGGGATGACGCCATACGACAGGTTGAGCCAGCGTTGCGTCTTGTCCTTGTAGCAAATGGCCAGCACGGGCTTGGGGCCACGGAAAGCCGCCAGGTTGCGCGCCGTCTCGCCCGACTCCGAGTCGGTGATGATGCCCGACACGCCCAGCAAGCGCGTGGAGTCGATGGCCGCGTGGGCTAAGAACTCGCGTTGCGAACAATGCTCGCTGAGGGGCACCTCGTCCTGGTGTCCGAAGTTGAGGCGGTCTTTCTCCGCCTGCTCGGCTATGGAGGCCATGGTCTGCACGGCCTCCAAGGGATACTTGCCGCTGGCCGTCTCGCCGCTGAGCATCAGCGCATCGGTGTTCGAGTAGATGGCGTTGGCGATGTCTGTCACCTCGGCACGCGTGGGCCTGGGGTTTTCAATCATGGTGTGGAGCATTTGCGTGGCAACGATGACAGGCTTCTTCTTCTGCACACACTTGCGGATAATCATGCGCTGGATGCCCGGTATCTTCTCGATGGGCACCTCGATGCCGAGGTCTCCGCGGGCCACCATCACGCCATAGCTGGCGTCGATAATCTCGTCGATGTTGTCGACGCCCTCCTGATTCTCTATCTTTGAGATTATCTTGATGTCCGAGTGGTGCTCGTCCAAGATGTCCTGCACGGCTTTCACGTCGGCGGCCGACCTCACGAAGCTGTGGGCAATGAAGTCGATGTCCTCGTCAATGGCCAACCGGATGTTGCGCTTGTCCTTCTCCGTGAGAGCCGGCAGGTCAATGTGCTCTCCCGGCACGTTCACGCTCTTGTGGGCCCCCAATACCCCATCGTTCTGCATGGTGGCATAAACCGTGGGACCCACAACGTCTACGACCTGCATGTCAAGCAGCCCGTCGTCAATGAGGATATGGTCGCCCACTTTCACGTCGCGCGCGAAGTCGGCATAGTTCACGTTGATGATGTCGTGGGTGGTCTCCATCTCCGGACGGCCGAAGATCTTCACCATATCACCCGTCTTGTAGGCAATATTTTCCTTTACATCCGTCGTGCGCACCTCAGGCCCCTTCGTGTCAATGAGGATTCCGATGTGCGGCGACACGGCGCGCACATTGCGAATGATATTGCGAATACCCTCTTGTGAAGCGTGAGCCGTGTTCATCCTGACTACATTCATGCCTGCGAAGAAAAGCTTGCGCAGGAAATCCACATCACAACGGCGATCACTAACGGAACATACAATCTTTGTCTGCTTCATAATTTTGATCCTTTATGCTTACCTGCAAAGTTACTATATTTTTTTGGATTACCTCCTGCAACGACTCCATAAAATATTCAACGCAAAGGTTTACGTGTTATTTAACACGCCAAAGCCATCCATCCTACCAGATTATTGCTAACTTTGCCCACAACTTAACATACCATGACATTTTTCCCAATCATGAAAAAACTGAAAGCACTAAACCGACGCACCGCCCCCAAGAGTGTGATGCCCGAAAGAATCATCCAGTTTGGCGAGGGCAATTTCCTCCGCGCCTTCGTCGACTGGATTGTTTTCAACATGGACCAGAAGACCGACTTCAACGCAAGCGTTGTCGTCGTGCAACCCATTGCCCACGGCATGGCAGACTGGCTTAACGGCCAAGACTGCCTGTACCACGTCAACCTGCAAGGCAAGGAGAACGGGGCACCTGTCAACTCGCTCACGCGCATCGACGTGATCAGCCGAGCCCTCAACCCCTACACGCAGTTCCAAGCGTTCCTGGCGCTTGCCGAGCAGCCCGAGATGCGTTTCGTCATTTCCAACACCACCGAGGCGGGCATTGCCTACGACCCGGCGTGCAAGCTGGTCGACTCCCCCGCCGCCAGCTACCCCGGCAAGCTCGTGCAGCTGCTGTTCCACCGTTACCAATTTTTTTGCGGCGACCCCACTAAGGGCATGATCATCATGCCCTGCGAGCTCATCTTCCTCAACGGACACCACCTAAAAGAGTGCATCTACCAATACATCGAACTGTGGAAAGAAGACATGGGCGTCGACTACGAGGGCTTCAAAGTTTGGTTTACCGACCATTGCCACGTGTGCGCCACGCTCGTGGACCGCATCGTGCCGGGCTTCCCACGCGACACCATCCACGACATACAACAGAAAATTTGTTACAAAGACAACCTGGTGGTGAAGGCCGAGAGCTTCCACCTGTGGGTCATCGAGAAGGCCGACAACATGACCATCGAGCAAATGAAGGAGGAGTTCCCCGCCGAGAAGGCAGGTCTTCATGTGCTCATTACCGACAACGAAAAGCCTTACCACGCACGCAAGGTGACCTTGCTCAACGGTCCACACACGGTGTTGTCGCCTGTGGCTTTCCTCTGTGGCGTCAACATTGTGCGCGACGCTTGCGAGCATCCCGTGATAGGACGCTATATCCACAAGGTGCAGTTTGACGAGCTCATGCAAACGCTCGACCTGCCCATCGACGAGTGCAGGCAGTTTGCCAACGATGTGCTGGAACGGTTCGAGAACCCGTTTGTCGACCACCAGGTCACATCCATCATGCTCAACAGCTTCCCCAAATACGAGACGCGCGACCTTCCCGGCGTGAAGACCTACCTCAAGCGCAAGGGCAAGTTGCCCGAAGGCCTAGTGCTTGGCCTGGCGGCAATCATCATCTACTATAAAGGCGGCAAGCGAGCCGACGGAACACCCATCACGCCCAACGACGACCCAAAGATCATCGACCACCTGGCTGCGCTTTGGGCCACAGGCGACACACAGGCCGTGGCCAAGGGCGCGCTGGCGTTCGACTATGTGTGGCACGAAAATCTCAACCAGACCGTGCCCGGGCTCTGCGCCATGGTGAAAGGCTACCTCGACCTTATACAGAACAAGGGTATGCTGGAGGCCGTTAAGACCATCCTGTAAGGAACCCTTCCAAAGCTGGAGGGAGAGGGAGGAGCAACTTGTCCTCTCGCCCCTCCAAAAAAGCAGAAAATCCGCAATGCCTGCTCTTTATGGCATTGCGGATTTTTCGCCAGAAGTGCCTACTCAGACGTTCCGGCATCAAGCCTTTTGAGCACTCACATACTGCGCACACATCTCCGCGCAACGCTCACCGTCAACACCTGCCGACACGATGCCACCCGCATAGCCCGCACCCTCGCCACAGGGGAACAGCCCTCGCAGGCGGACATGTTGCAGCGTCTCGCGCTCGCGGACGATGCGGAGCGGACTCGACGTGCGCGTCTCCGTGGCAATGACCACCGCCTCGTTGGTCAAGAAGCCATGCTTGCTCTTGCCAAAACACTTGAATCCCTCTTGCAGACGATGGGCGACAAAGGGCGGCAACCAAAAATGCAATGGCGAGCTGATCAAGCCTGGCGCATAGCTGCTGTCCGGCAAATCGTAGCTGAGCCGGTTGTTCACAAAGTCGGCCATGCGCTGGGCAGGTGCCGTCTGCCGGTGGTTGCCTTGCTGCCAGCAAATCTGCTCCAGGTTTTCTTGGAAGCGCATCACGCGCAACACCTCCTCGCCTGCACCAGGCTCCTCACCTGTGGGCAACATGCCTTCCACATCGTCGGGCTCCACCTGCACCACCATTCCCGAATTGCTCCAGCGGGTGCCACGGTTGCTGGGCGACATGCCGTTGACAACAATCTGCTCGGGACCCGTGGCGGCCGGGATGACAAATCCACCAGGGCACATGCAAAACGAATAGACGCCTCGCCCTTCGACCTGCGTCACCACCGAATACTCAGCTGCAGGCAAATACTTGCCCCTTCCCTGACGCGAGTGATACTGTATCTGGTCGATGAGCTGCGCGGGATGCTCCAGACGCACCCCCACAGCGATGCCCTTTGCCTCCATATCCACGTGTGCCTTGTGCAAATAACGATACACGTCGCGCGCGCTGTGGCCTGTGGCCAAGATGACAGGGCCACGGAACGTGAGCTCCTGGCCTGTGGCCAAGCCGACGGCTTCCACGCCTACCACGCTGCCGCCCTCCATCAGGAGCGAGGTCATCTTGGTCTGGAAGCGCACCTCGCCACCACTCCGCAAGATTTGCTCACGCATGTTCTCAATGACGCGCGGCAACTTGTCGGTGCCGATATGCGGATGGGCGTCGGCCAAGATCGACGGCGAGGCGCCAAACTGGCAAAACACGTTCAGAATCTTCTCCGTCGAACCGCGTTTCTTGCTGCGGGTGTAGAGCTTGCCGTCGCTGAACGCTCCGGCTCCGCCTTCGCCAAAGCAATAGTTGCTCTCGGGGTCCACCCGCTGCGTCTTGGTAATCAAGGCCATGTCTTTCTTGCGCGCATGCACATTCTTGCCCCGTTCCAGCACGACAGGCCTGAAGCCCAGCTCCACCAAGCGCAGGGCAGCAAACAGCCCGCCAGGCCCCATGCCCACCACGATGACGCGGGGACGATTCGACACGTCGCCATAGACGGTGGGGGTGTAAGCGTCGTCTTGCGGCAACTCGTTGATATAGACGCGCACCTGCAAGTTGACATAGATGGTGCGCTGACGCGCGTCGATGCTGCGACGCAACACGCGCACACGCTGGACCGTGCGCGCGTCAATGCCCTTTTCGCGAGCCAGGAAGCCGATGATGCCCTGCTCGCTACAAGCCACCTGCGGCAACACCCTCAGTTGATATTCGTTGACCATATTCCTTTCTTGTTTACGACAAAGTTACGATTATTTTCCTAATTACACATGCCTCAGCCCCCTTTATTTTGTTAGCCACTTGCCAATAGCGACGCTGGTCGCCATTTGCGTGATTTGCGTGAAACTTAATTATTTTTTAACCAGCAAGCATGAAAAAGCGTAACTTTGCATTTATCATGTAGAAACCAAACTAACACGCCATGAAAGCAAACAAGAATACTGGCTTAGCCACATGCCTCGTCAGTATGGGGCTTCTGACCACCAGTTGCCGTTCGCCCCAAAACGTCACGTTGCCGCTTGGTTCGGGCATCGACTCCATCAAGGTGGAGGTGTCACGCCCTGCGACATCCCATGCTATCCTCCTGGACCAGAGACAGATAGCTACAGTGTCTCGCAACGGCAAGGCCGAGCGCACCCTGACGGCCCTGGAGACAAACAAGCTCAAGGCACTGGCCGAGCAACTCTTCATCAAGAAGAGCGATTCCGTCATCCTATCGGAAAAGAAAGCCTACGGACGAACCAGCCAACCCATCCTCCGCGTCACCTTATATATTCAGGGGAAGAGTATGACCACCCGTTACGACATGGGCGACGAAGACAACAGCATGACACAAGGTACCACCAAGCGCATTCGCTACACGGAGACCTTCCGCAAGTTCATGTTCAAAGTGTTAAACATAGCCCACTGACAACCATGCGACAACTTATCATCGACTCCAGCCATCATCCTTCGTTCAGGAAATTCAGGGCTCTCTACGAGGGCAGCTTTCCCATCTTCGAACAGCGCACCGCAGAGCAACAGGAGGCCGCCTTCCAGGATGAGCGCTACCGATTGTTAGCCTTCGAGGAAGGCCAGACGTTCATCGGCTTCATCTCATGCTGGCAGTTTGCCCCCTATTGCTACGTGGAGCACTTTGCCATCAACGCCTGGCTGCGAGGCAAAGGCTATGGCAGCCGGCTGCTCCAGGCGTTTGTCGAGTCGGCGCCAACCGCGGTCGTTTTGGAAATCGACCCTGTCGTCGACGAGGTGACAGCGGCACGCCTGAGGTTCTACAAGGCTTGCCACTTCGAGGAAAACGCCTACGAGCACCACCATCCGCCCTACCGCCTGGGATTTCAGCCCCACCTACTGGAGGTGCTCTCATCGTGAAGGAGCCTGACAGACGAGGAGTACAGCCGTTTCCTGGTAGACTTGAAGTACATCGTCATGCGCTCGGGCGCAGAGAAAAAGTAAGCGACTACTGCCCCATCCTGCCTTGAGGTTGCCTTTGGCTAACCGCAAGACAAAAAGGCATGCCCTTAAAGTAATCGGATCAGTAAGTGTCAGTTGCCCTTGATTAAGAAACTGGAACAAGCGGATTTGGAGCAGAGAGTAGTGGAGAAAATGGAAAGAAAAAAATCTACTGAGAGCTCTAAAAGTAACGGAGAAAAAGCACAAGAACTTATAGACACAACAGTGGAGCTTGCAAATGATGCCGCGAATATATATTCTAACCCCACGAATGCTTACAATTATTATTCCGCACTTAAGCACCTCTACAAAATAATAACGGCGAGCGACGAAGTGTATGGGGAGCAAATGTCATCCACAGATTCAGTTACCTATACGGGAACTGCCGGTAACCCCATAACGATAAAGAACCCCAAAAAGGGAAAAGGCAGCAATAAGAAAGGAAAATAACAGTTTCTCTTTGTCTGTATGCAATCAACAAATGGAATGAGACGCTGACAGAAGGACTTTTGCAACTTTCAAAATGAGCCAAAAATCCCAAGACGCATGTAGTTACGTCTTGGGATTTTTTCCACGTGTACGTTTCGTGTTTCACTTGGTCTCAATCTCTTCCTTCATGTCGATGAATTGGTTCTTGTCATCGTAGAACTCGTATTGCAGGAACGCGAGCTTCTGCGACGGTATGACATGAACGCCGAAGCCGTACTTCAGCTGCCATCTTCGCTTGAGGCTCACCACACCTTGGTTGATGTAGGCAGCCACATAGGGATGGACATGGAGATAAAACTTCTTGATGCCAATCTTGTTGATTAGTTGGTCAATCTTTCCTTCCAGCTGGTCGGTAAACAGGATGCTCGACTTAATCTTGCCCGTTCCGTTGCATGAGGGACAAGTCTCCTCGACATTGACATCCATGGCGGGGCGCACACGCTGACGTGTAATTTGCATCAGTCCGAACTTGCTGAGGGGCAAGATGTTGTGTCGGGCTCGGTCTTTTTGCATATCCTTGCACATGCGCTCATAGAGCATTTGTCGGTCTTCTGCCAGGTTCATGTCGATAAAGTCGACCACGATGATTCCTCCCATGTCACGCAGTCGCAACTGGCGAGCCAGCTCGTCGGCGGCACCAAGGTTGGTCTCAAGGGCTGTACCCTCTTGTCCCTTTTCATTTTTGGATCGGTTGCCGCTGTTCACATCCACGACATGCATGGCTTCGGTATGTTCGATGATGAGGTATGCCCCGTGGGCGTAGTTCACCGTTTTGCCAAAGCTTGCCTTAATCTGTTTGGTGACGTTGAAGTTGTCGAAGATAGGCACCTTTCCGGTATACTTCTTGACGATACCTGCCTTTTCAGGGGCGATGAGTGCCACATAGTCTTTGACATCCTTACACACTTCCTCGTCGTCTACGTAGATGTTCTCATAGCTCGGGTTAAACAGGTCACGCAGCAAGGCCACGGCTCTGCCTGTCTCTTCGTAGACGAGTTGCGGGCGTTGCTGGGTCTTCTGAACCTTGACGATGGCGTCCTCCCAGCGCTTGGTCAAGATTTTCAGTTCCGTGTCCAGTTCCGCCACGCGCTTGCCCTCTCCCACGGTGCGTACAATAACGCCGCAGTTCTTGGGTTTAATACTGTGAATGAGTTGTTTGAGACGTGCTCGTTCTTCGCCACTTTTAATCTTGGAAGACACGGAGACCTTGTCGCCAAAGGGTATGAGGACAAGGTACCTGCCCGCAAAACTCAGCTCGGCGGTCAGTCGCGGTCCCTTGGTGGATATGGGCTCCTTGACAATCTGCACCAGCACCTCTTGCCCGACGGTAAGCGTCTGCTGGACGCTCCCGTCCTTTTTCAGGTCGGGCTGGTGAGATGCCTTTGCAAAGGGGAACAACTTGCGTCTGTCGCTCTGCACTTGCTTCAGATACTTGGCGTACGAATTGAATTGACTTCCTAAATCAAGATAATGCAGGAAAGCGTCGCGCTCGTAGCCAACATCGACGAAGCAGGCGTTGAGACCCGGCATGAGCTTCTTCACCTTGGCTATGTAAATGTTGCCCACAGAGAAATTGGCAGAGCGTTGCTCGTTTTGGTATTCCACGAGCCGCTTGTCTTCAAGCAATGCGATGGATATTTCCTGTGGCTTAACGTTGATTATTACTTCGCTTGTCATCTCTTGATTTCTTTAATGATAAAAAGGGACCCACCACAACGGCACGTCCCTTTCCCAGAACAGTCCTAAAGGGCCTTACTTGCTCTTATGACGGTTCTTACGTAATCTCTTTTTACGCTTATGCGTAGCCATCTTGTGGCCTTTCTTCTTCTTTCCGTTTGGCATAGCTGTTAATGTTTAAAATGTTTGTTATTGTGTAATTTAAAATATCAGTTACTCCCCCTTCATCTCGTCCACGAAAGCCTTGGCTGGCTTGAAGCTCGGCAGGTCGTGCGCGGCTATGGTGATGGAGGTCTTCTTGCCGATGTCGCGAGCCGTCTTAGGGGCACGATGCTTGATGATAAAGCTGCCGAACCCGCGCAGGTATACGTTTTCCTTTCTTTCGAGCATGCTCTTCTTTACGGTCAGCATGAAACTCTCAATGACGGCGGACACATCTTTGCGTTGCAAGCCAGTCATGTCGGTAATCTCGTTGATGATCTCTGCTTTTGTCATATACTGATACAGTCTTTTCGGATTATTGTTCCTTAATTTTACTTTCTGTTATCTTTCGGACTGCAAATATACGTGTTTTTCGCGGGAAGGAGAAATGATTTGATGTTTTTTTCTTAGAAATTGATATTTTTCTTGTTAGAAGTGTCTAATTTTCAACTCCTTATCAACACTTTCAGTCAGAACATCGGGGGAAATTGGAACGTGGGCATATGTAGATTGTTATAATAATTGTTTCATGTTTTTGATTTGCCATGATGGCCTGCACTTGTCTTCATGTCGAACGCACATCATGTCGCCAAGAGCGTGACCAGGGTCGCTACAGGTTAACAGCCCAATTGACCGAAAACTCTCGAGGGCGCAGGCGTGTCAACATGTAGGTCTCGATGGTGTTGCCCAGTACGTGTTGCTCCTGCTTGGAGGTGCCTATGATGTTGCTGGCCGAGAACGCAAACTCCCATTGCTTAGTCTGATAGCTCATGGAAAAGTCGAGGAAATAACTGGTCCCGATGCCCTCGCTGTTGGTGTGGAAGAGTTGGTTCTTGGCGCTCAGCATCCAACCGCTGGCAGGAAAGACGTTAATGTTGAGGCGGTGCTCCCAATCGTTGATGCTGCCAGAAGAAAGCAAATGAGAGGTCAGGTTCCTCTGCTGATTGAAGTTCACACTTGCCTGGCCTTCGAGAGAGAGAAACCTGGCGGGGCGTAAAGAAAAATAAAGCGCTACGGATGTGACAGTCATTCGCGCGTCGTTCTCCTTTCCGCTCACGAGCATACAGTAGTTTGTCGTGGTTTGTGAAGCCCCAAGGCCGAAGAGTGTCTTGCCCCATCCGAAGGTCTTGCTAATGTGCGCCAACAAGCCTGTCGTCTCGTTGGGTCGCTTCTTGTCTGTGGCAATGATGGTATAGACTCGGTTGTCGAGGTCGTTTTCGTACAAGATGCTTCCAGATGTCCGGGTGTACATGGGGCTTACGTTAAGAAAAAGGCCCCATACGGGGTTGGCATATTTGTAGGAGGCTGTGGCGCAAAAGTCATGCGTCACGTCCGTCTTGCCCAGGTTGACCTTCCGCGTGCAATATGTCGTGAAGATGGGCATGTCGTAGATAGACTTTCCTGTAAGAGGCGTGTTCGCATAGCCCACATCCGCAGAGAAACTGGAAAGGGCGGAGACCTTCCAGATCCAATGGACGGAAGGGTCTACCCACAGGTGGCTGCTCCTCGAATGTTGATAAGCTTGGTGGGCATAGCTCTTCCGCGTCTTGACTTCCAGTTGCTGATCGCCAAAGGCAAACGACATCGAGGGTGTCCAGTAAGCGCGGAGCAATTGATAGATGTTTTCTCGCACTTCCTCCTCTCCCATTGCCACGACAATGGCCTGGCGGTCATAGTTGACACCCAACTCATTGTTGGTAGGTTCTATTAATTTGCA
>DJOD01000041.1:0-2928 GCA_002437115.1 Prevotella sp. UBA6447
GTCATTTTACTTTAAGCTTAGATAACTGTAAAGTTACTGATAATCAACCACTTAACCAAATTTTATTGGTTATATTACGTTAATTAACCCCCTCATTATCAAACGATTACATTAGAATTAACAGAGTATTGAATTTGTAGAACTCACCTCAAATTTCTGTCTGATATTTGGAGAATTTGACAGCTTTGTTTATCTTTGCAGTGAGAAAAGTTGCACCTCGGCATAGTTTGCAGGCAAGCTTGCATCTCTACTCCCAGTTTGCTCTATTTCCGCCAAAAACAAGAGAAGCAAGTTTGGGCAGACACCAACCGCTCCTGGCTGTCGCGCATTGATATAACACCATTGTTAATGAAATAAGATAAACAACTCTCTATACACATGAATTTCAGATACCTTTTCTTATATGGTCTTTTCGGATTGTCGACCGCAGTTGCGGCCAAAGACGTGGTGTGGTATTCGGGTGGCCACGTCACCTATTCCACGCAAAAGAACTATGGGACGGTCGTAGCCAAGGCGCTCGACATGTTCTCCTCAGACATGAAGGCCGTCACGGGCAAGTCAGCCCACAAGGGAACGGGCAAAATAGAGATTTACCAACTTGACATGCTGACCAACAAGGAGTTCAAAGCTTTGTCGGCCTATAAGCTGCCCATAGAAAAGATCATCGCCAAACCCGATGCCTTCTGGATGGGCACACGCCAAGGCAAGGTCATCATCGTGGGCAGCAATGGCCGCGGCACCGCCTATGGCATCCTTGAGCTGTCTCGAAAGGCGGGTGTCTCGCCATGGGTCGACTGGGGCGATGTGGTGCCTAAGCGCAAGAGCTACTTGGCGATAGACAGTCGGTTTGAGGCCCTCCAACGCCCTTCGGTGGATTACCGTGGCGTGTTTATCAACGATGAGGACTGGTCGACGCGCGTGTGGGACAAGCGGTTGGTGGACCGCCACTCCAAGGGAGGCGTGATAGGTCCGCGCTATTACCATCGTCTGTTTGAGCTGTTGCTGCGCCTGCGCGCCAACACCCTGTGGCCCGCCATGCACGAGGGAACCGCAGGCTTCTTCCAGGTCAAGGGCAACAAGGAGGTGGCAGACTCGTTTGACATCGTGGTGGGATCGTCCCATTGCGAGCCCCTCTTGCGCAACAATGTGGCAGAGTGGGACAGCAAGACGATGGGTCGCTACAACTGGATGACTAACCGGAAGCAGGTGGAGCAGTACTGGCGTGAGCGTGCTGCGGAGACGGCCCACATGGATGCCCTCTATACCCTAGGCATGCGCGGCATCCATGATGGTGCCATGGAAGGCGTGGGGAGTGGCGCTGAGCAGATGGCGGCCCTTCAGAGCGTCATCGACGAGCAACGCAAGATTCTCCGTCAGACCGTCAACCATGACCTGAAGAAGGTGCCGCAAGTGTTCATCCCATACAAGGAGGTGTTGCAAGCCTATGAGTCGGGACTGAAAGTGCCTGACGACGTGACACTCATGTGGTGCGACGACAACTATGGCTACCTGACCCGTCTACCTGATGCGGCCGAACAGCGCCGGTCGGGTGGGGGAGGCGTCTACTATCATCTGTCCTATTGGGGACGTCCCCACGATTACCTTTGGCTGACCACCACCCAGCCTGGTCTTATCTATTCGGAGATGCGCCAGGCATGGGACCATCATGCGCGCCGGTTGTGGATAGCCAATGTCCACGACCCCAAGGTGGCGGCTTACGACCTGTCGCTCTTCATGGACATGGCGTGGGACATCCAATCGGTCACGGCCACCACGCTGCAGCAACACCTGCGCCAGTGGCTAACCGAACAGTTTGGCGAGGAGGCGGGCGCTCAGCTGGTTGGACCCATGACAGACTTCTACAACCTTTGCGGTGTGCGCCGTCCTGAGTTTATGGGCTGGAGCCAGGTGGAGCTCGATTGGTCGCGTTATAAGAATGGCTTGTCGCCTGCGCAAGACACCGAGTTCTCCGCCGACGAGTTTGGCAATGAGTTGGAGCGTTATCTGAACGATTACAACGAAATAAAAGAAAAGGTGAAGGAAGCAGAGCGCCTCATCCGTCCTGAGCTGAAAGACGCATTTTTCGCCGCAGTGAAGTATCCGGTCTTCTGTGCGGCGGCCATGGCGACCAAGCAACTGCAAGCCCAGGAGGCGCGTCACATCGCCCGCAAGGAGAACTTCCATAAGGACGATGAGGCTTTGGAAGCGGCAGTCAGAAGCGTGAAGGCCTATGAGGAGATAAAGAAACTCACGGAAACTTACAACAAGCAGATGGCCCATGGCAAGTGGGACGGTCTGATGGACATGGCTCCGCGTGGTCTGCCAGTGTTTCAGGCGCCTACTCTTCCCGACCAGGTCACGGATGAGGAGATGGCGAAGTATGTGCAGGAACCTATCGATGCCAAGATTGAGCAGGATGGTTGTGTGGTGCGCAACGCCTGCGACTACCAATCGGCCACCGATGGCGCCGAGCCCGTGGAGATGCTTGGCCACTCCATGAAGGCTGTCCAGTTGCCCAAGGGCGGATCGCTGACCTATCGCTTCTACGCCAAGCCCGGAGAAGCCGTTCTCTACACGGCACTCATCCCTACGCAGGCAAGCGACAAGGGCGACATCCGCTATTCGGTCAGCCTGGATGGCGGCGAGCCCGTGGTCTACTCGCTCAAGGAGCCTTTCCGCTCCGAGCGTTGGAAGGTGAACGTGCTGCGTGGGCAGGCCTTACGCTCCACCCCCATTACTTTAGGTGGCGGTAACCACACGCTGGTCATTACGGCGCTCGACGACCATATCGTCGTCGACCAGTGGATGATTGATTATAATCCCGACCGCAGTTTCTATATGTTCCCTGTCAAGCCTGCCATGTAAGCGGGCCTGGATGGGGTGGGCCTTGTAATAGCCATCATTAAAAAACACAAAAGACAACTTGCC
>DJOD01000041.1:2984-31529 GCA_002437115.1 Prevotella sp. UBA6447
GGCAAGTTGTCTTTTGTGTTTTGTGGATATGCTGGTGGGCTTTGTTCGTAGCGACTCTTACTTGGCCGTTTTCAGGCTGCTTCGCTTTGTGCGGTGGTAACTGCGGTAGTCGTCGAGCTCTATCTCCACCTCGGGCTCCGAGAGCTCGCCCTCGTGCGGCAGGTGGAAACGCATGTAGCGGATGTTGAGGCCGCGGGCAATCCACATCGACTCGTAGTAAGTCTGGATGGTGAGAATGGGCGATTGCGCGATGGCCGCTGGCGTGTCGTGGTAGAGGTCTTCCGTGCAGATGTCGAGGGGCAGCTGGTTCTTCTCCACCATCAGCTTGGTGTAGGTGAAGAGGAAGTTGGAGTCGGTCTTGAGATGGATGGTGCCACCGTCCACCAGGAAGTTGCGATAGCGTTGCAGGAAGAATGTCGACGAAAGTCGTTTGCGAGGGTTCTTCATCTGCGGATCGGAGAAGGTGAGCCATATCTCCTGTACTTCCCCAGGGGCGAAGAAGCGGTCGATGATCTCGATGTTGGTGCGCAGGAAGGCCACGTTGTTCAATCCGTCGGCCAGGGCCTGCTTGGCTCCCGTCCACATGCGCGCCCCCTTGATGTCCACGCCGATGAAGTTGATGTCGGGATAAATCTTTCCCAACCCCACGGTATACTCGCCCTTGCCGCAACCCAGCTCCAGAACGATGGGGTTGTCGTTGTGGAAATATTGGTCGCGCCAATGGCCTTTCATGGTGAAGGGCACGTCGTCGATGACGGAGAATGGATACTCGAAGACGTTCCTCATGGCCTTCATTTCTGCAAACTTAGCTAATTTTCCTTTTCCCATTATTGTCGTTTTGGCTGCAAAGTTACAAAAATAGGTTGGAAAAGTTGTGGCTCACCCGATATTTCGACAGGTGACGGCTTTGTCATCTGGGCGACAGGAGACAAAAGCCGACTTGAAATTACCACCATAACGAAGATCCGACAAGACGGGTTATGGTGGTGGTTTTTAAATTTCTCTTTAAAACTTTCTTTTCGCTATGTGGCTGAGCGGCAACGTATCGTCTGTGATACGTCCCCACAGCTCATAGTCCCTAAACTGGTTGCGCTGAATCTCGATGACTACATAGTTGTCGTCCAACCAATGGGCCGCATACCTCTTGGGGTCTGCCTTGGGTGCATGGGCCTCGAAATAAGTTTTTCCGTCCGATGTGGAGCCGAAGATTTGTCCGCCCATGTAGATGAAGTTGCTGGGCGTTAGCGCCACGATGTCCGTTCCCTTGTAAGGCGCCAGTCCTTTCTTCTTGATGTCCTTCATGGCCTCTTTCACGTCCACCATCTCGTCGAAGAGGCCTATCCTGCGCCAGTTGCCATAGAGAGGATGCTTCTTGTCGATGGCCTTGGCGGGTGTCAAGAGCGCGTCAAAGAGCGCCTTGCCTGCCTCTGAGCGTTCGCTGGCGCTGTAAAACTCCGTGCACCAATTCTTCTTTGGGTAGTAGAGTGTCTCGTTTTCGCTCCACCATTTCAGGGTGAAGTGGTTCGCGTCGCTGTCGTAGATGCGGCTGGAGGTGGGGTTGTTGGATTCAGGTGCCTCGCCCGTGTAGTCGAAGGTGCTCGAGTCGTTGGCGCGAAGAGAGAACCTGGGCTCGTTGATGACGACGGTCAGCGTCACGCTGTCCGTGCAAATCTTGTATTGGTCGAGAAACGCCAGAATTTTGGCGCCGGTCTTGTCGATCAGGCTTGTCAACTTGTACACACCTCGTGGGTTGTCGGTTTGGGCGTAGCCCAACGATGTGGAGGCAAGCGCCATGGCGGCGATGATGAGTTTTCTCATGTCTCTTAGTCTTTGTGAATTGTTTGGTTTTTAGATGTTTTCGCTAAGGTGTAGCAATTGAAAGCAATGAGAACTCGCTCTCAAACTGCCTGTCTTTGCCTACCTTTTGCAAAGGTATGCATAATTGTTGAGAAAACCTCTCGTGGCGTTTGTTTTTTCTTGAGCGTTTTCCCCTCTCTTCTTGCGAGAAAAGTAGGCCGTAGGCATAACAAGGCAAGAGCCATAACCCTTTGCGGCCGTAGTGTGACCGAAAGGGTTATGGCTCTTGTGTTAGGAGGACGCATTGAGGCGTGTGTTTCTGCGTGAGGTTACACCTCCGCTTAGTCGATGACGACGGTGGTCCAGCCGTGCTTGTCTTCCACGGTGCCGTATTGGATGCCGCGGAGCGTCTCATAGAGCTTTGTGGACCAGGGACCGGGCTTGTCGCCGAAGACATATTTCTTGCCGGTATCGAGGTCGTCGAGCTCCGAGATGGGCGATATGACGGCTGCCGTTCCGCAGGCTCCAGCCTCCTCGAAGGTATCCAGCTCATCCACGGGCACGGGACGGCGCTCCACCTTCAGTCCCAGGTCCTCAGCAATCTGGATGAGGCTCTTGTTGGTGATGGATGGCAGGATGGATGTCGATTTCGGTGTGACATAGGTGCCGTTCTTGATGCCGAAGAAGTTGGCGGCGCCACATTCGTCCACATACTTTTTCTCCTTGGCGTCGAGGTAGAACTCCGAGCCATAGCCCTTGCTGGCTGCGAACATGTGTGCCTTCAGCGAAGCAGCATAGTTGCCACCCACCTTATAGATGCCCGTCCCCAGGGGAGCCGAGCGATCCCAGTCGCGCACGATGGCATACTTGTTGCACTGGAACCCACCTTTGAAGTAAGGACCCACGGGTGTGACAAAGATGAGGAACAGGTAGTCCTTGGCGGGATGCACGCCCACCTGCGGGCTGATACCCACCAGCAACGGACGGATGTAGAGTGTTGCGCCACTCTCATAAGTCGGTATGTACTCCTGGTTCAGCCTGACGACCTTCTTTACCATCTCGATGAACATCTCCGTGGGCACCTTAGGCATGACGATGCCATCACAGGTGCTCTGCAGGCGCTTGGCGTTCTCGTCCACGCGGAAGACGCGCACCTTGCCATCGGGGCAACGATAAGCCTTGAGACCCTCGAAGGCCTCTTGGCCGTAGTGCAGGCAGGTGGCAGCCATGTGCATGTTGATGTATTCGTCGGAGCACACTTCAATCTCGCCCCACTTGCCATCGTGATAGTAACAACGCACGTTGTAGTCGGTCTTGCGATAGCCGAATGTCAAATTAGCCCAATCAAAATCTTTCATATTATCTCATATTTAAGAAATATTATTGTAATATTGTGCAAAATTACAAATTTTAATTATTATTTGCAATGTTTACTCTTTTTATTTGCGAAAGTCAGTCCTTCCCGTTGTCGAGGATTTTCTGGATTTCCGCGTCTGTCTTCGTCAGTCGGTCCTTGCAGAGCTTGATGAGCTGCTGCGCCTTTTTCAGTTCGGTTGTCATCTCGTCGATACCCATTTCGTCGTTTTCCAGGCGTTTCACAATGTTCTCGAGCTTTTCGACAGCCTCTTCGTATTTGGTTTCCCTGGCCATGTTTCTTATTTTTTTATTATGAGGATTGTTTGTTATTTGTAGCCTTGACAATAGCCGTGAACGATCCTTTTTCCACAAGGGTCTCCACCTCATCGCCCACTTGTAGGCAAGTTGGGTTGCGCACGACGCGTCCGCCCGCCAGCGTGATGCTGTAACCGCGCTCCAAGAGCAATGTTGGGTCAAGGCTTTTGGCCCGCAGTGCCAGTTGTTCGAGGCGATGTCGTTCCTTTTCCATTCGCCTTTTCGTGAGTGGCGCGATGCTTAATGCCACGCGATCGATGCGGTATCGCTCATCGCTCATCCGCGTCTTCAAGAGATGTCCTATGTTGGCCATCAGCTGTCTGAGGCGCGCCTCCTTTCTGCTGCTTGCCAGTTGAATCAAGGCTGGTATGCGCACCATAGCCTTTTCCAGGCGTGCCTGCTCCAAGGCCAATCGTTGCTTTGCGTGTTGGGCGATGGTCTCCAGGCAACTGTCCAGCAGCATGTTCACCCTCGTGAGGTTGTCGATGAGGAAAGCCGCCGCAGCCGTGGGGGTCTTCACTCGTTGGAAGGCCACCATGTCGATGACACTCTCGTCGCGCTCATGGCCGATGCCTGTGATGATAGGCAAGGGGAAGTTGGCCACGTTCTCAGCCAGCTGCAGTGTGTCGAAGCCGCTGAGGTCGGCCGTTGCGCCGCCCCCTCGAATGATGACCACCACGTCATAGCATTCTGCCACCTTGTAGATTTGGTTGAGAGCCGTAATGACCGACGCTTCCACCTGTTCGCCTTGCATGATGGCTGGGAACAGGGTAGTGGAGAAATGGAACCCATATCCGTTGTCAGCCAATTGGTTGCAGAAGTCACCGTAGCCAGCCGCGTTCTCGGATGAGATGACCGCCACGTTTTGTGCAAACAAGTGTAGTCGCAGTCCCTTTTGCAGGTCGAACACCCCTTCCTCCTTCAGCTTGCTGACGATTTCCATGCGTTTGCGCGCCATGTCGCCCAGCGTGTAGGTGGGGTCGATGTCTTGTACGATCCACGAGAAGCCGTAAGTCTCGTGGAAGCTGGCCGTAACCCAAAGCAGCACCTTCAGTCCCGCATGGAGCACTTGTCCTGTGGTGCGTTCAAACTTAGGGCGAAGGCTACTCCAACGGTTCTTCCAGCACTTGGCTGAGGCGCGTGCCACTGGCGTGGCCGAGAAGGGAGCTTTCTGAATGAGCTCCATGTAGCAATGTCCCCTCACCTCGCGCACTTCCGACAGTTCGGCCTCCACCCAGTAGCCTGACGCAAACGAAGTCTCTACGACCTCGCGCACCAGCGAGTTGAGTTCGTATAGTGTCAGCGGCTTGTGTTCCATGGGTTTGTGCTTGGTGGTTTATTTTTTCAGCCCCATCTGGTACGCTTTCCAGAAGTCTGGTATGCCATATCCGTAGATGTTGTCGGGGCATTGGGCGCGGTCGGCCGACCTCCTGATAAGCTCCATGATTTCAGAGGCTGTTTTGTCGGGCAGCGCCTGCCACAGGCAAGCCACCATGCCACAGGTGATCGGCGAAGAGAACGACGTGCCGCTGGCTGCCGTGATGATACCCTCACCGCTGACGACCGTCGCGCGTGCGCCCACGGCCATCACGTCGGGCTTCACCCTCCCATCGTAGGAAGGTCCGACGCTGCTGAACGTGGTGTTGACGCTGTCGCGGCTGGCCGCTCCAACGGTGAGAATGTCTCGCGCGTCGCTTGGGAAGCCGATGCGCTTCCAGCTGCGTGCCCCCTCGTTGCCCGCGCTGTTCACCAGAATCATGCCTTTGCCTGCCATCATCGACGCCGTGTGCGACACCAAGGCCGTCAATCCGTCTTGTTCGCGATATTTGTGGCTGGCTGCCTTGTCGTCAAACTGTGTGTAGCTCAGAGATGAGTTGACGATGTCGGCTCCCATCGAGTCGGCATATTCCACGGCTTGCGCCCAAAAATCCTCTTCCACCAGGTTTTCCAAGGGACCGTATTCGCTCCGCACAAGCAGGTAGGAGGCACCCGGTGCCGTGCCCACGAAGAGGCTGTCGCTGTTGGCTGCCATGGTAGAGAGCACCATGGTTCCATGGTCCAGCTCGTCGTAGATGTTGGAGGTGTAGGGGTACACGCAATTGCGCGTTCCCGCGATGTTCACGTTTTTGAGGTAGCCGATCTTGTCGGTGTTCATGAAGCCGCCATCGACCACGGCCACCAACTTGCCCTCGCCGCGAAAGCCTGCCTCGTGTAGCTTCTGCCCGTTGAAGAAACGGATTTGGCTTCCTCCATGGCCATAGGCGGTCTTAGCCTTGTAGTGGGCCTCAGCCGTGTCGGCCTTGATTGCGAAGGGCGCGCTCACCTTTACTGAGTCGGCCCCGGCAAAGACCCTTGTCACCGATGTCACGAAGGGCAGTGCGCTGAGGCGTTGACTTGCTGATGCGCTGGTGTCTTTCACCAGCACCGTGTTGTTCCACTTGCTGCCGCCAATTACAGTGAAACCATTGGCTGCCAGCTTTTTTAGATACTTTCGCGAGATGGGCAAGTCGGTGGAGTCGACGGCCAGCTCCTGTTTGCTTCTCCGCTGCAAGGCTCTTTCCGCGAGAAAGCGTTCGGGGTGTTTCAGCGAATAGTCGTTGCCTCGCTTGTCTTGCAAGGCTACGCGGTATATCTTGTATTTTCCTCCAGGAAAAGCTACTCGCTTGCTTGCTGGTTTGGCTGTGACGCTCAGGCAGCAAAGTGCAAATGCCATGGTGGTAAGAAATGTTTTCATGTTTTCTGTGTCTTCATTAATAAAAGGTGTTGTGGGAAATTGTAATTTGTTGCCCATTAGACTCTATCTTTTGCAAAGATACAGTTTTTTGTTGACAAGTTTGTTCTTTTCTTCTACAATTCGTTATCTCTTTCTTGCAGATTCGCTTTTCTTTCGATGTTCTTGCTCTTATCCAGTGTAAGATGCCCCGTTGGATTGGTTTTGCCATGTCTCATGAGTCCCCATTTTGTTCACTTCTCAGCAATAGTTATCGAATGGTGAAAAATAATAGTTTAAATTCTGAAAATAATAGCTATTATTTAAGAAATTTAGGCTATTACTTTCAGAATTTAAACTGTTATTTCGAATGTTTTGTTTTTGGTTGATTTACAGGTGGTTATGCGCCGACGCAAGTGTGAGTATGTGAGATGCTGTTATCATGTTGGAAAGTTGTCCTTGCCTGCCGTGTGTCTCCATGCAAGCCGCGTGAGCCCGCAGTAAAGTTGGCCAACACTATCTTGTAAAATGTGTTCCCCGAATCGGATATTTTTTGTAACTTTGCCGTAATAATGAACAACGACAATAAGAAAGCCACTTTGGAACTGGGCACCAAGCCCGTTGGTTCTTTGCTCCTGCAGTATGCGTTGCCGGCTATCATCGCCATGACTGCCGCGTCGCTCTATAACATCATAGACCGCATTTTTATCGGTCAGGTGGTGGGTGCCGAAGCCATTTCTGGCCTCGCCATCACTTTCCCGTTCATGAACCTAGGTGCCGCCTTTGGTGCCGCTGTGGGCGTTGGATCCTCTACGGCCATATCTGTGAAACTCGGGCAGAAAGACTACCAGACCGCAGGCAACCTGCTGGGCAACACCGTGACGCTCAATCTCATCATCGGCATTAGCTTCTCCATTGTCTGCCTCTTGTTTCTCGACCCCATCTTGTGCTTCTTTGGCGCCAGTAGCACCACACTTCCCTATGCGCGCGATTTCATGCAAGTCATCCTTGCCGGCAACGTGTTCTCCCACATGTATTTTGGCATGAACGCTGTGCTCCGCGCTGCCAGCAAGCCTCGCCAGGCCATGATGGCCACTATCTTTACGGTGGTCATGAATATTGTGCTCGACGTGGTGTTCATCCTGTGGTGGGGATGGGGTATTTGCGGTGCGGCCTTTGCGACGGTCATCAGCCAGACGCTGGCCCTTTGTTACCAGATGCGCCTGTTCTCCAACAAGAGCGAATTGCTGCACCTGAAGCGCGGCATCTACCGACTGAAAGCCACGCTGGTGAAAAACATCATCGCCATTGGTGTGTCGCCTTTCCTGATGAACGTGTGCACGTGCGTGGTGGTCATCTTTGTCAACAACCAGCTGGTGCGCTATGGTGGAGACATGGCCGTGGGTGGCTATGGCATATCCAACTCCGTGGCCACGGTGTTTCTCATGTTTGTGCTTGGCCTGAACCAAGGCATGCAGCCTATCGCCGGCTACAACTATGGAGCGCAGAAGATAGGCCGCCTGTTGCGGGTACTCAAGCTGGCCATTATGGGCGCCACCTGCATAGTGGTTGTGGGGTGGATGGTGGCCATGTTCTTCCCCCGAGCCATCGCACATCTCTTCACCACCGACGAGGGGCTGACCGACATGGCTGTCACGGCCATCCGTTACAACTTCTTGTGTTACCCCGTCATCGGTTTTCAGATGGTCACCAGCAATTTCTTCCAGTGCATTGGCAAGGTGCGCATCAGCATCTTCCTCAGCTTGTCCCGCCAGTTGCTCATTCTTGTTCCCCTGTTGGCCCTGTTGCCACAGTGGCTCGGGCTCAGCGGTGTGTGGGGTGCCTTGCCGACATCAGATGCGCTGGCCTCTCTAGTGGCCCTTACTGTCCTCATGACCTACATGAGGAAGTTCAAGGCGCAGGCCCAGGCAAAAACAGAAACATCCACCTATTGAAAAAGTATTGCGTGATATGAACGATAAGAGAATCATCATCAGCGTGGGTCGCCAAATCGGATCGGGCGGCAGGATAATGGCTCAGCAGTTGGCCGACGATTTTGGCTGTAAGCTCTACGACAAGGAGCTGCTCAACCTGGCTGCCAAGGAGAGCGGCTTCAGTGAGAAATTCTTCGAGCAGAACGACGAGCAGAAAGGTTTTCTGAAGTCGCTCTTCCACATCCATGTGCCCCTTATGGGTGCCAATAATTTCTATAAGAATGACTTCTCTGAGGAGAGCCTCTACCAGTTTCAGAGCGATGCCATCCGCAAAGCGGCCAGCGAAGGCAGTTGTGTTTTCGTGGGTCGCACGGCCGACTACGTGCTTCGCGACGCGACCAATATGGTCTCGGTGTTTATGACGGCCAATATGGACCAACGCATTCAGCGCGTGTGCAAGCGTCTGGGCGTGGATCGCTCGGCGGCGCGCAAGTATATCCGCAGTCATGAGGAGGAACGCGCGTCCTACTATAATTACTACACAGGCAAACGGTGGGGCCACAGCGAGAGTTACGACCTCTGCGTCAACTCGTCGTTGCTGGGCATCGATGAGACCGAGAATTTCGTTGCCGAGTTTATCCGCAAGCGGCTGGGCCTTTAGGGGGCTTGGAAAGGAAGAACACCATGAAGATAGGCATCATTTCGGATACCCATGGCTTTTGGGACGACAAGTATGAGACGTATCTCGCCGAGTGTGACGAGGTGTGGCATGCTGGTGACATAGGCAGCATGGACGTTGCAGACAGGTTTGAGGCCTTAGGGCCGCGCTTTCGTGCCGTTTATGGCAACATCGACGACTACTACATCCGATTGCGCTATCGCGAGATGTTGCGCTTTGAGGTGGAGGGCGTCGACGTGCTAATGAAGCATATCGGTGGCTATCCGGGCCGATATGACAGTTCGGTGGGGCGCATCATGCGAACCGACCCACCTCGGCTGTTCATCTCTGGCCATTCGCATATCCTCAAGATCATGCCCGACAAGCAGTTGGGGCTGCTACACATCAACCCTGGGGCTGCAGGGTTGTCGGGGTGGCAAAAGGAACGCACGCTGGTGAGGCTGACCATTAAGCACGGCACCTTTGCCGACTGTGAGGTGGTGACATTGGGAGGACGATGAATGGATAAGTATGCTAAACAAGTGGGCGACTATCTGGAATTGATGAGCCGCTCCTCGCTTCTTGTAACTGACGGCGACCGCCGCAACATGAGCGTGTTGCTGGCCATGCTCGGCCCCATCGACGAGCAAATCCTGGAGGCGCGTTATGGTTTGTTCGGCCAGAAGCGGATGCCGCTCGATGCCATAGCCAGCCGCTACCGGCTCACCGCCGAGGCCTTGGCCGACATCATAGCCAAGGACTTGCGGCGGCTGGCCATCACGCCCGAGTGGCAGATGCTGCTGAGGCGGTTTTCGCCCTTAGTACGGAGCCGCATCGGACTGGAGCCTTGAAGGGGCAAAAGCAGATGAGCAAAAGAATGTAATCAACAAATTTTGGGATTGATGAAAAAGATATTGTTGCTTGGCTCAGGCGAACTGGGCAAGGAATTTACGATTGCCGCCAAAAGGGCAGGCCAGTATGTCATCGCTTGCGACCACTACGACAATGCGCCAGCCATGCAGTTGGCCGATGAACGTGAGATTTTCTCCATGCTCGACGGTGATGCCCTCAACGCTGTCGTGGAGAAGCATCGCCCTGATATCATCGTGCCGGAGATAGAGGCCATCCGCACCGAGCGGCTCTTCGACTTTGAGCGTGAGGGCATGCAGGTCGTCCCGTCGGCGCGCGCGGTCAACTACACAATGAACCGGCGTGCCATACGCGACTTGGCGGCCAAGCAACTGGGGCTGCGAACGGCCAAGTATTTCTACGCCAAGACTTTCGACGAGTTTAAGCAGGCGGCCGACGAGATTGGATTCCCCTGTGTGGTGAAGCCTCTGATGTCGTCGTCGGGCCATGGGCAGAGCTATGTCCATAACGACGATGAGCTGCGCGAGGCTTTCCGCCAAGCCATGGAAGACGGTCGTGGCGACGTGAAGGAGGCCATTATCGAGGAGTTTATCGACTTCGACTCGGAGTTCACCTTGCTCACCGTCACCCAGAAGAATGCCCCAACAATCTTTTGCCCACCCATTGGCCATGTGCAGAAGGGCGGCGACTACCGGGAGAGCTGGATGCCCTACGCCATCTCCGACGAGGCACTTCGGAAGGCCGAACATATCGCCGACGAGGTGACACGCGCCCTGACGGGCTATGGCCTGTGGGGCGTGGAGTTCTTCCTCACCAAGCAGGGTGAGGTCATCTTCTCGGAACTCAGTCCGCGTCCTCACGACACGGGTATGGTGACCTTGAGCCACTGCACCAACCTCAGCGAGTTTGAGCTTCATTTCCGTGCCGTCATGGGACTGCCCATCCCGGCCATCCACCTGGAGCACACGGGGGCCTCGGCGGTAGTGCTCTCGCCCGTGGAGAGCCATGTGCCCCTTGACTACAACCTGAAGGACGTGTGTGCAGAAGACTATTCGCGCGTGCGCATCTTCGGAAAGCAAGAGGCACACGTTGGGCGCCGCATGGGAGTGGTGCTCTGTTACGACAAGGTGGGTTGTGACGTCAACGACCTGCGCGACAAGGCCAAGCGGTTGGCCAAGACCGTGCTCGGCACAGACCCTTACATGAAAAAATAAAACGGGCGCATGGAAAAGACTATGGGGCGCGTCATCGACCTGCCCAAGATTGTGGACCCACGCGGCAACCTGACCGTGGCCGAACAACTGAGATCGGTGCCCTTCGAGATAAGAAGGGTCTACTGGACGTATGACGTGCCATCGGGAGAGCATCGCGGCGGTCACGCACACCGTCACTGCCGTGAATTCATCATTGCCGTGAGCGGGTCGTTCACCGTCACGCTTGACGACGGGCGCGACCGGAAGTCTTTCCTCTTGAACCATCCCTACCAGGGCCTCCTGGTTGAGACAGGCGTGTGGCGCACGCTGGACGACTTCTCCTCGGGCGCTGTCTGCCTGGTGCTGGCCGAAGACCTTTTCGACGAAGACGACTACATACGCGACTATGATGACTATCTGCAGGTATACGCCAGATAAGGCGCAGCAATGGGACGACTTCGTCAGGCGGAGCCGGCAAGGCACGTTTCTCTTTGAGCGCGCCTACATGGACTATCACCATGACCGCTTCGCTGACCACTCGCTCATTGTCTATCGTAAGGAGCATCTGTTTGCCCTGTTGCCTGCCAACGAGGCCGGTGGCGTGTTGTGGAGCCACCAGGGACTGACCTATGGTGGCCTGCTCACGGACGAGACAGCCACGGTGGCCGAGGTGTGCGATGCCTTTCGCGCCCTCAACGACCACCTGCGCGAGGAAGGCTTCCGCAAGGTCGTCTACAAGGCTATGCCCTGGATTTACCATCGTCTGCCCGCGGAGGAAGACCTCTATGCGCTGACCAATGTGTGTGGCGCGCAACTCGTGGTGCGCCATATCTCGTCGACCCTGGTGGAAGGCGAACGCCTGCGCTTCACCGAGTCGAGGCGGAGCGGACTGCGCAAAGCCTTGCGCCAAGGCGTTGTGGTGCGTGAGACCGATGACCTGGAGGCCTTTTGGAACATCCTCAACGGGAACCTGGAACGCAAGTATGGCGCACATCCTGTCCACACCTTGTCGGAATTGCGGCTGCTGAAAGCGCGCTTCCCCCGGCAGATACGTCTTTACATGGCTTATCGGGGCGATGAACCCTTGGGAGGCACACTCATCTTTGAGACGCCACAGGTGGCGCACACGCAATACATCTCTGCCTCGCCAGAAGGGAAAGCCTGCGGCGCGCTGGATACCCTATTCGACTATCTGCTCAATGACGTGTACCGTCATGTGCCCTTTTTCGACTTCGGAAAGTCGAGCAATGGTGACGGACACGAACTCAACGAGCCGCTAATCTTCCAGAAGGAAGGCTTCGGTGGACGTGGCGTGTGCTACGACTGGTATGAATATGCGCTTTGACCGTCATGCGACAAAGCCTTTACGGGGAGCGAGCTTTGACTTTTACACCTTAACTATTGCAACAATGAACATTCCATATCTTTCCCTGCAAAAAGTGAACAGGTTCTACCTGCGCGAGTTCAGAGATGTCATCCGGAAGGTGGTCGAGAGTGGGTGGTATCTGAAGGGCGAGGCCACGCGCCAGTTCGAGGAAGCCTATGCCCAGTTTGTGGGCACAAGGCATTGTGTGGGCTGTGGCAACGGACTTGACGCTCTGACACTTATCTTCCGTGCTTACAAGGAATTGGGCGTACTGGCAGAAGGCGACGAGGTGATCGTGCCGGCAAACACCTATATCGCCTCCATCCTCTCCATTACGGAGAATGGGCTGAAACCTGTGCTGGTCGAACCGCGTAGGGACACCCTGCAACTGGACGACAGCTTGATGGAACAGGCTATCACGCCACGCACGAAGGCTGTCTTGTTGGTGCATCTCTATGGCCGCTGTGCCTACACTGAGCGCATGGGAGAGATTTGTGAGAAGTATCATCTTAGGTTGGTGGAGGACAACGCGCAGGCCCATGGCTGCTGTTTTGCGACGAATGATGCGGAAAAGCGAACGGGATCACTGGGCCATGCGGCAGCGCATAGCTTCTACCCAGGAAAGAACCTCGGGGCCTTGGGGGATGCGGGAGCCGTCACGACAGACGATGACGAGCTGGCCGACTGCGTGAGGGCACTGGGCAATTACGGCTCGTCTCGCAAGTATGTGTTCCCCTACAAGGGGCTCAATTCGCGTATCGACGAATTGCAAGCTGCCGTGCTTTTGGCAAAGCTGCCGTCATTGGATGGAAACAACTTCAGCAGAATGTGCAAGGCCGACTATTATTACAGGCATATCAACAACCCACTCGTGACGCTGCCCGGACAAGAAGAATGGTTGAAAACGGAAATCGGAGTTCCCGATAGAAGTAATGTGTTTCACATCTTTCCTATCCTGACGCCCTATCGGGACGAGCTTCAGGAATATCTCAAGGAAAGGGGAATAGGAACGATGATACATTATCCCATACCACCCCATAAGCAACAATGTTATGCGGAATGGAACGACCTGTCGTTCCCCATCACAGAAGAGATACACCGTAGCGAGTTGAGCCTGCCCTGCAATGAGACGTTAACAGACCGGGAGAAAGAATATGTGGCGAAGTGTGTCAACGACTTCGCGCCAGTAATTTGAATTTCATGATTGTTTGTATCGCAGAGAAACCGAGCGTCGCTCGTGACATAGCACGCATATTGGGCGCCACGGCCCAGCACGATGGTTACATGGAAGGCTGTGGCTACCAGGTGACCTGGACCTTCGGACACCTGTGTGAACTGAAGGAACCCAACGATTACCTTGTCAACTGGCGCTTCTGGACGTTGGCTGCCCTGCCGATGATACCAGCGCGGTTTGGCATCAAGCTCATACCCGACCGCGGTATCGAAAAGCAGTTTCAGACCATAGCCAAGTTGTATGCTGAGGCCGATGAGATTATCAATTGTGGTGATGCTGGCCAGGAAGGTGAATTGATTCAGCGCTGGGTGATGCAACTGGCGAAGGTAAAGTGCCCGGTGAAACGCCTGTGGATTTCATCCATGACGGATGAAGCTATCAAGGAAGGTTTCGCCAACCTAAAGGACCAACAGCAGTATGAGAGCCTCTATCTTGCTGGCCTGAGCCGGGCGGTGGGCGATTGGCTACTGGGCATGAACTGCACACGGCTCTACACGCTCATGTATCGGCAGCAGCGTGGTCAGGTGTTGTCCATCGGGCGCGTACAAACGCCAACGCTCGCGCTCATTGTGCAGCGGCAGAAGGAAATCGACAATTTCAAGCCGGAGCCCTATTGGGTGTTGTCCACCATCTACCGCGACACGTTGTTTACGGCCACGTCAGGCAAGTTCATGTCGGAAGAAGAGGGAAAGGCAGCCTTCGCCATGATTGAGAGTAAGCCGTTTGTCATCACCGATGTGAAGAAGAAACAAGGTAAGGAACCGCCCAAGCAACTTTACGACTTGACATCCCTGCAGGTTGATCTCAACAGGAAGTACGGCTTCTCCTCGCAATTTTCGCTCAACATCATACAAGAACTTTACGAGAAGAAACTGACCACTTATCCGCGTGTGGACACCCAGTATCTCTCGGATGACATCTATCCGAAATGTCCTGGTATACTCAATGGCGTGAGCCAGTGCGTGATGGAAGGCAAGAAACCCTATCTCTCCATCGTGCAAAACCTTGCGGCCATCAGTAAGAGCTTGCCCAAGTCGAAACGTGTCTTCGACACATCGAAGGTGACCGACCACCACGCCATCATCCCAACAGGGGTCGTCCCGTCGGGATTGACCGATGTGGAGAAGAAGGTGTATGACTTGATAGCAAGGCGGTTTGTGGCTGTATTCTATCCCGACTGCAAGTTTGCCACAACCACGGTGAGCGGAAAAGTCGACAAGGTGGACTTCAAAACGTCGGGTAAGGAAATACTTGCGCCTGGTTGGCGAAGCGTCTATACAAAAGAGGAACAGGTGCTGGATGATGGGGGAAAGAAAGAGAGTGAGGAAAAATTGCTGCCCACTTTCGATAAAGGAGAAACGGGACCACACAAGCCTACCTTGACACGCAAGATGACTGTCCCGCCCAAACACTACACCGAGGCGTCGTTGCTGCGGGCGATGGAGACCGCAGGTAAGTTAGTTGACGACGAAGAGCTGTCAGCTGCCATGAAAGAGAATGGCATCGGGAGACCTTCTTCGCGTGCTGGAATAATTGAAACACTGTTTAAGCGCCACTACATTCGAAGGGAAAGGAAAAACCTTGTGGCAACGTCAACTGGTATCCAGTTGATTGATACCATACATGAGAAGCTGCTGACAAGCGTTGAGCTGACCGGTATTTGGGAGAAGAAACTGCGCGATATTGAGCACCACAAGTATGATGCGGCAACGTTTGTCAATGAACTGAAGGAACAGGTGTCGCGCATTGTCACGGATGTGTTGCACGACAGTTCGGGGCGAAGCATTGCAAGCGGAGATGTTCCAACAGCGCCCAAGCCCAAGTCGCCGTCTACAGGAGCAGGCGAAAAGGCAAAAAAGACAGGCGGCAAGAGACGGACGGAAACTTCCAAGAAAGAGACGGTCAAGTTGCAGGTGGAATCTCAACGGGCTAATGTTGTCCAAGAGGGGGATGTCTGTCCTGTATGTCACCAAGGCCATGTCATCAAGGGGAAAAATGCCTTTGGATGTTCCAGGTGGAAGGAAGGATGCAATTATAGGGAGCCTTTTAGCGTTTGATGCCTTCTTGTGCGTGTTTTTGTTTTCGTGCGTTTTCAGCCTTTTCCTTGATACGCTGCATGTGATCAAAGGCTCTGCGGCGTGTCGCGATGATTTGGTAGCGATACACCAAGCAAGTGACGAGGAAGTAGACAAGCACTTGAATCCATAAAGCCTCATATTCTGCTTGAATGTCTTGCAAAGTTGCGCCCATTGAAGAAATCCGCAGGAACCCTCTCACACCGTAGGTGGAGGGGATGATGCTGGCTACGCCTTGCCAGAAACCAGGAATGTTCGACTGCGGCCAGCTGATGCCAGTCATGAACAGGAAAGGAACGGAGGTGAACACGACAAGCAACATGACATTCTCTCGGTAGCGGACAAGGCATGATAGCATCAGGCCAAAGAAAATGCATGACAAGATGTAAGGAACCAAGAGACCTACAATGGCTTGTGCGGTTACCAACGATGTGAAATGGAACAGGTGGGGGACGGCAAGTGCCAAGTAAGCCCCGATAACCATGTAAATGATAAAATAGCACAGCGTCTTTCCAAATACGATGCGGAAGATGCCATTGTAATGTTTGGATATGGGTACCAAGTCTTGGTAGCGGTTATTCTCGCGTGCCGTGCCCGCAGACAAGCCTATGCCAAGCAATAGGGTCTGCTGGAGTATCAGCATCAGCACTCCAGGGAGGATGGCGTTTCCATAACCACCTGTGGTGTTGAATATGGGCACTTCATCAAAGTCGAGCGGCTTGATGCTTACCTCATCGTCGCGGTTCGTGAAATTGTTGGCTTGTTCAATTTGGATGTGTGAGCTCATCTCTGTAGCTACCGCTTGTGCCGTCTGGTAAATGGCCTTGTATGTAAGCATTAGGCTCATGTCGCAGTAGACGCTGACCATGGCTTGCTCACCTCGGTAGATGCAGCGCTCAAAGTCTTCTGGAAAGAAAAGTGTGCCATGCACTTGCTGCTTGGCAGTGAGGTTTTTGGCTTCTTTCATGGACACGCAATAGTAGGCCACCTTCGTGTCTGGGCCGGCATCGAAGTAGCGGATGAATTCTCTGGAGGCATGAGAGTGCGATAAGTCAACAATGGCTACGGGAACTTCGCGAACCACTTCGTTATTGTATATCCATGAGTAGAGTAGTGGGTAAAGTAATGGCACGAGTACACAGAAAATCAGTACACCCTCATCGGAGATGGTGCCTCGCATCTCTCGCACACAGATGTAACAAGTGTCGGCGATGCCTTCCTTGATTTTTTGGAGAAGTGTCTCTTTTTCCATACTTAAGGTATGTAAGTGTAAACCAACATGGCTCTCTTGATGTTCCAAATGGAGAACAAGGGAAGGAGCGCAAAGATGCAAAGAGCCATAATGTCGAACCAGGAGTCGATGAGCGGAAATCCATTAAAAATACTCATTTGGTAGAGCATATAATAATGTCGTAGCGGAAACAGCTCGGCAATTGACTGGATGATGGGATTCATGGCAAATACGGGGAAAGTGGCTCCACATACGGAAAAACTGACAACAGACCACAATGAGCAAATAGACATGGACATACGCAGAGAGGGCATCAGGCCAAAGGCAAAAACGCCAAAACCTTGACATGCCAAGACTGCTAACAAACCTAACAATAGCATGGGGACTACCCCGCCAGGATGAGGAAAGCCTAAGTAATAGAAAATGTAAAATTCAAAGGCGTACATCATCGTTAGGAAAATCAATGTTTGTGGGAGCAATTTTCCGATGAGCGCAATGTGGGTGTTACCGCCAGCCATTTTGATCCATTGGCGAGAACGCTTGAATTTTAGTTCTGTACCGATAGAATAGGGAGTTATTAGGAAAATGAACACCATCAGCACACCAGGCACCATAGTAGTGCTCAGGTAAATATTGTAGTTGGCCCATGGATTGTTGATCATGTGGAGGTCTACAGCAATGGGCTGCAGATAGGTTCGAATCTCTTGGCTCGTTTTTCCGACAGATGACAGCTTGGTCATTCCGACTGCAGCCGAGCCCAATGTGGAGATGGTCTTTAAGTCGCGATACAGCATGGAACCTGCCACCAGGGTTACGTTGCTGTAATAAAATGAAATTTTTGGCTGGTTGTCTGTCATCAATCCTGATGTCGTGCCTTTGGGGATGAGCAGAAACGCGTAAATTTTGTTTCGCTGAATGTCTTGGCGAGCCTCGTTAGCGTTGCTGTAATGAGCCACGATCTTTGTTGTCTGGAAAGCGTCGAGTTGGCGAATAAGTTGACGTGAAGTGGAGGTGTTGTCTTGGTCTACCACACCTACGGGCATTTCGACGGGCATCCCTTCGTTCATGAGTGAAGTGAAGAACAAGATGGCTAAAACTGGGAAGATGATAGTGCAAAATCCATAAATGGGGTTCTTGCGCATAATACTTACCTCCCGATAGGCAATGTGCAAGATACGGCTTAGAACTTCTTGAACTGAAGTGTCTCTACTATGGTTGCTATATGATGGTTTCAAGGACAATATCTTTTGCTTATTTTATTTCAAGTCCCCTTGTTTCACGATGAGCGACATGCCTGGCCGCAAACCGTCAAATTTTTGTGTAAAACGAGCTTTCACCTCAAATGTTTTCAAGTCATACTGTCCAGTGCTCTTGGTGGCTTTCCATACAGCATAAGCTCCCTCGTCCTTAATGGCATACACCTTCATCTTGACATTCTTTTTAAAGGCGGGTGAGAAGGCTGTGAATGTGTCGCCTACCCTCATTCCATTGAGCAAGTCTTCACGAACATTGAATGTGCCCCACATATCGCTCATGATTGATATGCTCATGATAGGAGATCCCATGCCCACAAGCTCTCCCACCTTGGGATAAATGGTGCTTACCTCACCTTCGACCTTGGACACTTGTACCGTTTCGCGTAATAAAGACTTAACAACATTCACTGCATTCTTAGCTGCCTCTGCGTTTTTCTTGGCTGCTTCCTTCTCTTGCTGGCGTGCGCCGTTGCGTGCAAGATCATATTGGCTTTGTGCAACCTTCACCTGTGCCTCGGCTGCTTTATAGGCAGCAAATGCCTCGTCACGCTTTTGGGCACTCACGACCCCTTCGTTATAGAGGTTCTGCATACGCTTGTAGGTTTTATGGGTGATTTCTGAAGCAGCTTGGGCTTGTTGTAACAATTCATAGGCACCTTGCAACTGCTCTTTTCTTACACCGGCATCTGTTAGGTTGCTCAAGGCTTGTGTGGCACCTTCGGTGGCTTCTGCTACTTTTTGCTGTGCACTGGCCTCAGGCACGTCAAGTATGGCAAGCGTGTCGCCAACATGTACGTAGTCCCCTTCCTTGACTCTTATTTCCAACACGCGGCTTGGCAGTTTGCAGCTGACGCGAAACTCAGACACTTCCACTTCTCCCTGGATTGTCTCGTCTGTTTTCCCTAAAGTGAAGAAGCCTATCAAACCAACTGCGACAACGGCGGTGGTGAAGCCGATCACAGCAAGGAGAATATTATTGTGTTGCTTTTTTGCTGACATGGATGAGTTGTGGTTATTTGAGTTAGTGGTGTGAGAGATAATTGGCTATTTTAATAATCCCAATGCTTTTTCCAGGTTTACTTGGCTGAGTTTCATGTTTACTTCCGCGTCAATTTTTTGGCTTTGTGCCTGCTGCCAGGCTGTTTGTGCTACCAACACATCTGAAGACTCCATGACTCCTTCTTTGAAACCAACCTGTGCGCATCGCAAGTTTTCCTCTGCACTCTTGATGTTTTTTTCTGCCATGGAAAGGCGTTTGCTCGCTTCTTTCACCTTGTAGTGGCTTTGAGCTACCTGAAGGTTTATTTTCTCTTGTAAGTCTGCAAGCTCCATTTCTGTCATGGCTGTTGCCGCTTTGGCTGCGTTTACCTTGTACTTTCCCTCAAACCAATTCCACACAGGAACCTGAACCATTACACCAATATTCCACGCTCCTGAGAAATTGCGCTGGAAGCCATTGTAAACATTTGGGTTCGTTATCGAGTATCCTGCTGTAATCGCCACATGTGGAAGGTATGATGACCGCACAAGCTTGGTTGTCTGCTGGCTGAGGTCTACCGCATTTTGCAATAATCTGATTTCAGGGCGAGCTGCTGCCGTGGAGTCACCGGTGACAATAAAAGCCCGCTCTACTGTGTTGAGGCTTTCTTTGTCCTCGTCGGCTAAAATGATGTTCTCATCCATTGCCAGTCCGCACAGTTGGCAAAGGAGCATTCGGGCGAGCGATAATCCGTTCTCCACTTGTGTGATTTGCATATCGGCCTCGTTGACTTTTACGTCTACTTTCAGTCCATCGGCACGAGTGGCAACACCTTCTTTTATCATCTTGTGCACGTCGTCATTGAGCTTTTTTACCAGGTTGCGATAGCTAATGGCTAACTTCTGCTTTTGTTTTAGCGATACTACAGTCCAATAGGTTTGGTCTATGCTATAGAGGGTAGCTTGCGTTTTTTTGTCAATGTCGTTGTCGGCCATGCTTTCCGCGATTTCAGCCATACGGTTTGCAGCCGTAATGGCACCGCCCATATAGACCGGTTGACGCAACATGATGGCTCCGCCAAACACGTTTTGTGTCTTAGTCTTGAATGCGTTGACTATCTCTTTTCCCAATGCGTTTCCAAAGGAGCCGATATATTGAGCGATAGGGCCATTTCCTAATTGCTGCAACAAGGATCCTAATTGTTGTGCTTGGTCAGATGTGATAATACCTTGACTTACTAAATCGCCAATATAGCCAGAGACGTTTCCCGATAAATCGCCCTCGACTTTGTTTATAGCATTTGTTCCAATGTTGCTGAGTTTGTTTTTTTGTGACTTGCTTAGTAGGTTAATGTCGCGGCTACTAAATTGATAGCCCGCAACCACGTCGACCTTAGGTAGACTTTGTGTGTGAGCGGCTTTGCGTGCATTCATCGCGACTTCCTTGCTGATTCGGGCCACGTTAACCTGCTTGTTATTGCGCAAAGCTAAAGCGCGGCAACTGTCAAGGGATAACATTCGCTGGCCACTGGCCGAAAGGGTAACGCTGGTCATGCAGATGATGAAAGCGAGCTTTCTCATATCTTTTTCTATTAGTCAAGCGTGAAACTTTTGCTGCCAATCATGTTTCCGTCTGCGAAGATGCTCACACGGTAGGTTCCACCCTCGAGGGCCTGATTGATGTTGTAAAATAAGGAAATGGGCGTTTCTTTGCCGCTATACTCTACGGCCCTCTTCGCCGTGCATTGCAAAGTCCTGTTTTCGTACCTGAAAGACTCGCCACCGCCAAGCAATGCGCCTGTTGGGGTGTTAATACGCACATAGATAGTCTTCATTCCACTTGCAGCTGTGACATTCTTCGCTAAGGCGAAGCTCACTTGCAAGGCTTTTGTCTTTTTCAGCTTCTTTGTGGCTTTTTGATGCTTGTCCAGTTTTATGAGGTTAATGTTGCTGGCATCAAGTTGTGCTGCTATGGCCACTTGCTCTGACAAACTTTGCTTTTCAGAACTCAAGCCTTCGATTTGCTTGTTTGCTTGTTCATACTGACCTTTTATTCTCGTGTTTTCGGCTGTGAGATTTTGATTAAGCCTGTTCAGAGAATCAATTTGTATGACATAGCTTCTTAGTACAGCTCTTACGGTAGCCAGCTCTTTCTTTAGGCGTGCTATCTCTTTGGCATCCGAGCTTTTGGTCTCTTTTAGTTCTTTCAGAAGACGTTGTGTGCGTTCTTGCTCCCGAGTCAGCTGGGCCACAATAGAGTCGTTGTTTATTTGCGTCTTCATCTCGCTGTATTGGTTGGCGAACTGTTGATATTCGTTCTCCATTTCTTTTTTGTCGAGCGCAGCCAATTCTTGCATGGCCTTGTTTTCTTCTTTCTGCTTATTCAGGTTTACAAAAAGCCATGCTGCACCTCCTGCCAGTAGCAGGATTACGGAAACTAAAGGAATTAGTATTTTCTTGTTCATGATGATGTGTATGTCAAGTTTTACCAAGCCGTCCGGCGTTGTTGCGCTTTCTGAACATTAGTTATGTGCAAATTTAACCTTTTTTCGTCTAAAAACAAAAAAAATCACATATTCAAATGTGGAACGGCGGTAAATTTAATAATTTTCTGTATTTCCCGACAATATTTAATTCTTATTTTGTAATTTTACAACTGAAATATTGGTAAGTTGTTCCCAAAACGGCAACCGCTGATTGTTGACATTCACTGATGAAGAAAAAGATTTTCCTTTTATTGATTTTGATTGTTGCGCAACTTCCTATGTTTGCGCAAGTTGACTCGCTTGTTGTTAAGACAGATTCTTCGCAAGTGCGTCATCAGGTGTTGTTGCAAACCTCTAAGGGCGACATTGTGTTGGAACTCTACAACGAGACCCCTCGTCATCGAGACAACTTTTTGAAGTTGGTACGCTCTGGCTATTACGATGGGGTGCTTTGGCATCGCGTCATAGCCGACTTCATGATTCAAACGGGCGATTCCACTACACGGCATGCCAAGCCAGGTGCCAGTGTAGGGGAGTATGACCTTAACTACCGTCTTCCTGCAGAGATTATCTACCCGAAATATTTTCATAAGCGGGGAGTGCTGGCTGCCGCACGTGAGGGTGACTCGATGAATCCAAAACGAGAATCGTCGGCCGCACAATTCTATATCGTTTGGGGTACCACTTACAGTTCGATGGCTCTCGACAAGATGCAGGCTCGTCTTGATGAAGCTACTGGCGGAAAGGTGCAATTGACCCCTGAGGTTCGGGATGCATATCGTAAATATGGTGGAACGCCCCACTTGGACGGACAATACACGGTGTTTGGAGAAGTTGTTAAAGGACTGAATGTGGTGCGCGATATCGACTATGTGGAAACCGATGACGATGATCGTCCAGTATGGGATGTGAAAATTCTCAAGGCTGTGGTATTGAAATAAAAGCCATGCGCATTATGAGAAAAATGTTAAAGCGCAAGTGTCTACGGTTTGATGCTTGCGCTTTAATGGTACCATTTGTAAATAAGTCATAATTTTCTTTTATAACTTATATTGTTTAAAATAATTTGTTTAAATTTGCTGTCAATAACTTACTTTGTAATCTTTTCGATGAAAATTCTTATTAATTAATGGTAATTACTTTCATCAAGAGGCAAATTAAAGATAAGAAAAATTGAATTCTCGAATCTACACTCTTTGCCAACTGACAAGACTGAGCCTCAAGAGATGGCCGCTGTTGTTAGCATTACTAATGATTCCGCTGTGCTTGCGCGCAACTGTGTGGTCGGCTGATAATTTGCAGATGGTGCATCTGCAGGATTATAATCGCTATGTTTGTGACCCAGATGGGGTGTTATCACAAGCTGCCCGTGACTCAGCCGATTTGTATCTTCGAAAGCTCCATGTTAATTGTGGCATACAAACAGTGTTTGTCGTGGTGCGAAAAGTTAAAGGTGGAGACACATTCCGTATGGCGCAAGACTTGGGCAACAAATATGGGGTTGGCACGAAGAAAGAACGGCGCGGCCTGGTTGTCGTGGTGGCTACGGAGGATAGACGCTACACCATTGCCCCAGGAATGGGGCTGGAGGCTGACTTGACGGATGTGGAGTGCGATGACATAGCACGTGCGTGCATCGTGAAAAACATGAAGGTGAACCAGGCGGATCAAATGGTGGTTGAAACGGTGCGGGCTCTCTACAATAAGTTTAAGAACGGGAACACGGGAATAACATCCACGGGAACAGAGGAGACTTCTGATGATTTTATGATGGCACTTTTTATTCTCTTGTTGTTCATGGGCTGGCCTACGTGGAAACTTGTCAAGCTGCTTCTTGTTTCCTTGGGGGTGATGAAAAAGCCAAAGAAAACGAATAGCCACCATCGTCGTCATGATGACGACAACTGGATGCCACCTTTCATCTTTGGTGGGGGCGGTGGATTTGGCAGTGGAAGATCCGTAGGAGGCAGTTTCGGTGGCGGTAGCTTCGGCGGTGGCGGAGCCAGTGGAGGATGGTGATAGCTTGCATTAATTTATGAAAACAGATATGAAGAAAAGTAACAAAATTCTTTTAGTTGTTGTAGTGGTGGTTGTCCTTGTGTGCATGGGCGGCTGTGGAACTTACAACGGGATGGTGAGCGACCAAGAGGCAGCCACCACAGCTTTGGCCAACGTGGAGGCCACATACCAGCGTCGCGCTGATCTCATTCCTAATTTGGCCAAGACTGTTCAGGCTTATGCCAAGCATGAGAAAGAAACGTTTGAGGCTGTGGTTAAGGCAAGAGCGGCAGCTACCCAGTTGAAGTTGGATGCTGATAACGTCACACCCGACAAGTTGAAAGCATTTCAAGACGCGCAGGGCGAATTGTCGCAGGCTTTAGGAAGGCTGATGGTTGTGGCAGAGAATTATCCCGAGCTCAAGGCAAGTGACAACTTTAGAAGTCTTCAAGTGCAGCTTGAGGGAACGGAGAATCGCATCAATGAGGCTCGCCAGAAATACAATGATGCAGTACAGACTTACAACAAGAGCGTGAGGACTTTCCCGAATGTTATCTTTGCAAGATTATTTGGTTTTGATAAGATGACAAAGTTTGAGGCTGCGTCTGGGGCGGAAAAAGCACCAGAGCTGAATTTTAACGAATAACAAAGAAGCTCTGCAAGCGCTTCGATAACGTTGTTTCCTGCAAAAAAAATCCCATTGACCGGTAAGCTGTGGGCTTGCGGTCATTGGGATTTGTTCTTATCCTATTGCTGGTTGAGTATTTCTTTAGCTCGCTCCAAGGCTATGTTGATGTGGCTGCAGATGTTTGGCTCACCCACGACATCATAGAAGCCTGCTTTTTGCAAGGCGGCATGCACACGTGGGACAACACCCGACAACACCACCTGTATGCCTTCTTTCTGGCTCATGGTGCAGAGGTTTGTGAGATTATGGATGCCAGTGGAATCGACAAATGGCACTTTGCGCATCCTAATGATACGCACCTTGGGTCGGTCGCCAAAAGTTGCCATGATTTCTTCAAAGCGGTTTCCTGCTCCGAAGAAATACGGTCCGTTAATCTCGTAAACCTCTACGCCTTTGGGAATGGTAAGATGCTCGATATTTCCCTTGATCATGTCGCTGTCCTCGTTAATCTCGTTCATGATGACTTTCACGTCAGTGGTTTCCGACATCCGCTTCATAAACAATAGGCTGGCGATGATGAGCCCTACTTCAATGGCTACTGTAAGGTCGAAAACAATGGTGAGAAAAAAGGTGATTAGTAGCACGCTGACATCGCTCTTGGGATTTTTCATCAAGGCAAGGAACGACCGCCAACCACACATGCCGTAAGATACTATTACCAACACGCCTGCAAGGCAAGCCATGGGGATATATTGAGCCAGTGGCATGAAGAACAGGAATATCAGTGTGAGGGTGATGGCGTGGATGATGCCGGCAATGGGTGTCTTGCCCCCGTTATTGATATTGGTCATTGTGCGGGCAATGGCTCCTGTGGCAGGGATGCCTCCAAAGATAGGCGATGCCAGGTTGGCAATTCCTTGGGCTATGAGCTCAGTGTTGGAATTGTGGTGGTCGCCCACCACACCGTCGGCTACCGTGGCGGAGAGCAACGATTCGATGGCGCCAAGCACGGCGATGGTAAGTGCGGGCGAAACGAGGCTCTTGATGGTTTCCCATGTCATGGCGGGCATGTGTGCTTCGGGAATGGAGTTGCTTACGGAGAAGCGGTCGCCAATCGTCTCAATGCTTGACACGCCTGCATATTGTTTGAGTGCAAGCGCGCCGAGGGTCATGACGACAATGGCGACGAGTGATCCAGGAATCTTTTTGCTGAATCGGGGGGTTAAGGCGATGATGACGACACTCAGCAGACCTACTGCCGTGCACCACCAGTCTACGGTGTTGAAGTGCTCCAAATAACATTGCCATTTCTCGATGAAGTCACTTGGCATTTTGTCTATGGACAGGCCAAAGAGGTCTTTTATCTGTGTTGTGAAGATGGTCACTGCTATGCCGCTGGTAAAGCCTACCACAATGGGGTAGGGAATGAACTTGATGATTGTTCCTAAGTGAAGCAAGCCAAACAGGATGAGGAAGGCGCCTGCCATAAGGGTTGCTATGGTCAAACCTTCAAGTCCATATTGCTGGATGATGCCGTAGATGATGACGATGAAAGCTCCCGTGGGGCCTCCTATCTGAACCTTGCTGCCGCCAAGAAGTGATATGATGAATCCGGCGACAATTGCGGTGATGATTCCTTTCTCAGGTGTAACGCCCGACGCTATGCCGAAGGCAATCGCAAGCGGAAGGGCTACGATGCCCACAATGATGCCCGCCATGAGGTCGGACATGAAAGTCTTCTTGTTGTAGTTTTTGAGCGTGTAGAATAGTTGTGGCTTGAAATCTAACTTACTGTTCATCTCGTTTTTTTTGTTCAATATGATGTGTTTTCTCAAATTTTTCTTTCTGGCATTTTCATGTGGCAAACTTCATTTGGCAACTGCTAATGCTTTTTCCCCCCCTTATAGAAGTTTATAGATGTTAAAACGGTTCTTTGGAGGTTTTATTATATGGCGACAATGTTTTTCCATAATTTGCTTTCGCGGTAATCATTGAAGTTCAGACTTGCATTCACAATGGATACACAATGGCTACAAAACAGAGGCCCCTCGTCATGTGTTAATGGCGAGGGGGCTCTGGCATTTTGGGTTGGTGTGGTTGGGTAGCTTGCGCAAGGCTGTTATTCGAAAACCACTTTACGCCCGTCGATAACATACACGCCTGACCTGGGATGGTTCACCTCTCGGCTCAATAGGTCGTAGGTAACATGGGGCTTGCGTGGGTTGCAGCCTATATTGTCAATGTGTGTCGTTTTGTTGGTCTGAAGGAGGCGCACGCACTGGTTGCCGTCGAGGATGTTGTAGTTTTCCACAGTCCAGTGTATGGGTGTGCCATAGCGTGTGGGCTTGGTCGGATCTGCTGAAATGACAGGCCTCCACAAGCTGTTCCTGGGTGATGTCGATGGTGCCAAGCCCCGCCGCGCTGCCGTCTACTTTCTCATTGGCAAACCGTTGGTATGCTGTGGCGAGTGCCTCGCGTACCGTGTTGAGCGTGGTGTCATTGTCGCTTTTCTTGCAGGTTGAAACTTCGTTTACCTGGTCGAGCAGTGCTTCGTAGTTTGCCGTAGTCCGTTTGCCTGTTTTGTTCGTGGTTATTGCCTTCATTTTTCCCATTTCCAGAAGTTCCACCTTTCCCACCTTGCCGCTATATGATGGCGCGAGCAGCCCGAAGGCTTTCAGGTGATAATAGCCCCCTCGGGCCAAGCCATGATGGTGGCGAACACCGCGTCGTTGCGCTCCACGTAGCGCACGTCGGGTGAGGTGTAAATGTTGCCTTCGTTGAAACCCTGCGCGTTCATTGGTTGCGAGGCTTCTGCAAGTGGACCCTCGCCAAATGTCTTACACACGTTGGGTTCCGTAGATGCTTCTGCCGTTAGGCTTTATCCAATGCCCTATGTCTTCCACGATGGCTCGCTCCTTTTCGTCGATGGTGCCATTTCCCTTGATGGGGATATTGAGCAGCAGGTTGCCGTTTTTCGAAACAATATCCACCAGCATCCGGATGGCTTGTGAGGCGGGCTTGTAACTGTCTGCTGTGTAGATGCCTTGGCTGTAGTGCCAGTCCCCGATGCAAGTGCAGGTCTGCCAGTATCTGGCTTGTGGCCTGTTGGGTATGCCTCGCTCCACGTCCCATAGGACACTTTCTTTTTGCTTTTCGTTAAGTATTTTCCCGTCACGACAGCTTCGTTCTTTCCGCCATGGCGTTTCATGCTGGTGTTGTAGAAATCTGCGAGAATGTTGAGGCCGATGGTGTCGGTCACACCATAGAAGGGAAGAACGGTGTTGTCGAAGTAAAGCATTTACTGCTGTGTACCTGGATAATAGAGAAAGCGGGCATACCAGTCGCCGTCTTCTGCTTCGCATTGTGGGCCCCAGTGAGTCCAAATACCAAACTTGGCGTTTTGGAACCACTCAGGGCAGTCCCATTGGCTTACGCTGGCTCACTCGGGAGCATAGCTGCCTGTTGCAAGGGGCATATCGGATTTCTGGGCTGCTATTGTCAGTGGTATTGTCGATACAGCGACTAATAATAAGGATTGTAATTTTCGTTTCATAATTGATTTTTTGGAATGTTGATTGAGTGTTATAGGATTTGTAATGCAAAGTTATAAAATGTTGCCTACGTATGATGAGTGACAATCAGAATATTGCTATGAGTTGCCTATTTTATGCTATATATGGTCAGGAAAGTGCTAATCGCGGATGGACTAAGTGCAATCCGAGGTTTTCTTATAACAATACATCCATGAAAGTTCTTATACTTTTTACTGAGACACAATTCATTTTTCTTTCCATTTCTCATGGCATCGTTTGCCTTTTATGTAAACATTTCATCATGCGAAATGTTCCCGTGAGGTGGCGCGCTTGTCAGCTTCGGTTCTTTTGTCCGAAAAAACGCCTGGAATCAGCGTTTTCCGCAACGCTTTGAACGTCAGCGGGTTGTGTCTGTATGTGCGCGCGCGTCCGGTCCGTTTGGCTTTCCCAGGCCACGATTCGACCTTTATCGTTCCACGATCCGACGCCTGTCGTCCCTCAATAGGGTGCCTGTCGTTTCCCGGTACGCCCCGTCTTGTGCCTCGTTTTGGCCTTTCCCTTGCCGGGTGAGCGCGTTTTGGGTGGTTGCGTGCGCCCTTTTTCCCTCCCCGGCGCCGCCCGCAACGGGGCCTCACGCCCCTTCCCCCTCCTGGAAGGGAAGTTCCCGTTGTGACGATTTTTTACTTTTTGTCAATTAAAGTGTGAATGTCCGCGAAGTCGGGCCCTTGTGCGCGGAGGGGGGATAGTGGCTGGCAATGCCGGTTTTCCCGATGTGGTGGTGTCGGGGAGGGTCCGGACCGTCCGCCAGCCTCGGGCGTTTGGCGCGCCTTCCCTTTTGTGAATCGCTTTTTCCCGCTTGCTATAATATAAGGTGAATCCTCCGAAAACGCCCATTTTTGTCAAATAAAGCGAAAACATTGCATAAAT
>DJOD01000035.1 GCA_002437115.1 Prevotella sp. UBA6447
GTGAATGTAGCGAAGATTGTCGACAGGGAATACGGACTTTCAGTAGGACGGCTTAAGGAACTGATAGTAAGCGCATACTACGCACAAAGAATTTTTGACGTGTTCGAAAGTAACCCGAACAAGCCATTAAATATTGAAATGGTCAATGAGATATTTGGGGTTGCGGCTGATGCTGCTTAAAATTTAACGGAGTATTGAAAAAAAAGCAAATGAAACAAAAAAAATCCTGCAGCCCTGAAAGGCCACAGGATACACCCCTGGTGGGCGTTGACGGATTCGAACCGCCGACCCTCTGCTTGTAAGGCAGATGCTCTAAACCAACTGAGCTAAACGCCCTTGCTCTGAATTGCGAATGCAAAGGTACGACTTTTATCTCATCCCTCCAACTTTTTCTGAAGGAAATTTCACGGAAATGCAAAATTATCGCATTGCTGTTTGGAGCAAAACCTGTAACTTTGCATCCAAACAGTATGTTGAACCAAAAGAAACACACTATGGAATACATGTCACAGGAAGGCTACGATGAGCTCGTGGCCGAGTTGCGCGAGCTGGAGCGAGTGGAGCTGCCGCGTGTGCGCGACGCCATAGCCGAGGCTCGCGACAAGGGTGACCTAAGCGAGAACTTCGAGTATCACGCAGCCAAGCGCGAGCAGTGGCGACTGCTTGGACGCATACGCTTCAAGCAGAAAGTGCTCGAGAACGCGCGCGTCATCGACAAGTCGAGGCTCCAGACAGACTGCGTGGGATTGCTGAGCCGCATCCGAATCACCAACCTGGCCAACAACCGCACAATGGCCTACACCATCGTGAGCCCCCACGAGGTGAACCTACGCGAAGGCAAGATATCCATCAAGTCGCCCATCGCACAAGCCCTACTGGGCCATCGCCAGGGCGACGAGGTAACAGCACGCGTGCCCGCAGGCACGATTAGGCTACGCCTGGAGAGCGTGGAGCTGTAGCAAATGGTTGGTTACATTACGGTGACCACTTACGGTCAGGCAACATAGAAAAAGGGTGCCTCTCCAAATGGAGAGACACCCATTTTTTTATTTACAGTGCAAAGATACTGTGATTAGTCGGTCACCTGCACAGTGGCACGACGGTTGAATGAGACAGGCGACAGCTCATCAACACCACCATGACCTTGCGTGGTGATCTTGCTGCGGTCCACACCCATCTTCACCAGCTCGTCGGCAACCGTGTTGGCACGGCCCTCAGAGAGCTTCTGGTTGATGGTGGCGTTACCAGTTGCGCTGTCAGCGTAGCCGTCGACTTTCAGCTTGGCACCGTTAGCCTTGGCATACTTGGCCAAACCCTCGATGTTGACGAGATCCTTCTGTGAGGCAATCTTCGTCTTGTTGATGTTGAAGAACACAGAGACTGGTGTGCTGACAAACTCCTTGACGGCCTTGTCGGTCTTCTGGTTGGCCAGCAGGTTCTTCAAGCGAGCGTTCTCAGCGTTAGCATCGTTGAGCTGGGCGTTGAGGGCGTCAATCTGGCTCTGCGAGAGAGCCTTGATGGCATCCACATCGGGTACCTTGTTCCAAGTGTTGTGACCCAGGTTGTAGGTCAAGCCGACCTCAGCTGAGACAATCTGGTCGTGATTCTTGGCCTTGTGGCCACCATAAGCGTTCTCGTCGGTACAACCCTCAAAGTCATCACCCATGAGGTTATACTGGAGCTCAAGGTTGAGCTGCAGACGCTTGGTCAGTCTCCACTGGCTCAGTACACCAGCGCTGGCAGCGAGCGCATAAGTGTTGTAACTCATGTTGCGGACAACACCGACACCGGCGAACGGAGACAGGTTCCACACGCGAGTGGGGTTGTAGCCAAAGAAGAGGTTGCTCAAGTTGAACAAAGCCTGCTCCTGGAGGTTCCAATAGTGGTTGTGCTTGCAGGTGGTGTAAGCATCCTGCTCGGGGACGTCTTTGCCCCAAATACCATTGAACTTAGTACGGAGGCCAATGCCCGGGGTGAACCACTTACCGATGGCGGCAGAAAAGCCCATGTCGCGACGGAAGTCCTTGAAGGGGCTCTTTGTCCAGCCCATGCCCTTCTCCTCGTTTGAGTAGAAGGCTGTCCAAGTGAAGTTACCCTGAACAAACCAGTTGCTCCAGAAAGAATTGGTGGCAACACTGTACTTCAGTGTAGGATCTGCAGTCTCCTGTGCCATCGAAGACATCGAGAGACCGGCAAATGCCAAAGCAATCAATAACTTTTTCATAACTTTATCAGTTTAACGATCAATAATAAAAATCAATAAATCTTCTTAACCAAGTATATTCAATGGCAAAGTTAATAATATTTTTTAAAACACACCTTTGTTTCTCATAAAAATATCAAAAATTTTACATAAAACCTTTTCTACGCTTAAAAATGTCACTCTCGGGTGCCATTTCGTGATATGAGGAGTGCGTTGCCACTACGCTCAAGCGAGCATCTGGTCAATGTCTTTCTGCTGGAAGATGCTGAGCACGTTCTTGCCATCGGGCGTGTACTTGGCGTTTTGGCATTGGAAGAGCTCATTGATGAGGTTCTCCATTTCTGCGTTGCCCAGCACCTGGCCATAGGGTATGGCGGCAGCGCGGGCCATGCTCAGAGCCAGCGAGTTGTTGATTTCCTGCACGGCAGACGTGTCATGCTCTTGTGCACCATCCACCATATCGCGAACCAGCGACACGACATCAATGCCCTCGAGGCCTTCGGGGATGGCGTTGACCGAATAGGTGTTGTCGCCCAAGGGCGCCAGGTCGAAGCCCATGGCTGTCATCTCTCCCATGACCTGCTCAAGTGTAACAGCCTCTTGGGCACTGAGCTGTACAGTCTCGGGAAAGAGAAGTTTTTGCGAGTGAGACTTGCAGGCTGCCAGCTGCCTCTGGTATTTCTCGAAGAGAATGCGCACATGGGCGCGGTGCTGGTCGATAATCATGAGTCCCGACTTCACGGCGGTCATCACGTAGCGGCCTTTGTACTGATAGTGGGCTGGTGACTTTTCCTCGATGACGCTCTCGGAAGGCGCTGAGGCCGACGGCTCCGCAAACAGCGGCTCCTGTTGGGGGATGGCAGGGTTGTTGAGCCCCTCGTAGAGCTGTTGCCACTGGTCTGTCAGGCGAGACGTGTGGAACTCACCTGTGGAACCACCGCCAACCTTACTGGTATGAGAGGGCGAAGCAGGCGAGGTCTTGAACGGGTTATACTGGGGGTTGAAGTCGACCTTCGGGAGCTCGGCCTGGCGTGTGGGGTCAAAAAGCGGTATGTCAGGCTTGCCCTCCGTGTCGAACTCTATGGTGGAAGCGTCATTGAACATGCCTACGGCATCCTTGGCGGCCGCCGACAAGATTTGCCAGATGGCCTGCTCGTTCTCGAACTTGATTTCAGTCTTCGTTGGATGGATGTTGACATCAATGTCATGGGCATCAACATCAAAATAAATGAAATAAGGCACTTGCTCACCCTGGGGGACCAACCTATCGAAAGCCGACATGACCGCCTTGTTGAAATAAGGATGCCGCATATACCGGCCGTTGACAAAAAAATACTGCTGCGCACCTTTTTTTCGTGCGCTCTCTGGCTTGCCAACAAAGCCGTGGATGGCACACACCGAAGTCTCCACGTTGACGGGCAGGAGGTCTTGGTTGATGCGCTTGCCGATGACATCCACGATGCGTTGGCGCAAGCCACACGCACGCAGGTTGAACATCTCCGAGCCATTGCTGCGGAAGGTGAACGATATCTTGGGGTAGACCAAGACAATCCGCTCGAAGGCTGTGAGAATGTTGTTGAGCTCGGTGGTGTTCGACTTCAGAAATTTCCTCCGGGCAGGAACATTATAAAACAGGTTCTCAATCAAGAAATTGGAACCCTCGGGACATGCGCACGCTTCTTGTCCCCCAAAGCGTGAACCCGCGATAGACAGGTGGGTGCCAACTTCCTCACCACGCAGGCGTGTCTTGAGCTCCACTTGGGCTACGGCAGCTATCGACGCCAAGGCTTCACCGCGAAACCCCATCGTGTGAAGATTAAAAAGGTCGTCGGCGTGGCGAATTTTCGACGTGGCGTGGCGCTCGAAGGAGAGGCGCGCGTCGGTCTCCGACATTCCCTTGCCGTCGTCGATAACCTGGATAGACGTGCGACCCGCATCGACCACAAGCACATCAATGCGAGTGGCACCTGCATCCACAGCGTTTTCCACCAATTCCTTGATTACCGACGCTGGGCGCTGAATTACCTCACCAGCTGCTATCTGGTTGGCCACAGAGTCGGGCAATAATTGTATGATATCACTCATGACTATTTACTTATGCTAAGACAATAAGACGAAAGGGGCGAGCCTCATAGCCAAGACAAGGCACACGCCAAGAGAATGACCAGTGCCAACCCAGCCACGGCCAAGCCTAAAAGCGACAAATGTGGCCGAGAGGATGCCACACGACGCGAGTCAAACTTCAACTCGGACGGGATGAGCACATCGGGCAGGTCGCCAGGCTCCATGCCCAATTCGCGCCGGGCCCTGCTCTCCAGCCTCTGCAAGCGTTCTCGGCGCTCGTCACAATAGACCATGGTATGGCTGAACCGGCGCGGCTTGGAAGTTTGAAACAGCAGGTTCATAAGTTTAGGCGCTGAAGAGGAACAACGTGGCGAACAATGCTTTTGAGTTCCGTACCTTTGGCCTTGCCACGCCAATGAAAAACATCGTCCTTGCCAATTGGGCGAATGGCATTGAACCAAGCAAATCTATCAAGTTTCAGCTTGGAAGGCGGTATCTGTGTCATCGGGTACAACGTGGCTTGCACCTTGTTGGTCCATATCCGATTGAGTTTTCGCTCGGGCGTAATGAACATACGCATGGTATCGGTCTCAAGATAGTTAAGTCCGATAAGCGTCGAGTCTTTGTCATCAACAGGAAAATAGACTGACCTGACGGTACCTATGGCATCACTACGGCGGATGGCACCGTCCTGGAAGTAAGCAAACATATCGCGCGACGACACCTGGTTGAAGTGCACACTGTCAGGCATGGCCTCAACAGACAACGCTTGCCCAAGCACATGAGCCTCGCGCACCGTTGAGTCGTTCATGTAGACCTTGATGACCTCGCCCAGCAGTTGACGTGACCCATTCCACACGATAGGGTCGCGATAGAGCGTCACGCATGAGTCTTGCGAACTGAAGACCAGCGAGTCGCACACGGCTTGCACATCCACACGATAAGCCCTCATGTGGGGATAGCAGTGAACCTTGCGGTAAACAGAGTCAGTGTTGATATTGAATGTCTCGATGCGCATCGTGTCTGAATGCATCCACAATGTATCTTTTTGCGAGTAATCTGTCACTAAAGCGTCGCGCGTGGCAAAGCCTTTTCCCGTATGCTCATTGTATACCACCTCGCCACACGTAAGCGTGTTGCGGTTCTTGTTGTCCACAAAGACCACGTTTCCCAAGCCACGATTGTTACCCGTCTTGCTGTCATAATATAAGGTGTCGCCCGTAATGGTCTTCTCCTGGTTGACGACGGTTGAGCGCCCAAACAATTCAGCTTGGTCGCTACGGGTATTGAAATAGGCGTTCTCGGTCTTGATAACGCTATTGTCACCTCTGATGATGGATGGGCCGACACTGCCATGCCCACTGTCAGCCGTGTACTTGCCCACCACATGGGCACGGGCACGTCGTGTGTCGTAATAGAGTGTGTCGGTGGAAATGTGATTCTTTGGCGTGCGCAACTGCACGTCAAAGTTGAACTTGGCAAGTCGAGTCTGGGTGTGGTACTCGCCCCAGTCGGAACTCAACTGGCTCCGGCCATCCACCAACTTGCCTCCATTGAAGAAATAGACATACTCATACAAGCGGTCATAATTGAGGCTGTCGGTATAAAGCGTTTGGTGCCTGTGCTTGAGGACGACATTCTCACGGGCTTCCATCATCTGCCCTTCGCCATCGTACCATGCACGCGCACAAGTCAGCGACAACGTGTCACCTTGACGAAACCTCACATGGCCAAAAGCCTTCACAGAGTTGGAGCCCTGATAGAAATAAGCGCTGTCGCAATGGAGGTAAGCCCCTTGGTGCATGAACGCCACGTGACCCTTGGCTATCTGGGCATCGGGGTTGAGTCCCGCCATGTCGTAGCGCAACTCGTCGGCATGAAGAAGGTAGACCTTGTTGTCCACGTTTTTTTTCTTCTTATGCCCACGTGGAGGCATGAAAGCTTGCAGGGAACCTATGACAAAGAAGCATAGAGCCATCGTCATGATGACCCTATGCCTACTGAAATATTGTTGGTTTCTTATAAATTCCGTCATTTAATCCATCCCTGATATTGGAAATTGCAATTTTTGTAACGGTCTTTCATGGTCACATAAGTGTGCTTAATCTTGTCCACTACCCAGTCTGTCAGGACTTTCTCGCGTTCCTTGGCCAAGACTACATCCTTCATCACTTGAAAGTCTTCTGTGATGGTAGCCTTGTGCCCCTCAATTCGCGACTTAAGCTTGACTATGGCCACAACAGTCTTGCCATTTCTCCTGTTGACCATCTCAAAAGGTGCTGATATCTCGCCGACTTTCATGGTATCGACTGCCCGAGCTACCTCCGTGGGCAGGTCTTTCATCTGAAAGCGCGACGTCATGCCGTCGTTGGTCGTATTGGACATCAACCCCTTATTGTTCTTAGTGTCCTTGTCGTCAGAAATAATCGTCGCGCCATCTTCAAATGTAAACTTTCCGTGCCTTATGTCGGTAGCCACAGAATCGAGCTGACTCATCGAAGCATTTATCTCATCTTGCGACACTTTGGGTTTCAAAAGGATATGACGCACCTTTATCTTGTCGCCACGCTTGTCGATGAGTTGGATGATATGATAACCGAACTCAGTTTCCACAATCTTGGAAATCTTGTTTGGATCGGTCAAGTTAAACGCCACACTGGCAAACGCTGGATCGAGCACACCTCGTCCAACATAATCCATTTCGCCTCCCTGGCGAGCGGAGCCTGGATCTTCCGAATAAAGGCGAGCCAAAGCTGCAAACGATGACTCTCCCCTGTTGACACGCTCCGTGAAATCACGAAGCTGGTTCTTAACACGGTTAATTTCCTCCTGCTTGATCTTTGGCTGTCGCATGATGATTTCCACTTCCACTTCGGTAGGAACAAAGGGGACACTGTCAGCAGGCATGTTGCGGAAATATGTTCTCACGTCGGCAGGTGTCACCTTAACATTCTCCACCAGCTTTTTGCGCATCTTCTCGATGAGTTGCTGGTTCTTGAAGTCATCGTGCATTTCCGCACGCATTTCCTTGATGCTTTGCTTCCTGTATTCTTCCAGTTTCTCCTGCGACCCTGCAATCTGTATCCAACGATTGATTTGCTGGTCGATGCCACTTGATATTTCGCTTTCCGACACCTCTATGGAGTCGAGTGCCGCCTGGTGCAAAAACAATTTCTGCACAGCAAGCTGCTCGGGAATGGCGCAATCGGGTTCGCCTCCCCATGTAATGCCTTCTGCCAAGCCCTGCATACGCATGGCCTCCACGTCCGACTTCAAGATAGGCTCGTCGCCCACCACCCATATCACCTCATCGATGACACTACTTTCAGGAACAGGAATCTCCGCACGCATCGCCGAATCGTTAGAGGCCGTATCAGGTAAAGAGCCATTCACCATGTGGTTTCCGAAGGTACCCACACATACGCCCGACACAGCCGTGAACCCGAAGGCTAACATTCCGGCCATGGTATATATCGTCTTCTTCATACTTTAATGCTTATTCACTGTTTTAAGCACATCTTCGTTCACCTTCACGGCAAACTGCTTGCGCAGTTCAGCCACCCACTGCTTCTCCAAATAGTCTTGGTAATCGGCTACCACCAGAGCTCTCACGTCAGACAATTCCTTGGGAGCCTTGAGCACCTTTCCATAGACGGCCATATTGGGGTAGTCCTTCATGGGCTTGACAATTGTGTCAACGCCAAACACCTCACGGTCGACAAGTGCGTTGTCGCCCTTCTTAAAGATGCCTTTCTCCACTCGGATGCGCAGCACCGAATCGGCGTTAAACGTCTTGCGCAACACATCAGCCCACTTGTCGAAAGCCACATCCTTGACGGCGTTTTTCACATTGTCCACATCAGCTTTCTCACGCGTGAAATAAGCTATGCCTTTGAAACGAGGATGCTCCCACTTGTAACTTTTCTTGTGTTTCTTGAAGAAAGCCGCAAGGCCAGCCTCATCCTTCTGTGCCTTGTCCCACACCCTACGGTTACTGATTTCATACAGTAACAATCCATCATGATATTCTTGAATGAGATATTTCAGTGACGGGTCTTGCTTTTCCATCTGTTCAAGCTTATTGGCCAAGAGAGCCGCCTTGGTGGTATGCTCTTGCTTAGACAAGGTGTCAAGCTTCTGGTCTATGATCTGCTCACGCAAGTTGCGCTGGTCAATGAACTTCATGATGGCATCGCGCTGGCTTTCATAGCTGTAGAAGTTTTGGTGACCTTTTTTCAAGATGATGTGCCATCCAGCCGCCGTGAGCACAGGCTTGCTCATTTCGCCATCTTTCAACGCCCATGCTTGGTCCTCAAACTCCTTTAACGTTTGTCCCTTGTATATAAGCGGCAGTTCTCCGCCCTTCTTGGCAGAACCGGGATCTTGCGAATATTTCTTGGCCATTTCCGCAAAGTCAGCCCCGCCCTTCAAGGCCGCATAAATGGAGTCTATGCGTAGCTTGGCAGCCTTTTGCTCATCGGGCGTAGCCTTTTGCCCGACAACCAACAATATGTGCGCCACTTTCGCCAGTCCGCCATTGTTGTCTATCTGTTGTTGAGTCTGCTTGTAAATTTTCTGCGCCTCTGCCTCGACATCGGCATCATTGATCATGGAAGGCCGAACCTGCATATCACGATAGCCTGCAAATTCAGTCTGAAATGACTTCAGCGTGTCGATTTTCGCAGCTTTTGCCGCCTCTACCTTTAATTTGTAATTGACAAACAGGTTCACATAATCTTCCACGCTCTTCTTGTCAACTACCCCTTCTGCATTGTTCTTATTGTAAGAGTATTCAAACTCGGAACGTGGGATAGATTTCCCGTTGATGGTCATAACAACAGGATCGGAAGTTTGCGCAAAAGACAAGGTGCCACACAGCAGCATGACGCCCAACAACAGTTTTTGTTTCATGATTATTTTAAGTGACTCCTCCTTCGCCTTCATGGTATGAACATGAAGGAGGAGGGAGAGTTAGTTATTTCTATTCGTGGCGGCTATAGTTAGGAGCCTCGCTGGTGATGGTAATGTCGTGCGGGTGGCTCTCAAGCACGCCTGCATTGGTAATGCGCGTGAACTTGGCATCGTGCAGGTTGTTGATAGTGGCAGCTCCGCAATATCCCATTCCTGAGCGCAAGCCACCGATGAGCTGATAAATCACCTCTTGCACTGTTCCCTTGTAAGGAACCCGCCCGGCTATGCCTTCTGGCACCAGCTTCTTCACATCCTTGGTGTCGCCCTGGAAATAGCGGTCGCCGGATCCGTTTTTCTGTCCCATGGCCTCAAGCGACCCCATGCCACGATAACTCTTGAACTTACGCCCATTGTAAATGATGGTCTCTCCGGGACTCTCCTCCGTGCCAGCTACGAGCGACCCAATCATCACGCAACTGCCTCCGGCAGCCAGAGCCTTTACGATGTCGCCCGAGTAACGCAAGCCACCATCCGCAATCAAGGGCACGTCGGTATCCTTCAGCGCAGAGTAGACATCGTAGACAGCGCTCAATTGGGGAACGCCTACACCTGCCACCACGCGCGTCGTGCAAATGGAACCTGGGCCAATGCCTACTTTCACGGCATCGGCACCATTGTCTACCAAATATTTGGCAGCCTCGCCCGTGGCAATGTTGCCCACCACGACATCCAGGTTCGGGAAAGCGTTTTTCACCTCGTGCAACTTGCCTACGACTCCAGCCGAATGTCCGTGTGCCGTATCAATGACGATGGCATCCACGCCAGCATCAACCAACGCCTGCGCCCTGTCGAGCGTGTCACAAGTTACACCCACTCCGGCGGCAACACGCAACCGTCCTTTCTCGTCCTTGCAAGCATTTGGCTTGTCCTTGGCCTTGGTGATGTCCTTGTATGTGATCAGGCCCACCAAATGATTTCCTGCATCAACGACAGGCAGTTTCTCAATCTTGTTTTCCTGCAAGATTTGTGCCGCCGCCGCAAGGTCTGTTTTTTGGTGTGTCGTCACCAAGTTCTCACTTGTCATCACCTCGTCGACTTTCTTGTCCATGTTGCGTTCAAAGCGCAGGTCACGGTTGGTGACTATACCCACCAGGTGGTTTTCCTCATCGACGACAGGTATACCACCGATGTGGTATTCATGCATCATGCCCAGCGCGTCAGCGACCGTGCTTCCCCGGCGTATGGTGACGGGGTCGTAAATCATGCCGTTCTCCGCGCGCTTGACAATGGCCACTTGACGCGCCTGCTCCTCAATTGACATGTTCTTGTGGATGACACCGATGCCGCCCTCACGTGCAATGGCAATGGCCATCGACGACTCGGTAACGGTATCCATTGCGGCAGTCACAAAGGGCACGTTCAAGTCAATATGCCGTGAGAAGCGCGTTTTCAACGTCACTTCCTTAGGCAGCACCTCAGAATAAGCGGGAATCAACAGGACGTCGTCAAAAGTAAGGCCGTCCATTACAATTTTATCTGCAACAAATGATGACATAAGTGTAACTTTAGGAATTTATTGCGTGCAAATTTAGCAATAAAAATCCACTTACACCGTCGTCACGAGCGATTTTCTTTCGTGTTTAATGCAATTTAACGCGCGTCAATCCTGTTGTTCCCTTCTGCAGAATCTCGTTAGTTGGCCACCTCCGAAAAGAACTTGATAAACACCAGCCTCACTTTTTCCTCAGCCGTCAGCCCATCTTCGTCATCGTAGATGTCAACCTCGTCAATGGCCTTGTCGATGTCATCGCTCTCGCTTTCGCGGAAGTAGTCGTAGATATCGGCCATCTCGTCAGGGTCTATCACCTCGTCGTTATTGAGGTAATAGTCGATGTTCACCTTCATGCCACTGCAGACAATGGCTTCTATGTCATCGAGCAAGTCATCGAAGCTATAGCCTTGTGCACGCGCTATCTCCTCAAGGGGTATGCGTTTGTCGATGAGCTCAATGATTTTCTGTTTCTTCATCGACTTGTTGGGCAGACTGATGACGCGCATGATGTCGGCGCGCTTGATGTCGTTCTCGTCGCAGTATTTCTTGATCAGTTCGAGGAAGGGCTTCCCATATTTCTTGGCCTTACCCTGCCCCACTCCCTGTATCTGTTGCAGCTCCTCCATGGTGACTGGGTAGTTGGTGGCCATCTGTGTGAGCGAGATGTCTTGGAAGATGATATAAGGCGGAAGGTTGAGCTTGCGTGCCTCATCTTTGCGCAATCCGCGCAACAAATTGAACAGAGATTCGTCCAAAGCGCTCGACACATTGTCACCTCCCTCATCTGTTTCGTCAAACTCGCGGTCAGCCACCACCATGAACGGCTTTGGATCTTGCATATAGCGTTTCCCCTCGGCCGTGAGCTTCAGTAGGCCGTAATTGTCTACGTCCTTGCGTACATAGTGGGATATCATAGCCTGTCGTATCACGGGGTTCCAAATGGCAGGATCTTCCTCGTTGATTTTTTCGCCCGAGCCAAACTCAGGCAGCTTATCGTGTCCATGGCGCACGATATTGTCTGTGCGCCGTCCCCTTATGAAGTCGATGACATACGACTGGTCAAAGTTTTCCTTCACCGCCTTGATGGCCGCAAGCACAACGAGCAAGGCATCCTGCGCTTCCTTGGGCTTCTTGGGGTGCTTGCAATTGTCGCAGTTGCCGCAGTTGTCCTTCGGGTAGTCCTCACCAAAGTAATGGAGCAGCAGCTTGCGCCTGCAGATAGACGACTCGGCATAAGCCTTTGTCTCCTGCAACAGCTGTCGGCCTATTTCCTTTTCGGCCTCTCCCTTGCTGTCCATAAACTTCTCAAGCTTTTTAAGGTCCTTTGGCGAGTAGAAGGCTATGCAGACCCCTTCACCGCCGTCGCGGCCAGCCCTTCCAGTTTCCTGGTAGTATCCCTCCAAGCTCTTGGGTATATCATAGTGGATGACGAAGCGCACATCGGGCTTGTCAATGCCCATGCCGAAGGCGATGGTAGCCACGATGATGTCGATCTGCTCTTTCAGGAAGTCGTCTTGCGTCTGCGTGCGCACCTCTGTGTCGAGGCCAGCGTGATAGGGAGCCGCCTTGAAGCCGTTGAGCTTAAGCTTCTGCGCCAGCTCTTCCACTTTCTTGCGTGAGAGGCAATAGATGATGCCACTCTTGCCCTCATGCTGTCTCAGGAACCTGATGATTTGACTGTCAGTGTCCTCCTCACTCACCTTTTGCCTCACCTCATAATAAAGGTTGGGACGGTTAAACGAGCTCTTAAACTCGCGAGCGTCGACAATGCCCAGGCTTTTCTTGATGTCAGACCTCACCTTGTTGGTGGCTGTTGCCGTGAGGGCGATGACGGGTATCTTATCCACGCCCCTGTGACGGGCGATCTTGTCGATTGTAGGTCTGATGTTCCGATACTCTGGGCGGAAGTCGTGCCCCCACTCAGAGATGCAATGGGCCTCGTCGATGGCAAAGAACGAGATTGCGAACGACTCGAAAAAAGCGAGGTTGTCCTCCTTGTTGAGCGACTCGGGGGCCACGTAGAGCAGTTTGGTCTTCCCCGACTGCACATCCTTCACCACGCGATTGACAGCCGCCTTGTTGAGCGAGGAGTTCATATAGTGAGCGAGCCCGTCGTTCTCCGACAGCCCGTTTATCACGTCGACCTGGTTCTTCATCAGGGCGATTAGCGGCGACACCACGATGGCCGTGCCTTCCATGAGCAGCGAGGGCAACTGGTAGCACAGGCTCTTGCCACCCCCGGTTGGCATGAGGACAAACGTGTCGTTGCCGTCCATCAGGTTGCGGATGACGGCCTCTTGGTCTCCCTTGAAGTTGTCGAAGCCGAAATATTGCTTCAGCGGTTTGATTAGATTGTCTTTCATGGTGGTAGTGGTGGCTTTGGAGCCGCGTTCACGCCGACTCCATACGTTGTTCCATGTGTGCCTTGTCGAGTTGCGACTTGGCGTAGTCGAGTGTCACCTCGAACTTCTTGATACGGCGCGACGGTACATCGAACATGGCATCCATCATGACCGTCTCGACGATGGACCTCAATCCCCTGGCTCCCAACTTGTACTCCACGGCCTTGTCGACAATGAAGTCGAGTGCCTCGTCGGTGAACGTCAACGCAATCTTGTCCATCTCAAAGAGCTTAACATACTGCTTGATGATGGAGTTCTTCGGCTCCACCAGGATACGCCTGAGGGCGTCGCGGTCGAGCGGGTTGAGGTGCGTGAGCACCGGCAGTCGGCCGATGAGTTCTGGTATGAGCCCAAACGACTTCAGGTCCTGCGGGAGGATGTACTTCATCAGGTCGCTCTTGTCGATGTTGCGCACAGCCTGCACCGAGTTGTATCCCACGACATGGGTATTGAGCCTCTGCGCGATCTTGCGCTCTATGCCATCGAAGGCACCGCCACAAATGAAGAGAATGTTCTTTGTGTTCACGTGTATGTAGTCTTGGTCGGGGTGCTTGCGTCCGCCCTTTGGCGGCACATTGACCATCGTTCCCTCGAGCAGTTTGAGCAGTCCCTGCTGCACGCCCTCGCCACTGACATCACGGGTGATGCTGGGGTTGTCGTTCTTGCGGGCAATCTTGTCAATCTCGTCGATGAAGACGATGCCTCGCTCGGCGGCCTCCACATTAAAGTCGGCCACCTGGAGCAGGCGGCTGAGGATGCTCTCCACGTCCTCACCCACATAGCCAGCCTCGGTGAACACCGTGGCGTCGACGATGGTGAAGGGCACGTCGAGCAGCTTGGCGATGGTGCGCGCCAGGAGCGTCTTGCCCGTCCCGGTGGTTCCCACCATGATGATGTTGCTCTTCTCGATTTCCACCCCGTCGTCGTCGGCGGGCTGCTGCAACCGCTTATAGTGGTTGTAGACCGACACGGCAAGGGTACGCTTGGCGTCATCCTGGCCGATGACATACTGGTCCAGATATTCCTTGATCTCGCGTGGTTTGGGCACCTTTTTCAGCTTGAACGCCTCGTGTTTGCCCTTGGCACCAGAGCCCTGCGCAAGGTCGTCGGGCAGGTCGAGCAACCCCGTGGTCTTCACGATGTTGTATGCCTGCACGGCACATTCGTCGCAAATGTAACCATTGAGCCCGTTGATAAGGAGCCTCACCTCGTTTTCACTTCTTCCGCAGAAACTGCAGCATTTCTTTGTAGTTTTCATTTGTCGAGCCTCACTTCTTTCTTGTCAGCACCGCGTCTATCATGCCATACTCCTTGGCCTCGTCGGCGGTCATCCAGTAGTTGCGGTCGCTGTCTTGCCACACCTTGTCGTAGGGTTGGTGCGAGTGGTTGGAGATGATGGTGTAGAGTTCCTTCTTCATCTTCAGAATTTCGCGCGCCTCAATCTCGATGTCTGAGGCCTGTCCCTGCACGCCGCCCAGCGGCTGGTGTATCATCACGCGGCTGTGTGGCAACGCCGATCGCTTGCCCTCTGCGCCCGACACGAGGAGCACAGCGGCCATCGAGGCGGCCATGCCGGTGCAGATGGTGGCCACGTCGCTCGAGATAAACTGCATGGTGTCATAGATGCCCAGTCCGGCTGTCACAACGCCGCCCGGCGAGTTCACGTAGATGGAGATATCCTTGCTGTTGTCCACGGAATCAAGGTAGAGCAGCTGTGCTTGGAGCGTGTTGGCCGTGTAGTCGTCAATCTCAGTGCCGAGGAAGATGATGCGGTCCATCATCAGGCGCGAGAACACGTCCATCTGCGTCACGTTGAGCTGGCGCTCCTCCAGGATGTAGGGGTTGAGGTACTGGTTCTGGGCCTTCACCACATCGTCGAGTACCATGCCGTTCATGCCAAGATGCTTCGTGGCATACTTTCTAAAGTCGTTGTTCATCAGTAATTCTTTCCTTTTATATATAAGACGAAATAGCAGTTTCCACCTTTCCTTCCTCTTGTCATCCGCAAAGACCGTGCCATTGCGTATTGGCTTGACCTGCCTATTCTCTGACAAAGATAATAAAAAATCTCGAAAAGCCAACACGAATGTTTTTTTTTCTTCAAATGGCGTTCAAAAAAAAGGAAGTTTGCCGCGACTGTCATTTTTGAAATGATATTTTTCACGGCGGTAAAGCGAGAAGACATCTATTTGGCAATCATCCTTCATAAAACTCCCAAAGTTCTCCAAAGAAGTGCGTACGGCGTGCGTGATGCCCTTTTCTTCGACAAAGGAATAAAGGCTTTTCATGCCGCCTCTGACTTCAGCCTTTTCACGTTATAAAAACGCTAAAAATCAAAGATACAAATTAGGTGGGTTCTACAAATTAGCT
>DJOD01000064.1 GCA_002437115.1 Prevotella sp. UBA6447
TGGTAGAGTCGAGCTTCAAGACACGGAAACCAGTGTCGAGGTCTTGGGTGGTCAAAGGAGTTTCCTCCTTGATTTTCTTGCCAGCACGACGAATTCGCTCCTTGCCGATTTCGCAGATGGTGTGAGGCTTGCCTATGGAATCGAGAAAAGCAATTGCATTTTTTGCTGTTTTCTTAGCTTTGTCTTTAGCCGTTTCAAGAATCTTGTCTATATTCTCGGGAATTTGCACAAGTATGAATTTTGCACATAATTCGGAGTGCTTGCTATTGATGCGCATTGCGGCTTCTGCCGATGAACCACTACCAGAGAAGAAATCTAAGATATAATCATCTTTTTCTATGACAAAATTGAATAGTCTGCCAAGTATGGTTGTTGACTTTGGGTTTTGGAAAATATCTCTTGCCATAAGTGATTCGAATTGTTTGGTTGAGGAACGTCCATCTTCATAGATGACAGAGCGTAATACATCTTTTGCATTTTCCAATCTTTTCTTTGGCTTTATCAGAGTTGTTTCATCAGCCCCGAACATTATGTCATTGTCCTCAATCATTCTTCTCATCGTTTCTTCTGGAAATCTAAACCCTTTATCCGGAATCTTGCAAGGCTTATGTGTTATAGGGTGTAGTATGGTGTATTTATATCCACCAAATGTAGTGTTGGCAATATCCCCATCATGGAAGACTCCTTTTTCGTCAACATTGTCATAATGGGTTACGCCTTTCAGTATTTCTTTATTTTCTTTAATCCATTCACGCAGTTTGATTTGTATGTTGGCAATGTCTTCTTGATACTGTTCTTTTAGTTCTTGATATTTCTTTTGAATGAGTTTTGCCTTTTCACTGTCTGCATACCAGTATTCTTGTGCATCTTTGTTCTTGCAGTAACAAAGAATGTATTCATGTTCTGTGTTTATTTGTCTTGGATTGTTGTCTGTCGCTGTTTGTAAAACAACACATCCTGTAAAGTTTGAAGCTCCAAAGATTTCATCGCAAACTTTATGAAGATTTGCAACTTCGTGGTCATCAATAGAAATGAATATAACCCCATCTTCTTTGAGAAAATCTCTTGCAACTTTCAGTCTTGGATAAATCATATTCAACCAATCAGTATGGAATCTACCATTCGATTCCATATTGGTGCTTAGTCGGTTACCTTGCTCGTCAAATTGCTCACTAAGTTCAAGATAATCGTTTATCTCTTCGGCAAAGTTATCTCCATAAATAAAATCTTTTCCTGTATTGTAAGGCGGGTCGATGTAAATCATTTTCACCTTGTGGAGGTAAGTCTCTTTGAGACACTTCAACACATCGAGGTTGTCGCCCTCGATATAAAGGTTTTGGGTATGATCGAAGTCAACGCTCTCTTCACGACAAGGGCGAAGGGTGGCATTGATAGGGGAGTTGGCAAGGAGAATCGCCTTGCTCTTATCGGGCCAAGTAAACTGATAGCGCTCCGCACGTTCCGACATGATGCTGTCGGAAAGGTTCTGCTTCAATTTCTCGAAATCTATCAGATGCTTGGGCTGACCGCTCTTTTCATCCACGGTCTCTGTTACGCAGTCGGGAAACAACTGAGCAATCTTCTGAATGTTGTCTTCCACGCCATTGGCGCTTTGCATTCTTAGCTTTTCCATTTGCTTGTTAGCTCTTTTCTTGTTAGTCACTATATATAATAAGGTATAGCAACAAACCTCGAAACGAGCTTCCTGGGGTAGGGATACGACAATCCCTGACACGGAGAAACTTGCCTCAACGTCTTTTGCTATAGCTGTAGGGTTGCGCATGGAACTAAATCGTTATCGGAGTAAAACGGGCATCGACAGAGCTTTCTTGGCAAATGTGCCAGCTCTCATAAAGCCTCTTTGGAAGTGAAGACAAAGAAGAAGCGCAGGCTTCCCTTATCTACACTTGAGGCTTTGGCGTTGCCCATTCTATACGATAAGTTCCGCCCACGCTATAGCGCAGGCGTTCACAGAACTTATTCATTCGTATAGAATTACTTTCAATCGCCAAATTTCAAGTGTATTCCGAACAAATTAGTAAACGCAAGTTTATAATCTTACTATGATGTTTCTATCTATTTTCTGTTTCTAATATTCTTTCCTTTTTATATGGTTTGACATATGATAGCGTAGAGCTACGGGCCGTTGATGTCCTTATGAATATAACAGGCGTAGTTGCCCTATGATTCTTAATATTATATTTGTCAAAATTACGAAAAACTATTGATACCCCAACCTATGCAGCCCCGTTTTAACAAAAAAACTTGCTTGAGCCCATAGTACATTGCGAAGAAGAGCCGTAACTTTGCTTCTGTACATAAAAAACAATACAGGCGGTTACACCTTTTGTGATTGTAACCGCCTACACGTTTGAATAAATTAGAATTAGTTCTGACGTTTGCCAAGTGTGCTGTCCAAGTCATAAAGAGCACTTTCACCGAATTTCTCCACCTTGGTCACAATATCGTCAGCGGTAGCCTCTTCCTGTACCTGCTCACGCACAAACTGCCACATGAAATCCTCAGCAGCGAAATCGCCTTCTTCCTTGGCGATTTTCAGCAAGTTGTTGATCATCTGAGATACCTTGCATTCATGTCCGTATACATTGCGGAACAAAGCTAACGGAGTTTCCCAACTGAACGGAACGTCTTTCACGGTCTCCACTTTAGCTGTACCGCCACGTTTGATCACGAAGTCTGCCATCATTGAAGCGTGTGTGCGCTCTTCAACAGATTGTTTCTCCAACCAAGCCGCAAAGCCGCTATATCCTTCTTTAGCGCAGAAGAAAGACATAGACAAATACAGATTGGAAGACCACAACTCATTTGCTATCTGGTCGTTGATAGCTTCTTCAAGTTTCTTTGAAATCATAGTTACTTATGTATTTGTAAATACTTATTTTTATAAATACAAATTTACTCATATTCTTGAAGATATGGTAATTTTTCTCAGCTTAAATATGTTAAATAAGTTTTATACCGACCAATATTCAGCTAATTACAAAGTAATAGTTTGAAATATAAAGTTATTTAACGTAAGGCTGTCAAATGGTTAGGTAAAGTCTTTGCTTATGATTTTCTTACCATGCTTCCTTTATACAGTCATTTCGGTTGATTATTTTTATATTCTTTCCGTGTTATATGGTTTGACATATGATAGCGTAGAGCTACGAGCCGTTGATGTCCTTATGAATACACCAGCCTATGCAGCCCCGTTTTAACAAAAAAAACTTGCTTGAACCCATACAACATTGCGAAGAATAGCCGTAACTTTGCATCTGTACATAAAAATTATCATATCATTATGAACAAGAAAATACTCCTCGTGGGCTTGGCCCTGTGCGCCACAACCACCTTCGCCCAGTCCACGCCACAATCGGGCATCGACCCGAAGAACCTCGACACCAGCGTCCGCCCTGGCGACGACTTCTACCACTACGCGGCTGGCGGCTGGCTCAAGAGCCACCCACTCGACGCCGAGCACACCGACAACGGCGCTTTCACCGACCTCTATGAGCTCAACCAGAAACGCATACAGGACATCATCCTGCAATACGCCTCCGCACCCCAGAAGCAGGGCACGCTGGGACAAAAGATCGGGTCGCTCTACAACCTCATGATGGACTCCACGCGCATGAACCGCCAGGGGGCATCCGTCATCAAGCCCACACTCGACAGGATCGCCGCCATCAAGGATCGCCGCGAATACCAATTGGTGACAGCCCAGCTCGACCGCGCTGGCGAGAGCACCATGATGTTTGGCATCGGTGTCACAGCCGACCAGAAGAACGCCGACTGGAACATCGTCTACGTGGGACAGGGCGGTCTTGGCCTCGGCTCACGCGACTACTACCTCTCAGACGACGCTCAGAACAAGCGCGTGCTCGAAGCCTACAAGACCTATCTCAAAAAACTTTTCAGCATGACGGGCAGCGACGAGGCCACGGCCGAGAAGAAGATGCAGACGGTAATCGCCCTTGAGACGCGCATCGCCAAGGCCAGCTACGACCGCGTGAAGCTGCGCGACGTGGAGGGCAACTACCACAAGCTCTCCTACGCGCAACTCATCAGCGAATACCCAGGCATCGACTGGGGCAACATCTTCCTGGCCAGCGGGTACCCGGCCTTCGACAATGTGGATCTCGGACAGCCTGAGCCTATCCATGAGGTGGAGAAAATCTTGGCTGACACGCCACTCGACGACCTGAAGACCTATGCCGAGGCCAAGGTCATCACCGGTGCCACTTCGCAGATGGGCGACGACTTCCACAAGGTGGCCTTCAAGCTGAGACAAGTGATGACGGGTGTCAAGAAAGACCGCCCACGCTGGAAGCGCGCCGTGTCGCTCGTGAGCAACGTGCTGGGAGAGGCCATCGGCAAGCTCTACGTGGAGAAATACTTCCCGGAGACGAGCAAGCAGCGCATGCTCGAGCTTGTGCACAACCTGCAGACGGCTCTCGGCCAGCGCATCGACAACCTGGCATGGATGAGCCCGGCCACCAAGGCGCAGGCAAAGGACAAGCTCTCACACTTCATCATCAAGATAGGCTATCCCGACAAGTGGAAAGACTACACGGGCCTGGAGGTCAACGACAGCCTCTCCCTCTACGAGAACATGGCGCGCATAGCCCGCTGGAACAACGATGATGAGATAGCCCGCAACGTCAACAAACGCGTCGACAAGACGGAATGGGGCATGACACCACAGACCATCAACGCCTACTACAACCCCTCGACCAACGAGATTTGCTTCCCGGCAGCCATCCTGCAGCCGCCCTTCTTCGACCCGAAGGCCGACGACGCGGTCAACTATGGTGCCATCGGCGCAGTGATCGGACATGAGATGAGTCATGGCTTCGACGACCAGGGAGCACAGTTTGACAAGGACGGCAACCAACGCAACTGGTGGACACCGGCCGACAAGAAAAACTTCGAGGCTCGCACGGGTGTGCTCGCCAACTTCTTCTCACGGTTTGAGGTACTGCCCGGCGTGAAGGTGAACGGCCAACAGACTCTCGGCGAAAACATCGGCGACAATGGTGGCTTGAACATTGCCTACACAGCCTTGCAGAACACCATGAAAGAAAAATCTCTCGGCACGGAAGACGGCTTCACGCCCGACCAGCGTTTCTTCCTGTCTTGGGCTCGCGTGTGGGCCTCGAATGCCACGGAAGAGTATGTCAAATACTTACTCACGGTCGACGTGCACTCACCCAACATGGCTCGCGTGAACGCTGCATTGCCACAAATCGACGCCTGGTACAAGGCTTTCAACGTAAAGAAGGGCGACAAGTTGTTCATCCCCAAGAAACAACGGGCGCACATCTGGTAAAAGCTCCCATACACACAAAGACAGCCCCTATCGCTATGACGTCGATAGGGGCTATCTTGTTTTGTGCTCGTCAAGGGATCCAAACAGTTGGAAGCATTGTCAGATCAGTCCTTGCTTGCCCAGCACGATGAGCAGCGAGAAGCCAAGAACAAGGGTGACAAGCCCCACCACAAGGCCAGCCTTCGACATGTCTTTCTGCTCAACGAGACCCGTGGAATAGGCGATGGCGTTGGGTGGCGTGGAGATGGGCAGGCACATGGCAGCCGACGCGGCTACGGCGATGCCAATGAGCACGGTCGACGTGCCGCCGATGATTGTGAGCTTGTCGCCCATGCCCTCACATACCACGGCCAGAATGGGAATCATCAAGGCCGCCGTGGCCGTGTTGCTGATGAAGTTGGAGAGGAAGAAAGTGACAAAGCCAGCGATGACCAAGATGACCACTGGGCTCCACTCGCCAAAGGGTATGGCGTCGATGGCAGCCTTGGCCAGCCCCGTGCCGTTCATGGCCAGGCCGAGCGCAAAACCTCCGGCCACCATCCAGATGACACCCCAGTCGATGTCCTGCAGGTCCTTGGCCGTGATGACACCCGTGAAGGCGAAGACTGCAATGGGTAGCATGGCAACCGTGTTGGCGTTGATGCCGATAGGCTTACCAAACACCCAGAGGATAATGGTTACAGCAAAGGTGATGCCCACTACAACCGTGCGCCAATTGTGTTGCATGTCACCCTCAATCTCCAGGTCGATGGTCTTCTGCTGGAAGGGGAAGAACATCTTGAGCAACAGCCACGAGATAACAAGAAGCACCAGCACGAGGGGCACCATGAACGCCATCCAATCACCGAAGCTAATGTCGAGATTCATACCCGCAGTGTCGTTGAGCACCTTGTAGGCAAAGGCGTTGGGCGGCGTGCCGATAGGTGTTCCCATGCCGCCAAGATTGGCACCGATGGGAATGGCCATGGTGAGGGCGATGCGCCCTCTGCCGTTGGCCGGCAGTGACTTGAAGACCGGGGTGAGGAAGGTGAGCATCATGGCCGCCGTGGCGGTGTTGCTGATGAACATCGAGAAGACACCCGTGATGAGCAAGAAACCCAGCAGCACCATCTCGCTGCGGTGCCCAAACGGACGGATGAGTGCCTTTGCCATCCACACGTCGAGACCCGACTTGGTGGCGGCAATGGCCAGGATGAATCCACCGAGGAACAGGATGATGGTGGGGTCGGCAAAGCAGGCCATGATACCCACCGAGTCGAGCAACTGGCCATACTCTCCTTCTGACCCTTGCATGAAAGAGAATGAGGAATCGCTCACGAAGAAGAGCAACACAAAAATGATGGTGACCGATGTGGACCAAGCGGGAATGGCCTCAGTGAGCCACAACATGACAGCCATGACGAAGATGGCGATGACGCGCTGGTGAACCACCGTCAGCCCGTCGATGCCGAAGACCTCGGCGGGCAGGTTCCACACGATGACTGTGACCAGGGCGGTCAGCAGGAACCACAGCGCCTTCTTCTTGTTGAAGTCGCCGCTTAATACTTTTTTTACCGTTTCTTGCATTGTATCTTTGGTTTTAGTGTTTAGGGTCGGTTAAGGTGCATGCCAGCACTTGGCTTGACACTACAAAGGTACGGCAAAGGTCTGACAATTGAAGTAAAGAAATCAGAAAAACATCCGACTGATCTAAAATTCTGCGAAATTTCCGCGAAGTCGTTTGTTTGGGAAAGCGGTTTAATGACAAAAGAACTAAGAGCCATGCTACCTCAAAAGCGTGGCTCTTTTCACTATATTGAATAGACAGAAGGGGGCAAAAGAAATAAGTATTAGCTATTATATGCGAAATAATAACTAATATTTATCACCTCGAATTAGTTTTTCTGGTCTTCCTTCATGATGCCCTCAATGTAAAGGCGTGTCATCTCTGGCACTCCATTGGTGCGCACGGTGATAGTTTTCTTGAAATGCCCAGGAAAGCGGCCTCGGCCATTGTAGGTAACGCTAATGGTTCCCTTCTCACCAGGCTTCACAGGAGTCTTGGTGTACTTTGGAACAGTGCAACCGCAACTGGCCACCGCCTGGTTGATCACCAAAGGCTTGTCGCCCACATTGGTAAAAGTGAAGGTGCACTGCTGCACGTTCTTGCTCTCAACAAACGTGCCGAAATCGTGTGAGAGCTTGTCAAACTTGATCTTGGCCTGGGCGTTGGCAACGGAGATGCCTCCCAAGAGCATCATCCAAGCGAAAAGTATCTTTTTCATTTTACACCTTATTATATTGTTGTCTTCACAACAGGTTACGCATTTAAAGACTTCGCAAAAGTACAAAATGTTTCCTTAGCCTTGCTAATTTTAAGGATTTTTTAACAGCCTTTTAGAACCAGCAACCAGAACTATCAACCCAAAAAGGCATCACTGCGCCTGCAAGAACGGTTACAAAGAAGGTTAGCAAGCCCACCTGGAAGAAAAAACAGGGAAATCGCTTGGCAGTCTCAAATAAAATTACGAATTTTACAAAAAATTTGTATGACGATGATAAACGAAGTAACCAAAGATATCAAGTTCGCGGGATGCAACGACCCCGAACTTCGCCTGTTTGAAGGCCAGTATGCCACAGATGGCATGTGCTACAACTCTTACGTGATTGTTGACGACCAAGTGGCCATCATGGACACTTGCGACGCGCGCTGCGCCGACGAGTGGGAAGCCAAGGTGAAGGCCAGCCTTGACGGTCGCCAGCCCGCCTATCTCGTGGCTCACCACATGGAGCCCGACCACTCTGGCTGCATAGCCCGCCTGCTCACGGCCTACCCGCAGGTGAAAGTGGTGTGCTCAGCCATGGCCTCCAGGATGCTCCGACAGTTTAACGAGGATCTCGACCTCGACGGTCGCGTGGTGACGGTAAAGGAAGGTGACACGCTGCAGCTCGGCCACCACACACTGCGGTTCATTGCCGCACCATCAGTCCACTGGCCCGAGGTGATGATGAGCTACGTTGAGGAAGAGCATGTGCTCTTTTCCGCAGACGCCTTCGGCAAGTTTGGCGTGTACGAGGCTGAACCCGACGACTGGGCCCGTGAAGCCCGCCGCTACTACTTCAACATCTGTGGCAAGTACGGCGTGCAAGTGGCCAAGGTACTTGGCAAGATAGCCACGCTGCCCGACTTGAAAGTCATTTGCCCGCTCCACGGACCCGTGCTCACGGGAAGCGACATGCAAGAGGCCTTGCGCCTTTACAACATTTGGGCCCACTATGAGGTGGAAACACCTGGCGTATTCATCGCCTACGCTTCGGCACATGGCGGCACGGCGGCGGCAGCAGAAAAGATGCGTGAGCTGCTCATCGAGCGCGGTTGCCCGACGGTGGCCATCGCCGACCTATGCCGCTGCGACATGGCCGAGGCCGTTGGGAATGCCTTCCGCTACGGCACTCTGCTCTGTTGCGCTGCCAGCTACGACGCTGGCGTGTTCCCACCCATGTACTCCTTCCTACACAAGCTATCCATCAAGGCTTACCAGAAGCGACGCATCGCCCTGCTTGAGAACGGCTCGTGGGCTCCTTGCGCCGCACGCGCCATGAAAGGGGTCATTGAGAAGATGAAGGAAATTACACTCGTAGAGCCCACAGTGACCATCATGAGCCGCATGCACCGCAGCGACTTGCCCCACATGGAGCAACTGGCTGACAGCATCATGGAGACATTCAGCAAGTAGGGGAACGAGCGGGAACGACTGGGCATGAGCAAAATTGTCATTCGCTTTTTCCTTCTGCTGTCCCGATTGCCATTCAGGCTGTTTTTCGCGCTGAGCGACATCGGGTACCTGCTGATGTATCATGTGGTGCGCTATCGGCGCAAGATTGTGAGGCACAACCTTACCACCTCATTCCCGGAGAAGACGGAGCACGAGATTGTGGCCATCGAGAAGGGGTTCTACCACTGGTTCTGCGACTACTTCTTTGAGACGCTCAAGATGTTTGGCATGTCGCGCAAGGAGATGTTGCAGCACATGGAGTTTCGCGGTTTGGAGACTGTTGAAGCCTGTTTCGACGAAGGCAAGAACTGCGCCGCCTTTTTGGGTCACTATTGCAACTGGGAGTATCTCTCGGCCACAAGCCTTGGCATGAAACGCCACACAGAGGCGGCCGTGGGACTCATCTACCACCCGCTGTACAACAAGACTTTCGACCAGCTCTTCATCGACATCCGCCAGAGCAAGGGCGGCGTGTGCATCCCCAAGCAGCAAATTCTGCGCTACCTCGTAGCCTATCGCCGCGAGCAACGCCATTATCTCTTTGGCTACATAGCCGACCAAGGCCCCAAGTGGGAGAACATACACCTATGGCTGCCCTTCCTCGGCCATGAGACTCCTGTCTTCACGGGGGCCGAGCGAATCATGCGAAAGATGCACGACACCGTGTTCTACGTTGACATGGAGCGCTTGGCACGCGGACGCTACCGCGCCACCTTCAAGAAGATTAGCGACGACGCTGCGCGGGAGGAGCCCTACGCCATCACCCGCCGCTACTTCGCCCTGTTGGAACTGTCAATCCGGCGCAACCCACAGTGCTACCTGTGGACCCACAACCGCTGGAAGCGCACACGCGAGGAGTTTGACCGCCACTTCGAAATCAAGGAGGGAAAGGTGGTGCCACGCAAAACTGATACCGCTATATGAAAACAACCATCCGCATCAACCCCGCACATGAGTCGTTGCGCGCCTATCTGGAGCGCATCCCCACGACTTTCGAGCATGACGGGCGCGAGATTTACCACGACCGCAACGTCATCAAGGTGCTCTGCGCACCCGACGGCACCGAGCTCAACGTGAAACGCTACTGCGTGCCCAAAGGCCCCAACCGGCTGGTCTACTCGCTGGGGATCAGAAAGCCCAAGGGGTTGCGTGCATTCAGATACCCCAAGCGGTTGCTGGCCGCAGACATCGACACACCCGAGCCCATCGCCTACATCGAGCAGCGGGAGGGCGGTCTCTTGGGTTTCAGCTACCTCGTCACCCAGCAGTGCGACTACGAGCATACGCTCAAGGATGTGGCCAATGCCGAGCCAGCCACCTATGAACCGCTGGCCAAGGCCCTGGGGCGCTACACCGCCCTGATGCACGCCCAGCATATCCTGCACTGCGACTATTCGCCCGGCAACGTGCTCTACCATGTGGATGACAAGGGGAAATACCACTTCTCACTGGTCGATATCAACCGCATGCGCTTCGGGCACGTAGGCAGGAAGCAGGGGTGCCTCAACTTCATCAGGCTATGGGGACCCAAGCGTTTCATCGAACTGCTGGTGCATACGTATGCCGAGGCACGCGGCTTCGATGCTGACGCCTGCGTGGCCTATGTGATGGAGAAAAGACGGAACTTCTGGTTGCGGTACGGAAAAAAACACCGCGTGTTGTTCAAACTGGAATTATAGGAAATAACAACCATGGAAAAACAACAACCCAAGTACAAGCATTTCATCATAACACTATTCAACCTGAAGATATGGAAGGAGGACAAGACACACAGCGCCACACGTACCGCCGACTGGCTGGAGCAACGTTTTGACCTGTTTGAGCGATTTTGCCTGCCTTCTGTGGCAGAACAGACCAACAAGAACTTCACGTGGCTGTGCCTCTTCGACAAGGACACTCCCACTGAGATGCGGAAACGCCTGGAGGGCTACCAGGAAAGGGTGCCACAATTGCGTCCTTGCTTCTTCACAGCCGAGGAGGCCTGCGAGTTCTTGAGCCATGAGGAAGCTGTCAACTGCCGCTTCATACGCCGCACCGTCAGGGCATTGCTTGAAGACGACGACCAGTTTGTCATCACAAGTAACCTTGACAACGACGACGCGCTGAGCTGCGACTATGTGGAGCGGGTGCAGCAACTGTTCCTGACCGACCAACGCCACACGCTTTACAGCTTCGTGTGGGGTATGCAGTATTTTGTGAGGCTCGACGCCATCGTGCGCATGCGCTATCCGCACAACCATTTCCTTACCTTGGTGGAAGAGGCACAGGGCGACTTCCATACCGTGCAATACTATGGCCATGCACGGGCTCGCAAGGTGCTGCCCAACGTGGACATCAAAGACAGGACTTATTGGCTTGAAAACGTACACGGGCACAATGTGAGCAATGAGTTGCGCATCACCAGCCGAGTGAGGTACGTGCCTTGCCTCGGGGCGGTCGACCTGAAACGCTTCGGCATCGACAAGCGGTTCTCAGCGGCACACAATGCCTACAACTTTGCTGTCAAGTTGTCAGCTTATTTCGTCAAGATTGCCATCTGGCGACTGAAAAGGAAAATCAACAAGAAGAAATAAAACGAAAAGGGCGCGAGACACCATAGCTACCCCATCATTACAAGGAGGGCGGATAACCATCGACGTTATCCGCCCTCCTTGCGTGTCAACGTGCAGCGTTCATGTCGGCTGTGGCCTTGGCAAAGGCCTCGCGCTCAAAATGGCCGCTGCCCAACTTACGACTCATCTCAAGGGCATTGGCTTTCATGGCCACGTAAGCCGTGGGGGTGAGGTCGGCCAAGACACGGTCGATGTCGCGAAGCGAACTGATGGCGACACCCAACTGGTTTTGCGTGATGAAAGGGGCCAACGCTGCCTCCTTCCACACGATGACAGGCAAGCCCGCGCGGAGGTAGAGCGAGGTCTTGTGGGGGTTGTTGATGCGAAGATACTCGCCCCAGTCGCCTGCACACTCGTCAAACGAATCTCCGTCCCAGACCAAACCGAAGTCGCCCTCCACACTGCCGATGAGTGCTTCCTCTGTCAGCTTACCCATATAAGTGACACCAGGCTTTGGCTGCGAGGCATCCTCATAACCTGGGCCATAGAGCGTGATGACCCAGTCGTGCATCACCTCGGGCAGATGATAGAGGAACCCGTTGCGCCAACGGCGAAGGTTGCTGGTGTAGATCACGCGCCAGGGATGGTGGGGCGACACATACTGCCTGGGTGAAGACTGGGTGAGGAAATCGAATATCTGAAGATTGTAGAGCCGCCCCCGAAACTGCTGCTCCTTCATGTAGGCGAGCATGGTTGGGTTATGGACGATAAGCGCGTCGGTGCGGCTCAAGAGATAACGCTCACGCTCAGCTGTTATCTTCTTGCGCCTGAAAGCGTCGAGGTCGTGTACGATGGTTATGACCTTCGCGCCTTTCCAATGGGCAAAGGTACAGGCCAAGCGGTAGAATTTTTTCATCGGATACTGGAGGCACAGGTTGTCGCCACGGCGTACCGCCGTAAGTATACGAGCCACGCCACACAACTTGATAAAGAAACGCGACACGGGATTGACACTCTTGTGCATGGGCGTCAGGTTGTGGTAGCCCATCTGCTTGAACACGCTGTCAACATCTGTCTTGGCCTTGCTGACAGTGATGACCTCTATGTAATGGTTCATTTTCTGCTTGGTTCGTTATTCATAAATAACGCTTTTCATCAATATAATATTATACGAAGCACCCAAAAAAGTACCAGTCTACTTGTTTTGGCAAATTCCTCATCACAAGGATGACGATTTGCGGCCACTTTCTTGCTCTTCACGGGAAAAAGACTTAAATTTGCAGGAAACATGGATTCAAACCTAAACCAACACACATGACCATCGGTGTCATCATTTCAACATACAACAACCCCCTGTGGCTGGAGAAGACATTATGGGGCTATGAGGCGCAGACGCGTCACGCAGACGAGATCATCGTGGCCGACGACGGATCGGGGCCAGAGACTGCCAACCTCGTCAGGAGCTTTGACGGCAGGCTGCCTATCTGCCACACGTGGCACGAGGACAAGGGGTTTCGGAAGACTGTCATCCTCAACAAGGCTCTCAGCATCGCCAAGAGCGACTACCTGGTCTTCACCGACCAAGACTGCGTGCCGCGTCACGACTTCCTCGCCACTCACGAGCGGCTGGCCGAACACGGCCGATTCCTCTCTGGCGGTTACTTCAAGCTGCCCATGGACATCAGCCGACAGATCACGCAAGAAGACATCCTCTCGGGGCGGGCGTTCCACCTGGAATGGTTGAGACAGCAAGGACTGAAACGTTCATTCAAGTGCACTAAACTCTTGGACAACGCTCCTTTCTCATGGCTCATGAACCACATCACGCCCACCCACGCCACCTGGAACGGCATGAACAGCAGCGGATGGCGCGCCGACATCCTGGCAGCCAATGGCTTCGATGAGCGGATGCAGTATGGCGGTGAAGACCGGGAACTGGGCGAGCGGCTCACCAACGCTGGCCTACGAGGCAAGCAAGTGCGTTACAGTGCCATCGTCATGCACCTCGACCACAATCGCCCCTATGTCAACGATGAGGCGTGGCAGCGCAACAACGCTATCCGGCAAACCACCAAACGGTTACACCTCACGCGAACGGCCTACGGCATAGAACACTAACAACAGGCAACGAGGTCATCATGGCTGGCGGCTGCAACTTCACAAACGGTAGCGGCAGGTAAGCAATACGATGAAGGCAGCAACAAGCAAAACCATTCATAATCATATCAAACATGAAACATTCCATCTTGCGTGTATTCCTCTTGGTTCTGACCAACATACTGACGACTCTTTGCGCATGGGCACAACCAACAGCCTTGCCCTCGCCCGTGACGGTCTTCAGCGACCCTTACCAAAACATTCCTGTGCGCATCCCCGCCATGGCCACAACGCGCGACGGGGGACTGTTGGCCATGGTAGACTATCGGCATAACTTCTCGGACATCGGTTGGGAAAACGGCGGGACCTACCGTCTCGATATCCTCATGCGGCGTAGCGATGACGGCGGGCGCACCTGGGGACCCATCAACACGGTAGTGCGGGGCCGCAACGACTTTGGATATGGCGACCCCAGCGCGGTGGCCGACCGCGACAGCGCGGGCCTCATCCTCGTGCAAGCCGTGAGCGGCAATGTACCTTACATCTACGCCTCTGCGGACAAACCGCAGCATGCCGTATTCTTCCGCAGCACCGATGGCGGCAAGACGTGGGACGACGGGCACGATGTGGCACCCAGCATCTACAACCTCTACAAGGACAAGCAGCCTCTTAGCCAGCAAAAAGGTTTCTTCCTCACCTCAGGAAAAATCACGCAGAGCCGCATCATCAAGAAAGGAAAGTATCACCGTCTCTACATCGCCCACCCCATCCTTCACGTGGGAGCCTTTGTCATCTACAGCGATGACTTCGGTCGCTCATGGCAGGTGCTGGGCGGAGCTGGTATCATCCCTGGCCCCGATGGCGACGAGTCGAAGGTGGAGGAGCTTCCTGACGGCAGCGTGTTGCTCAGCTGCCGCAAGTTCAGCAGTCCCGGACGGCGTTTCAACGTCTTCGTATACAAGGACAAAAAACGCGCCTTGGGAACTTGGGCAAAAGCACAAGATGCCAAGGCTATGGAGAGTTGCGCGCGTTGCAACGGCGACGTGGTGGTGGTACCAGCCCGTCGCTCCATAGACGGGCGAAAGACATGGCTCGCCATCCAGTCGCTGCCACAAAGCAAGACGCGCGACCACCTGGGATTCTACTATCGCGAAGTGCCTCGCCGAGGTGCCGACCTTGCTGCCTCACTGGCCGATAACTGGCAACGGGGTGCCATGGTGCACGAGGGTACGGCTGCCTACTCCACCCTGTCGGCCTTCGGCGATGGCACCGTAGGAATGCTCTACGAGGCCAACCTGGACAGCAACAACACCGGCTACGATATTCTCTTCTCTCGATTGACCATCAGCCAAATCACGAATGGCTCCTATATAGGCATTGAAAGCAAGTGACAGCAGTTGCGCGAACAGAGCGAAGGTAAGGCAAACACACAAGGCAGCCTGCTATCCGCCAAAGACAGACGGAAATTAAGAAAGAAACGAAGAATAAGAGCAAAACGATACTTATATTTAGTTTAATTTTGCATTTTGCTTGTTCATTTCATTATTTTTTAATAAATTTGCCGCATAAAACATTGATTAATACTTAAAACAAGTATGCGTATGAAAAAATTATTACTCCTTTTTGTGGCCATGCTGACAGTGCTCAGCATATCCGCAAAGACCAGCGATGAGAGCGAGGAAAATCTTGTTGGCACATTTGAGCCTGTCGACGGAAACTACGACAATATTGTCACCGGCTCACAAAAAGTGGTGCAGCTCACCTTGATAAATGAGGGGAAGGAGACCGTGGCAGCTCACGAAATCAACCTCTACCTGCAAAATCCGCAAGATGATAACGATTTCTTCTACATCGGGTCGGGAACCTACAACTGCCCCGCCATTGAGCCGGGCGATACGGTGAAAGCACAATGGACGATGACTTTCTCCAAAGAGGGCACCTATTACCTGGTGGCTTATGACAACTTGACCGAGAACTCTTATGAGTCGAACTACTTCACGGTGACCGCTTCCCAACAAGAGGACCATGCGGACACCACCTTCATCATCAGACCCGTTGACGGCATCTGGGGATGTGTGGAGAACCAAGACAAGCAGATGGAAGTCATCGTGAAAAACTCAGGCGTGGGGAAGGACATCAACCTATCCTCATTCTTCGTGGGATGGGATTGCAATGAGGATTACAATGTTTACGGCTTTTCCTCTTACTTCGCAGGAGGAACGTTGGCTCCTGGCGATTCGGTGAAATACACTTTCGTCTACACGCCAACACAATCTGGCACCTATTATTTCTACGTGAGCGACTACTATAATAGCTTCGACATCGGAGTCATCCACAAGTTCCACGTCTATGCCAACGACAAAGAACTGCAAGATGCCATTGACGCAGGCAAGGCCGACGGCCCAGACGAATATGAGCCAGTGAAGATAGAGGCAAACGTCTACCCCACCGACGAACAATATGAAAACCTCAAGGTGGGAACGCCAAAGGATTTCACTGTACAGTTGTTCAATAAAGGCACAACTCCTGTGGCCAGCCATCCCCTCTATCCGACAATCATCAATGCGGAGAACAAAAACGAATACAAGGAGCTCGAGGATTTCACTGTTCCAGAGATTTCCGCAGGCGACAGCGTGGCTGTCAACTTCACGGTGACCCCAACAGAGGGAGGAAAGTTCTACTTGCAACTTTACGACAACCTCACCAAACAGTATTACAACAGCTACACTTTCACCGTGAAGGACACCTACTCGGTGGTCAAGCCCGACACGCTCATCACGCTGACACCTGATGACGGTTTCGCAGGAGCTGTTGCTGGAGTGGAGAAATCAATGACCATCACCATCAAGAACATGGGCATCAACAGTATCATCAAGTCGTTCACCATCTGGTTTGGCGTGGGCAACAATGACACCGACGACTACGACTATCCCTTCTACTTTACCACTGGAAAGCTCAAGCCAGGCGAATCGGTGGAGAAGCGGTTCACCTTCACACCAAAATGGGGAGCGGGCGACTACTACCTCTGGCTTTACCTGGACAAGAGCAGCAGCAAGGACTATAAAGACTTCTACACCTCATTCCCCATCTACGCTACCCAAGAAGAATATGATTCGGCAGTGGCAGCTGGCGTGAAAGGCATTACCACCGTAAAGGACAAGGCCAACAAGTGGTACACGATGTCGGGGAGCCAACTGGAAGGCAAGCCCACACAGCCAGGCCTTTACATCAACGGCAACCGGAAAGTGGTGATTAAATAGGTGACAAGAACAGAATAGAACCTCTGAAAAATAAGTTCTGCAGAAGAATAGAAACTATAGACGCAGGTGCAACCCTTGTGGTTGCACCTGCGTTTTACAATTATACTGTTTTTTTTACCAAAAGACTACTTCCACCGTGGGGCACCTGATAAAATAACGTGGGGAACAAAAAGAACGAACCTTTTCTTGCCGTTTATGCAAAAAAGTGATACTTTTGCCATGACAACATCCATCCCAACAAAAAACCATAGAGATGACGAAACTTACCGTCTTTAACCTTTCCAGAATCCTACGCGCATGGTTGCCCATGTGTCTGCTGCTCATCGCCTATGGCCTTAGCGCCCGTCCAAAGGCCAGGCCAAAAATCAAGGTGGCCTGTGTGGGCAACAGCATCACCTACGGAACAGGCATACAGGATCGGGCACGCGATGCCTATCCTGCCCAGTTGCAACGTATGCTCGGCGACACCTACGAGGTGGGCAACTTCGGAAAACCGTCGGCCACCCTCCTGGCCCATGGCCACAAGCCCTATTTCGCGCAACCGGAGTGGACAGCCGCCAAGGCTTTCAAGGGAGACATAGCCGTCATCCACCTGGGCATCAACGACACGGACCCTCGTAACTGGCCCAACTATCGAGATGAGTTTGTTACCGATTATCTTCACCTCATCGACACCCTGCGCCAGGCCAACCCCCGCGTGCGCATTCTGGTGGCACGCCTCACCCCTATCCGCCACGACCACTGGCGCTTCACATCGGGCACTAAGCTGTGGCACGACGAGATCCAGAAAGCCATCGAGACCGTGGCGCGCGTCAGTGGCGCAGAGCTCATCGACTTTCACGCGCCACTCTACCCCCACCCCGACTATAGCGTAGAGGGCATCCACCCCAATCCCGCCGGCGCGCGATTGCTGGCCCAAACGGCTTATAGTGGCATCACGGGCGACTACGGCGGTCTGCGGCTCTCGCCGCTCTACACCGATTACATGGTATTGCAACGCGGCCAGCGGCTCGACATACACGGCACCGCCAATGCCGGATCGGTCATTCACGTGACAGTGTCGGGCAAAAACCACCAAGGTCAGCTCATCACCCGCGAGGCAACCGATACCACCGACAACCGAGGCAACTGGACAGTCTTCCTGAAACCCTTGACCAATACGAAGGCCGACTATACAATGACCGTGAGCTGCCAAGACCTGAAAGCCACCAAGACCAACCGCACCAACCACGATGCCAACAACGATAGCCTCTATTGGCCAGGGCTGGCCCCATGGTCGGAACAAGCCAACATGACCGTCGTCAAACGCCCTGTCGCTGTCACCAGAAGCAAGGGCGCGCCCACGTCATCCCTCACCTTTCACCACGTGGCCGCAGGTGAGGTGTGGCTCTGCTCTGGCCAGTCAAACATGGGATTCATGCTCAGCCAATCAGACACGGGCAACCGCGACATCCCGCAAGCTACTGACCCAGACCTACGCCTGTACAACATGCAGTGGCGGTGGGACACCTATGCCCAGCAATGGCCGCTCGCGGTGCTCGACTCGGTGGATCGGCTCGAATATTTCCAGCCCACCTCCTGGCAAACAGCCAAGCCCGAGAAAGTCGCACAATTCTCGGCCGTAGCCTATTATTTCGGCCGGATGCTGCGCGACAGCCTTCGCGTTCCCGTGGGACTGGTGTGCAACGCCGTTGGCGGGTCGCCCATCGAGTCGTGGATTGACCGCCAAACCCTTGAGACGCGCTTCCCGTCCATCCTGCAAAACTTCAATTGGAACGATTTCATACAGCCATGGGTGCGAAGCCGCGCCCTGGAAAACGTCGGAGCTGACACCACACGCCTCCGCCGTCACCCGTTCATGCCTGTCTATTGCTACGAGGCAGGTATTCTCCCGCTCTCGCAATATCCCATCAAAGGGGTGGTGTGGTACCAGGGCGAGAGCAACGCACACAACTTCGAGGCCCACGAAAAACTGTTCCCCTTGTTGGTAAGGAGCTGGCGACATCATTGGCACAACCCGAAGCTGCCTTTCTACTATGTGCAGCTGTCGAGCCTCAACCGCCCGTCGTGGCCTTGGTTTCGCGACTCGCAACGAAGACTCATGCGCCTACCTCACACGGGCATGGTAGTGAGCACGGACTGTGGCGATTCGCTCGATGTGCACTACCATCACAAGCAGCCCATCGGCGAGCGCCTTGCGCGTTGGGCACTGGCACGCGACTACGGTCACGACCTCACCCCGTCGGGGCCGCTCTTCAACAGTGCGGTAAGAGAGGGCGACACCCTTGTGGTGAGCTTCCGTTACGGGGAAGGGCTCACTACATCCGACGGCCAAGCCCCACGTACCTTCGAGATTGCACACGACGATGGCGTGTTCTACCCAGCTACGGCAACCATCCAAGGCAACCACGTGCGCCTCACCGCCCCAGGCGTGAAAGCGCCGCGCTACGTACGTTATGGCTGGCAACCTTTCACACGCGCCAACCTGGTGAATGCCGACAAGCTTCCAGCTTCGACTTTCCGCGCCAAGGCAATTGCCAAGAAGCACTAAAGGCACATGGACAAAGGTGGACGTAAAATCCAAAATTCCCTATCCCAGTAACAGTTGTGGCAAAGCCTTGCTGAGATCAGCATAAGTTTTCTCAAAATCGCCGGTATACCAAGGGTCAGCCACGTCACGCTGCTCACCCACGAGCGACATGAGCAAGCCCACCTTGTGGCAAGTGTCACGTATGCCAAGCATCTGCAACCACCGCAGGTTGTTCCTGTCCATGACCCATATACTGTCAAAATGGTCGTAGTCGGCCTGCGTGATTTGCCGGGCTTGCCTACGGCAAAAAGGCACACCATGCGCCCGCAGGCATCGTTTAGCCGGTGGGTACATATCATTGCCAATCTCTTCTGTGGATGTCGCCACACTGTCAATCTCGAAATCAGCCTCCCTGCCTGCATCCTTCACAAGCTTCTTCATGATGAACTCGGCCATAGGACTACGGCAAATGTTGCCATGGCACACAAAAAGTATTCGTTTTTTCATATTTTTATTTCTGTTCATTGACGCGCCAACCCCATCTCCATGCATGATGTTGCCCATCGAGACGGCATTGGCAGCAAGAAAGTCACGTCCTGCTCGCTTCGCGCTCCATGCGCAGCGATCAGGACGTGACATATTTATAAGTGTTGTCGTGCGAGCATCTCAGTTCACTCGACGGATTCAGCGGTCAGATTGGTGACCTGGCTGCGGAACTGTCCGGCCAGCTTGAGGGGGAACACCAACGTGCGGAGGTAGTACATGGTTCCCCGCTCTCCAAAGCTCAGTTTCTTCACCCCCAGTGTCTCCACAGACTTTCCGTTGACGAAGAGTGTCGTTTGCTCCTTATCGCCACGGATGGCCACATGAGCCTTTTCCCCAGGATAGAACTGGTAGTTGAAATGGTTGAGATAGCCATCGCGGCTGTAGCCCAACATTCCCGACACGGGATCAGCGAGATAGAATGTTGTGGCGCCATCGGTAAAAAGAACCGTTCCCTTGTCTTCTGGTTGGGCATTGATGTCGAAGCTAACCTCATAGTTCCATCCGATGTTGTCGATGGGCAGTTTGTCTCCCGGTTTTACCTCGGCAACTTGCAATTTGCCTGTGGGATGGTGGCCGGCATAGTTGACACCAGGAGCCTCGCGCACGCCCTTCGCCTGTCGCTCAAAGTCAGCCCAGGGCAGCCGCGTTGCTGAGGCCGTCCACATCTTCGTGGCCAGCGTTCGGATGGCAGGCATGCAACGGTAGTGGATGTCCTGATCAGTCACGCCATTCCCCACGATGTCGTTCCACACCGCGAACGAGCCGCCCTTGACCTGCGGATGTCGCTCGGGAAACTGCATGCCGCCAATGTTGGCAGGTGTCCAACCCTCATAGAGCCACTTACAGTTGAGGTAGTCGTAGTAGTAGCCAGCCTTCGGCACGATGTAGACATAGCCGTCCGGGATGGACACCACATCGTAGCCCAGTTTCACCATGGAGTCGGGGTCGGCGTAACCGTTGCTCCAAAGGTCCATCAGCACATTCTTGACCTTTATGGGTGTCTGGCCCTTGGCGTGAGTCAGCGAGCCCCATATCTTGGCCTTTTTGCCATACCCCTCCACCGTGCGGATGTAGCGGTCGGTCAGAGCGCGGAACTTCTCCACGACCTCCGGGTCGGCATTGGAATACTCGTCTGTGCCGATATGCATGTATTTTCCACGGAAGACAGGGTTGGGACCATCGAGATACTCCTTAAAGAGCCCGTCGAGAAACTTGTAGGTCTCTGGGTTGAAGAGATCGAAATGATCCATGCCATATTTCTTGCTGCCGAGTTCAGGCTTGTAATGGGTGAAGGCGAGCACGTGTGCGGGCATGTCAATCTCGGGTATGATTTCAACGCCGAGACTGTCAGCAAGTTCCTGCAGCTCGATGAACTCGCGCTTGGTGTAATAGCCATCGCGAGCAGCCAGGCCAGGATAGGTGTCACACTCCATGCGGAAAGCGGCATAAGTCTTGTCCCAGGAGCCATCAAAAAACTGCTTGAAGCCGTTGTCGTTGAGATGGACCTGCAGGACGTTCATCTTGTAGTAAGACAAGATGCGGACATAGTCGCGTAGCATCGACATGGGCAGGAATTTGCGCCCCGCATCGAGGAAGGCTCCACGATAGCTGTAGTCGGGCCAGTCGCGCACGGTGCCCATAGGCAGGCTCTTGCCCTTCGAGTGGTCGAGCATCTGCAGGAGGGTGCGTGTGCCCCAGTAGAGGCCCTTGGCCGTCGGGGCCGTAATCGTGACGCGGTCGGTCACGGAGAGCGTGTAACCCTCAGCGCCCAGGGCCTTGTCTTTCTTGATTTCGAGATAGATGTCGCCAGCTTGGGTCTTGTTGCGCTGGGGCAGCTGCACCTCCATGCCCAGCGATTTCTTCAGGTCGCTGGCCAAGATGCGGGCCACCTCCAGCACCTTGGCGCTGTTGGTGTCTTTCTTGATGACAACACAAGGCTTCAGCGAAGCCACCTGGTTGTCGATCGTGGCGAAGGTCAAGAAGCCCTCGCCACCCTTCCAGCTCTTGAGCTCGGGGATGACAAATGGTTTTTCGTTAGCCGCAGAGACGGGATGCGGCACAATCGATGCCAAGAGGCAATACGCCGCAAGAATGGTTTTCTTTATCATGTATTAGGTATTAGTGTGTGTTCCTTATTTTGCCAGTAGCTTTCCGTCCCGCAGACAGATGATGGCCGCTTTGCCTTTCGCCAGCGCGACGGGGAGCGCCTGCCGGCCGTAACGCACGAGGCACGGCGCACCGCTGTGCGAGCGGATGCGGGCATCGGCGAGCTGGCCGCCATGCCACGTGATGTCCACCTCGAAGTTGCCACGGGCGCGAAGGCCTTTCACCTGACCGTCAGCCCAGGCGTCGGGCAAGGCCGGGAGGAGATGGACATCGCCATCCTGGCTCTGCAACAGCATCTCCGTGACACCTGCCGTACCACCGAAGTTGCCGTCGATCTGGAAAGGCGGATGCAGGTCCCAGAGGTTGTCGGCCGTGCCGTTCTTGAGCAGGTTTCTATAGAGCTTGTAGGCGTGGTTGCCGTCGAGCAGGCGCGCCCAGAGGTTGAGTTTCCAGCCCATGCTCCATCCTGTGGCGCCATCGCCACGATGCTCCAGCACCACCTTGGCCGCCTCGGCCAGCTCAGGCGTGTGCGCCCAGCTGACCGTGTGGCCCGGGTGGAGGCCAAAGAGATGGTTGACGTGGCGGTGCTCATCCGTGGGGTCGTCGATGTCGCGGCTCCATTCCATGAGCTGCCCGTAGCGCCCGATGCGGTAAGGGGGCATGTGCCGCAGGATGTCTTGCCATTGGCTGGCCTCCTCGGCATCGACGTCGAGCGTGTTGGCGGCCTCTACCGCGTCGGTGAGCAACTCGCGCACCACGGCTTGGCAGAACGTGGCGCCGTCGTCGACGATGCCGTGCTCAGGCGAGGTGCTGGGAGCCACGGTGTAGGATCCATCGGCCTTATGCCACAGGAAGTCCTGGCAGAACAGTGCGGCGCCCCGGATGATGGGGTAGGCTTCTCGACGGAGCCAAGTCGTGTCGCGACTGAAGGTGTAGAGGTCGTAGACTTGTGCGGCCAGCCAAGGACCGGCGACAGGCGACAGGTTCCACGACATGTCGCGGTCGCGCAAGGGGGCAGTAAAGCCGAAAGGATTGGCCGATATGGAGGCCGTCCAGCCTCGCGCACCATAATAGGAGCGCGCCGTGACGGCACCAGGCTTCACCAGTGAGCGCACATAGTCGACAAAGGGTTGTGCGCACTCCTGCAAGCCGTCTTGCATCACGGGCCAATAGTTCATCTGGATGTTGATGTTGTTGTGGTAGTCGGCATGCCAAGGGGCATCCATGTTGGCCAGCCAGAGGCCTTGCAGGTTGGCCGGGAGGTTGCCTGCCCGCGATGAGGCGATGAGCAGGTAACGGCCATACTGGAAGTAGAGCGCCTCCAGATAGGGGTCGGGGCTGCCCTTGCGATAGTCGGCCAGGCGCTGGGGAGTGGTCTTGCCGTCTGCCGATGAAGGCGATGACGACGGGGCGGTCTCACCGTTCAGCACCAGGCTGACACGCGAGAAGATGGGACGGTAGTCGGCCAGGTGGCGGTCCAGCAGTCGCTTGTAGCTCATTCCCTTGGCCGCCTTCATCCACTGCTGCGTGGTCAGGCTCGGGTTGACTCCCACATAGGCCTTCGGGTCATTGAAGTCGGGGTCGAAGTTCATTTTGTAGTCGGTGTCGGCCGTGAGGATAAACTCCACCTCGTCGGCTCCCTCCACACGCAGGTAAGGCTGGCCGTCGCGCACGACCCGTCCTCCCTTGTGGCGCATGGCCACACGCACCGTGAGCTTCATGTCGTTGTTGAAGAGTGTGCCAAGGTAGAGCAGTTCGTCGCCCTCGACACGCACCGTGGGGCCATATCCTTCCCACGTGGGCAGATAGCGCAGGGTGAGGTTCTGCATGCCTTTCTTGTCGGCCCTGTAACGCATGACGAGCACATTGTCGGGATGGGAGCAGAACGTCTCGCGCTCATAACGCACGCCACCGGAGGTGAACGCCACACGCGTCAGGGCAGAGTCGAGCGACAAGGTGCGGCTGTAGCTGCCCTCGTCACAGCGCGTAAGCCCCGTGGCCACACGCAGTTCGCCCAGCGTAGTGTAATTGCCGAAGCGCCACTCAGCCTCGTCGCGACGCTCATACGAGGCCGTGCCGTTCATGTCGTTGGCGGTCAGTTGGGCCGCCTGGGCCGAGTCGCCACGGGCGAAAGCGTCGCGAATCTGGCGAAGGGCCTCGGTAGCCTGCTTGTTGACATCCCAATAGTGTGCGGCACCCTTCTTGGTGCCAGGGCCACCGTTCCAGAGGGATATCTCGTTGAGTGAGAGATGCTCGGTGCCGACGCTGCCGAAGACCGACGCTCCGATGCTGCCGTTGCCGAGAGGGAGGGAGCGCCGTTCCCACTGAGGATCGACCGCATGGTCGGGATGATACTCACCCGGCTCGGGTGCGGGTTGGGTGAAACGCACGTGCAAAGGGCGCTGTGCCTGGGAGGTCATAGTTCCAGCCAACAATATGAGGCTGAGAATGAGTTTGTTCATAATGGATTGCGGTTGATTGATAGGTATTGTGCTTCTTGCTGGCGCAAAGATACGAAATAAGATTCGAACGACGACTCTTTTGCGGGGTTCTTTTCACGAGAAATAAGAAGTGGGGCCACTTTGACATCTCCTTTTGCGTACCGATGCCCCTCTTGATGTGCGCCTGGTGATAATGCTCTTTCTGTCAGCAGAATCCTCTTCTCCGTGACCCCATGTACGTAAAAAGCCTATTTTAATAACATTATGCGATTAAAAACAGGATATATAGAGCGTTAAGAAATCTAAAAATAGAGACGAAATTACAATTTGTTAAGTAGTGAAGCTACAGACGTTACAATTTAACACCATAGGCACTGTTATCGCAAACAATTTGAAAGTTTTTATAAATAAATATATCAAAAGGTAAGTTAACAATTGTTTTAACTTACTTTTTGCTATATCTTTGCAGTCGAAACGAATCATATCGTTAGTTCTTTCGACAATAAACGGACAATATGACAAGCGAAGCTTCAACCGACCAACAATCGGTACACGACATGAGAAAACATAGTATTCACAATAAATAAGGAGAGATTAAACATGAAAAAGATTGAAGCCATCATCCGCAAGACCAAGTTCGAGGATGTGAAAGAGGCGCTTCTCGCCGCCGACATCGAGTGGTTCTCTTACTATGACGTGAGGGGCGAGGGCAAGATGCGACAGGCCCGCATCTACCGTGGTGTGATGTACGACACCAGTAGCATTGAGCGCGTGCTGCTCAACATTGTGGTACGCGACAAGAATGTGGAGAAGACCATCAAGGCCGTGCAGGGAGCCGCACAGACTGGCGAGATTGGCGACGGCCGCATCTTCGTCATTCCCGTGGAAGACACCATCCGCATTCGCACAGGCGAGCGCGGTGACATCGCGCTCTACAACGCCGAGCAAGAGAAATAGTTTCCCCGATTGTTGAACATTAAAGGTAAAGATTATGAGTGTACAGGATTTAGGAATATCATTGGATACCGTGTGGATGTTGCTTGCGGCCATGCTGGTTTTCTTCATGCAGCCAGGATTCGCCCTGTGTGAAGCGGGTTTCACGCGGAGCAAGAACACGGCCAACATATTGTTCAAGAACTTCGTCGACTTCATGATTGGCTCCATCCTTTTCTGGTTTGTGGGGTTCGGCTTCATGTTTGGAAGCGACGGTGCGGGCTTCATCGGCATGCCCAACTTCGGCGACCTATCGTTCTACAAGAGCAACCTGCCCACGGAGGGCTTCCTGATTTTCGAAACGGTGTTCTGCGCCACCAGCGCCACCATCGTGTCGGGCGCCATGGCCGAACGCACCAAGTTCTCCATGTATTGCGTCTACTCGTTCTTCATCTCGCTGCTCATCTACCCCATTGAGGGTCATTGGACATGGGGAGGCGGCTGGCTGATGAACGCCGACCCGTCATCGTTCATCATGAGCACTTTTGGTGCCACGTTCCACGACTTTGCCGGTTCAGCCATCGTCCACTCCGTGGGTGGCGTGCTGGCCCTGGTGGGCGCCATCTGCCTGGGCCCGCGCCTCGGCAAGTACCGCAACGGAAAGAGCAATGCCATTCCAGGCCACAACCTGATGGCAGCAGCCTTGGGCGTGTTTATCCTGTGGTTCGGCTGGTTCGGGTTCAACCCTGGCTCGCAGCTCGCCGCCTCGGGTGAGACCAACCGTGTGGCCATCAGCCATGTGTTCCTCACCACCAACCTCGCTGCCGTGGCAGGCGGCCTTGGCACCATGTTCACCTCTTGGATTAAGTATGGCAAACCCTCCTTCTCGCTGACGCTCAACGGCATCCTCGCCGGCTTGGTGGCCATCACCGCCGGATGCGACCTCGTGAGCCCGCTCGGGGCAGTGATCATCGGCCTGCTGGCTGGCATTATCCTGGTGTTCTCCATCGAGTTCATTGATGTCAAGTTGCATATAGACGACCCTGTGGGCGCCAGCTCCGTACACGGCGTGTGCGGCATCTTCGGAACGCTCATGACGGGGCTGCTCGCCGTCGACTCGGGAGCCTTCTACGGCCACGGCTTCGGCTTCTTCGGCGCACAATGCTTTGGCATCCTCTGCATTGACGCGTGGGCAGCCGTGACAGGCATCATCCTCTTCTACGGCATCAAAAAGATTGTTGGTCTCCGGGTAGACAAGCGCATCGAGGAAGAAGGTCTCGACATCTACGAGCACGGAGAGAGCTGCTACAACTAAGGCAAGAGACACAGCGATGTTCGGGAGCCTCAGCAAGTTTCCCCTTTCGAGAACAGGGGTTGCCGAGCATCGCTTCACCATCATGTCAAACCAAAAGAATAGCATTATGAGAGATTTGAGAAATATGATTGGAAGGGAATGCATGAAGCGCATGGGGGTAGTGGCACTCGGAATGATGGCTATCACATCGTCGGCTCTGGCACAAGACAAGCTGGAGACAACCCTCGGAGCCGACATCGTAAGCAACTACTATTGGCGCGGCCAAGACCTGGGAGACATCTCCCTGCAACCAACGCTCGGCATCAGCTACAAGGGTCTGTCGCTCACCGCATGGGGGAACGTCGGCATCTCTGACCCCAGCGACACCAAGGAGTTTGACCTCACGGCGGCCTACACGACCGGCGGGTTCCACGTCGGTGTGACCGATTACTGGTTTAACTCCCCCAACGAGCGCTATTTCTGCTATGCAACCCACAAGACCTCACACGTCTTCGAGGCCAACGTGGGTTACGACTTCGGCCCCGTGGCACTCAACTGGTACACCAACTTCACTGGGAACGACGGCTTCAACAACGACGGCGACCGCGCCTACTCATCCTATGTGGAGGCGACCGCGCCCTTCAAGCTCGGCGGATGCGACTGGGAAGCTGCGTTAGGTGCCGTGCCATACGCCACAAGCATCTACACCGACGCCCATGGTTTTGCCGTGACCAACGTCAGCCTGAAGGCTACCAAGGATCTGAGGGTCACCGACTCGTTCAGCGTGCCCGTCTTCGCGCAGGTGGCCGCCAACCCCAGCACCGAGAAGGCTTATCTCATGGTGGGATTCACATTGAGACCTTAAAAAATTAACGTCACGCTGACTGATGAAGGTAAGAAGATTGTATTTCTACATCAGTTTTTAGTCTACTTTGTTCTCATGCGACCGGCAATCCGCTTGGATTGCCGGCTTTTCGTATTGGCTGCAAGCAAGCCATTTTTGCGGCTGATGTGTTGGGGGTACTCCCGATTATTTGTACCTTTGCACCATCATTCAACAATAAGAGCACATAATGACGAAAAGATTATTGGTATACCCCTTTGCCTTGGCATGCCTCTTCGCCCAGGCACAAACCGACGAGGGCGACGTGGTAGTGCGCCCACGCGCTGACATGAGCGCCTCCACGCCCGAAAGTTTCCATACTGACGAGGCGGCTCGCGACGCGCCCCGTGTGTCAGCCAGTCACCACCTGTTGTTTCAAGGTATGCCATTGGGAGGCAACGCCTTCACCTTCGCTGCACGCATGAAGGCCAAGGGCCACAGCGTGGAGCGCAACGACGACTGCAAGTACCTCGCCTTCTACGGCTCCATAGCCGGACAGAAGGGCTTTGGGTGCGCTGTGAGATACGACGCAAGCAACAGGGTCTACAAGCTTGAGGCTTCGAAGGCATACAACACCTACCAAGAGGCCCTGCGGGCATGCGACGACATCATGCGCCGCCTTGACCTCGCTTATCCCGACGGAGAGAGAGAAACGTCGCGCGCAAAGAACGAACAGGGCGAGACGCTCTACCACTCTACCATCAACGTGCTGTCCGCTGACGGAGCCTATGCGCTCGGCTCCGTGCAACTCACGCTACACTGCCCTGCCGACAGCGGCCAAAGTTTCATAGACATCGTTTACGTGGACACCTACACCATGCGCAAGCACGAAGGAAGTCCACGTGGCTTGATTGACCTGACAAGGCTGGTCTCCGACCAGCTCGACCTTTGCTTGATGAGCATCAACGACCAGTCAATCGACTTTTACCTCACCAAAGGAGACCACACAGGTCAGATTTCAGCCTACGGCATGGACAGGAATAGTGTCCTCGACTGCGTGTTCAAAACCGGGAACTCCGCCCAGGCCTTGGCTGACATGAGGCGATACCTGTTAGGACTCCCGGCACTCAGCGCCAGCGTCACGCTCGACACGCGTGGCTGCTTCGAAAGCCCACAGCTGTTTCCTGGCGGCGTGAACCCCGACCAACAAGTCACAAGGACGGTTCCGAAAACGCAATCCTACCAGATAAAGGATTGGGTGATGGAAATGATTTTCCCCAAGGAGCACATCGAGCTGATGAAAGCGGGCGGCTACTACAACATCCTGAGCAACAGCCTGCCCGCCATCTTCGGTGCCGTGGGTGGCAATGGATCCACGGCGTGGGACAGCCTTGACGAGTCGCAGAAGGCGGTCATTCATGAGCACGACAACGCACGCTGACCTGCGTTGCACGTTGTAAAAAACATTCCGAAAAACCATCGGTCATATGGAGCTGCGCGGTAGACACGCCATGGCCAATGGCTACCGTTGACATGACCCGAGCAAAAAACACATCACAAAGACCAGCAAGTGTTTGGAATATCCTAAAATATTTTGTAGATTTGCAACAAAATTGACAATCACCAAAACTGACGACAGGAAATGAAAGACTTCTTCAAATCGGTCTGCGCCACCATCGTGGGGTTGCTGGCCTTTGGCATCATCATCGGAGCCCTGTGCCTGATGAGCATCGTGGGCATGGTGGCCTCATCACAGGCCACGCAGAGCGTGCCCGACAACTCAGTGCTTGTAATCAAGCTCGACGGTTCCCTACAAGAGTGCGCGGAGGACAATCTCTATAACATGATAAACGGCACGACCACTAATGGACTGATGGAGACTCTTGAGGCCATCAAGAAAGCCAAGGACAACGAGGCTGTGAAGGGCATCTACCTCGAAGGGGGCAACCTTGGGGCCGACATGGCCCAAGCCCAAGAGCTGCGCGACGCGCTGGCCGACTTCAAGGCGGCCAAAAAGTGGATTGTGGCCTATGGCGAGCAATATTCGCTCAGTGCCTTCTACGTGGCCTCCATAGCCGACAAGCTCTACCTCAACCCGCAGGGAACGGTCGAATGGCAGGGCATGGGCGGACAGATGGTCTTCGTCAAAGACGCACTTGCAAAGATTGGGGTGAAGATGGTTCCGTTCAAGTGTGGCAAGTACAAAAGCGCCACCGAGATGTTCACTGAAGAACACATGAGCGAGCCCAGCCGCCAGCAGACGGAACGCTACCTCGGAGGATGGTGGCAGACGGTATGCCAAGCCGTGGCGAAGAGCCGCAACATCAAGCCAGACTCGCTGCAGGCTTACGCCGACCGCGTGGTGACGCTTGAAGACTCCAAGAACCTCATACGATACAAGATGGTTGACGGACTGCTTTACAACGACCAAGTGAAGGGCGTGGTGCGCAGCCGGCTCGGCCTGGGTAAGGACGATGTGGTGGCACAGGTGTCGGTGACCGACATGAGCAACGCACCATCGAAGGAGAAAGGCGACGAAATTGCCGTCTACTACGCCTGGGGTGACATCGTAGACGAGCGGCCTACGCAGGGTGCACTGAACAACGCCCATCTCATCGTGGGCAGCGAGATGTGTGACGACCTTGAGCGGCTGGCCGACGACGACGACGTGAAAGCGGTCGTGATTCGCGTCAACTCGGGAGGAGGGTCGGCTTACGCGTCCGAACAGATATGGCACCAGATCGAGGCACTCCGCACCAAGAAGCCCGTCGTCGTGTCAATGGGCGGCGCGGCAGCCTCAGGCGGCTACTACATCAGCGCGGCAGCCGACTACATCGTGGCTGAGCCTACCACCATCACAGGCTCCATCGGCATCTTCGGCTTGGTGCTCGACAAGTCGCAACTGCTCACCGACAAGCTCGGGCTGCGCTACGATGAGGTCAAGACCAACAGAAACGCCACCATGGGAGGACCCATGACTCCCATGACATCTGAGCAAATGGGATATGTCCAAGCAAGTGTCAACCGGGGATACACGCTCTTCAAAAGCCGCGTGGCCCGCGGACGCCGCCTCAACATGCAGCAGGTAGAGGAGCGGGCGCAGGGACACGTGTTCCTGGGCTCGGATGCCATCAAGCTGAAGCTCGTCGATGAGCTCGGCGGACTTGACAAGGCAGTCGCAAAGGCTGCCACCCTGGCCAAACTCGCCGAATACCACACAGTCCCCTACCCTGCCCCCATGGGCATGATGGACCAACTGCTTGGCATGACCAACAACAAGGGAACGGCTCTCGACGAGCAGCTCAGACTCACGCTGGGCTCTTTCTACGAGCCAGTCATGCTGCTACGCTCCGTCGAGCAACTTGAGCCGCTGCAGGCACGCTGCCCGTTTATCATCACGAATTACTGAGCCTTTGAAACATGGAAGGTGACCTCATAAAAATCAACGAGTGGCTCCTGCCACTCAGTTGGCTATACGGTATCGGGGTGGGCATTCGCAACCACCTCTTCGACCTGGGCGTGCTGCCCCAACAGGAATTTTCCATCCCGGTAATTGGCGTGGGAAACATCACTGTGGGAGGGTCGGGAAAGACTCCACACGTGGAATACCTCATCAGACTGTTGCACGACAAAATGAGGGTGGCCGTGCTGTCGCGCGGATACAAGCGTAAGAGCCACGGATACGTGCTCGCTGACAACGACACACCCATGCAAGAGATTGGCGACGAGCCCTTCCAAATGAAGCACAAGTTTCCTGACATATACGTTGCCGTCGACAAAAACCGCCGCAAGGGCATCGGACGCCTCACAAACGAAGAGCCCACACGCGATGTGGAGGTCATCCTTCTTGACGATGCCTACCAGCACCGCTACGTCAAGCCTGGCATCAACATCCTGCTGGTAGACTATCATCGGCTCATCATCTATGACAAGTTGCTGCCTGCCGGGCGGCTGCGCGAACCTCTCAAAGGGAAGAACAGGGCCGACATAGTCATCGTGACCAAGTGTCCCAAGGAACTGAAGCCCATGGAATTTCGCGTGCTCACGAAAGCGCTCAACCTCTTTCCCTACCAGGAACTGTTCTTCACGCGCATCGACTACGACAAGCTAAAACCTGTCTTCCCCGAGGCACAAAACCTTCCTAACTTGGCTTCTACCAATGTCTTGTTGCTCACAGGCATCGCCTCACCACGACAGATGGAACTTGACCTGAAGGGCAGTTGCCGATCCATCACGCCACTGTCGTTTGGCGACCATCACCTGTTCAGCGAGAAAGACGCAGCCCGCATCAACCAGGTGTTTGCCAACATACCAGAGCCACGAGTCATCATCACAACCGAAAAAGACTCCTCGCGCTTGCAGGCCACACCGGCCTTGGCACCTGAGGTCAGGAAAGCACTCTATGCTTTGCCCATACGCATACGCTTCATGCTTGACCAAGAAGAACACTTCAACCACAAAATAATAAGCTATGTACGCAAAAATTCAAGAAACAGCATCCTGGCTAAAGGAAAGGATGACGGCAAGCCCAAAGACAGCCATCATTCTGGGAACAGGCTTGGGACAATTAGCTTCCGAGATAACTGAGACCACAGAGATACCTTACAGCGACATTCCCAACTTCCCTATATCGACAGTGGAGGGGCACGCCGGAAAACTTATCTTCGGCAAGCTCGGCGGAAAAGACATCATGGCCATGGACGGACGATTCCACTTTTACGAGGGCTACTCCATGAAGGAGGTGACCTTCCCAGAACGGGTCATGTATGAGCTGGGCATCAAGACACTCTTCGTGAGCAACGCTGCCGGTGGCATGTGCTCAGACTTCCATATAGGCGACCTCATGGTCATCACCGACCACCTCAACCTCTTTCCCGAGCATCCGCTGAGGGGGAAGAACATTCCCACGGGGCCGCGCTTCCCGGACATGCACGAGCCGTACGACCATCAGCTCATTGCCTTGGCGGACGAAATTGCCTGTGAAATGGGGATAACGCTACAGCATGGAGTCTACGCGGGCGTGCAAGGCCCCACTTTTGAGACACCAGCCGAGTATAGGATGTACAGGGCCATGGGCGGGGATGCCGTGGGCATGTCAACCGTCCCTGAAGTCATCGTGGCACGCCATTGCGGCATACGCGTCTTTGGCATGAGCATCATCACCGACCTGGGCGGGTTCGACAAGCCTGTCGAAGTGAGCCACAAGGAAGTGCAACAGGCAGCGGCAGCGGCAGAGCCCAAGATGACAGAAATCATGCGTGCCATGATTGCGCGCTCATAAGCCTTAAGGACTGGCAAACTATGCCAAACCATTCTCAGCACAAGCAATCATCATCTATCATGGAAATATCAAAGATAGGTGAGTTTGGCCTCATAGACCGACTCACCAAAAACTTCAAACTGAAAAACGACAGTTCACGTTACGGTGTGGGCGACGACTGCGCGGTCTTGCATTACCCAGACAGCGAGGTACTTGTCACGTCCGACATGCTCATGGAAGGTGTGCACTTCGACCTCACCTATGTGTCACTCATGCAACTGGGCTACAAGGCGGCCATGGAAAACATTTCCGACATCTTTGCCATGAACGGCACACCACGCCAGATGGTCATATCAATCGCGCTTGACAAACGCTTCAACGTTGAGGGCATCGAACAGCTTTACGATGGCATCAGGCGTGCTTGCGGCAAGTGGGACATCGACATCGTGGGCGGTGACACCACTTCTTCTCTCACCGGACTGGCCATCAGCATCACCTGCATCGGCGAGGCTAAGAAGAACGACATTGTATACCGCAACGGAGCCAAGGAAACAGATCTTATCTGCGTCAGCGGCGACCTTGGGGCAGCCTACATGGGACTGCAACTCCTTGAACGAGAAAAAAACGTGTACTACCAACAACTTGATGACATCAACAAGAAAATAGCAGAAGCAAAAAAGGCAGGGAACGATGCCCTCGTCAAGCACCTCAGGGAACAAGGAAGCAAGGCCAGCGATTTCCAACCCGACTTTGCTGGACGCGAATACCTGCTTGAAAGGCAACTGCAACCAGAGGCACGTGGCGACATCATCAAGCTGTTAAGAGATAACAACATTAAGCCCACGGCCATGATGGATATCAGCGATGGGCTGTCATCAGAACTGCTGCACATCTGCAAGCAGAGCCATTGCGGATGCCGTGTCTATGAGAAAAACATTCCCATTGACTATCAAACGGCCGTGCAGGCGGAAGAGTTCAACATGAACGTCACCACGTGTGCTATGAACGGAGGCGAGGACTATGAGCTCCTGTTCACCGTGCCCATCGGCGACCACGACAAGCTCAACACCCTTGAGAGCCAGGGAGTCAAGCAGATTGGATACATCACAAAGCCAGAACTGGGCACCAAGCTCATCAGCCGCGACAACCAAGAGTTTGACATCACGGCACAAGGTTGGAATCCGCTGAGAGACTAACAGAAAATCACAACAGGGTAAACACCAAATATTTGACGTCAATGAATTTCAAAAAACTTATATTCACGCTCCTGGCGGCCTATTGCTCTATTGCTCAGGCTGCAGAAAAGGTGACCATCACGGTAACCAACTCACTCATGACACCGCGCAAGGAAATGGTCGAAACGTCACTGGCCAACGTGCAACGCAAGCTCGGAGCAACACAAGACATCGTCGTAACGGATGCCAACGGCAAGGAGATGCCCTCGCAAGCGACATACGACGGCAAGCTCATCTTCCTCGCAGACGTGCCCGCCAAGGGTCGTGCCATCTACCAGGCTCACAAGGGCACACCCCAGAAATATGAGCCGAAGGTCACGGGGCGGCTGTTCACCGAAAGGCAAGACGAGTTCGGATGGGAGAACGACAAGGTGGCCTACCGCATCTACGGGCACGGCGTGGGCGTGGGATACGATATTTTCAACAAAAACACTACCGACCTCATGCTCGACTATTGGTATGCCAGCGAGCATGACACCACCATGCGACGCGCCATCAAAGACTTGGCGCAACGGGGCTACAAAGGCTTGGCCGACCAGGTTTACAATGCCTATTGCTACCACATCAACCACGGGAAAGGCATGGACTGCTACACCGTAGGGCCAACTCTCGGCGGCGGTGGCAACGCTACCCTTGATGCCAAGGGCAATCTGGTGATGCCACAGTGTTATAAGTCATACAAGATTCTCGACAAGGGTCCGTTGCGCTTCACCGTGGAGCTGACCTATCCCGAGCAGCAGGTGGCTGGCGAAAAGGTGACGGAGGTGCGCGTCGTCACGCTCGACGCAGGTTCACATTTCAACCGGGTAAGCGTCAGCTACAAGGGTTTGACAAAACCAGTAAACCTGGTTGCGGGCATCGTGATACACCAGTCGAACCCCAAGGCTTATGTCATGGATGCCAAGAACGGCTACATGGGCTATGATGACTTGGGTGATGCCAGCGTCTACAACCCCAACTATCGTGACCAACTGGCCAAACAGATGGGGCACATCTTTGTCGGGATGCTCTTTCCTGAAAAACAATTGACCACTTTCTTCCAGCCGCGACAAAAGGGTATAGCCATCGGGCACATCCTCGCCAAGGCTACCTTCCGTCCCCGACAGGCTTACACTTACTACTTCGGTTCGGCATGGGACGGAAACCAATCTGAAGGTATTCACACCTTTGAGACGTGGAAGACATTCTTGAGCAAAGCAGCCCAAGCTGTCAGGACGCCATTGAAAGTGAGCGTCAAATAGGACGATACACCATTGGCCACAAAGCCAAACTTACCACGACACACATGAACTCCTTCGCTTACAGGGGAGCTCATGTGTGCTTTTTCATCACACACAAACACATTTTCCTCAAGAGAATAGCCATATGGACTATAACATAATTGGCACATACTGGTCTTTATTGCCGCCAGTCGTTGCCATTGCCTTGGCCCTCAAGACTAAGGAAGTCTATTCATCACTCTTCATCGGCATCGTCTTGGGAGCAGTCTTATACAGCTTTTCCATGCAGACGGGCCTTGAAGGCTTTATAAGCCACTTGCTCAACGACACCGTCGGACAGGGCAGCCAAACCCAACACTATGGTCTCATCCATTGCCTATCCGACCCATGGAACGTGGGCATACTGGTCTTCCTGGTGGTGCTGGGTGCCATCGTGTCACTCATGAACAAAGCTGGCGGATCGGCCGCCTTCGGCCAATGGGCCTCAAAACACGTCAAGACAAAACGTGGCGCACAAGTGGCCACCATCCTCTTGGGAATTCTCATCTTTATAGACGACTATTTCAACTGCCTCACCGTAGGGTCTGTAATGCGACCTATCACGCAACGACATGGCGTGACCAAGGAAAAACTGGCCTATCTCATCGACTCCACTGCAGCTCCCGTGTGCGTCATATCGCCCATCTCGAGTTGGGCGGCTGCGGTGTCGGGATTCGTCACGAGCGGTGAAAACGGCCTTGCCCTCTTCTGCAAGGCTATACCCTTCAATTTTTATGCATTGTTCACCATCCTGTTCATGTTTGCCGTAGTACTCATCAATTTCGACTTCAAGTCGATGAGTAAGTACGATGCCCGTTGGCGCGAATGGTACGAACGCACCCACGGAGGACAGATTGACGAGGTAAGCGACACCAAGCTCCAACTCGCGGAACATGGTGTAGGTGCCAGGCAGATAGGATCGAAGCGCAATCGTGGAAAAGTCAGCGACCTCGTAATTCCCATACTCTTGCTCATCGTTCTCTGCACGCTCGGCATGATCTATTCTGGTGGTTATTTCGACCAATCGGCTGGAGCCTACCACGACTTTACCGCCGCATTTGCCGCCAGCAACGCCTCCGTAGGACTCGTCATGGGTTCGCTGGCCGCGCTGATTCTCTCTGTCGCCCTGTACACGGTGCGCAAAACGCTACCTTTCGACGAAGCCATGAGCAGTCTCATCAAGGGGTTTGAGGCTATGGTACCCGCCATTCTCATCCTCACGTTAGCATGGACGCTAAAAAGCATGACCGACTCGCTCGGCGCCGCCAAATATGTGGCGGGTATCGTAGCGGACAGTGCGAGCCAACTGCAGATGTTCCTTCCTGCCATCATCTTTGTGGTGTCTGCGCTACTGGCCTTTGCCACAGGCACATCATGGGGAACATTTGGCATTCTTATCCCCATCTGCGTAGCCGTGTTCCCCACTGCAGCACCCTTGCGTGTCATTTCCATCTCGGCCTGCATGGCAGGTGCGGTATGCGGCGACCACATATCACCCATCTCCGACACAACCATCATGGCAAGTGCCGGAGCGGAATGTAAGCATGTGCACCACGTAACTTCACAGCTGCCCTACGCGCTCACAGTGGCTGGCATATCGTTTCTCACATTTATCGTTGCGGGCTTCTCGCAAAGGCTGGGCACCATCCCCTGCGCGCTCATCTCGTGGGCAACAGGCATCGGCCTATTGACTATCATGCTGGTGTGTCTGAAGAAAAAGCAGCGGTCATGAGTCTGACATCATACAAATGAACTCCATTTCGTCTTTCCTGTCAGTAATGATTAAAATATTTAAATATTCATGACAAAAAGGCAATCCGTCTGCGCCATCTTTGTCCACATGAGTCAATATCCATAAAAACAGCTACTTGGCACACCTATTGCAAGAATAAGAGCGAAAGCAGAAGCAGAAAGGCGAGGATGGCAAGAAGCCAAAAACATTAACAACTTGGACTTCAGAAACCTATCGAACCTCGAAGCCGACGCTTAGCTTTGGGTTCGCGACAAACGAGCAAGAGCAAACAAACAACAATAAAAAAGAACAAACAGAAATCCCGACCGAACCAGAAACGGCAAGGAGAGGATGAGTAAACTACAATCGGAGGTTAACAATTATGTTATTAGCTCGTAGAAATAACAACAACGTTTCAAATTGGTTGAACAGTTGGTTTGATGACAATCTCTTTGATACCGACTTGATGCCGCGTCTGAACGCCACCGCACCTGCTGTCAACGTGAAAGAGAGTGCCACCGAATATACAATGGAGGTCGCTGCTCCTGGCTTAAAGAAAGAGATGGTGAAAATGAACATCGACAAGGATGGTTACCTCAACGTCTCTATCGAGCATAAGGATGAGAAGAAAGAGAACAAGAAAGAGGAGCATTATCTGCGCCGCGAGTTCTCCTACTCCAATTACTCACAGAGCTACGCGCTTCCTGAGGATGCAGATCAGAAGAAGATTACAGCCGAAGTCAATAACGGTGTCTTGAAGATAGAGATACCGAAGGTGGCTAAAGAAGAGAAGAAAGACGATGTGAAACAAATTGAGGTCAAGTAATTGCGATGAGCAATGCTTGACGCTTGGCACATTCCAAAGTAAATAATAATGGCAGGCAAACCTCAACGCCTCTGGCGTGGTTTGCCTGCCATTTTGTTTGTCTACGGATATCCAGCCATTCCAGCGGCTAACACCCTATTCCTATTCCGTGGGGTTGACCGGCTTGATGGTTCCATCCTCATTAAAGTAGAGGCGGTCGATACACGTCTCGCGGTGCACACCAGGCTGATAGTGGAGCCAGTCCTTGTTGATACGGTGATACACGATATACCACTCGTCGGTATCGGGCACCTGGATGACCGAGTTGTGAGCCGTTCCATAGATATCGCGTTGTGGGTTTTGCTGCAGCACGATGGGCTTTTCAGCTACCTTGATGGGGCCGAGTGGCGACGACGACGTTCCATAGGCCACATGATAGTTGGGTGACCCCGTGTCATCGACCGACCACATAAAGTAATAAAGCCCGTTGCGATAGAACACGTAAGGAGCCTCGCGATAAGCGTAATCCTTGAGACTGCCACCCTGGGGTGTCATCACAGTGATGGTGTTCTCCTTCACGGTGGTCATGCTGGATTCCAGCTCAGCACCGGCCATATAACCATTGCCCCAGTACAAGTATGGTTTCTTGCTCACAGGATCAATGAACACATCCACGTCTATCTGCTGGCCATGGCCGACAGGCGACTTCTCCACAATAGGCTTTCCGAAATCCACAAAAGGCCCTACAGGCGAGTCGGAGATTGCCACACCAATCTTTTTGGGGCCGTTATCGTTGGGATTGGCACTGTAATAGAGATAATACTTATAACTTCCATTTTTCTGCTTCACCTCCACAGCCGCAGGAGCCCAGAGGTTGCCATTGGCCCAGGAGACCTGGTCGCTCTTGGCATCAAGGGCTACGCCTTCGTTCTTCCACTCCTTCAGGTCGGAAGAAGAATAGACATAATATTTATATCCACCCCACCCGGGTTTTCCATCCGTGGTGGAATAGATATAATACTTCTTCGTCTCGTTGGAATAGAGAATCTCGGGATCGGCATGAAAACCGGGCAGGATGGGATTGCCCATGCCGCTCACGCCCTTAGTCGTTGGGGCTATCGGTCGAATGGTTCCATCGGCATTATAAGCCATCTGCTCGATAATGACACTACGCTTGTAGCTACCACCATCTGGCAACGCACCATTGTGAGAGATGAAGAGCCACTGGTCGTTATAGTTGACGATAGCCGGATGAGTGGTGTTGCTGTTACCGGCAATCTCAGAGATGATGCCTTTGGGCTGCCACGTGCCGTCGATGCGGTCTGCCATGGCATAGGCTATCTTCTCAGGCCAACCTGTGGCATAAGTAAGGTAATACTTTCCATTGTACTTGTGCACCCAGGGAGCCTCGGTAAACGGGTATTCGCTGCCGAGCTCAATCTGACGGATGCTGCCCGGCTCAATCTCAGTCATCGAGTCCTTGAGCTTGGCGATATAACACTGCTTGTTGCCCCAAATGATGTAGGGTGTCCCATCGTCGTCAATGAAGACAGCAGGGTCTATGCACGCCCATGAGTGCTTCGAAGCGAAGCAGTCGTCGTTGGTAAGCATAGGCTTTCCCAGAGCGTCATGGTACGGGCCAGTAATCTTGTCGGACACTGCCACGCCGATGCCACACCAGTTGGTCGACACATACCAATAGAACTTGCCGTTGCGCTCGACCACGTGACCCGCATAAGCCTGCTTGCTCTTAGCCCACTTAAAGTCGGCAACACGCAATGGCGTGGGGTATTGAGTCCAGTGGCGCATGTCTGTCGTGGAGAACACAGCCCACTTGTCCATGGCGTAGCTGCCGTGGTTGCCTGGCTCGTCAACCCCGGTGAAGAGCCACAGCGTGTCGTTCTTGACGAGTGCCGCCGGGTCGGCTGTGTGAACATGGGTGAAAAGCGGATTGCCCGCGGCTCTATAGTCGTGCTGCATGACGTAGCCCCAGCGCTGCTGCACACGATCCATCTCCTCGTCCGTGATGGGTATGACAGTGCCGTGGCGAGGGAAGAAGTCCTTGCGGAACGACTGCGGCTTCTGCGAGAAGGTCCTCAGGTCGGTTGATGTCTGGTACTCGTAACGCCCCGATCCGTATAGGTCATACATAAGCACATAGCCACTGCCATCGTTGAGGGGGAATACTCCCGACCCTTCAACACCCGTACGCTGGTTGGCATAGGCATCAATAAACTTGAAGTCCTCTTTCCATGGTCCTTTCAGGCTCTTTGCTGTAGCCTGCTGTATGCCGTTCTGTATTTCCTTGCCTTCCGCGTTTTTGATGTTGCCTTTATAAAAAAGGTGATACACACCGTTGCGCTCTATGATGTCGTTGTCAATGCTGCCATACTTGGCTGAGAAAAGAACCTTGGGCTCACCCTCAAAACCCGTGAAGTCGCGGTTGGCATAGGCGTAATAGGTGACGAGGCTCTTTCGCCCATCGCCTGTGCGCTGCAGGGTGAAGTAGACCATATACTTTTTGGCCTTGCGGTCGTAGATGGTCTGTGGTGCCCACACCCAGTAGGCATCAGAAAAGTTCCTGTAGGCATCCTTGAGCACAATTTTCGCGTGTGTCCAGTTGACAAGGTCTTTCGACTTCATCATCACGATTCCCGGGTTGTCCTTCCAACCGTTGGCTGCCGTGTTCATGTCGGTTGCCACGATATAGTAAGCCCCATCCTCACCGCGCAGGATGTGGGGGTCGCGTATGCCGCCACTGGTCGAGATGGTGTCGCTGCTCACGACGGGGAGGTTGTTGTTGAGCGCGTACCAATCGCGCGCATCCTTACTGATGGCAAAGCGCAATTGTTCTTGTTGCTTGGCGTTTCCCGTTCCCTCAAAGTAAGCAAAGAGATATCCGGCAAACTTGTTCTTGGGCTTCGCCGCCGAGGAAGGTGTCGTCCCCAACGCCACGGCCAGCAAAGCAAGTAAAAGCGGTCGTTGTTTCATGATTCGAATAATGTTTAGATTGTTTGGCAAAGTTACAACAAAAAGTTGGAAATCACTAACATTTAAAGTGACAACCTTTACATCCAACATCATTTACGCTTTTACTTCTTGCTCTTCTATTAAATGCGTAGATAAGAATACTCAGTTACGGGTTTGTCGGCTTGCCGTCAACCCGCACTTTATCCCACATAGTGCGCGCGTTGGCGCTCTATTCAAACCACAGAGCCAAGTCTTTTGACGACAGCCGCAACTTGTTGAATATCAAAAGATAGCGTGCCATGAAAAATAATAGCTGTTATTTTCAGAATTTAAGCTGTTATTTTTCACGAAAGGACAACAATTTATGCAGGGTACTTATCAAGGTGAGCTTCAATCAGCCTCGCGGATGTTTTGGTAAATTCCTATCTGCCGTTTTCCTTAGCAAAAGAAGGCCTATAAACCATTGGGCGTGGTGACACAACGGTTGCCCGAAAGGCTGCCAGATGACAGCCATATAAGCATATTGCGTACGCGCATAATGATGCGTCCTTCACGTAAAGCTATACGCCTTAAACGACAAGCGCCTACGCATTTAACGGAAGAACCTTATTTCTTGCTGTCCAACTGCTTTTCGAGCCTTACAATCTCGTCGCGATACTGCGCGGCCTGTATGAAGTCAAGGTTCTTGGCGGCCTGTTCCATGAGCGACTTGGTGTTGTCGATGCTCTTCTGTAGTTCGTCGCGCGTCATGTGGCGTACAATGGGGTCTGCGGCAAAGGCTCCCGTGTCCATGCCCTTCACCGCATACTCGGCAGCCATCTGCGGAGCCTCATAAGCGTCGCCAGAGGCCATTGGCAGCATCCCCTTGATGTCTTTCACGATTTGCTTGGGCGTGATGTGGTGTTTCTCGTTGTATTTCAACTGGATGGTGCGTCGCCGCGATGTCTCATCGATGGTGCGCTGCATGCTGTCGGTGATGGTGTCGGCATACATGATGACCTTGCCGTTGACGTTGCGGGCGGCGCGTCCGGCGGTCTGGGTCAGGCTGCGGTGGCTGCGCAGGAATCCCTCCTTGTCGGCATCGAGAATGGCCACCAATGACACTTCTGGGAGGTCGAGACCCTCGCGCAAGAGGTTGACACCAACCAACACGTCGAACACGCCGGCTCTGAGGTCATTCATAATCTTCACGCGGTCGAGCGTGGCCACGTCACTGTGGATATAGTTGGCCTTCACGCCATGGTCGAGCAGATACTCGGTAAGCTCCTCGGCCATGCGCTTGGTGAGTGTGGTGACAAGTACGCGCTCTCCTCGGTGGCTCCGGGTGAGGATTTCGTCGAGCAGGTCGTCGATTTGGTTTTCCGACGGACGCACCTCAATCTCAGGGTCGAGGAGCCCCGTGGGTCGAATGAGTTGCTCGACTACAACGCCCTCAGCCTCCTGCAGCTCATAATCGGCAGGGGTAGCCGAAACATAGATGACCTGGTGGATCATGTCGTGGAACTCCTCGAAGCGCAGCGGACGGTTGTCGAAGGCGGCGGGTAGGCGGAAGCCATACTCCACGAGATTCTGCTTGCGCGCGCGGTCACCGCCATACATGGCGTTGATTTGCGGCACGCTGACGTGGCTCTCGTCGATGACCATCAAGTAGTCTTTGGGGAAGAAGTCGAGCAGGCAGTAGGGGCGTTGACCTGGCTCACGCCCATCGAAATAGCGCGAGTAGTTCTCTATGCCCGAGCAATGACCCAGCTCCTTGATCATCTCAATGTCATACTCCACGCGCTCCTTGATGCGTTGAGCCTTGATTTTGTCGCCCAAATCCATGAAATAATCTTCTTGTTTCACAAGGTCATCCTGTATCTTGCGGATGGCGTCCTCTGTCTGTTCCTTGCTGGTCACGAAGAGGTTCGCAGGGTAAATCTGGTACTCCTCGAAGCGTTGCAGGGAATGGAGCGTCACGGAGTCGCACTCCTCGATGGTGTCTACTTCGTCGTCCCACCAGCTCACGCGCAACACATTGTCGCTATAGGCCATGGCGATTAGCACCGTATCGCCTTTGACTGCGAAGTTGCCGCGTTGCAGGTCGATATCGTTGCGCACGTAGAGTGAGTTGACCAGCTTGCGCAAGAACTCGTTGCGGTCGAGTTTCTGACCCGTCCGTATGGTGATGATGTTCTCTTGCATGGCAATGGGTGCGCCCATGCCGTAGATGCACGACACCGACGACACTACCACCACGTCCTTCCGCCCCGAGAGCAGATCGCTCACGGCAGCCAGCCGCAACTTGTCGATTTCCTCGTTGATGGCGAGGTCTTTCTCAATGTATGTGTCGGTAGTAGGCAGGTAAGCCTCTGGCTGGTAGTAGTCGTAATACGACACATAGTAGTCGACCGCATTATCAGGGAAGAAGCCTTTCATTTCCTCATAGAGTTGGGCTGCAAGCGTCTTGTTGTGGCTGAGTATGAGCGTTGGTTTGTTCACGTTGGCAATCACGTTGGCCACCGTGAACGTTTTCCCCGACCCCGTTACCCCCAGCAACACCTGGGCGGGGTCTCCCTGGCGAACGCCTTCCGTCAGTTGGCGGATGGCCTGAGGCTGGTCGCCTGTGGGCTTGAACTTTGAAGTCAGTTTGAAATCCATGAATATGCAAAGTTACAAAAAAGCTAAGACCCACGACACCCTATCCCGCAATATTTTATGATTCATTCGGAATATAGCGTGATCAAGCGCAAGGGGGCCAGGCATGCCCCACCAGACTGACAGGATGATGAAAAGGGAGTTTTGGGGGGCTTCTCACGTGTCTGATGATTAAGCTGCTGGGTAACCACCATAAAATTTCAACACATTAGAACCTAAGCAGCCATTTCCATAAAGGAACGAGTTCTATTTGAAGACCCTCTTTTTCAACGATGCTTTCTTCTTCCATGGTAACAACCATCATTTTGCCGATTGGCTGAACCGAGTGCAGTTTAATTAGGGCATCTGTTTCACGCTTAAACGTGTCTGGATCCGTCATGGAATAGGACACCTGCACAGCCAATTCTTCTTCTGGGACTACAAAGTCCACTTCTGTATTTTGCTATTCCAAAAATAGCATTCATCGCCATATTTGCGTCTGAGTGTTATCGCTACAATATTTTCAAGTAAGGATGTGTTAGCTTCTACAAGAAAAAGATGAAGCAAACCATTATCCGTGAAATAATATTTGCGGTTAGACTCCTTGTCCTGCAACTTGCCATACAGATTTTCGTAAGGCAATATGAGCCAAGTTTCAGTCATATATTCCACATAGTCTATCGTTGCATCGGTACTTAATTTTTTACCGGTACTGCTGACAATGCTTGCAATTCTGTTATATGAAAGAGGCTGTTTGATGCTCTCTGCCATTTTGCGTATCATCACACGCAATGCGTAATCGTTGCGAATTTTGTATCTTGCTACTAAGTCGCCAAAGAATATCTTGCTAAAAAGATTGCTCATCCATGAGCGAGGTTCTTTCATACCTACTGTCTCAGGCAAACCACCATGTTGAAAATAAGTATTAGCCAACTTGACTATCTGTTTGCCAAATGTAAAAATTGCATTCTTTTCATGTATGTCAATGCCACTGGCCTTCAAATATTCTTGGAAAGAATAAGGATATACTTCATGTATCATGTATCTGCCGCCAAGCGTGGTCGCAATCTCACTACTCAGCATTTTTGCATTGCTGCCAGTGATGTATACTTGATATTTTTGGTCTGCTAATCTGCGAGCAAACTTTTCCCATCTATCCACTAATTGTATCTCATCCAAAAAGAATATTGGACGAGCATCATACATCTCTTCATAGCACGTTTTTATCAAGTCAAGATCCTTAACCTCCAAAGAGTCTATTCGGTCGTCCTCAAAATTGAAATATAATATTTCCTCTTTCTTATGCCCTTGCTCCATCAATTGTGCTATGCGCTGGAACATCAAATAAGATTTTCCAGCATGCCTCAATCCGACAAACACATAATTGAGCCCATTCACGAGCTCTACATCACGAGGAATGAGTTCTACTTGTGAGACATATGCTTGATATTCCGAGATAAGCAATTTTATCAAATCCTTTGTCATATAATGCTCTTGTTACTACTAAAGCCTATTGCAAAGATACGCATTTTATCGTTTATGAACGATATAGTCGATGAAGAAATATCGTTTATATACGACAAAATACATAAATGACCCTTTATTGAGAGGATTTTTATAAGCCCCAAAACGTCACACATGAGAGCTATTCTGCATACCACGCTCAAAATTAGTTATGATTTACAAACAGATTGTTCAGTTCGTCATTTCCATTCATCTTCTTTACGTCGTCACGTACCAATGCTGATGCCACATTGAGTGATTGAAGCTTAATACCAGAAGATGATTTCACGACCCGTATCATTTGATTCCGAGACACGGTGGAGCAACGTTCAGAATACAATGCCATGCCCTTAAGTTTTGGCACAGAATCTGCGTAGCCTGTGTAATGCGGCTCAAGCAAGGCAAATTCAAAATGCCCATTCACACGATGCACCACTATAAAATCCGGGAAATGCGGTTTTAGCTCCGTTCCCAACTGGTACTGGATGCATAGGGATCCTTCCTTGTTAGGAATATTTCTCACCCAGCAAACAAAGCCTTCCCTTTGTCTTTCCTCTTCAAGTACAGCTTGTTCCCATTCATTCAACTTGAATACAGCCTTTCCTTCTCCATCCACATACAGGTGATCTGTATAGACAGCTCCTTCTGGATGCTTGCTCGTAACCATCAAGTCAGGCAAAGTCAAGTCGAAAGGAGATGTGGAAACATGGGCCTTGACTATCTTCTCATACTCGCGCTTCACGTCCTCCCCCTTGGCCTCTATGTCATGACGGTATTGGTCAACATAGCCGTAGAAAGTATTCTTACAATATTCATCCAGACGGTCCATACATGACTGATCATTGGCATAGAGGATGAAATGCAATCGTAGTTCCGTATTATCATACTCGTTCATTTTTGCTTTGCGATAAGCATTCAGCACACCTTCTTTTCCCAACTTCATCTCCACATTTTCGCTCCAAGTGTCAATATCCGAATCTGTAAGGACAAGATGTCCATCTTCACCTTCTCTTACTTTATTGCCTAATGCATCAAAGGCAAGCACCCTATCGCTCATTGTTCGCGCTTGCTCCATCGTCTGCTGATAAGTTCCGTCATGCTGCAGATGGTTGACAAGGACACTTATTTGCCCTATGATGTCGTCCTTCAAGTTCTTGACCGCATCCCTGCACAAACGGGTGCGCACCAACAAATGACAAAGTTTGAAAAGTGCTTTCCGATAATCCGTCACTTTTTTTTTAGGGATTGCATAATTGTCTATCTGAGCGTCGTTGATCGCCTCAAAGACTTCCTGACGAGACAGTCCACATGGCAAGTCTCCCCGAAGTTCAAGCACCTGCTTCGGTGAGGGATGTGCATCCACATGGGTAGGGATGGTGCCTTCAAGCTCTCGCTTCACTCGCTCAACGGTAACAGCATCAAAGTTGGGCAAGTAGAGCTGCACCTCATTCAGCGTGTCATCGGTCTCTATTCGCTTCTGCAAAGGAGTTCGCACCATGCGTCCGAGAAGCTGGGCAATATTGGTGTAGCCTGAAGCCACCTTGAACGACATCATGGTCTCTGCCCTTGGGCAATCCCAGCCTGTCGATAAGTTGTCCTTGAAAAAGACGACCTTCACTTCTTTGTGTTCCGAGATTCGGGAAGGGTCTAAATAGCGAACCTCCAATCCATTGATTGTGATAGATTCTTTCGAATCGAAAGTATGTACCACTTCTCCACTCTTCAGAGTTACACCGGCGTTAGTCTCTATCACGCGCAAACACTCATCAAGATTGGTTTCTGACAATTTGTCGTCCTTTTTGTTTTTCACCTGAACTACCAAGGCCGGACACACCACCACATCCTCATGTTGGCGATAAGCCTCCCAATGTTGACATTTATCTTTCCAATCCTTGGCAGCCTCAGCCAGATAGGTCATCTCCGCAAATGCCTCCCCCGTCTCTGGATGATGTATTTTGATTTCATCTTTCAGAAGTCCCGATTCGCGCACCTCGTCGGGGGTTACCTCCACCTTAGGCAACTGCGTGGAATTAGCTGATTTTGCCAGTTCATTGAATCTTTCCAGGGTGGCACTCATGCCGATGACCAAAGGCATGGAGGGCATGTTGTCTGCATCAGAGCCAAGGATAAACTTCTGCATGATGCTCATCTGCTCGCTTGCCTCTTTGGTTTTTGCTCCTCGATGGGCCTCATCGATGATTACCACCAGCTTGTCGCCATATTCATTCACCGTGTTGCGCATGAAGTCCCAACCTGTATAGTTGCGTTCGTCGCTATATCTTACGAGGTTGCTATTTACTCCAAACTTCTGTGTATTCACATAGTAGATGGTGCCAGGCGTGAGTTTATCAGCCTTAAAGCTCTTCTCGTCGATGGTTACGACTGGGCGGTTCCTCAATTTATCTGCCACCTTGTATAGCTTTGCCTTGCTCTGCTCGTTCAGTTCTGGCGCATCGCTAATCCAAAGCACAATGGCATCATTCTGTCCTCCCTGGTGAGTGTCGCCCACATAGAGGGCTTCAATGAAAGCCGACATGATGATGGTCTTTCCCGCACCTGTAGGGGCAGTAAAAGGTATGATGCTTTTCTCGTCGTCTTCCTTGTAGCGGCGTTGCGCCTTCACTTGTCGCTCTCGCAACTCGTCGAGTGCATTCTGTTGAAAATCAAATAAATCTACTAACATACGCCTTATTATTTTCTTTCTATATTTATCTTGAAATTGTCGAGATAGTCACAATAGAGCTGATAGGTTTGCCTTACGTGAAGCCTGGCAGCCAATGCCCGATAATTCTCTTCGCTATCTTCTATTATGTAGACGGTATCCACCCCAGGGTTGTCTTCCAACACTGCTCTCAGTTCGCCGATGGCAAATTCGTCGTTCAAGATGGCCATCTTGTTCTCCTCAAAGACCGTGAATTCCTCCTCCACATGGGTAGGACAAACGCCATGAGTCCCAGCTTTCATCCACAGGATGGGAAGCAATTTCTCCAGCTGCGTACCCAAAGACACCTTGTCCTTGTCGAGGAAGGTCAACTTATAATAAGCTGCATTGGCGGCAAAGCCATTCGCCATGGGAATCGTCACAGGAACGGTCTTCGTCCTTTCGGGAAGCTCGTCCAGCTCCTTTTTGACCGCAGCGAATGTCTTACTGCTGGAGGTTACCACGTAGATCGTATCAATATTCTCATGGATCTCATCCATGAACTCGTCAGTCTTGGTTACGTCGAAGAGAATGGCGTGGGTTGCGCCTTCGAGCACAAGATATGGGCATTCTGCCTTGATGGCGTTTTGCGGGATTTTCTTATTTCCGCAGGCCATGCAGATAATAAAGTCTTGTGCAGACCAAGCGGACAGCATGAAAAAACAAAAGAAGGCGACCATGAGGACTGTGCGGATTGGGCCATGTTGGGGCGGCAATCTCACGGATGCCAGCAAATTTGCCAGCTGCACAGCCTGCGCTCGACTCTGTCGCTTGCATCAGCAAGAAAGGCTAAAAGTCCACAGGCCAACAAAAGTTGTCTCTATTGTCTCTATTGTCGTCAAGAATAAAGGGCAAAAGCATAGGCGCAACGCATGCTCACAGCCTATACTTTTGCCCTTATGAGGTGTGGACAGATGGGGCTGCCCACATCCGAAGTGCCATCAGTTGGCGCTCATCTCGTTCAACAGCCGCTCGAAGGCGTTGACCAGGCGCGCGGAGGTGCTGTGGTAGTTGAGCTCGCCCGACTGGAAGGTACGCAGGGCGTCATCCAGCCTCTTCACGCCAGTCTCATCATCATTGGCCTCTCGCTCAGCACGTAGCAGGCGATACTTCTCCACCTGTTGCACACCCTCGATGAACCGTTCCCAGCGCACGGAACTGCGTGGACCAGGGTATACGACATAGGTGTCACCAGCTGGGAAGAGCTTGAAACGGCTGTCACGCAACGGCTCGTCCGTCCAGTTCATCCATGACCAGTGTAGGTATCCGTCAAAGCCGTTGGCCTGACAATAGAGAGGCAGGTAGGCTGCATCGGCGGGGTCATTATAGGTTTCGAGGTTGGGTGCCAGTTCCGTGCAGCAAGTATACGTGGTGCTTACCATGCCACGACTGTGCCGCGTGGTGCGCTGTGTCTCGCTGAAACGCGCGTAGAACCCCAAGCTGTAGTCGGCAACCTTGTCAGCCAACTCATCGTGCAGGTTGCCTGCCAGAGCCATGCTGAAATCGGGCACAGCTTCGTGCAGCAACTGATAGGCTCGTTTCATATCTTGCAATCCACGCTCATCCATGGCGATGCGTGTCTTTTCGAACCACCCTTTCTTCTTCAGGTGCTGGGCAAAGCTCTTCAGGAAAGGCACCCAGAGGGCGCGATAAGCCGAGTCGGCGGTCGTCGCGCGCAGGCTCACGTCGCGCCGCAGTGCTTCGTCGTAGTAGGCGAACGTCATGTCCCAGGGTATCATCGAGTAGCAGTTGATTTGCTTGTCGATGCCGCAGCTGTCGCACAGTTCCACATAATGGTCGAAGACCGAGTAGTCATAACGCCACTTGCCATTCTTCCGGCGCGTGGTCTTGATCATCGCGTCAAACCTGTCGTTGCTCTGTTCGCCCCATGGTTCGTCAAACAAGATGGCCGTGACCACCTTTTGCCCACCTCGAGCCAAGAGCTTGAGATAAGGCCTTAGCAGGTCAAAGTGACGTTGGCTCCATCGACGCACGCCGCCAAGGCGTGACACACTGTAAGGCTGTTGCCAGAAGTCCACATGGAACTGGTAGTTAGCTGGGCTGGGGAGTGTGCGGCCAATGACATTCAGCGTGAGCTGCAAACGCCCCTGTTCCCGTTTCGTCTGTGCGTCAACGACCGTCAGCCACAGGGTCTGTTTGCCCGTCTTGGCATTGCGTGGCACCGTGACCGACACCCATACGGGACGTGTCGTCATGGGTGCCAAGGCTCGAGAGGTGTCCTGGTCGATGATGTCGGGAACGAGATAGGTAGGCGTGTTCATAGCGTTGGCACCGCAGCCCCGCTTCTCGTCACACAACACGTAGCGCACGAAGCGTGCCGATGCCACGCTATCTGCACATCGCACGTCGTCGACTGCCGTCCTCATCTCCAGTCGGAGGGGACGTGTGCCTTGTCGTGAAACAAGGAGAGCCAAAGCCGACACTGTCTCACCGCGCCACGCCATGAGGGTTGTTTCCTCGTTATGTCCGATGCGAGGAACGGCTGATTGCGCGTAATGTACGTCGCGCGAGCCCCATACCAACACGAAGGGCTTGTCAGCAGGGAGCGTCGACCATGAAGCAGGGTCGGCCGGCTCGTTCTCCACGGCGGTTTGTGCGGCCGTGGGTACGGCAACGAGAAGTGCTGCCGCGAGTATCAGGTTTTTGATTGTCATAAGTGATTATTTGAGGATGAACTTCTTGTTTTTCCGCACCAGCACACCCCGTTTGTCTGTCGTGTGTTGTCCTGCCAAGCCTCACAATGGATTTAAAAGGGTTTCTCCTCTTGTCTCTGTGTTCGTTAATGACATTTTTAGGATGACTAACGACGACGTAACTTGTTAAGACGATAGACGATTGGTCATTTTTGAGGAGACGACAACAGAGATAATTTTAGACAACAAGCTCCGCCTTGGATTGAGGACTTGCAGCAAATGGGCAAGTGTTTCGGCAGGGCTCCTTATTAGAAAAGTTGTATACTTTTATCTCAGTTGTCGTCCACATACGCATGAGGAGCCTACTCGAACGGGTTCTCCGTAGCGTAAGGCAAGCTCTTTGGTTGGTTGTAGGCGATGTCGGTGATACCGAGGTAGCGGAAGGCATCGAACAGCGCGCGGCCCACGTGAGCGAAGGCCACGGCACCATGGTGCGGATAGTGTTTCTCAATCAGCACATGCCGATAGAAACGCCCCATCTCAGGAATGGCGAAGATTCCGATGCCGCCAAACGAGCGCGTGGGCACATCGAGCACCTCGCCCTGGGCGATGTAGCCACGGAGCTGTCCTTCGCTGTCGCACTGCAGACGGAAGAAAGTGATGGGCGACGCGGCGATGTCGCCCTCCAGGGTGCCACGCGTGAAGTCGGGTGTGCCACCGTTCTCCAGCAGGCGGTTCTGGATGAGTTGGTACTTGATGGCACGACCCTCGCACATCTTGCACGAGGGCGTGTTGCCGCAGTGGAAGCCCATGAATGTGTCGGTGAGAGCATACCGTTGGCCATACTTGGGAAGGATGTCCTCGTCGTAAATGTATTTCGGCGTTGAGTTGTTGATGTCGAGCAGCGTCACGGTGTCGCCACTGGCGCACATGCCTACATACTCTGACAGGGCACCATAGACGTCGACCTCGCAGGCCACGGGGATGCCCCTACTGGCCAGGCGGCTATTGACGTAGCAGGGCTCGAAGCCAAACTCCTTGGGGAAGGCGGGCCAGCATTTGTCGGCAAAGGCCACATACTGACGTGAGCCCTTATGAGCCTCCGCCCAATCGAGCAGGGTAATCTCAAACTGCGCCATGCGGGGCAGCAACTGCTCATAGTAACGACCCTCGCCCATCTCCTTGCGCATGTCCTCGCAGACCCCAGCGATGCGCGCGTCGCCCTCATGAGCGCGGTAGCTCACCAGGAGGTCAAGCTCCGAGTTTTCCTCAATCTCCACACCCAGTTCATAGAGACCTTTAATGGGTGCGTTGCAGGCGAAGAAATCTTGTGGGCGTGGGCCGAAGGTAATGATCTTCAGGCCTTTCAGGCCAAGCACCACGCGAGCCACAGGCACGAAGTCGGCCATCATCTTGGCGATGTCGTCAGCGGTGCCCACTGGATACGAGGGGATGTAACCCTTGAGGTGGCGCATGCCGAGGTTATACGAACAGTTGAGCATGCCGCAGTAGGCGTCGCCACGACCGTTGATCATGTCGCCGTCGCCCTCGGCGGCAGCCACAAACATGCAGGGACCGTCAAATTTCTCGGCGATGAGGGTCTCAGGTGTTTCGGGGCCGAAGTTGCCGAGGAAGACCACAAGGGCGTTGCACCCGACGGCTTTTACCTCCGAGAGGGCCTTCTCCATGTCGTGGTCGTTTTCCACGGTCGTCGTGCAGTTGTACAGTTCGCCTTGGTAACTCTTCACAATGTTCTCGCGGCGCTGTGTAGACAGCGCAATGGGGAAGCAGTCACGGCTAACGGCAATGATGCCGAGCTTCACTTCTGGGATGTTGTTGCTTTTCATAGGAAGTATGTTTTTGTATGTTTAGGTTGGTTCACTCTTGGGTTTTGTCCCAATGGGGCTCCCTTTAGGCAAAGATATTAAAATAATATATGTAACACCAGCAAATCGACTGTTTTTTAACGCACTTTATAATACTTTTATGCATTTGCAGCAGACTCACTAGCATCTTTGACCCCACATGAAAAAGGCCGCAAGCGGCTCCTCTCTGTGGGGGAAAAGGAACGTTGCTTGCGGCCTCTTGGTCAGAAACGAGACGACACCTTGGCGGCCTCAGCGCCTTCCAACAGGCACAGGGGCGACACAGGCTGGAAGCGTAACTGCTGATACTGGTAGAGGCGAAGCGCCACAAACTGGCCGTCGGCGGAACAGGCAGCCTCCAGCAGGAAATTGCCCATCGACGCGTGGCTCACGTTGAGACCGGCCAGCGCATCGGCGCACTTGTCGGGAGCGGCGGTCAGCGCGTCCTCCACGGCCTTGCCGTCCTCTGGACTGTACTCATATTTAACAGCCCGCAACTTGCTGCCCGTTGGGGCATAGACCCACGTCTTACTGAGGCCGAAGAATGACTTTTGAATGTTCACACGACTGTCCTTGGCAAGGTCTGCCGACATTGCCATGCTATTGATGTTTGCCATAAAAAATATGCTGTTGTTGCTTTGTTTATAATAAATAATGGTGGTTTTGAAAATGAGTGGAAGCCACCTGGTGGGGTGACTCCCGAGGCGCGGAGCCTCGTCAACAAAGCAAGTGCCGCAGGCGATAAACGTAATAATCGCACTGTGGCATGTCCACCAGCGGGCGCGACAAGCGATGGGCGCAACCACGGTAGAAGCAAAAACGTGTTTTCTGATGAATGAAAAGATGTTGGAGCCGCGACACTCCGTGGTACACGGGCACATGACTGGGTGAGGAAAGCAGACGCTCTGGACGCTGGCTGCATAAGCGAACCAGCTCAGAAGCATTGGAGAGCAGGGCTTGCGGCTGTTCATTGCCGATGACCCAGACGGTTGTTGGCTTTTCGCCATTGCCCCGCAAGCCATCGGCACAAGTACGGCTGCCAGCTTGTGCTTGCGCCTGTGCCCCTACCAGGAGACAGACGACGAACAATAATGTCTTGAGCCACTGGCTCAGGTGTTGTGCTGCCATGTTCTTGCTACGTGTCGTTTTGAAACCTTATATCGGATTCCCCACACTCTTGCAAAAATACAAAGATTTGTGCATATAGCCATCCATTTACCCCACATTTTTAGCTCTTTTAGAATTTCTATACGCCCATATTTCGGTAATGCGCCCCACTTGGGCGGGGCGCATTACTGCTATAGCTGCACTTTCATGGTTTTTCCAGCATATTCCACGGTTTTGATGGCCTACATGGGCTTGTCGCCCTTCGGCAAGTAGACATCAACGGGAACGGCTGCCTCTTTCACGTCGGGATAGATGGTGCGGACTTTCTTCTGGTTGTCCTTCCAGGTATACATCGGGTTGGTGACGGGTTTCACCAAGATGTTACGACCGAAGAGATACTCGTCGTTGAGGTGAGAAGCCTTCTTGTCACTCGCGTAGTCCATCACCAAAGCGCGCATCATGCTGCCACTGCGCTGCACGCAATCACCAGCCATGCTGTAGATGTAGGGCAAGAGGCGATAGCTCGGCTTAATGGCCCTGAGGATGGCGTCGTATGCCCAGTCGCCAGGCTTGCCAAACTCATACAGTTCGCCCACCATCGGCGAAGAGCGGTGGTTGCGCATAAGAGGCATGAAGGTTCCCCATTGCATCCAGCGCGTCTGCAGCTCCTGGAGAGCAGGGCTCTTCGGGTTTTGCTCAAACGACCAATAGAAGAAGCCACCGAGGTCGGTGTTCCAGAACGGAATGCCGCAAAGGGTATAGTTGAGACCCGAGAGGATCTGATTTTTCATTCCTCCCAAGAGGCATCGACATCGCCACTCCACGAAAAAGTGCCATAGTGCTGGAGACCGAAGCTACCGCTACGGGTCATTTGCACGGAGCGTTTCTCGTTTCCTCTCATCGCTCGTTGGTACTCGTTGATGCTCTTGTTGTGGAGCAACGGGAAAGCGTTCTTCACGCTAAGCCATGATCCGTCGTGGGTCTGGAAGTTCTCACATCGTATGGCATCACGCCGCTGTTTTGCGGCCATGTGTCGAATGGCAAGAGCGCATTGATCTTTTTCATCACTGGTCTTATAGCGTTCCCGGCACTGCCAGAAGCCCAGTGTCCACTTGGGGAACATCGTGGCCTGGCCCGTCAGCTTCCGTATACAGTCGATGACACCGTCCTGTGTGCCGTCCTTGTACATGAGGTAGTAGTCAGCGCAAGTGCCCACCTCGCTGGTGAATGAAGTTGTGTTTTCTGACGAAGACTTGCCTTCGGAAGCGACGGTGTCATCGAAGTAAGTCTTTCCCGCATTGTCCCAGTAGAGGCCGTAGCCTTTTTCGCTGGTGAAGTAGGGAATGGCGATATAGGTGTTGTGGTTCCACAGTTCGACGTGGCATCCCCAGTGGTTCATGTACTTGTCGCGCAGTTGCCCCAGTCCCCAGATGGCCTCGTCGTCGGCAAGGCGGAAGTTCTGCGTGATGCGATACTTGCCCTTGTTGGCATCGTCCTGACGCGCTTCGAGTTGGGTTTGCGTGTCGGTGAGCAGTGGTTTGCCCTCCTTTGAGAGGAATCGTATCTCGCCTGTCTTTTGGTTCAGCGAGACAGTCATCTGGGGTGATTCCATTGTTACAACATCCCCGTCCTCCCGGACGCCGACACTCTTCACCCGCTGAGGCTTCATGATGACGGAGTAGCTCTTCGTATGGGTCGTGGCGTCAGCCTGTTCATTGCTCGCCTTTACGACGCGCACGATGGTAGGATCGTAGAACTCAATGGTCACATACTGATTGCCCACTCGTCGGGTGCAGCAGCCGCGTCTTTCTGGATTTTCACTGCCTGCACGTTCTTGGCGTAACCTTCTTGGGGGACGCCCACTGCAGCCACGCCCAAAAGGAAAATGATTGGTAAATTCTTTAAATAACAGCTATTATTTTCAACGTTTTGTAGTCTCTTGATTTACAATAGGTTACAAGAGCCCTTAGGGTGGGTATGTGCTCATCAGGCGTTGCCCACAAGGACAAGCAACCGTGCCCTAAGTTGGCGCACGAAACGAATGGCCCGACAAAGACACCTCATGCCCATGAGCTGCAAGAGAAAGAGCTTCCAGGTGTGGCGGTAAGGCAGGACTGGCAACACAAGGTCGCGCGCGTCGGCTGAGCAACAATAAGTCATCAGTTGTATGTTGAGCAAATGGGCATAATAGGCGGGGAAGCCCTTGTGGCACATGAGGTCGCGACCGCGCATGATGCGGAGGTGCCCCTGCAACAGGTCGCGCCACCCTCTGGCATCTGCCCCGACGGTGATGCCATGCGGATTGTAGGTGTAGCGGTAGGTGCCCCGGCTGGTGGTGCGCAGCAAGCGCACATGGAGCCACAGGTCGCCCATGACATACACATCTTCGAAGAGGCGACCCGTGGCAAACGAGACATGGTCGAAGAGGCTACAACGGAAAATCTTGTTCCAGGCGTAGGCATGCTGGTAACCCTGCCCTGTAAGCCAGTAGTCCGCCATGGCGGCGTATTCGTGCTCGGGCAGTCGAATGGCGACGCGCCCGGCGGGCGTGTCGCGCTCAACCGAAAACTCCAGCAGGTCGTACTCAGGATGACTGGCCAGCATGGCCATCAACGGCTGGTAGGTGCAAGGCATGAGGTAGTCGTCGGAGTCGACAAAGGTGACGTAGCGACCCGTGGCGTGCCGCAACCCCTCGTTGCGCGCGTCAGACAGTCCGCCGTTTGCCTTGCGCACGACGCGCACACCAAGGTGCCCCGCAAAGCGGTTGGCCACATCGGGCGTGGCATCGGTGGAGCCATCGTCGACCACGATAACCTCCATGCCCTCCACCTCCTGCATGAGCACGCTCTCCACACAACGGGCAAGCGTGCGCTCCACATTGTAGGCCGGAATGACTACCGACAGTAAAACCTGTTCACTCATAGCACCCTATCGTAAACGATTGGCAATTTATCGCTGCAGCCACTTGTGGCCGTTCACGATGACAAGACCCTTGTAGCCGTTCCCCACACGCTGGCCGGCCAGGTTGTATCGCGCCGCGTCACCAGGCTGGCTGAGCTCCACGCCGCGCACGCCCGTAAGGTCGACGAACGTAAAGGCATAACCCGTGGAGGCAGTCCCTTTGAGTAGGAAAGCGCTGTTGGCGGGCAACGTGTCGGCGTCGGCCTTGTAGAGCCCCGCCTTGCCGCCGCTCACGCCAAGCACATAGCCCACGCCATCCCAAGGCAAAGGCAGGCAGTTGCCCTGTAGCAGGTTTTTGCCAACAGCCTGTGTGGCCTTGGCACTGACCGCCATAGTCTCCGATGGGCGCGTGCCCATCACGACCACGGGCGTGAAAGCCGGCACGCTGTAACCCAGCTCCTGAAGTGAAGCTTCGTTGCCTGCGACTGCCGTGCAGACATAAGCCTTGGCCTGTTGCAACTTCACGCCAAAGGGCAAGAAGAGCGTCCCGAAATACCGCGAGCTGCCGTCCGGCGCCACGCCCTCCTGCAGGGAGATGCGGTAAGCGCGCGACGGCACGTTCTCCACCTGCCACGTGGACGGGGAAGTGAGTGTGCCCTCCGCTGTCCATCCGACAACGGGAGCCTGCCCCACCTCACCAACCGCCTCGTGGAGGTAGCCATAACGGCCCGTCACGCTGTCGTCAAGGATGGTGACACGGCCCGCATGGGCCTTGACGGGCGTGAAGGTGAACGTGTCGCCCTTGTCTGCTGCGGCCGTGAGCGCAAAGGGTTTGCCGGAACCAGCCGGAGCCACCACGCCCAGGTCTTGCGTGCTGATGCGGTAGGTGCCGCGCCGACCGGCCACCTGAGTGAGCCTCACGATGGTCGAGGCATCGGCGATGGCACCCGTGGCCGCAACGGTCTTCAGCCCATAGCCACGCTCAGCATCGCCCGTCGCCAAGACGTTGATGCCCGCAGCCAGGTAAGTGTCGCCATGGCGCGCACCCGAGCTCTTGATACGGTAATAACCTGTGGTGGGGTAAGAGAGATTGTCGAGCACGGTCTCTTGCAAATCAAAGAACTGTTGCTGTGAGCAACTATCCACATAGGCTTGGTAGGTTCCGATGAGATCATCGTAGCCCTCATGGCTCAGGGCGAAGAGTCCGCCCACGTTCTCGGTGAAATAGCTGCCCAGCTGGCTCTCCACGTAAGCGCCGTAGCCCTGGTGGCTTTTCTTCACGGGCGCGCCGTTGAGCGTCACGTTGAGCCAAGGAACCAGCAGGCCATAGGTGGCACCCGTGGCGCGCACCACAAGACTCACGGAGCGCTGGTCGAGACCGCTCACCTTAACCACAGGCGTGGCATAGGTGCGGCTGGCCGAGCGTATGTCGTAGGACGTTCCGTCCTCGGTGGTCAGTGTGTACGACTCGCGCGCGTTCAGCACGTGGGCGCCCAGTTCATAGCCAGCGATGGTGTAGCCTTCGGGAGCCGTGAGGACGAGTGTGTCGTTGACCTGCGGTGCCGATGGGATGACACGCAAGAACTGGCTGTTGGTGGAAAAGAACGTGCCCGGAAGCAAGACGGCCTTACGGCTGGCAACCGTCAGGCCCGCCAGTCCGCTGGAAGCGTTGGAGACCCACGTGGCATATCTCCCATTGCTCTCATCGGAAAAGGTGCCGTAGGTCGACGGTCCCGTCGGCACGCCATTGTCGGCCACGGCCACGCGGGGGTGGTTGCCTTGCGGAGCCATCCAGCCGAGCACCGTTTGCCTGTCAAGGGTAACGAAATTGGTGATGTAACCGTTGGAACCATACGACGCGTCCTCGTAGAGCACAGCGAGGTCACCATTCTCGAGCACCTCCAGCGTGGAGTAGCCCGCCCCACCCTCCTGGATGGTGAACACATCCGTCCAAGTGGCACCCTGGTCGGTGCTGGCAAAGAGGTGGAGGCCAGCACGCGTGCCGTTGCTGACAAGGAGCGAATGGATGAGCAACTGGTTGTTATAGGCGATGATGTCGGCGTTGCAGTCGTTGCCAGTGAGCGTGGCGGAGCGCGTCTCGCCCATCCAGCGGGTGCCGTCGGGAGTGCCCACGTTGAATCCACGGCATCCAGCCTGGCGGATGGAGGCCAAGAGGGAGCCGTCGGAACGCTGCACGAGCTTGCCCTCATTGGAGGCCACATCCTCGCCAAACACCTGGTCGTGGGCTAACGTCCAGTGGTCGCCCTCATCATCGGTGTAGAGCAGGTAGGTGCGCGAGTGGTCGTTAGCATCGTTGAGCCCGTTGAGCAAATACATTACACGACCTGCCCTTGTGGTGAGGCCACGCCCCGAGGAGGGGAAGCCGCTCCACAGCCCCAGACCGCTGGTGCCGCTCACCTTGTCTTGCAGCACGCCCGTCTTGGTGATGTCTCGAGGCTCACTCCACGTGATACCGTTGTCGGAGCTGGTCGTCACGAAGAAATGGCGCATGCCTAAGAAGTAACGGGTATTGCCGGCAGCCATGGTGCAGATGATTTTGCCGCTGGGAGCCCTGGTGAGCGAGGCGTCGCCAAAGCCACACGCGGCTGTGCTCTTGCCGTCGCCACGGGCGATGACGACAGGGGTGCCCCACGTGAGCCCGCCGTCGGTGCTGCGACGTGTCACGACATCAATCTTGTGGCTGTCGCCCAAGTCGGCCTGGCTGTCATAGCGCATGTCGCTCACGGCCACGAGGCTGTTGTCCTTGGCACGAATCATTGTGGGGATGCGATAGTAACGACAGTCGTTGGTCGTGGGCACAAACACGAAGCTCTGACTCTTGAAGACCTTCACGTCGCCCGACGGGTCGAGGTTCAGGTTATGCTCCGTGTGGGTATTGCCGGAGGCTTCCTCGTAAGCCAGCGCGTCGATGGATGCACGGAGCGAGGAGCCCAAGAGAGCGTCTGCCTTGACCTTGGCCACCACCCACAACTGGCAGGTGGCACCAGCAAGTGGTTGCCGCCCCGTGAGGTTCAGACGCGCGGCGGCAGGCGAAGCGGCGAAGGGGGTGCGCTCGGTGGCAAAGAACTCGGTGTCGGAACCTGCCGTCAGGTAGGCTTCTACGCCATCAACTGCCTCCACAGTTGACTGAGGGAGGCAGATGGAGACGCTCGTCAGGGTGACCGCAGAACCAGCGGGCGCGGTGAGCGTGCCCACAAGGAGCACAGCCTTACCACCACGGCCGGCTGTCTGGTAAGCACGACGCGCGGTGAGCACAAGCGTGTCGGCGACGGTGGATGACTGCGCCTCGACGGAGGCGGTGAGTGTGCCCAGCAAGGTGAGCAGCAACATGAGGATATACCTTCTCATAAGCATGGCCTATATGGTGATTTACAATGCAAAATTAAGCCCTCTCAACTAATTATGCAAGCAAATGGACATAAATATAAGGTGTAAATGTGAACGGATAGTAACTGAAGCGGCAAAAATCTTAAAATACATCAAAAATACGGCTTAATGGGGCTATTAGCACGAATAATTTTTATTTTTGTATCGTTCAACCATTAAAGGCAACAAACATGAAAACGAGAAACAAGATTTTCAACGGTCTCTTCGGCCTTGCCATGATCGTAGCCGTAAGCAGCTGCGGCAACGGCAAAACAGAAGCTTTGCAATCGCAAATCGACTCTCTGTATACTACCGACAGCCTCCACCAGGAGGACATCAAGCAGATGGCTGATTTCGTGAATGTGATGTCGGCTGGTCTCGACAGCATCTCAGCCCAAGAGGGACTCCTGCAGCAAATGGGCGGCGAGGGAGGCACTCTCGACAAGAACAAGATGAAGAGCCAGTTGCAAGAACTCGCAAAAACCTTGGATCGCCAGCGTGAGCGCATCGCACAGCTGCAGGCTTCGGTCAAGGACAACAAGTCGGCTTATGGCCAGCGTATCAACAAGCTCATAGCATACTACAAGGCGCAGCTTGACGAAAAGGACCAGAAGATCGCAGACCTGGAGGCACAGCTCAACGAGAAGAACACCAATATCGCCAAGCTCACAGAGAACGTGAACAGCCTGACGACCACCAACACCAAACTGCAGGGCACCGTCGAGAGCCAAGGCAAAACCATGGAGGCACAGAAGACCACCATCGCGGAGCAAGATGCCTCGCTCCACACGGGTTTCGTGGCCATCGGAAGTTCGAAGGATCTGAAGGCCAAGGGCATCATCAAGGGTGGATTCCTGGCCAAGAAGAAGGTGAATGTCTCAGACCTCAAGACCAGCAACTTCACACGGGTGGATATCCGCAACTACACTTCCGTGCGCCTCAACTCAAGCGACCCGAAGATTATGACGCAGATGCCTGGCGGCTCCTATGAGCTGAAAGACAACGAGGATGGCACCACCACCTTACGCATCAAAGACCCACAACTCTTCTGGAGCGTCAGCAAATACCTGGTCGTGAAACTGTAACACACATAACGCGCCACTGGCGGAATGGCTCATTTCCGCCCGTTAACGCAAAGGCGGCCCGAGAGTTCATTCTCAGGCCGCCCTTTCGTGTGCGGAAGGATGGCTTGGTAGATGGCACCACCAGCCGCCACGAAAAACGCCCCACAGCCTTGGTGACACACCGCCCAGGCCATGGAGCACTTTGTGGTTGATGCGGAAGGGTCGTTATCAGCGCGAAGCGTAGAAGACCCCGTCGTTGACGGCCATCTTCAACTGGAACAGGCCGGCTTGGTCTTGGCTCACGTTCATCTTCTTGCCGTTGGGAAGAGTGGCTTGGATGGTGCCGTCGTCATTGAAACGGAACAGCTCACGCAAGGCGCCCTTGTCCTCGTAGCTCCAGCTCTTCTCCTTCTTGTTATACACGAGGTGAGACACCTCGCCATCGGGGTCGGTAATTTCATATCCATTCTTCAAGGTCTTTACGGCATACATCCGCCCGTCCTTACCCATTACGTTCTTGGTCTCGCCAACATGAGCCACGAGCTTGTTGCCCGTCCAAAACTCAATGGTGTTGAGCACAAACAGGTCGGCCACACTACAAACAGCATAGGCAGGACTGATGATGATGAAAACCAACTCGTTGAGAAACTTGCTGCTGCTGAGCTTCTTGTTCCAGTTGAGCACACTATTGGTCAGCCCGAATGAGCCAATGCAGGAACTTAACGTCATGCCTCCCAAAGCGAGAACAATGACAACTTGTGTTGTGAACTTTCGCATCTTAGATGTTTTATAGGGTTGTTTTAATGATTTTCGCTTGCAAATATAAACTATTTCCTCATCAAAGCTACACATTTGCAAGATAATCTTCTCCCACAAATTAAAAACCGTCTAAAATAAGACTTTGGCAAGACCAAAAGCCAAGATACGAATGGGATGAGCCTAAGCGTGCCATGCTGCCAAACGAGGGTGATGGCAATCGGCTTCAGCGCCGCAAACGTTGTTCTGCTTGACGCAACACGTAACGAAGGTCTTGCAGAACCGAAAGAACACGACGCTGCAAATCGCCGTCAGTCAATTCTCCGATGTGCTCGGGCGACATGGCCTGCAAACTGGACACACTCTGGGCACCCACCATTGTCATCACAGGCAAAGCCTTGTGGCTCACATGGGCAATCCGAGTGCGATCGAGGGTGGGAAAGGCTGCCTCAAGGGTCGACACATGAACGGTCAAGTCGTGGACAAGGCTGTCGAGAATGTCGCGCTCGGCTTCTGGGTCGCCCGAGGCAAACGCTGTGAGGGCAGACAAGTCGCAAGCTCTGGCGGACGTTTCGGCAGGCGAGCAGTTCTTTGGAACAGGCAGTCCCACAGCCGAAGCAAGATCGTTCAGGCTGACGGGCTTGAACAGGCAAGCGTCAAAGCCAGCGTCTTCAAGCTGGGACATGACGCTCGGCTCATGGGCAGTCATCGCAATCAGGCGCATGCCAGCATGCGGGCCGATGAGTCGTGCCACATCCATTCCGTTCATCTCGGGCATCTCCACATCGACAAGGCAGACCGACGGCCACCGCGACCGCACATGGCGAATCAGTTCACTGGCGTGCTGGCAAGTGACAACACGACACCCCTTGGGCACCAGGCGGCGCAATATCTCGTTGAGCAACTGCAGCTGCAACTTGTCGTCATCAAGGACAACGATGCCTGTGGGGGGCGCGACACGATGGGCTACAGCAGATGGCTGGCTGGCACCAGGCACGGCAGCGCAAGCGCCAACAACCGACGAGGTTACAGGGATGATAGGCAACGACACGCGGAATGTGGTGCCTGTGCCTTTTTCAGAATGTACCTGGATGCTACCACGTAGCAAGGCCACCAGTTCTTTCACTATCGAAAGCCCAAGGCCAATGCCTTCCTCGCCCTGAGCCTCGGGCAAACGGGTGAAAGCCCGGAAGATGCTTTTTGTTTCCTCCTCGGTCATGCCACAGCCAGTGTCGGTCACGCTGACAACGAGATGGTCGACAGAGGTGACGGCCCTGACCGTGATGCCACCCCGTGAGGTGTACTTGCAAGCGTTGCTCAAGAGGTTATCCACGATTTGCGTCATACGGAACGAGTCGCCCTTGGCAAACGCTTGCGTGCAACGACTCACATCACACGACAGCCACAGCCCCTTGTTTTCGGCTTGCGGGCGCATGCCTTCGGCGCAGTCGGCGATAAGACGCGACGGACTAAACGTAGTGGCTCGCGTCTGCGCCTTGCCGCTCTCCAGACTGTGGTAGTCGAGCAAGGTGGTGACAAGATGCAGCAAATGGGTGGCCGATGCGTTGATGTTGCGGGCATATGTCCCCGTCTGTGGATCACTTTTTACCTTCTCGGCAAGCAGTTGCGTGAAGCCCGAGATGGATGCTGCGGGTGCCTTGATGTCGTGGGTGATAGTGAGCATCAGCCGTTCACGCTGTGCCATGAGGCGCTCGGTCTCTTCCTTCGAGGCCTTCAACTTCATGCGGTCGCGCTGCTCGCGCTTCACATCGCGCCACACCAAAAAGACAAGCACACCTGCCAACAGGAGCGACACCAATGCCAACAGCACCATCTTGGCAATCACGTCGCGGCGTGCCGTCACGTTCTTGGCGAGCACCACTTGCTTGGCGTTGCGCTCATCGCCACGGATGTCGCGCAGCAACTGGTCTGTCTGTTCGGCTATTTTGATGCTGACGAGCTGCTGTTGGCGTTCTTGCTCTTTCAGCTGACGGCGCTTCTCATCTCTCAGTTGATGGTCTTTCAGAGCGATGTCCGACAACACATTGGCCACGTCATGGGCAATGTTGATCCTCCGCTGGGTCGAGTCGGTGACCTGGAGGCTGTCATGCCGCACGCGCAAGGTGTCGGAATGTTGCCGCTTGAAAGCATCGGCCAAACGGGCGAAGAAGCCCTTGCGGCTCTTCACCACCTCGTAGACCGTCTGCTTGTTTTCTGTCACCTCCTTGGCTTTGGGGTGGATAATGACCGAATCGGCACCACGGTGCAAGTTGTTCACCTTGTCGGCAAGGAAGTTGTCGTCGCGATTAGCGCTCATCATGCGCATAATCAGGAGGGTGTTGTCACGGTTCATCCGCAAGAGCGTTTGCAAAGAGTCTATCTTACGGTCTTGGGCGGTCTTGGGCAAAGCGTCCTGCAACCGCTCAGACAATGCCAGCGTATTGCGTAAGGACCGCTCGTAGCTTTCCCATTGGCCGATATCGCCAAGGGTAATAGCTCGTTCCTTGTTGCTCGTTTGCATGAAACTGTAAACAAGACTGTCGATGAGGTCTCGACGCTGGTTGAAAGTACGCTCCGTCTCGTTGATACGCACAAACGTGCGCATATTTCCGTAAACCATCCACGCGGCAAGACCCGAGATGGCCAGCACAACCGCATAGCCAATGGCAACCTTCAGGGGAACACTCGTCTTCATCATGATTATTCTGAACCGAGTGCAAAAGTACACAAAACGCTTCTTCTACACAAATCGTTATTGCTCCAGATGTGTTTAGGCACTTCTTTTTTTTCTTACCAGTACGCGAACATACTCCACCAAAGTGACGGGTACACATAAAGAATAGGGCTATGGCCAACCTTGAAACTCGTGACAGTGCCGCCGTGTCACGCCCACGCCACAGGGACAGCAAGCGAGCCATGGGGCTCACACATGTGGTCTTCCCTTGCGTCGTAATATTCGGCGTAGGCGTTTTCTATAGCGGCCATGATACGTGAGTCGGCGTGATTCTCCCACATTCGGAACTCCACGTCTTCCTCATACTCATGGGCAAACGACATCAATCTGTCCATGTCAAAGATGTCGCTTGCCAAGCCAACCATTTCCTTCTCGGCATCCGTGGCGTTGCAAACTTGCTCCACATGGGCAGGAACCATCAAGCAGGGCTTCCCCATATACAAAGCCTCACACACGCTCTCGAAACCCGCCGTTGTGGCGTAAGCCTTGCATCCAGCCATTAAGCGGAGGAATTTTTCGTCATCCAACTTGTGGAAGACCAGGTTATCGTCAACCTTCGTCTCATCCTTGTCCGTCTTCTCGTCCCAAAAGAAATGGAGCTTGACGTGGGGATGCTGCTGATGCCAGCGCATCACGTCCTTGTAAAATCCCGCATTGAGAATATATCCCAACACATAATCGCCGTGATGTCTCACCTCTGCTTTCACTTCCTGGCGAAGAAGTGGGGGAACCACCTTGATATGGTGGCTATCGTCGTCGGCGTAATCGCGAATGGACAAGGCAAGCTCGCACGTTGCCCCCTTGCAGGTAAGGCGTGTGAAGAGCTGCAAGAAATATTCGGGAACAGGGTATTTTCCCGGCATCTTGAAGGAAGGATGGAGAAATAGGTACTGGTGGGCGACGCAAACCTCGGGAACCCCGAGGCTGAAAAGACTGAAAGCCAAACCACACAGTATCTCATAGAAATTAATCACAATGTCTGCCCCACTTTGCTTGACGTGCTTGCGTATCAAGGCGATGCTCTTCATGTGGGAGGGCACCAGCAAGGTGTTGTAAGCCACCGAACGCAGCAAGTGTACCCTGCGGTTTTCCTTGGACGGCAAAAAATTTGGACTGGTGAACAAGGTGACTGGCATCCCTATCTTGTCCACGAAAAAGCGAGGAATTTCCCTTCTAGCACTCTTTCCCACCATGACATCCACTACAGTGTGCCCATTTTGGGCAAGCATCTCCTTCATCGCCAAGGCTTGGGTGAGATGTCCTCTTCCTTCACCTTGAATTACAAACATTACTTTCATTTCTTCTTTCGTCTTTATCAATATCACATCAAAGGGCCGAAGTTGCCCATGTGGACACTTATTGTCCTGATTGCAAAGATACTCTGACAATATTACAAAGACTTGATGAAAAGATGACAGTTCGATGAATAATTCTGCAAGCGGAACGACATAGCAACAGCCTTTCCTGTCATGGGCTCACCCTGCGTCAACAATCTCCACGACGGACAGCACGTCGCCGTCGACCTTGAAACGAACATCTCGCCCTCCGAACAGCATGCCATAGACCTTGCTGCTGTCGTGGTGGTAGTGGGGACGCGGGTCGAGCGACAGCACCTGGCGCAACGTGACGGTGTCGTCTGCCCCCAAGGCATGCTCCAGCGTGGGGGGAATGAAAACCGTCAGCCTCCGCATGGGATTGCTGTCGACAAATCCACACCGCACGTTGGGATGGCTGTCGGCATAGGCCACGTAGGGTTTGATGTCGAAGATGGGCGTCCCATCCATGAGGTCGGCTCCCTTGACATGGATAACCGGACCCTTGGGGGTGTCCCAATCCACATGGTCGAGCCTCACCGACGACAAGCCCAACGGGTTGGGGCGGAAAGGCGAACGCGTGGCAAACACGCCCATCCTGACGTTGCCACCCAACACAGGCGGGCGCACCACAGGGCTGGTTGCCTCATGGCGATTGGCCGAGAACGACCATATAAGCCACAGGAAATCAAACTCTTCCAAACCGCGAAGGGCGTCGGCCGTGCGCCAAGCTGGCTCAAGCACGATTTGCCCACAAAGGTCGGGAGCCAGTCCGCTCTGCTTGGGAACGCCAAACTTGGAAGCAAACGGCGAACGGAAATAGGCGATGGGGGTCAGGTTCATGTTGACGCGTAAGGTGACAAGTTAAATCTTATCGGTGCTGGGATTGAAGTTGGAGGCCAAGATGAACATGAGAGCCACCTCTGACAAGAAGACGATGACCGGCACATACATCTGTGGCGCATGGGGCTGGTATGGCTTGAAAGTCTCCGTGGTGTGGTGCATTCCCTTCTGGAAAAAATAATAGACGAGCGTTGCGGTCACCAGCCCAAAGAGCATACCCACCAAGATGTCGCCAAAATAATGCACGCCCAGGTACATCCTCGACCAGCAGGTGATGATCGACCACACTACAAGCGTGGCCGAAAGGATATGGCGCCGAAACACATAGATGATGAAGAACGTCAGCCCCCAGCAGTTGGCCGAATGGGCTGACGGGAAACCGTAGCGTCCACCACGGTACCCATCAACGATGTGCACCAAGGGCGAGATAGGGTTGTCTGTATTGGCCGGCCGGAGCCTTCCCACGGCGGAGCGTACCAGCGAGCCCGTCACCTGGTCGCTGATGAGGATAAGCAAGGCGATGACAAGCAGGCAAAACACGTTGACCCGCCAAGGAAAACTGCGAAACATCACATAGATAATGCTCAAATAGAGCGGCAGCCAGATAAAGCGCCCACTGTACATCTCCATGAAGTTGTCCCAGTAAGCGTTATGCAGCCCGTTGATGGCCAGAAAAATACTTGTATCCCATCCGTCCAGCATCTGAAGGAAGGACGAAAACAAAAGGTCTGTCATGAGTCGTTCATTACTGTTTATCGGCGGGCAATATCGTCGAAAATCACCTGCAGCATCGCCTGCCCGCGCCGCAGGTTCTTGCCTCTTACGGATCCCTCATCGAGGACGGAACGCCCCAACTTGTTGTCGAAAATCAGCGTGTTCTCATCATCCATCATGCCAATGCCATCATTCATCAGGAAAAAGGCGTAATGGGGGATTCCTGGTTCAAGGATGTCCTTGCTGAATTTCATGTCCTTGGCATCAATGCCCAGCTTGGCGAGCAAGGTGGCCGCTATGTCCTGTTGCGAGGCCCATGTGTCCACCACACGAGGTTTCCCGATGACACCTCCCGTCCACACCATGGGGATGTGGAAACGCCAAGGCTTGAAGTTGTCGGTGTTCTTGGGCCATGCCCCAAGGTGGTCGGGCACGATGATGACAAGCGACCGTTTCCAGCGGGGCGAGCGGCGGAGCGTCGCGACGAAGTTGCCCACGCAACTGTCGGCATAAGCAAAAGCGTTGAGGGTCTTGTCGCGCAACCGGCTGTAGGGAACGTCGAAAGGCTCGTGCGAGCTCGATGTTTGTATGACGCGCAACATGGGCCGGCCCGTCGGACTCTTTTTCAAGTCGTCTTTCACACGCGCAAAAAGCAGGTGGTCGGGCACCCCCCACTTGCTCAACCTGTCGGCCACAGGAAAATCGGTGTCGGCCGTGATGTCCTCAAAACCTTGGTTGATGAGGAACGAGCGCATGTTGGTGAAGTTGGCATCGCCCCCATAATAATAGTGGAGACCATACCCTCGTTTTGCCATGTGCTGTGCCATGGATGGCATGGCCGCCGTTTTCTTCGGATATTTCATGAGGCTCACCGTAGACGGTGCCGGATAACCTAAGAGAATCGACACCAGTCCGCGGTCGGTGCGAAAACTGTTGGCATAGAAGCGCGAAAAATAAAGGCCCTCCTTCTTGAGCGCGTTGAGCTGGGGCGTCACCTCCACCATGCGCCCCCGCAAGTCGGGCGTGCGCGCCTTGGTCACCGTGTCGGAGAAACTTTCCAGGATGATCAGGTAGACGTCGGGTTGCGACTCCATCCAGTCGGAGGTCGATGAGCGGAGAGCCTTGGGCTTGTTGGTGTCGTAGACGAGCAGGTGCGCCCTGTCGTCATCCATGAAGCGATACTGCGACGCGAAGTCTTCCTGGTGCGTCAAACTCTCCATCAGCGAAAAGAGAGGGTTGACAGCAGCATGGTTGAGCACCGTCCGCTGTGAGAAATAAGCGGTTCCCGTATTCATCGACGACACCGTGACTCCGCCACGTATGGGCAAGAAGAGAGCCACCGTGAGCAGAGCCTCTACCGCCAAAGGCCACGACCGCCTGGCCATACAGGGCCGAAAGGCCGTGCGATAGAGCAGGTGAAACAGCAAGCTGATGCCCGCCACCACAATTGCCGTGGCTGCGAGAGCCAATAGCCCTTCTCCCCACCCCACGCTGGCCAACGCATCGGCAGGCGATGAAGTGATGTAGAACAAAGGCGTACTGTCGAGTGGGAATCGCCAATAACCATAGAGCCCGATGTTGGCCACAAAGCTCAAGGCCACCACAACCGAGGCAAAGCCAAAATAGCCCGCCAACGCCCAACGCCACCTGGCGAGAGCCGAAGGACTCCGAAATGCCGCCACGGGCAGGTCGCTCAGCAACAAGAGCAAGGCGGGAACTACCGTCAGGTAACCGGCCATAGACAGGTCGAGCGGCAGACCGTGCCCCATGACGGGCAACACATCAGACAGGCCTCCACCATACGTGAGCAAGAACACAGGCTTCTGCAGCACGAACAGCAGGGTCCATGCCGCAAAGGTAGCTACAATGAGAAATATCTTCTGTTTCAAAGCTGGCCTATTTCAGTTCCGTGTCGTTGCCTTTGGTACATTCAAACCAGGGCTCCTTATCTCGCAAGGCAATGTCGTCATAGTCGAATGGCACCACTACGGTATCGTGCCCGTCGGGCAGCACCAGCCCCATCTTCCCATTCTTTTGGGCAATGACGGGCATCGTCTTCATGTCGTCAACATAGACGTAAGGGGTGCGCAGAAAATCATAACGCGGCGAAACGAGCACACGCCCCTCATGATCCTTGATGCCATATTTGCCGCCCTCCTCAAACACCACATGATACTTGATATACTTCTTTTTCATGCGGTCCACGTAGAAAGCCATGGTCTCTTCGTCAGTTATCATGCCGAGGAAATAGTGGAACGTGTCGCAGTAATTGGCGATGGCACGCGCCACAAGCATACGCCACGACAGGTCTTTCACCACCTTGCGGTTGAGGTCTATGTAACGTGCCATGGCCTCCTCGCGCTGGGGAACGCTAAGGGTGCGTATCCGAGCCTCAAACTTCTCGAGCATGGCCAGCGAACCATGCATGCCCTTGATATAGCGATGTATCTGCCGCCCCATCTCATTGGCAAAAAACTTGTCTATTTGCCGGGTCTCTACTTCTTCTCTGAACAGTCCATCCATAGTGTTCGGGTTCATCTGTTTGTTTTTCACAAAAGTACTAACAATCTTTCAACTAACCAAAGGAAAACATCAGTTTTTCTGCCAGTCATCTGCACACGGCTTTTACACGCAGGCTTTTCCTACCATGCCACTTGAGAGTGGGGGGATAAACTGAGCAGAGGAGGGTATGGAGCGAAACAACATGTTGGTGACTTATTCCCATTACAGGGCTAAGGTCTTTAAGGTGATGCCGCAACTTGCTGAATATCTACGGATAACACAACATAAAAAACAATAGCTGTTATTTTTCACGAAAGGACAGGTACTAAAAAAGCCCCGCTGCAAACATTCGCATGCGGGGCATCAGAATCCTGAAACAAAAATTACCTCTAAACTATCTTACCTATTCGCATAGACAATTATGCTTTCTCTTATTTTTTCATTTTGCCACGTTGGTCGTGTCGACAGTAGGCGTTGCGGTCGTGTCGGCAGGAGCCACTGTGGTGTCGGCAGGTGTGGTGGGGTTCACAACGGCTGAGTCCACAGTGTCGTTGACCTGAGTCATGTTGTTAGCCACTTGAGCATTGTTCATTGCGAAGACGTTGCTCACTGAAATCATTGCCAATGCAGCTACGGCTGCGAAAAACATCTTTTTCATACTCAATAGTATTTTAAATGGTTTGTTAATCTTGTTCACTAACCATTATTGCAACCACCGTGCCAAAGTGAACTCAAAACACTCATTTAGTTGACAATCAGCTTGTTACGCAAACAGTAACAGAATCATCTTGTTGTGGAAAGTGTGGAAAAGGTGTGGAAAAATTCCACAATCATATGTGGAACGCACGGGGAATACTTGCCCACAAGTGTGGCAAGCGACAGCCAAGAAAAAACGGTATGGCTGGAAATTACCCCATGCCATAGCGCTTCATCTTGTTGTATAATGTCTTTCTATCCACACCCAGCAACCTGGCCGCCTGGCTCTTGTTTCCACCAGCAGCCCTGATGGCCTCTTCGATGCGCTGCTCCTCGGTCTGCCGGTCGTGCAGTTGCAGGGGCGGGTGCTTGGCACTGGGCAGCATGGCCTGCTCCAGCTCGGCCACGCCAATGTGACGGCCTTTGGCCAACAAAGTGGCGCGTCGCATCACGTTGCTGAGCTCGCGCAGGTTACCCGGCCAGTCGTAGGCGGCTATGCGCTCACTGGCCCGATCGTCGAGCCCTATCACGTCGCGTCCCAGCAGCGCGTTGGCCTGCCGGATGAAAAGGTCGGCAAACAAGAAGATGTCGGCACCGCGGTCTTTGAGCTCAGGCATGAAGATGGTGAACTCATTGATGCGATGATACAGGTCCTCGCGAAACTGCCCTTCCTCCACCAGGCTCGCCAAGTCGCCATTGGTGGCACACACCAGCCGGATGTCAACGTCAATCTCGTGAGCCGCGCCCACGGGGCGCACCTTGCGCTCCTGCAAGGCACGCAGCAACTGCACCTGCACGTCGTACGAGAGGTTGCCCACCTCGTCGAGAAACAGCGTGCCGCCGTTAGCCTCTACAAAAGCGCCCGTCTTGTCGGCCGTGGCACCAGTAAACGCGCCTTTCACATAACCGAAAAACTCAGAGGCCGCAACCTCCTTGGGGATGGCTCCGCAGTCGAGGGCGAAGAAGGGCTTGTCGTGGCGCGGGCTCAACTCATGGATGCGCCGTGCCACATATTCCTTGCCCGTGCCGCTGGCACCGAGGATGAGCACCGACATCGGGGTCGGCGCCACAAGCGACACGTAGCGGTAGAGTTGTCGTGAGGCTTCGCTTTTCCCCTCAAGGTATCTTGGCACTCCCGGCGCATCATCTTCGCTGGCAACTGGCGTGGGCGCGACGGCCGGCGAAAGTTGGGGAACGCCGCTCCCTGTGGTGAGGGCATCGCGAATTTTACCCAAAAGGATATCGGGATGTACAGGCTTGGCCACATAGTCGGCTGCGCCCGACTTCATGGCGAGCACGGCGTTTTGCACCTCAGCATAGCTCGTCATCACGATGAATGGGGCATGGCGGTCGTGTTTCTTCATCCATTCGAGCAGAAACAGGCCGTCGTGGTCGGGCAGCCGTAAGTCGGACAGCACAAGGTCGATATCGTCGGTGTCGGTCAAGAGGCGCACGCCACCGCTGACCGAACTGGCATGGTCTACCTCAAACCCTTTCTTGCGCAGCCATGCCTGCATCATCTTGGCGTAAGTGAGGTCGTCTTCTACAATAAGGATGTGAGACATGATGTTACCTGAATATGGAGCCTTCCCATTGTGGGAAGGCTCTTTTTAACGTGCGGGCAGCGCCCGCGTGGCCAACTGCTCAAGGGTGTCTAAGTTGTAAATGGTGATGGCACCGTCGGACATGATGCCCAACGTGGGCGGGTTTCCACCCTTGGGAAACGTGATGGAGCCTGTGTTGCAGACCAGGCTGTGGTCTTTGCACTCGGAGAGCTCCCACAAGTGGGTATGGCCGTAGACCACGGCATCGAAATGTCCTGGCGGCAGGTTCTCCTTATTATAAACGTGTCCGTGTGTGAGCAACACGCGACGACCCTCGTCCACAAGGATGGTGTAGGTCGAGAGAATGGGAAAGCGGAGGAGCATCTGGTCGACCTCCGAGTCGCAGTTGCCACGCACGGCCACGATGTCGTCGGCCATGGCGTTGAGCGCCTGGGCAATGCCAGGGGCGTCAAGACCGTCGGGCACGCCATTGCGAGGCCCGTAGTTGAGGATGTCGCCCATGAGGAGCAACATGTCGCAACGCTGGGCATGATAGAAGTCGAGCGCACGGCGCAGACGTGGCAGCGAGCCGTGGATGTCGGAAAGGAGCATGTATCTCATCGTGACAAGTAGTTACGGAGGTCCTTGTTGGCCGTCATGCGACAGAGCTGGCGCACGGCCTTGTTGCGTATCTGCCTGACGCGCTCACGCTTCAGGCCCATCCGCTGGGCGGTCTCGGCCATGGTGAGGGCTGGTGTCCCAATTCCATATAGGTTGGCGGCCACGCGCTGTTCGCGTCCTTCAAGACGAGCCACAAGGCGGGCAAGCTCATCCAGAATGGCTCCCTTCTCCAGCATCTGCCCAGGGTCGGCAGCATGAGGGTTGGCCACCACGCGACCCAGGCTCAAGTCCTGGCTCCCACCCACTGGGGCATCAATAGAGAGGGCGTGGCTGCGGCGCCTCTCGGCAACCGTGTTACCAGCGTCGCGAGGCACGCGGTAAAGGCCCGTCTGCTGCTTGATAGCCTCGCGCATGGCCTCGCGTATGTAGGGGGCGGCAAAGGTGACGAAACGCTTGCCGCGACTGCCGTCAAACTTGGCGGCGGCACGCATCATGCCAATGTTACCCTCACTGATAAGGTCTTCGGTGGCCAAGCCGCAGCCTGCGTACTGGCGTGCCAGCGACACCACGAAGGTAAGGTTGGCAGTGGTGAGCTTGGCAAGCGCCTGGCTGTCGCCCTGGTGTATGCGCTCAGCTAGTTGCCGTTCCTCGGCATCGGTGAGGAGCCGCTCTTGGCCTATCTCACCGAGATAGGTATCTATCGATTTCTTCTCGTTCATATTATGGGTCTGTTAGGGTTGTCATAAGCCTGCGTCAAGCAGCATCTCGGCCACTTCCTCGGGCGTGTTGTAATCGATTCCAAAGGCCAGTTCCTCGTCAGAGAACTCCTTGGAGAGCTTGGCAGCCTCATCGTCGCTGACGCGACGGCGACCATCGTCATCGACGGCACTCAGCAGCGCCTTCAAAATCTGGTTTCTATACTCGGTGAGGTTTTGCATTTTCTTTTTTTCCAAAGATACTGCTTTAGTGGCACACACCATCAAGGACAGCCACATATTTAACGCATATTAACCTATTCTCGTCAAGCCCGAGATGCGAACTATCGCACCTTTCGTTGCGTCATTTCTTATGGATACAATCGTTCTTTCTCCTGTCGGGCTATCTGTTTGAGCTGCTCCTCAAAGCAGCGATAAATCAAGGCAATGGTGTAGCAGATGCGCTGGCTGTGCTTCATGCCTGGTAACAACTTTACACACAAGGACTTGGAGCAAGCATAGCCCATCACCTCGAAGAGGACTTAGAGAATCTTGATATCGAAGCCCCAAAGGGTCTCGCCATCATAAAGTCCCACGGCGAACAGCTTGCGGAAAGCGTATGCGCAGGTGTGTAGACCAGGAAAATCAGCGTGCTAGCATAAAGGGCCAGCACCCACAGGGGAGCTCTTGACAGGTATCGCTTGATCCACGGCCTATTTCTTATAATCGACCTTCACCACGATGACCTTCACGTGCTCGCCACCCTTGCCAGTCTGCAACTTCGCGATGTGCCAGTCGCAGGGGAACATGATGTTGAACGTGCCGGGGATGGACTCGAATCGCTGCAGCCTGTCGGCGTCAAAGCGATAGTGTTCCACGTCGGGCTTGTAGTCGCCAAGGGGCTCCGACGTGTCATGGTCGAGCCGCGCAAAGCCTTCCAAGCCATCGACCACCATCATGAAGTCGATCTTCTCGCGGTGCGACTCGGAGCCTTTCCCTGCCTGCAGGTCGGCTTCACCGCACCAATTGGTGCCATCCTCCACCGAAGCGGTCAACCCTTCGCCGATGGGCACGCGCCCTGGCTTGAGCGACTTGAGGTCGTTGGCCTGCAACCAGGCGAAGAGGGCGTCCCACTGCTTGCTGTTGCGCGAGTATTGGACGTAGAACTCCGTCGGGTTGACCGTTGGCGCTGGCACAGCCTTGCGGAACGCCCCTTTCCACGCTCCGCGCCTCACCCACTTGGCCGCCACCTTCTCCACGTCGTTCGGATACTGTGCGGTATAGGTCTGCGCGGTCACACTGCCATGACCGAGCATCAGGCCCAGGGCCAAGGTGGCTATACTCTTCATTGCTTGTTTCATGTGTTGTCTGTTTTGGTTGCATATCACCATGATGTCACCATCAGGGATTGGACGGCTTCTAAAAGCAAATGCAAAATTAATGGAAATGTTTTGAAGAAACGCTTTCTTAACTCATCTTGTCTTTAATTAGTCAGCGTGGTCTCACCACGCGTATGCCTATCTGCGAGGGATGCCTGGCCATATAGGTCGAGAGCAACATGGGCTCCTCCACCACCTTGTGGTGTACCGACGAGGCGTTGAGCATATGGAGGCCGTCGGCGTGCCAGGCGGCGATGCCGATGTGGCTGGTGTCGAGCCCTTTCTTGGAGGTGAGGATCACGATGATGTCGCCGTCATGGATGGTCTGCCTGAGCAGCTTCGAGTTGGCCAGGCGGTTCTTGGGAATGTAACGGTAGCGGTGCCCAGTGATGGAGTCTTCCATGCGCCGCACCTCATCCACCCACTCGGGATGGCGCTTCAGCATGGGATAGATGTACGTGTGGGTCGTCATGTAGTTGGCCCTGACGGTCTGCACGGCGGTGAAGGGGGGCACGGGACCCTGCACGTCGCTCACCAGCCCCATGCGCTCATTGTCGCGTATCCAATAGGTGAAGTAGTGCAATCGGTCGGGATAGCCTACCTTCCCGCCTCGGTAACGAATGAGCCTGAGGTTGTGGCAGAAATCGGCAAAGCCCCGCTTCCGTTGCTTGGCGCAACGCGTGAGGGCCAGCACCGTCTCCACGTAGGTCGTGCAGTCCATCTGCCTGAGGTTGACCACGAGCCGCTCATTGGCGTTCTTCTCAAGTGTCTTGGCCACATAAGGCAACCCGCACAGCTGGCGGGCAAACCATGTCATGTAGTTGGAACCCTTGCCCAGGCGAGCTGCCTTGGCCAGGAGGCGCGTCACCTTCACCGAGTCGCTGCGCCAATAGTCGGGGCTGTTGGCCCAGAGTGCCGTGTTAGCGGTGACGAGGAAGAGAAAAAGGATGATTGCTTTTTTCATATTGTTGTGCTGACGGCGGTCATTGCCGCCCAAAATTATAACCCACATAGATGTTGACCGCCCCGAAGATGTTGTTGGTCTTAAACTGATCCTTGCGGTAGTTGTAGGCATGGAACACGGAGCTGGCTCCCACATACCATCGCGTGTTGTTCCATACCAGACCAAGCCGGAGCACACCGTCGAGGTTGATGTTCTTGAAGTCGAAGTCGCGAAACAAGTCGTTCGACTTTTGCTTCACGTCGCTCAGCGAACGCTTGTAGCTGAGCGATCCCATGAGCGAGGCGTTGAAGAGCCAGTTGTAAGCAAACACCCAGTTGATGCCGTAGCCGCCCGAGATGGAGTAGTCGGTATACTTGACCTTGGAGAACATCATCGACGTGTCGATGGCCGTCGCACCGTAGTTGGTTCCCAACCGCTGGTCGACGAGCGCGCCGAGCTTCTCCCAGTCGATCTCAAGCGAGTGGCGCGTGTAGCCTATGCCCAGCATTGGGCTGCCTGCTGTGCGCCGCTGCACGGTGCTCTGACTGTAGGCTGCCGGGTAAGAGAACTTGCGGTGGTTGAAGATGTAGTAGAGGTTACCGCCCATGATGCTCGAGTGGAAACCGTCGAACGACGCGCCTTTCATCCGTCGGGTATCAATGCCGGCGCCCAAGTCGAGCTTGGAGATGGTGTAGTCGTTTCCCGACTTGCGGTAAAACAAGTCCACACCTATCTGGTTGCTATAGAGGCTTAGGTTCAGGTCTTGCTTCTTGTCGTCGCTGCCCAGGTGGGTGAGGTCGACGGTATAGCCCAAGAACACCCACCGCCAACCCACATAGGGCCCCACCTTCACCGAGGGCTTGGGCGAGAAGCCTATCTCCTGCTTGGCCTTGTTGGCCAGGTAGTAGACCTCATAGGTGTTGGTGTTCTGCAGCATCACGGTGAAGTTATAGTGTTGTGGCTCCACATAGTTGGTGTCGACGCGCGAAAACTCCTTCACAAACTGATAGAGAGCGTTGAGGATGGGATTGCGCAACTGCTTGCCCACGCCCTGGGAACGGCGGAACTTCTCGCCGACCCTTGTGGAGTCGGTGGCAGCCTGGCACCCGAGAGCCATCAGCAGGACGATGAGCAGCACACGTGTCCTCATGGTCAAAACTTGCCCAGGATGCGATCCATGACCCAGTTGGTGGGGGTGGCGCTGACGCTTGTCGCCTCGCAGGTTCCTATGCCCTGCAGGTGCTCCACGACAGATCGGATGATGGGTAGCTGCACATGCGTGGGATTGGGTATGACAAGGCTCTGGTTGCCATCGCTGGTAACCACCTGGATGGGATCGTAATTGTAGACGGAGAAGCCCATCGACCCTTTGTCGCCGATGATGACGATGCGGTCTTCCTTGGCGCTCTCATGGCCCACGAAGCACCAGGAGGCGCTGCCGGGTATGCCGTTCTCGAAGAGAAACGAGGCGCTGATGGTGTCTTGTGCCTGGTAGAGATGCTCGCGGTTGGCGGTATAGCCATGTGCCCTGACGATAACACCGAAGAGTTGTTGCAACAGGTCGAGCTGGTGGGGCGCCAGGTCATAGAAGTAGCCGCCACCGCCCGCGATGTCGGGCTGCAAGCGCCAGGGCAGGCTGCTCCCGTGGGCATAGTCGAGCTCACGGGGTGGAACCGAGAAACGTATCTGCACGTTGATGACTTTGCCCAGCGTGCCGTCGTCCACCAGTTCCTTCACCTTGCGGAAGTAAGGCAGGTAGCGGCGATAGTAGGCCACGAAGCACGGCACGCCCATCCGTTCGGATATGCGGTTGATGCGCAGGCAGTCCTCATAGTTGGCAGCCAGAGGCTTCTCCACGTAACAGGGCTTGCCCGAGCGCATGGACATGATGGCGAAGGTGGTGTGGCTCGACGGCGGGGTGGCGATATAGACGGCATCGACGGCGGGATCGTCGATGAGCTCTTGCGGGTCGGTGTACCAGCGGCGCACGTGGTGGCGCTCGGCGTAGTCGCGTGCCTTGGCGGCATTGCGGCTCATCACCGCCACGACCTGCGAGCCGGCCACCTCACCGAAAGCGGGCCCCGACTTCTTCTCCGTGACCTCGCCGCAGCCTATGAATCCCCAATTGATTTTTTTCATGGTTAATGGCTTTGTCTTTTCACCTGAAACGTGGCCAGGACGCCCTTATGGTCTGACGGCCACACGCCCAGCGGTGTCACGATGGGTTCCTGCGTCCCGAGGGGCACACGCTTGCCGTAGGCGATGGTTCCCTTGGGGCCGAAGAGCTCGCAACGGATTACCCTGATGCCCTTGCCACGGTAGAAAATGTAGTCGATGCGGTCGCGCTCGTCGCTCTTGGGCGCCCACGTCAGGCGGCTCTCCTTCACGGCGGGGTTGTCTGCAGGAAAGGTGAAGCCCGGATGGGTCAGCACATTGGGATGAGCCGTGCGGTAACAATCGCGGAAGCCAGCACGCAGCAGCGAGGCTGTCTGCGGCCAAGCCACCACCACACCATGGTGGTCGTAAAGGTTGCGCGTCTGCTTCGTCCAGTCTTGTACCGATGGCTCGTTGAAGTCGCCACCGATGATGGTGATGTACCCACGTTCCTCGTCGCGCCGAGCCTCGTCGAGAAAGAGGGCGATGGCCTCGTCGCGCTGCGACAGGGCATTGCGGCGCAAGATCTCGTCAACATCTGTCAGGGGCTCCATCTCGCGGAAGGTGTTGCCGTTGATGCCTCGCACTTCATAGTAGGTGTCGTTCAAGTAGTCGAGATGACTGGTGTAGAGGGCCACATTCCGGCCGCATACCTCGGTCTCAAGCTTGTAGATGGAGCCGTGGTCGTCGCGCAGGGGAAACACGGTCTTGTAGGTCGTGATGGGATGGCGCGACAGCAACCCTGTGTCGTCCGACCGAAAGCCGTGATAGGCAACGCCGCGCTTGGCCATGTCGGCGCAAACGCGCGCGATGAAGTCGTCGCGGTAGTTGCGCACCTCGCTGAAGGTAACAAAATCGGGCTTCAGACGCTCCAGCTCATCTAGGATGGCCTCGTAACCGCCTGGCACCGACGTGCCTTCCTGCCAAATGTTCCATTGCAGCACGGTGAACGTGCCGCCCTTCTTGCCGGCAGCCACGGCGGTCAATACCAAGGTGGCGAGCAAGGTGAGCATCAGAACTATTCGTTTCATTGTCTTGGGTTTTACATGGGATGGGGGCACACGGGCGGCCTCGGCCTACTAGTGGATGCCCCTGAGCATTGCAAAGATACTACAAAAAGTTGGAAACAGGCCACATAGGAGGACAAAAAACATGGGGAACGACATGTCCTCCATGTCGAAGGATATGCTATCGCGGAAAATAACAGCTTAAATCTCTGAAGCGCGAAACAAACGCGGTCACGAAAGGATGATCCTTTCGCCGTGGATGTGCTGGCTGTAGTCGTTGTTGTTACCTACACGGGCGACAGGGAATTGGCCTAAGACGATTTCTTCGTGGAATAATCTGCGCGTATTGTCTCAAGTCGCCATATTATAGGCAATCATCACCAACCCATTACTCCGAATTAGAAAATAAAACGTCTTTAGTTCTGCTGAACTGCAAAAAATAAAATAAAAAACGCCAGAACACTTGCACGTATCGAAAATATGTTGTACCTTTGCATCGCTTTTAACAAAGGAAGCCCAGATGGCGGAATAGGTAGACGCGCTGGTCTCAAACACCAGTGGAGTAATCCATCTCGGTTCGAGCCCGAGTCTGGGTACCGCAAAGGAGAGAAGATCGCTTCTCTCCTTTTTATTTTTTACTGACCGTGCCACACGTTCGCACATGGCAGACTTACCATGCAGCGATTACCTTTGAATTTTCTTGAAAAACCTTTTTGCCATTTGAAAATGCCATTCCGATGGCTTCAAATATCGCCAAAATTCAAAAAAAACTTTTCTTTTGCAATGCATTAGCAATCAATCGGTTACGACACTTCTAAAAGATTTGATGCCAACAGTTGGCATTTCGGCTGGAGATAGCTATCCTATTGAGTCTCAATATGGGCTTAACCTTCACACGAGAAAGGCCGAATCTTCATACGAAAAAAGCCTAACCATGGCAACATAGGCATCAAAAAATAGGTAAAATCTGCCATTCTCGCCCTGTGAGCGGGCGCTAAACCCGCTCCTTTGCTTTGTTTTCGCTTCCAGAATCCTCTACTCACAAGGTTGCGAAATGAGCAAAAAAACGAACACAATTGCCTTGCTTGAAACAATACTCCGTTAAATTTTAAGCAGCATCAGCCGCAAACCCAACTATCTCATTGACCATTTCAATATTTAATGGCTTGTTCGGGTTACTTTTGAACACGTCAATAATTCTTTGTGCGCAGTATGCGCTTACTATCAGTTCCTTAAGCCGTCTTACTGAAAGCCCGTATTCCCTGCCGACAATCTTCGCTACATTCATGGCTGTAAATGAGGAATTGAACGCGAAGTCAAGCATATTCACGTCACGTGCCTGACAGTCGGTAAGCCCTGCGA
>DJOD01000036.1 GCA_002437115.1 Prevotella sp. UBA6447
ATTTATAGAACATCCCTGTAAATATCCAACAAACTACATTCGAAAACGTCCTTTTTTTCGGCGAGACATATGTTGGGTGCAAAAGTGCATAAAAGGCACACGTCTTGTGAATGGGCGGCTGACACCACATCCTGAGCAAGGAAGAATGGTTCATTCGGAGGGGGAAAATTAGTCATTTTGGCCTTTGGTCAATTATCCCTTTGCCCATGAAGAATGACTTGCATTTCTGTACCATGAAAAAAGGCTATCTTTGCGAAGACAAAATGCGTAATTGTAAGCAGCCGGACAAACTGTAATAACCCAAATACCTAAATCAACCAAAAACAAGATGAAAATCATCAGATGTTTCCTTCTTTCATTGTTGCTCGCTGTCTGCAGCTCCGCAACATGGGCAGGCTCGCTGTCAATGACCTGCATGGATGACTTGAGCGGTTCAGACGATTGGACTGCCAAGTATTATGTTTTGGACAAGACCCAACTCGCCCAAGAGCTGGGATGCGCCGAAAACGACTTGCCATCGCTGGGCGGCAAGGCGCTGGTTATCTACTCCGTGAAACAAGACGGGTCGCTCGTCGCCCCCACCGCTTCTTTTGCCAGTGCCGACGGCAACCATGGCGACTGGCACGATGCCAAGGGTTACTCCGTGGGCGGGTGGAGCGGCACCCCGTCGTTCTATCATGTGGTCAACTACAAGAACTTCAGCATCGGCATCGGGCAGAACCCTAATGCGGGGTTGGCCTACGGCGACACGTTCCACTTTCGCCTGGTCGTGAAGTACACGCCCGCCACGGGCAATGCTGTGACGGTGCCCATCAACGTGACCTACAAGATTCACAAGGACGTGGCCGACAATGAAGTGGACAACGCGCTCCAGGAGGCCGTGCTCACCTGTAAGGCCGACACCGCCGACAGCGCCCGTCAGGCTTATTATAACAAGGAAGAGATGGTCGCTGCCTTGCTGGCAGCCGACACCGCCACCGACTTGGCCGCCAAGCGTGCTGCCCTCAGCCTGCTGCAAGAGGCACACGACCATTACCGGGTCATCACCGAGGCTTACGCGGCCATGAACGATGCCATCACAGCGTTGTTCAACGAGGTGAGCCAGACAGGCTACCCATCAGTCCAGGACATTGAGGCTCTGTATCGCAAGACGAAGGAATACTATGCCCTTGACGAGGATCACACGGCCTGGATGCAAGACCAGTTGCAGGCTGTTGCCAAGCTGGAGGCCGCCTACCTGCAGTATGCGAAAATAGACAACGCCATACGCTCGGCACGCTTGCAGACCGAGGCCACCCGCTACGACGGCCTCGCCCAGTTGCGCGAAGCCATCGCCCAAGCCGAGGAGGCCAAGAAGTCGGCCACGACCGAAGACCAGTACCAGGCCATCATCGACAACCTCGCCAAGGCACAGGCCACCTACCTGGCCAACCGCCCTGAGGAGTGGATCACCATCAAGAACGGCAAGGCTGCCGTGGCCACCAACACGGGTGCCACCGTGCAGGCCCATGCTCCGGGCTTCATCCGCGTGGGCGACATCTGGTACATGTGTGGCGAAGACCGCGCTGCTGGCCCCTCTGCGCCATGGACTCCCGACGTGAATCTTTATTCTTCCGTCGACCTTGTCAACTGGAAGTTTGAGCGCAAGATCATCCAAAACGGTGTCACCACACCCGAGCTGGGCAATGGCCGCTTCATCGAGCGCCCCAAGTTGCTCTACAATCCCAAGACTGGCAAGTATGTCGTGTGGTGCCACTACGAGCAGGGCAACTACGGAGCTTCTGAGGCCGCTTGCTTCGAGTGCGACTCGGTGAACGGAGCCTACAAGAAGGTGTGGACAGGAAGACCCCTCGGAACCAAGTCGCGTGACTGCAACGTGTTCCAGGACAACGACGGTTCGGCCTACTTCATCTCCACGACCGACGAGAACTCCAACCTCGGCCTCTTCCGCCTCTCCGACGACTACCACAGTGCGGTGGAGAAGACTGTGCTCTTTGCCGGGCAGGGTCGCGAGGCCCCGGCCATCGTGCGTGTGGGCGACCGCTACTTCATGTTCAACTCGGCTTGCTCAGGCTGGGATCCCAACCAGTGCAAGATGTCGCACAGTGCCAGCATCAAGTCGGGCTGGACGGGCCTGTCCAACGTGGGCAACTACAACGCCTACGACACCCAGGCAGCTGCCATCCTCACCATCAAGGGCACCAAGAAAACCACCTACCTCTATGTGGGCGACCGATGGCAAGACCCCGACCTGGTCGGGACCAAGACCATCATCTTTCCCATCACGTTCAACGGCACCACGGCAACGCTCAACTACCGCGAGCGGTTTGACATCAACTTTGTGACAGGCGAGTGGCGCGAGACACCCACCGACGGAGTGTTTGCCGACCGCACCAAGTTCTCAGTCAAGGAGGTGAGCGACCAGCACGCCTCTTATCCTGCAAAGGCTGCCATCGACGGCAACGTGAACAGCTTCTGGCGCACCAGCTCGGAGACCGACAACTGGAGCTCCAACAAGTACATCACCATCGACCTGGGCTCGCTGCAAACCATCAACGGTGTGGTTCTCACGCCACGCCTCGACTATTACAAAGGTCTCTTCCGCAACTGCATGATACAAACGAGCAGCACCGGGAAAGTGTGGACCACCGTTTATCAGACCAGCTGGCTGCGTTATTGGAGCGAGGTGACTTTCAAGAAGACAAGATGCCGCTACCTGAAAATCATCAAGACCGACGGCGGTGTGGCATCCATGGCCGAAATCAATGTGCTGCTCGCTGACGGCGGAACCACAGGCATCGAGGAGACCGTCGTGTCGGGTAACGACGGCAAGGAAGTGAGCAACGTCAGGTTCTTCACTGTCAATGGCATGGAAGTGGCGACACCCGTGAAGGGTCTCTACATTCAGAAAACGACCTATGCCGACGGACATACGGAGGCTCGCACCATCAACATCAGGTGACCCCTTTGCAAAATCGGACGAATTATTTTATGAATCACGCAAAACGAAAATCCATGATCAAGAGCAAAAGAATTTTTGGAGCGGCCATCGCGCTGCTCCTACCCATCGCCCTGATGGCTGGCACGCGCGCCACGAACAAGGTAAGCGAGGTGGAGAACCCCGTGCGCGTGGCCAGCGTGAGGAACGTGAGCGGATTCTTCGGTGACCGCATGCGCCTCAACCGTGAGGTGTACCTGAAAAACTTCCCCATCGACAAGTATGTCGACTTCATCGTCAACCGCCAGCAGACCGCATGGGACTGGACGAAGGCAGAGCAACACGGCAAGTGGGTCGAGTCGGCCTACCTCTCGGCCATCCAGAGTGGCGACAAGCAGCTGCTCGACAAGGCCAAGGGCGTGCTCCGTCGCATCATCGCCTCGCAGGAGGCCAACGGCTACCTGGGAGCCACGGCCAAGAGCTACCGCTCGGCCCAGCGTCCCATAAGGGGCATGGATCCCTATGAGCTCTATTTTGTGTTCCATGCCTTTGAGACCGTGTATGAGGAGACGGGTGACAAGGAAGCCTTGAAAGCCGTGGAGAAGTTGGCCGACTTCTTCCTTGCCAACTTCGGCCCCGGGGAGAATGAGTTTTGGCCCTCAAAAACCCTCCGCTCACCAGAGAACAAGGGAAAGGTGCTCTCGGGCCACAGCGATTTCGCAGGCCACGCTGTCCACTACGCCTGGGAAGGCACGTTGCTTTGCGATCCCGTGGCGCGCCTGTATGAGATAACAGGCAAAAAGAAATACCTCGACTGGTCGAAATGGGTTGTGAGCAATATCGACAAGTGGGGAGGCTGGGATGCCTTCTCGCGACTCGACTCGGTGGCCGACGGCTTGATAGGCGTGGATAAGCTGCAGCCTTACGTGCATGCCCATACCTTCCACATGAACTTCATGGGTTTCTTGCGGCTCTACCGAATCACGGGCGACAAGCGGCTGCTGAGAAAAGTGGAGGGCGCATGGAACGACATCGCGCGGAGGCAGATGTACATCACGGGCGGTGTCAGCGTGGCCGAGCACTATGAGCACGACTACGTCAAGCCGCTCAGTGGTAACATCATCGAGACGTGTGCCACCATGTCGTGGATGCAGCTCACGCAAATGTTGCTGCAACTGACGGGCGACACCAAGTACGCCGATGCCATGGAGAGGCTGATGATCAACCATGTCTTTGCAGCTCAAGATGCCGAAAAGGGCTCCTGCCGGTACCACACAGCACCCAATGGGGTCAAGCCCAGCGGATACTTCCACGGACCCGACTGCTGCACGGCAAGCGGTCACCGCATCATCTCGCTCCTTCCCACGTTCTTCTACGCCGAGCGGGGTAGGGAGTTCTATGTCAACCAGTATGTGGGTTCGCGCTACGACGGCAAGGACATCCAGTTCGACATCACGGGCAACTATCCCGCTGACGGCAACATTACCTTGACCTTCAGGCAGGGTGCGGCCAAGGAGCTCAACCTGCGCATCCCCGCCTGGTGCAAGGCTCCGGCGGCCAAGCTCAACGGCAAGCCCCTGGCGGGTGTGGTGCCGGGAACCTATTTGAAGATTAACCGCAAGTGGGCGAAGGGCGACGTCGTGGAACTGTCGTTCCCCATGGAGGAACGATGGGTGAAGCGTGAGCACCACGCCGACTACGAGAAGTATTACCTGAAAGACGGTGAGATCATGTATCGTGAAAAGCCCACGAATAACATACCCTATGCCTTTCTCCATGGCCCGGTGGTCTATTGTGTCGACATGGTGTGGAACCCGCAGCTACACAACGACGACTGCGACATCCTGCGCGACATCCGCTTCGACATCTCCTCGCTGCCCGTGGCAGTTGGCAAGGTCGACCCGACGATGATGGCTGGGTGCTTCAAGGCCAAGGGAACCTACAAGGGTTCTCCCGTCGACTTGGTGCTTACACCTTTCGCCAACATCGGCCAGTGGTGGCGCAATGGCGAACCTAAGCCACAACCCTGGTCTGATGCCTTCTCCTATGGCATCTGGACGTATCCCGTGAAGCGGTGAGCATCATGCGGCGTTCGACGCGCGCAAAAGGATCGGACTCTCTACACAGTTGTCTTCTCTTGTAGCGAGAGAGCCCTTGGGGATTTGGAAGGATTCTCTTGAAAACATGAGCGGCTCGCTGTATGCCTGTGCATACGGCGAGCCGCTCACGTTTTCAGCAGGGCGTTTGGCGAGCCCTCATTTGCAAGGGAGATACCAACAACAATAGGTGGCACCCGGGGAATTATTTCACCACTTTCTTTCCGTTTACGATATACAGTCCCTTCCCGATGGCGTTGAGGTCGTTGCCCACATACATGCCGCTGATGGTGAACACGCGGTTGTCATTATTGTGGTTGTCGTCCTTGTGAAGGCTGCTGATGCCCGTACTGGTCTTGTGGTTGTACACCACCGTTACCTCGTCGAGGAACAGGCGGCCCGTGCAGCTGAACGTGAGCTGGCCGGCCTCTTCGGCAGCGTCAAACTGCACCGTATACTCGTTCCACCGGTTTTCGGTCATGTCAGCGGTGAAGATGACCTTGCCCTCACACGACACCGTGAGCTTCCGCCCGTTCTTGTCGCCCGTCCAGGGAGCTGCCTTGAAAGTGAGTGTCATGGCTCCTGGTGTGCGGAACGCGGGCGATGTGGCTTCTGCTCCGACCGTTGTGCTTCCGAACCGCGCGCACTTGTTGCCGCCATAGCCGCGGGTAGTCGATGTCCAGCCGTCGATGTCAGTCCGCAGCATGCCGTTGGCACCCTTGTTGAAGATGCTGTCGTTGCCGCCTTTCGATTTGCATTGGTCGAATGTCTCTCGGAACACCTCAGTGCCTTCCGCAAGTTCCGTCTTGCGCAACCCACGAAACTTGAAACTCATCGTTTGGCCTTCATTTTGTTTGATGTCGAGCACGGCCTTTTGCATCTTGAAGCTGGCGTCGTAGTTGTAGTTGAAGAGGTCGGCAGCCGGGAGCGATGTGTCGGTCAGGCTGTCGTTCACGACCACGCCGTCCTTGACGTAGGGGTAGGCGTCATACTTGTAGTCGCGCGTGTTACCCGTCTCCACGTTCACCTGGTTGTCGGCACTGAACACGCTCATGCGCTGGTGCTTGGCGTTGTCGTTTACGCCGTTGCTGGCCCACACGCTTCGGTCGTAGTCGACGTGCGTGATGATGAGCCCGTTCCCAGGCAGGGCGGCATCCCATCCGCCTTGCTGCCGGTTGTCGATGAAGTAGAACTCATCGCGGTTCTTGTCGTTGTAGATGAGGTAGCAGTCGCCTTGCTGGTATGTTGGCTGCAGGTTGGCCACCACGGTGTCTGCCTTCAGCTCCTTGGGTTCCATCCATCCGGCGGCCCACTTCTCATAGCCTGTGTAGCAGGCCGGCGTGTAGCCGTCACCGTTGTAGCCGCCATAGTCCATGAGGTCCCATGCGCCCATGCCATATCCGCCCGAGTAGTCGGTGTCGTAGAGATCGGTGAAGCCCAGGCAGTGTGAGAATTCGTGGCAGATAGTGCCGAGGCCGTCGGGCTCGTTCTCGGGGTTGAGCTCACAGCTGCACGCGTAGGTGTCGATGACCACGTCGCCCACGGGCAGCTCCTTGCGGTAGTCCGACTGCGACAGGTAGAACATGTGCGGCCAGATGTCGTCGGCATCGTCTGTCGCGTTCTCGCCGTAGCCGGCATAGAGCACGAACACCTGGTCGACATACCCGTCACCGTTCCAGTCGTATTGCGAGAAGTCGTACTCGTCCTTCACCTGGCTGCAGGCCCATGCCACAAGCTCGCCCACGCGGGTGTCGCTTCCCATGCTGTTGCGGCCATAGTAGCTGTGCTCCTTGGGGGCCATGAGCACGCGGCTCACGTCGAATGTCAGGTCAAACTGCCCACCCGACTGTGCCAGGAAGTAGTCGCGTACGGATCCGTGAAACTTGCCCTCGCTGAAGCCTTCCTTGTTTGCCACGTCGTTGTAGAAAGCCTGGCCGTGGCCTTGTGCAAACTGCCGGTCTGGGAACTCCACAAGTAGGATGAGCCCCTTTTTCTTTCCGTAGATGCCTGTGGTGAGACCTGGCCCCACGTAGTTGAACTGTGGTGTGCGCATCATGCCATTGCCCGCTTGTGCGGCGGCGAGCTTCTGTAGGGCTTTGCGGCGACTGTCGAGCTTCTCCCTTTTTTGTCGAGCGGCCGCGCGCAACTGTTCCATGTTGGTAACAGCAAACGTCCCGTCGTCGGCCGCGCTGTAGCAGGTACCGTTGGCCGCCTGGTAATAGCGCATGAACTCGTCGCCGCGCAGCTCGGCGCGCACCTCAGTGCCGTCAGCGAGGCGGATGGTTCTTATGATGCCCTTGCGCGCTGGCATGGCCAGGGTTGCCGTTGTCATGGCTGCAAGGATAAGTGTGATAAGTGTCTTTTTCATTTCTCTGAGATGTTCTTTTCAAAAAAAAGGTTACGGCCTGTGCGGGCCGTAACGCTTTCTTCAGATGTGTTTTGCGAGAGAGGTTCTGCCGTTTAGAGGGCGGGCACCTTCACGCTGTACTTGCTGCCGTCGGCATACTTCACGGTAACGATGTAAATCGTGTGCTCAGGAGCGTTGAAGCCGATGGTGCAGCTGTTGGCATTGACGGTGGAGCTTGCGATGTTGGCTCCGGCCAGGGTAGCCACGCTCACGGTGGCGATCTGCTTGCCGGCCTCCACGCTCACGCCGTTGGCGCTAAACTTGATGGATGTTCCGTTGGCCACTTCCTTGTTGATGATGCCCGTGGCCTCACCGTTCTGCAGGTACACTGGGATGACGACGGTCTTGAGCAGCTCGTCGTTGGTCTTCACCTCAATGTAAGCCTCATAGAGGCCGCTCTCGAGCTTCGATCCGTTAAGCTTCACGTTGATCGTAGCGGTATTGTCTTTCTCGGCCACGACATTGTTCTTGTCGACCGACAGCCAGTTGATGGGCGCCGTGCGCTCACCGGTCACGTTGGCGCGGATGGTGTAGTTGCTGTTGATGCCCAGCTCGCTCATCGACCACCATGTCTCACCGCCCACGTTGACGCGGTCGCCATAGTTGGCGAGTGCGCTTCCGTAGTCGATGCCCATGTTATAGTCTTTGGCTCCGAAGCCGCTTAGCTTCACGCCAATCCACAGGTCTTCGTCGCCGATGGTCACCGGCTTGCTGAGCACCACGTGGTTCCAAGTGTTGGCCTGTGTGGCAAACGTGGTCTCGTTGAGCAGGGCACCGTTGTGGGCTTGGTCTTTCTGTCCGTAGACTACGATGCTTGAGTTCTTGGCGGCTGTGCCGAGATACACGTCGACGCTGCTGATGGTCATGCCCTTGAGGTTCTTCACCATGTCGCCGGGATAATAGGTCGCATAGGTGCACTCACTGTAGTTGCCCAGCCCGATGATGTCATACTGGCCGTTGTCGTACTTCAGCGTGTACTGCGTCTGCTCGTCGCTTGCCGGTGTGGCCTCGCGGTTGGCAGCGGGTGCGCGACGCACCTTGATGTTGGCCTTGTTGGCCTCTTCCGTCGTCTTGTTGGTCGTGAGCTCGTCTGAGTGGTAGTCGGCCGTCGGGGCGTTTGGCAGGATGTAGCTGAGCTTGAGGTCGGCCGTGAAAGGCTGCTTGCCGCTGTTGGCAAAGTTGATGGCCACGTCTTTCGATGCGCCCTTGTCCACGCGCTCGTCAATGACCGACGTGCTGATGGAGCCGACGGCCTTGTTCTCGTTGGCCTTGAGGGTGATGGTATAGTCCTCGGTCTCGCCATACGAGTAAGTGCCCGTGGGCTCCACGTCACTGATGTAGTAGTTGTGTGAGGCGATGATGCGCAGACGCTTGTCGCCCGGCGTGACGCTGAGACCTGCGGGCACACGGATGACACCCTTCGTGGGATCGTCGGTGCTGAAGGTCACGGCCTCGCTGTCTTCAAACTTGCCGTTGCTGTTCCAGTCGACCCATGCCTTGGCCTTCGTCACTGAGGCATACTCGGCACCGAAGCCGAGGGTCAGCTGCAACGAGTCGCCAGCCTGCAGGGTGGTCTTCTTGTCGGTGTAGTCAGAGTAGAGCGACGCGTCGCTGGTGTTGTTGATGTCGCCCGCCTTCACGCTTGTGATATAAATAAGGTGGTTTTCGTCTTCCGATGCCGACTTGCCATATTCGGAACTTGTGACGGTAGCGGTCTGCATGGAGATGCTGTCGACTGAAATCTTCTCGTCGCCTGGTGTCACGTTCTTCACCGTGATGGTGTGGTTGCCAGCCTCTGAGAGGTCGGCACGCGCGCTGAAGGTGTAGTTGTAGTTGTCGAGCGAGGCTACCTTGGCCTTCACGGTCTCCGTGGCCACGGCCTTTCCGTCTACGATGAGCTGCAGCACCGGGTTCTCGTAGGTCTCCGAGCCCTCGTTGTTCAGCTGCACGCGCACCTTCGTGTGCTTGCCATCGGCTGTGGCTTGCGGGGCGAGGAACTTAGACACCTTCAGGGCCTTCTTGGCTATGAAGCTGCCGTCGCCCTTGAAGCAAAACACGGTGGGCAGGCAACCCATCCAACTGTATTCCTTCTTCTCGGGGTCGTAGCTGCGTACGTAGCCCTCACCCTTCGGCTGTCCGCAGGTGAACATGGCCATGTAGCAGCTCACGTCCTCCTTCATGTCGACAGCTGTTATCTGCATGAAGCCGTGCTCCATCTTGATGGTGTCGCCCAGGTCGGTGCTGAAAGAGTAGAGATAGTTCTTGCCTGAGGCCTCGTCGCCGTGCACGATGCCCGTGTTCTCGCCGAGGATGTCGAAGTCCTTGCCCCACACTTCCTTACCGGGCAGGCCGTCCTCGCCCTCGTCCCAGAAGCCGATGTGCACACGGATGGGCTCGTGCATGTCGCCGTTCTCGTCAACATCGCCACGGCTGTCGCAGTTGAACCAGCTGTATTGCTCGCTGTCCCAGTAGTTGAAGGTGGCAACAAAGCGTACGCCCGTGAAGGTGTAGCTGTTGTCGGTGAACGACTGGAAGAAGCTCGTCGGCATGTCCTGGCGCGCCTCGTCGGCGCTGTAGGTGCCCGACCAGTAGCTGGTCTCTTCCGAGTACTCACCGCCGAAGACGGTGCCGTCGGGGCATCCGAGCAGGTCTTCCACGGTGGGTGTGGAGTTGGCCTTCTTGGCCTTCATGCCTGGTTGGCTGAGCTTCATGCCATCCAGCTTGAAGAACCCGTACTTACTTACTTCGTGTGTGTTGGGGGGGGTGACTGGCTTCCAAGCTGAAGCCGACACCGACATGGCGCAAGCCATGCAGAGGGTGGTAAACGTAAATTTCTTCATTTTTACCTTGTTGTTGCGGCAATAGTTATCGCTGTTTTGTGAATATGGCCCTGCGCGAGGCCTTTCTCATCCTTGCCGCTTGGGGATGGGGGGTGACTGCGCGGGTCTCTTATGCCTAAATTTATTGTAATGTGCCCTGTTAGTCTGCCTTGTCGTTTCTACGCGCAAAAGTAACACTTTTATTTGGATTGGCCGTTAGAAAGCGTGAAAATCATCCTTCTAGACTTCTTTTTGCACGGTATTTTGCTCTTTTTGATTGCATGTCAGTCTTCCCAGCAAGGCCGTCGACACATTTTCTCGACAAGGAGAATTTATGTGCCCTTGTCTTGCGTTGTTAAATATTTATCATACTATACGGTCTTAGGAAGGGCAATGTGCGCCAGCTACCAATTGTTTGTCGCAAATGAGGCGTATTTTTAATAACTTTCGTATATAGCTGAAATACAGATTGTTATGGTGTTTTATCCCGTTGACTTCCATTTTTTGTTTGCCCTTGGCTTCTCGATAAAGCCCCTATTGGCACATGATAAAGGTCGAATCGTGTGTCAATTATCCCAAGCGGGTCTAACCATCGGAAATGAAAGGATAGTAAGGTGATGTAATATCACTGATTTACAGTCTATCAGGAATGAAAGCCGATTTTGGATTGGTTCGTTATTCTTTCCTAAATTAGCGGATTGTTTACCCACTTTTGTCTCGTTTTTGTCCCTCGTTGTATTATCTTTGTATCGCAAGCTAAATACTTGATAATCAGTGATAAAAGAATATATTAACATCAGAAAAGAAAGGAAATAAAATGGGACGAAAGAAGAAAGAAATCCGTTTGAAGGAGCCTGTGCGCATCCGAGAAAAGAAGATAGCAGGTGGCAACATCAGCCTCTATCTTGACATTTACCAGAAGGGATTGAGAAAGAAAGAGACGCTGAAACTCTATCTTGTGCCAGAAATCAACGCTGCTACCAAGTTGCAAAACGCCAATACGAGAAAGTTGGCAGAGCAAATCAAGGCGCAACGCATTCTTGACATCCAGAGAGAGGGGCTTGTGGATTGGGACAAGGTGAAGAAGTCACGCATGACACTTACCAAGTGGATGGATGACTTTGTGAAGTACAATGCCGAGTTGTCTGAGTCTTCCATGAAGACCAAGCGCAACACACATGCTCGCATTGACCAATACCTATTACATATAGGCAAGCTAGAGTTTCTGTTGAAAGACGTGGATAAGGAGTTTTGCAAAGGTTTCATTGCCTTTTTGAAGACTTGCACCTATAACGATGGCAAGAAGCAACTCAGCACAACCACTTGCCGTATGTTCGTCAACTATTTCGGCTTGTCATTGGCAAAGGCAGTAAGGGACGGACTGATTGAGCAAAATCCGTTCTTGTTATTGGAGGCAAAGGAGAAACCACAGAAGCGAGTGGCTGAGCGTGAGTTTCTGACGATAGAGGAAATAAAGAAGGTGATGAACACACCATGCCGTTATGAACTGGTGAAGAAAGCCTGTCTGTTCTCCTGTTTCACCGGTCTGCGATATAGCGACATGAAAGCCTTGAACTGGAGTGAAATCCACAAGGCTGCTGACGGCAAGACAGAATACATCGACCATATCCAAGTCAAGACCAAGGACAGAGTGACCATCCCCTTGTCGGAAGAAACAAAGAAGTGGATGCCTAAAAGAGAAGATGGCATAGACAACATCTTCCACGACTTGACAATCACATCTACAACTGTAGAACTGGTGCTGAAAGAATGGATGGAGGCAGCAGGAATAACCAAGCATATAACCTACCATTGCTCGAATCACAATAAAATCTTTTATCGATTGAATATCAACGAATTAAGTATTTAAAAGAATGTAACTGCTAACGATTTAGAAACGAGCTATATTCTTTTTCTTTCACAACTTTGCAATATACAAAGAACGCTTTGTTTACGAGTGCAAAGATAAATCTAAAATCTGAGAAACTATCTTTTTTGCTCTTAATTTACATATTTTTAAGAGGTGAACATTGATTGTCTATCTCTTTTGTAAATTACAACATTGCTTTCAAGCCAAGACCTAAAAACAGAACCATAAAGTTTCAAAAATAAGCATAAAAAGTGGGATTTGTAGCATCTTCGACTAAAATCACCTTATAAAATGCTAAAATTTTGCCTATTTATGATAGATTATCGCAATAAGTTATTATTTTTGTAGGGTAAAATGCAATAAAAATATGAAGTTAAATCGCATAAAGGCAGTTTTAGAGGAGAAAGGTATAAGCCAAACTTGGCTTTCCAAGAAAATGGGCAAGAGTTTTAGTACGGTCAATGCCTATGTGTGCAATCGTACCCAACCAAACCTTACAACGCTTCTTGAAATTGCACAAATATTGTCTGTGGATATGAAGGAACTTATCTCGGACGAGAAAGAACGTAGTGCTAAATAAAAGACAAAACATAATGGAGCAGTCACAATATAACTTTTTGTACTCGTTTATCTGGAACATAGCCAATGACGTACTTGTGAACGCTTTCAACAAAGGCGATTACAAGAAGGTCATTCTGCCTATGTTGGTGTTGCGCCGCATTGACGTGCTGCTCGAACCGACAAAGGATGCTGTTATACAGATGAAAGAACAGCTTGACAAAAACAAGATAGAAAACCAAGCGCCAGTGTTGTATGACATTACTGGCTACCCATTCTACAACACCTCCAAGTTTACAATGAAGACTTTGAAAAGCGAGATTGACCCTCTTCGCCTTAAAATGAACTTCATTGAATATCTGAACGGCTATAGTAAGGATGTGCTCGACATCATCGAAAAGCTGCACCTTCGACAGGTTGTTGACAACCTCACAGAAGCGGAGCGTTTGGGCAGTATCATCGAGAAATTCACGTCCGACAAAATAAACCTCAGCTCAAAGCCTGTCTTTGACGGCGATGGCAATCTCTTGCATCCTGCTCTTGACAACCACACTGTGGGAATGATGTTTGAGGAACTCCTGCGACGTTTCAACGAGGAGAACAACGTGACAGAGGCTGGTGAACATTTCACACCAAGAGACTACGTGAAGCTGCTTGCCGACCTCGCCGTGCTTCCTGTTGCCGACAAGATAAAGGCTACTACATACAGCGTGTATGATGGCGCTTGTGGTACTGGCGGAATACTCACCATTGCGCAAGAGCGCATCAAGCAGATTGGCAAGGAACAGGGGAAAGATGTGGCAATCAACATTTACGGACAGGAACTATTGCCAGACACTTATGCCACTTGCAAGGCAGACCTTATGATTTCGGGACATATCAAGTCGTTCCAATACAACTACGCTGGTGAGGAACGAGAGTATATCGCTTTCGACTCCACTGTTTCTCGTGACGGTCATGCCGGAGAAACATACGACTTCTGCATCTCCAATCCTCCTTTTGGCACTCCGTGGAAAGAGGACTTGAAGAAACGTGGATTGAAGGAGACAGAAAAGGCAAAGTTTACGGACTCTCGCTTTAATATCGCCATAGGCAATGG
>DJOD01000026.1 GCA_002437115.1 Prevotella sp. UBA6447
ACCAACAATTCGTTCATCGTGTCCGCGGTATTGAAGTCGTATTGCTTGCCGGAAGATGCCGTGTACGTTGTGTTGGCACAGGTCAGTTCCTCTATCGCCCGCAGTATGGTATCCGCACTGCATGTGCGGAGAATCGGGTGCAAGGACAAGTGCTTCATAAGGTGTGCCGTCACGTCTTCAACGCATGAACCTCCACAGAGATACACACACATCAAAGAGCGGAGTATTTCGCTGTATTGGTACCCGTACGATGTACAGCGTCGTCCCAAGGTGGAGTCTATCGTCTTTGATAAAAGAGTGTCGAATTGTTCCATTATCGGAAATATTCCTCCAAAAGGGGTGAGCTTCTCGGATTTTATATGTATTTTTGCCATGTCTGTTGAAGATTTGTCTTGATTTTATTGCGACACTAATTTAGGTGAATTTTCTGACATGACAAAATCCTGAGCAACTTTTTGTTGCTCAGGTACTTATAAAAATTGCAAATTATAGTGTTGCGGAATTAAGGATATGGATAAGAAACTGTTTCGGTCTCCGATAGGAGTAATAGCCTGCACGGTGTTGCTTGCCTTCGAACCTATCTTCGGATGTTATGACATCTATCTCGGCTTACTCATATTGTCGGCAGTTATGACCTTTCTGTCTTTAGGTGGCTTGCTCTTGGGTGCGTTTAGTGGGAGCATAAGCACACACGATTGTGTTGGCAGATTCTCAAAGACACCTGTTGTTGTGTTGATTGTTTACGTCGTTGGCCTTGTGGTAAGTTGGCTCTATCATTCCAATTTGTTTGGGTTTTGGATCTTTCTTTTCGTTTTGGAGTTGCTTAGTCGAGTCTTCGGCCATTTTCATAAATGAGACCGTTTCAAAAATTATCTTTTGGCGTGTTTTTTTCATTTGGAGGCAAGAAAGTCTTGAGCCATTCTTTTTGTCCAAGCAAGTGGTGGGAAAAAACAGGACAAAAAGTATTTAAGAAATCGCGTGTTTGTCGACGAGGAAGCAGCAGGCGACAAATATGCGCTGTTTTTTGTGATTTGCATAAGTCGCTGAAATAATGGCTGTTGCAAAGTGGCATCGCAAAAGAGAAATCTTCAATTTGCTATTTGTTTCACGATAGCTATCCTATTGATTATTGATAGCTATCTTGTTGAGCCTCAATGTCTGTCGAAACCTATTACGTCCTGATAGCTATCGGGGGACGATAAGGCATTTATCCCGAAATCTTTTCGTTGATTTCATGTTGTTTTTGATGCCGGATGATACTTTTTATGGTAAGATTTGACTTCTTGTTCTCTAAAAGAGCCAACTTGGACGATGCTGCTTTTGATGAAAACCGATGACAAAAGCTGTGGTCTTCCAGTGTGGTCTCCACCGTCCTGGGAGCGCCTTCCCAGCAGTTCTCGTATCCCATTTCATGCTCGCCAACAGACTTTCCCAAAGACGACGTCGGCTTTGGGAAGTTGGCGACGGGAAGCTTGATGGCCTATCAGTCGTGTGGGGAATCGGAAAAGACACGGAAACTTCAGCGTGTTAAAGCGTTTCCTATGAGCTGTTATCTTTTTGAAAAATCTCGTATTTTTATTTCCTTTTGTTTTATTTATTATGTATCTTTGCATGAAATAGGCCTCCATTTCGGCGTGCAGCTTCCGATAAGTTGGAAATCCTGCACAAGGTAAGGGCTGGTGTGCAATAAAAGGGCCATTGGCATGCCCGGCTGGAGCGCTGAGGGAACGGTCGTGACAATGCTGGTCTGTTAAAAGACGACTCCTCGTTTGTTAAAAAGAAAAAATCAAGTAAAGAAGAAATAAACATGTTTGAGAACTTAAGTGAACGCCTGGAACGCTCTTTCAAGATACTGAAAGGTGAGGGCAAGATCACCGAGATTAATGTTGCGGAGACTCTGAAGGATGTGCGCCGCGCCCTTTTGGATGCCGATGTCAACTACAAGGTGGCCAAGAGCTTCACCGACACCGTGAAGGTGAAGGCCTTGGGCATGAACGTGCTGACGGCCGTCAAGCCCGGTCAGCTCATGGTCAAGATTGTGCACGATGAGCTGGCCAAGCTGATGGGTGGTGAGGCCACAGAGCTCCACCTCTCTGGTAAGCCCTCGATCATTCTGATGTCGGGCTTGCAGGGTTCTGGTAAGACCACGTTTAGCGGCAAGTTGGCCAATATGCTCAAGACGAAGCAGCACAAGAACCCCTTGCTGGTGGCCTGTGACGTGTATCGCCCCGCTGCCATCGAGCAGCTGAAGGTCGTTGGCAGCCAGATTGGTGTGCCGGTGTTTGCTGAGGAGGAAAACAAGAATGTCAACGAGATAGCCCTCCACGCCATCCAAGAGGCCAAGGCCAAAGGCTACGACGTGGTCATCATCGATACTGCCGGCCGTCTGGCCGTCGACGAGCAGATGATGCAGGAGATAGCCTCACTCAAGGAGGCTGTCCACCCTGATGAGACGCTGTTCGTGGTTGACTCCATGACCGGCCAGGATGCCGTGAACACCGCTAAGGAATTCAACGACCGTCTTGACTTCGACGGCGTGGTGCTTACCAAGCTCGACGGTGACACCCGTGGCGGTGCGGCCCTCTCCATCCGCACGGTGGTCACCAAGCCCATCAAGTTTATCGGAACGGGCGAGAAGATGGAGGCCATCGACGTGTTCCACCCCGAGCGCATGGCCGACCGCATCCTGGGCATGGGCGACGTAGTGTCGCTTGTGGAGCGTGCCCAGGAGCAGTTTGACGAGGAGGAGGCCAAGCGCCTGCAGAAGAAGATCCAAAAGAACAAGTTCGACTTCAACGACTTCCTCAAGCAGATTGAACAGATCAAGAAAATGGGCAACCTGAAGGAACTTGCCTCGATGATTCCTGGTGTGGGAAAGGCCATCAAGGATGTCGACATCGACGACAACGCATTCAACGGCATTGAGGCTATCATCCGCAGCATGACTCCGCAGGAACGCATCAGTCCCGAGGTGCTCAACCAGAGCCGCAAGATGCGCATCGCCAAAGGCTCGGGCACCAGCATACAGGAGGTGAACCGTCTTGTGAAGCAGTTTGACCAGACTCGCAAGATGATGAAGATGGTGACGGGCAACCAAGCCATGTCCATGATGGCACGCATGAAAGACATGAAGGGTGCCATGCCCCGCATGCCCAAAATGTAATTCCTAAAGAAATACGCAATGGCATACACATTAATAGACGGAAAGGCGACTGCTGCTGCCATCAAGCAGCAGATTGCCGCCGAGGTGAAGGAAATCGTGGCGAAGGGCGGCAAGCAGCCCCATTTGGCTGCCGTGCTGGTGGGCCACGACGGAGGGTCGGAGACCTATGTGAAGAACAAGGTGATAGCTTGTGAGCAGTGTGGCTTCAAGTCGACGCTCATCCGTTTTGAGGACAATGTTACCGAAGAGGAGCTGTTGGCTTGCGTCGACCGTCTCAACAAGGACGACGATGTGGATGGCTTTATCGTGCAGTTGCCCTTGCCCAAGCATATTGACGAGCAGAAAATAATCATGGCTATCGACTATCGTAAGGATGTCGACGGCTTCCATCCCATCAACGTCGGCCGTATGAGTATTGGGCTTCCCTGCTTCATTTCGGCCACGCCGCTTGGCATTCTCACCCTGTTGAAGCACTATCATGTGCAGACCTCAGGCAAGAAGTGTGTCATTTTGGGCCGCAGCAACATCGTGGGCAAGCCCATGGCGCAGCTGATGATGCAGAAGCAGTATGGCGACGCCACCGTGACGGTGTGCCATTCCCACTCTAAGTCGCTGAAGGAGGAGTGCCGGGAGGCCGACATCATCATTGCAGCCATAGGGCAGCCCAACTTTGTGACGGCCGACATGGTGAAAGAGGGAGCTGTGGTCATCGACGTAGGCACCACACGCGTGCCTGACGCTTCGCGAAAGAGTGGCTTCCGCCTTAATGGCGACGTAAAGTTCGATGAGGTGGCCCCCAAGTGCTCATTCATCACGCCCGTGCCGGGCGGCGTGGGACCCATGACCATCTGCTCGCTGATGAAGAATACGCTCGCGGCAGGCAAAAAAACTTACTACAAGGCATGATGACAGCTGTCGAGTGGTACCAGAAAGGGAATGGCTATCGGCAGCGTGGTGATTGGAAACATGCGCTCGACTGCTATATGGAGGCGATAGAGCTTGATCCCCAGTCGCCGGCTGTTGTGGCCAAGGAAATGTTGGAAAACATTTTGAACTTTTACAATAAGGATGCCTACAACCCCTAACAGGGCGTTGCGCGTGTCCGGAAGACAAAGGAAAGACAACAGGAAGGTTTTTAAAGTTATACCTATGGCAAAAATAAAGGGTGCCATCGTCGTTAACACAGATCGTTGCAAGGGATGCCAATTGTGCATCGTTGCTTGCCCGAAGGATGTTATCGCCCTGGCTCAGAAAAAGGTTAACGTCCACGGTTACCCGTACGTGGAGGCCGCTCGACCAGACGACTGCATTGGCTGTGCCAGCTGCGGCATCGTCTGCCCGGATGGTTGCATTACGGTTTATAGGAAAAAAATGGAGGATTAAGGCTATGGCAGAACAAGAAGTCGTTTTAATGAAAGGCAACGAGGCTATAGCCAACGCTGCCATTCGGTGTGGTGTCGACGCGTTTTTCGGCTATCCCATCACGCCGCAGACTGAAATTATCGAAACCCTGTCGCTGCTCAAACCATGGGAAACCACAGGCATGGTGGTCGTGCAGGCTGAAAGTGAGGTGGCTTCCATCAACATGGTTTATGGAGGTGCCGGTGCCGGCAAGCGTGTGTTCACCACATCGTCGTCGCCTGGCGTAGCCCTGATGCAAGAAGGCATAGCCTACATGGCTGGTGCCGAGATTCCAGGTGTGTTTGTCAATGTGCAGCGTGGCGGCCCTGGACTGGGAACCATCCAGCCTTCGCAGAGCGACTATTTCCAGGCCACGCGTGGCGGTGGCAATGGCGACTACAACGTCATTGTGCTGGCTCCCAACTCTGTGCAAGAGATGGCTGACTTTGTAGACCTGTCGTTTGAGTTGGCTTTCAAGTATCGCAACCCTGCCATGATCCTCTCAGATGGGGTCATTGGCCAGATGATGGAAAAGGTGGTGCTGCCGCCGTTTAAGCCTCGCCGCACAGAAGAGCAAATCAGAAAAGAATGCCCGTGGGCTACCATCGGTCGCACGAAGGATCGCGAGCCCAACATCCTGACATCGCTCGAGCTGAAGTCGGAAGTTATGGAGAAACGCAACCTGCACCTGCAAGAGAAGTATCAGACCATCCGCGACAACGAGGTGCGCTATGAGGCACAGCAGTGTGAGGATGCTGATTATGTCATCGTGTCGTTTGGCAGTGCCGCTCGCATTGGTGAGAAGGCGGTGGAGCTCGCGCGTGAAGAAGGCATCAAGGTTGGCCTCTTCCGCCCCATTACGCTGTGGCCTTTCCCGACCAAGGAAATCAAGGCCATGGCCAAGGGCAAGAAAGGAATACTGGTGAGCGAGATCAACGCAGGGCAGATGATACAAGATGTGAAGCTGGCTGTTGACGGGGCGCTGCCCGTGGAGCATTTCGGGCGCTTGGGAGGAATTGTGCCTGATCCAGAAGAGATCGTCATGGCTTTGAAAGACAAATTAATGAGGTAAGGAAAATGGCAAACGATATAATTGCACCGGAAAATCTTGTCTACAAGAAACCGGAACTGATGAACGATACCCCGATGCATTATTGCCCGGGCTGTTCGCATGGTGTGGTTCATAAGCTTGTTGCGGAGGTCATAGAAGAGATGGGCATGGAAGAAAAGTCTGTGGGCGTGTGCCCCGTGGGATGTGCCGTCTTTGCCTATCGCTATCTTGACATCGACTGGCAGGAGGCTGCTCATGGACGCGCGCCTGCAGTGGCCACGGCCATCAAACGCCTGTGGCCCGACAGGCTGGTCTTCACTTACCAAGGCGATGGCGACTTGGCTTGCATTGGCACTTGCGAGACAATCCATGCGCTCAACCGTGGCGAAAACATTGCAATCATATTCATCAACAATGCCATCTACGGCATGACGGGCGGTCAGATGGCTCCCACGACACTCATCGGCCAGAAAACATCCACATGCCCTTACGGGCGCGATCCGAAGATACATGGTTATCCCCTCAACATCACGGAACTTGCTGCTCATCTCGATGGCACATGCTATGTGACGCGCCAGAGCGTGGAGACCGTGGCCTCCATACGCAAGGCAAAGGCCGCCATCAAGAAGGCGTTCACCGCCTCCATGGAGGGTAAGGGCTCCAGCCTTGTCGAGATTGTTTCGACCTGCAACAGCGGCTGGAAGCTCTCGCCAGTGAAAGCCAACCAATGGATGGAAGAACACATGTTTGAGAAGTATGTGAAGGGAGATTTAAAGAATACGTTGGACGAATGAAAACAGAAATCATAATTTCGGGCTTCGGAGGACAGGGCGTCCTCTCCATGGGTAAGATTCTGGCTTACTCAGGCCTGATGGAAAATAAGGAAGTGACCTGGATGCCTGCTTATGGCCCCGAACAACGTGGCGGAACAGCCAACGTCACGGTTATTGTCAGCGATGAGCGCATCTCGTCGCCCATCCTGAGCAAATATGACGTGGCCATCGTTCTTAACCAGCCATCGATGGACAAGTTTGCTCCGAAGGTGAAGCCTGGGGGCATACTCATCTACGATGGGTATGGCATCATGAAGCTTACCGACCGGAAGGACATACGCATCTATCGCATCAATGCCATGGACAAGGCTGCGGAAATGAAAAACTCCAAGGTCTTCAACATGATTGTGTTGGGCGGACTGCTGAAGGTGTGTCCCGTGGTAAGCACAGATGGCCTGAACAAAGCTCTCTTCAAGAGTTTGCCAGAGCGCCATCACAACCTCATACCCCTCAATATGAAGGCGGTGGATGAGGGCATGAAAATCATAGAACAAACATTGTAATACTTGATTTTTTATAACTCTCTAGTTTTGGAAGGCAGGTGGCAGTGATTGCGATCTGCCTTTTTAGTTTGCTTTATGACACTTTTTTGTTTATGGAGATTTTGTTTTGTAGTGGACAATTATTATCTTTGCACAAAGACACCAACCTAACTGACAAATGAAAAAAACATTGATTCTGCTGGCTGCTTGGTCTGCGACCCAAGCGTATGCTCAACAGTCTGTGCCTGCTTACCAAATCTTAGGAAAAGACACGACATGCCAAGTGTTCATTTATTCTCCTGGTGATCGGGCGGGGTTGCACTTGGCTTATCTCACTGACGATGAGAAATGGAAGGATGTGGGACAACTGTGCGGTTCTGACTATTCGCAGTGGGGAAGTCAGAAACGCATGTACAGTCCTTATGTGCTTCACGCTAACGACGGTTCGTGGCGCTTACTGTTTGGCGTCAACGACTTTTCGCCCTGCTTCGCCGCCGCTTACAGCGAGGACTTAGTGACGTGGCGCCCCCAAGACTATCCGCAAATCTTGGCAAAAGGGGTCTTTGATCCAGTGATGTTCCAAATGGACGACGGCACGTTCGATATCTATTACAAGTCGAAAGATGGCCGGAAACACTATGTGCAGGCATCGGAGGACTTCCGCAAGTTCAAGGAGTCGCCAGATCCAAGCACCATAGACGACGCGGCTTGGGTAAGAGACACGGCAACTGTGGATGGGAAGTTGAGGCAAGGCAACTTGTTTGATGTGCCAAAGGTACACCTCGACTATGTCTGTCAGTATTTGGAGGCTTTGGCTCGCGACGCGCAAATGAGCTCGGAGACAATGAGGGATGACCCGAAGCGATTTGCAACCATTGGAAATCATGTTGAGGTTACCCTGCAAGTGCATCCTGATCAGACCAAGGCCATCAGCGACAAGCTCGTAGGCGTGTTCTTTGAAGACATCAGTCGGGCGGCTGACGGAGGATTGTATTCCGAGCTGATACAGAACCGTGATTTCGAGTACACGCCAGCTGACAAAAAAGAATGGGCGGCCACGACAGCCTGGCAGTCCAACAAGCCGATTGTGGTGAAGACAGATGTGCCGTTGAGTAAGAACAATGCCCACTATGTGGTGTTGGCGTCCAATGACACCTTATATAACATAGGGTGGGACGGCATCACGGCGAGCCCCAACGAGCAGTTTGACTTCTCTGTGTACCTGCGCAATGAGAATGGGGGTAAGAACCAAGTGGTAGTGCAATTGGTCGGCCAAAACGGAGAGGTGCTTGCCAAGGAAAAAATCAGGACCGAGGGGCAGGGGTGGAACCATTATTTCATTCCACTGGTGGTTGGCAAGAAGGCTGTGAAAGGGCAAGCACGACTGGCACTGACACCCGTTAAGGATGGAGACGTTTCTGTCGACATGGTCAGCCTCTTTCCACACGAAACTTACAAAGGGCATGGACTTCGCAAGGACTTGGCTGAGGCTATCGCTGCGTTGCATCCCAAGTTTGTGAGGTTCCCCGGAGGTTGCATGAGCCACGGGCAGGGCATTGGAAACATTTATCACTGGAACGAGACCATCGGTCCTTGGCAAGACCGCAAGCCCGACTTCAACATTTGGGGCTATCACCAGACGCGCGGACTGGGCTTCTATGAGTATTTCCAGTTTTGTGAGGATTTGGGCGCTGAGCCGCTCCCCGTGTTGGCGGCAGGTGTCCCATGCCAAAACTCGGCGCCCAACAAGGAAGGCTATGGGGGACAGCAGGGAGGCATACCCATGAAGGACATGCCTGCCTATTGCCAGGAGATTCTAAACATGATAGAGTGGGCCAATGGAGACCCTGCAACATCAAAGTGGGCAAAGATGCGTGCTGATGCTGGGCATCCTGCAGCCTTTGGCCTCAAATATGTGGGGATAGGAAACGAAGATATCATATCAACGACTTTCGAGGAACGTTATGAGATGATTTGCAAGGCCATCAAGGAAAAATACCCCTACATTAAGGTGGTTGGAACTGTGGGACCTTTCCACAACCCATCGGCAGACTATGTGGAAGGATGGAAGTTTGCGAAGGAGCACAAGGACATCCTTGACCTTGTGGATGAGCACTACTATGAGTCGCCAGGATGGTTTATGCACCATCAGGACTATTATGACAACTATGACCGTAATGCTCCCAAAGTGTACCTTGGGGAATATGCTTCTCGGACGCGCACAATGGAAAGTGCCCTCGCAGAAGCGCTCTATCTCTGTTCCCTTGAGCGCAATGGCGATGTTGTGTCGATGACGAGTTATGCACCGCTGCTATGCAAGGACGGCTTTTCCAATTGGAATCCCAACTTGATTTATTTCAATAACGATACTATCACTTGTTTGACTCCAAGCTATCACACGCAGCGCTTGTGGGGTACTCATGGGGGAAACGTCTACGTTGACTCGGAAGTGAGTGTTGATGCTGGGTTGCAACATCGTGTGGCAGCCAGTGTCGTTAAAGATTCAAAGACTGGTAAGACCATTATCAAATTGGTTAATGCTTTGCCTGCAAACGTTACCGTGTCTTTGCGGGGACTTGATATTCCAGCAGGTGCCAAGATGATAGCGTTTAGTGGAAAACCATCAGACAAGACCGTTGAGGAGATAAGCGGAACGGAGCAAGGAAATTGTGTCAATCTGAAACCTTATATGGTTAAGGCCATAGAGTTTTGATAGTATTTTAAGGGGAAGATGTTTGTCGTGTGACCTCTTCCCCGTTTTTCTTCTTTCAATTTGATGGTTTTTGGGTGTAGCTGGCCTGCAAAGGATGTCTTTCCAAACTTGGAAAGGTATAATGTTTTACATTTATTCTTATGTTATAACCTCAAAAAAAGAATAGATAAGCGGGGTGCAAAAACGTGAAAAACAACGGGATACGAGTTCTTGTACTTCGACATAAAGGATGAATTCCATTGTTTCAAATGCGCTTTTCAATTTGTTTTGTGGAAAAAGTGAAAAATCGAAGTTCGAGGGTTGATTTTGTGGCAAAATAATTTGGATGTTACAAAAAAATGTGTTTCCTTTGCAAGACAGGAGAGAAGAAGATTAATAATTATAAACATTAGAGAGTATGAAAAAATTATTTACTTTGTTTGCTGCTGCTTTGTTTGCTGCTTCTGCTTTTGCGCAGACGACAGTTGAAGGCAGCAAGGCTTTTGACAACGTTTACGTTGGCATCAATGGTGGCGTTGCCACAAAGATGACGGGGCACAGTTGGATGAAGGGCTTGGACCCTAACGCAGGTGTGCGCATTGGTAAGAACATCACCCCTGTTTTTGGGCTGGCTATTGAGAGCAATGCTTATTTCTCAAATAAGCCTTGGGCTTCCACACGTTTGGCAGTCCGTGCTCTGAACACTTCTTTGCTCGGAACATTGAACTTGAGCAATATGTTTGCCGGTTATAAGGGAGAGCCCCGTTTGTTTGAGGTTGGTGCTGTTTATGGCATTGGCTGGGGGCATCTTTTCATGCACCAAGAGGATGGCCGTGCCTTGAATCGTATGACTTCTAAGGCTGGCTTGGACTTCCAGTTCAATCTGGGCAGCAAGAAGCAATGGCAGGTTTATGTTGAGCCTTCTGTGACATGGGTGTTCAACGGTATGCCTGGCGTAACAAGTGAGAGCAACTACAATGATTATGGTTACAAGGCCACTTCAAGCGCTAACCAGGGTACTTACAACATCAACAATGGTTTCTTCCAACTGAATGCTGGTGTTGTTTACAAGTTTAAGAACAGCAACGGCAGCCACAACTTCAAGATTGCTCAGCTTCGTGACCAGGGTGAGATTGATGCCCTGAACCAGACTATTAACGATTTGCGCAATGAGCTTGCCAAAAAGCCTAAGGAGGTTGTGAAGGAAGTTCAGACGCCTAAGGATGTTCGTGCCGAAAACCTCGTGTTTGTCACATTCGCACAGGGTAAGAGTGTGTTGACTAAGGAAGCTAAAGCTGCTCTTGACGGTGTTAAGTCGGGAAGCCACGTCCAGATTATTGGCACTGCTTCTCCTGAGGGCAGCAAGGCCTTCAACGACAAGATTTCTCAGGCTCGCGCTGATGAAGTTGCTAAGTATTTGAAGAGCAATGGCGTCATCGTTGACGAGGCTATTGGTAAGGGCGTTCAAGGTGTCACTTCGAACCGTTTGGCTGTTGTCTACATTAAGTAAGCCTGTTTGGTAAGTCCAATACCAGAGTAATCTGATAGTAATAGAATCCGTTGGTTCCTCTTGTGGAATCAGCGGATTTTTTGTTTCGCTCTCTTTCTGCTTGTGTTCAGTTTTCCTTTGTAAGAGTGTGTTTTTTGTTTTCATCCTTTTTTGATATTCATTGCGCTTTGATGAGACGAAACTTGGGTTTTGATGGATAAGATGGTTCTTGTTAACTGGTTAAATATGGACACTCTCAATTGGAGCTTTCTTAGCATAAGATGATAATTTTGCTACCATTTAGAGAAATAATAGCCGTTTTTCTTTCATATTGCTTATTTATGACGAATATTATGCGATAAATTGTTGTGCGGTTGTCTAAAAGTCCTTATCTTTGCATTGTATTTAGAGAACAAGTAGTTATGAAACATCCATTGAGAAGTGGTGTCTGCACAGAAGGCAGACGTATGGCGGGAGCCCGTGCACTTTGGGTTGCCACAGGCATGAAACACGAGCAGTTTGGCAAGCCCATTATTGCTATTGTCAATTCATTCACGCAGTTTGTTCCGGGTCACACGCACCTACATGAGATTGGCCAAATTGTCAAGCAGGAGATAGAGAAAATGGGTTGCTACGCAGCCGAATTCAACACCATTGCCATCGACGACGGCATAGCCATGGGTCATGATGGTATGCTGTATTCTTTGCCTTCCCGTGATATTATTGCCGACTCGGTGGAATATATGGTCAATGCGCACAAGGCAGATGCCATGATTTGCATATCCAATTGTGACAAGGTTACACCTGGCATGTTGATGGCAGCCATGCGGCTTAACATACCGACGGTGTTTTGTTCGGGTGGCCCAATGGAGGCGGGTCGCTGGCGTGGTCAGAATGCGGACTTGATTACCACGATGATCGCGGGCGCAGACAAGGATGTCAGCGACGCAGACTTGCAGGAGCTCGAGCAGTGTGCTTGTCCGGGATGTGGCAGTTGCTCTGGGATGTTTACTGCCAATTCCATGAATTCGCTGACCGAGGCGATTGGCCTCTCGCTTCCTGGCAATGGAACCATTCTTGCTACTCATGCCAATCGAGTGGAGTTGTTTAAGCAAGCGGCTCGCCAAATCGTGAAGAATGCTTTGGCTTATTATGAGGAAGGCGATGACAGTGTGTTGCCCCGCAGTATTGCTACCCGTGATGCCTTTCTCAATGCCATGACGCTTGATATTGCCATGGGCGGTTCAACCAACACGGTGCTTCACTTGTTGGCTGTGGCTCAAGAAGGCCATGTTGACTTCAAGATGAGTGACATTGACCAGTTGAGCCGAAAGGTTCCGTGCCTTTGTAAGTTGTCGCCAAACACACAGAAATACTCTGTTCAGGAATGCAACCGTGCGGGAGGAATCCTTGGCATCTTGAACGAGCTGAACAAGGGTGGGTTGATTCGCGGCAATGTGAAGCGCATAGATGGAATGACGCTTGCTGAGGCCATGACTAAATATGATATTACAGGTAAGACGGTAGACCCGGAGGCCGACCGTATCTACCATAGTGCTCCTGGACATCGATTCTCTACCCAAATGGGAAGCCAAAATGAGCAATGGCCGAGCCTTGATGCTGATCGTTCCGAAGGTTGCATACGCGACTTGGAACACGCTTACACCAAGGATGGGGGCTTGGCTGTGCTTTTTGGAAACATAGCCCAAGACGGCTGTGTTGTCAAGACAGCTGGCGTGGCATCAGAGTTGTGGCATTTTGAAGGGCCTGCTGTGGTGTTCGACTCGCAAGACGACGCGTGCGAAGGCATCTTGAGCGGCAAGGTGAAGTCGGGCGACTGCGTAGTGATCACTCATGAGGGTCCCAAGGGAGGCCCGGGTATGCAGGAGATGCTTTATCCCACTTCTTATATTAAGAGCCGCCATTTGGGCAAGGAATGTGCGCTGATAACCGATGGCCGCTTTTCGGGAGGCACGAGTGGGCTCAGCGTTGGACACATCTCACCTGAAGCGGCTTCTGGTGGAAACATCGGGAAAGTCAAGGATGGGGATATCATCGTGATAGACATTCCCAACCGTTCCATCAATGTCAAGCTTAGTGATGAGGAGATGGCATCTCGCCCTCAGCAACCCTTGCGTCGTCATCGCGAGGTGAGCAAGGCATTGAGAGCATATGCTCAAAGCGTTAGCTCTGCAGATAAAGGTGGAGTGAGAATTATTGACTAAAAGATTTATGGAAGAAGAAAATTTGAAGGAAGTCCCTTGGGCAGGAATTCGCATTGGCGAGGAATGTACAGGGGCTGAGATATTGATGCGTGCCCTGTATCAGGAAAACGTGCATACTATCTTTGGTTATCCGGGCGGAGCCATTATGCCAGTCTACGACGCGCTTTATACCTATACGCGCAAGCGTGACCCTTGGTTCCATCACATCCTGGTGCGTCATGAGCAAGCGGCAGCCCATGCGGCCGAGGGATACGCGAGGGTTAGCGGAGAGGTCGGCGTTGCGATAGTCACGTCGGGACCAGGGGCAACCAACACGCTCACTGGTGTTGCCGATGCCATGATGGACTCGACGCCCATCGTGGTCATTGCAGGACAGGTGGGTGTGGCTTCACTGGGCACCGATGCTTTCCAAGAGGTAGATTTTGTAGGAATGGCCCAACCCATTTCCAAGTGGAGCTACCAGATACAGCGTGCCGAGGACGTGGCATGGGCGGTCAATCGCGCTTTCTATATCGCCCGCAGTGGACGGCCGGGTCCCGTGGTGCTCGACTTCCCGCGTAATGCCCAAACGTGCAAGGCCAAATGGATGCCAGGCAAGGCCGACAAGGTGAGGTCTTACATCCCTTATCCTCAAGTGAGCCAAAAGGCTGTGCGTGAAGCAGCAGACATCATCAATGGGGCCAAGAAGCCCTTTGCCCTTGTCGGACAAGGTGTTGAGCTTGGTGGTGCCCGGGAAGAACTCAAGGCTTTCCTTGAGAAGGCCGACATCCCGGCTGGACACACCTTGATGGGACTTTCCGCCTTGCCTTCCAGCCATCCGCTCAACATGGGCATGTTGGGTATGCATGGCAATTATGCGCCCAATGTCAAGGAACAGGAGTGCGATGTGCTGATAGCCATTGGCATGCGTTTCTCCGACAGGGTGACTGGTCGTGTGGACAGTTATGCACGCCAGGCCAAGATTATCCATTTGGACATTGACCCCACGGAGATAGACAAGAATGTGAAGACGGATGTGGCCGTCATTGGCGATTGCAAGGAAACATTGCCCGCCATCACGCGCTTGCTCCATGATGCTTCCCACAAAGAATGGTGCGACTCCTTCAAGCCTTTGCAAGAGGAGGAGCAGCAAGAGGTCATCACACCGTCCACGCACCCGCAAGAGGGGCCGCTCTTGATGGGAGAGGTGGTGAATGCTGTTGCTGAAGCCACGGAGGGTAATGCTGTATTGGTGAACGACGTGGGGCTGAACCAGATGTTTTCGAGCCGTTATTTCAAGTATAAGCACAAGCGGAGCATTGTCACCAGTGGCGGATTGGGGACTATGGGCTTTGGTTTGCCAGCAGCTGTCGGCGCAACCTTTGGCGCGCCTGATCGAACCATCTGTCTCTTCACTGGCGATGGTGGGTTCCAAATGTCAATCCAGGAGCTGGGCACTATCATGGAACAGCAGGCACCAGTCAAGATGATTTTGCTCAACAACAATTACTTGGGCAATGTCCGCCAGTGGCAAGACTTGATGTACAACCATCGCCATTCGTTTACCAGGATGCTGAACCCTTGCTATGAGGTTATAGCCCGTGGCTATGGCATTTCCTATGGTGTGGTGGTAGACCGTGCCGACTTGCAATCCAAGATTGCCGAGATGCTAAGCGCGGATGGCCCTTACCTGCTGGAGTGTGCAGTGAAGGAAGACGAAAATGTCACTCCCATGATCACCCCTGGAAGTGCCATTGATGAGATGCAGTTGCATTTGGACATTTAAAGAGAGACAATTAGTATGGAGAATAAGGAACAAGAAACGTCCAAGCGGTTTTACACCTTGCTGGTTTACAGCGAGAATGTGGTGGGCGTTCTCAATCAGGTGACGGCTGTTTTCACGCGTCGCCAGGTGAACATCGAGAGCCTCAACGTTTCGGCATCGAGCCTTGAGGGCATCCACAAGTATACCATCACGTGCTGGAGCACTCACGACCAAATCGCAAAAGTCACCAAGCAGGTTGAGAAGAAGATAGATGTCATCAAGGCCAACTATTACACGGATGACGAATTGTTCATCCATGAGGTTGCCCTGTTCAAGATTTCCACGCCTGTGTTGCTCGACAATTCTGAGATATCGCGTATCATCCGTAAGCACGACGCTCGAATGATGGAGGTGAACCCAACTTATTCCACGGTCTTGTTGGCGGGATTGACGGAGGACATCACTGATCTCTACAAGCAGCTCAACGACTATAACTGCATCCTGCAATACACCCGGTCAGGCCATATCGCGGTTACCCGCAGCTTTGAGGAACCTGTGACAGAATACCTTAACGAGCAGGAGGAACAATGAGCGATATTGGATTGTTGCCCAAGGTAGGGTGTTACGAGTTTACGGCCGAGCCGTTCCACTGTGATTTCAGCGACCACTTGTTCTTTGGCCACTTGGGCAACGCGTTGCTCAATGCCGCTGACTTCCATAGCAACGACCGCAATTACGGTATGCATTACCTCAACACCATCCATCGTACCTGGGTGCTTTCTCGCCTGGTCATGGAGATGGAGCAGATGCCTGTGGCCTATGAGAAGTTTGCCATCGAAACGTGGGTTGAGGGTGCGATGCGCTATTTCACCAGCCGCAATTTTGCGGTGAAGAGCCTTGATGGCGACAAGGTATATGGCTATGGACGCAGTGTGTGGGCCATGATTGACACCGACACGCGGCAGCCGGCCGACATCCTTGACGTGCAGGGTGGACTGATCAACAAGTATGTGGAGACCGATAAGCCTTGCCCCATTGACAAGCCTGGGCGCGTGAGGATGGGGCATGGGGCAACGCTTGTGCGCACCATCGAAACCTATTATAATGATGTGGATGTCAATGGGCATATCAATTCTGTGAAATACATCGAGCATATTCTCGATCTTTTCGATATTGCCTGGTATCGCCAGTATCGTCTTCAGCGTATGGAGGTGGCCTATGTGGCCGAAGCTCACCAGGGTGACCGTTTGAGCCTTTGGTTGGAAAAAGAAAGTGAGGGCGCGTATTTCGTGAGAATAACGCGCGATGATGAGAAGAAGCAGGAAATCGTAAGAAGCTTGCTAAAATTCGTAAAAGATTAAAAGAAAACTTGCATATTTAATTTTAAGTTACTACCTTTGTGTGCGAAAACAACGTATGAAGGTACAAAGAGAACTTAGAAGAGTAACGTTTTAAATTATAATTAGCTTATGGCAAAAATGAATTTTGGTGGCGTTATCGAGAATGTTGTCACCAAGGAAGAGTTTCCTTTGGAGAAGGCTCGTGAGATTTTGAAGAATGAGACGATTGCTGTCATTGGATATGGCATCCAGGGTCCTGGCCAGGCAGGAAACCTCCGCGATAACGGTTTCAACGTGATTGTGGGTCAGCGCCAAGGCAAAACCTATGAGAAAGCCGTTGCCGATGGATGGGTACCAGGCAAGAGCCTGTTCTCCATTGAGGAGGCTGTTCAGAAGGGAACCATCATTTGCATGCTTCTGTCTGACGCGGGTCAGATTGCCGTGTGGCCTAAGATTAAGCAATATTTGACGAAGGGCAAAACCCTCTATTATAGCCATGGATTTGCCATCAACTGGCAAGATCGCACGGGCGTGGTCCCTCCAAAGGACGTTGATGTTATCATGGTGGCTCCTAAGGGCTCTGGCACATCGTTGCGCACCATGTTCCTGGAGGGTCGTGGACTGAACTGCTCGTATGCAGTCTACCAGGATGCCTCAGGCAAGGCCGAGGAGAAATGTATCGCTTTCGGTATCGGCATTGGAGCCGGTTACTTGTTCCCGACCACTTTCCACAAGGAGGCCACATCCGACCTCACTGGCGAGCGCGGCTCACTGATGGGTGCCATAGAGGGCCTTTTTGAGGCTCAGTATGAGGTGCTCCGCTCACATGGCCACTCTCCTTCAGAGGCTTTCAACGAGACGGTTGAGGAGCTCACGCAAAGCCTTGCCCCGCTGTTTGGCGCGAAGGGTATGGACTGGATGTATGCCAACTGCTCTACGACGGCCCAGCGCGGTGCCCTCGATTGGGGTCCCCGCTTCAAGGCTGCCATCAAGCCTGTGATGGAGTGGCTTTACCTGAGCGTGGAGAATGGCACTGAGGCTCAGATTGCCATTGACAAGAATTCTCAGCCCGACTATCGCGAGAAGCTCAATGCGGAGTTGAAGGCCATGCACGACATGGAGATGTGGCGTGCTGCTGAAACCGTGCGCAAGTTGCGTCCAGAAAACAATGAATAGCTCAATATATTAACAAGACAAGATCCCTGGCTCTCTTGATGGAGGGTCAGGGATTTTCTTTGTGTGCCTTGGGAGCGTCTGCCGTATGAGCGAAACCAAGTCATTGCTGGCCAGTGGCTGTGCTATCAGAAGCGCGTGGCGTGTCGTTGAAGAAAGTTCTCATATCTTGCTGAAAGACAGGATGATGGAAATCGAATAAGCTATTATTTTGTGCGATTTGATGTTTCTTGTCATGGTTGCCCGACATTGCGAATGCTTGGGTGTTGAGGGTAGGGGAAGGTCATGAGCCGAGGGCTTTGTGTGTCAGAGGTAAATCTCGCTGAGGTCTACGTGTATGAGCTCTTCGTGCACCAGGTATTCGAGTGCTTCACCAACCGTTTGGTGGGACATGCTGATAGAGTACAACTCGCTGACATGGTGACGCTTATGGTCGTCTAGCAGGTTGAGTATGGCCTGTTTAGCCTTGTCGAAGTCCTTGGCCGCGTTGTTTGGCGACTTTTGATTTATGCAAACATCGCAGATGCCGCAATCGCTGGTGTCAATCTCATCAAAGTAGCGGAGCAACTGGCGGCTGCGACACACATGGTTGTTGGTGGCATAGGCCAGCATGGCGTTTACCCGTTGGGTGTATTGTTCCTTGCGCGTGTCGTAGACGTTGGGCGGCAAGGCCACCTCCTCGCCGTCCACACGGTCTTGCGCGTAGGAGATAAAGGGCATCTTGCGCTGTGGGATGAAGTGCAGGATATGCTTGTGGCTTAAGTTTTTCAAGGTGAGGTACACCTGCTGTTGGCTTATGCCTGCCACTTGTGCAATCAGCGCCTCCTCGATGTATCTATAGTCGGAAAAAAGCCCTCCATAGCATCTGAGCATGGCAGAGATGACAGCGTCCTCATCGGGAGTGGTCTCATAGAGCCGATAGAGCTCGTCGCGCCCCAACAGGAACCTCACCCTTGCCCGCGCGTCGGGGTCGGTGTTGTACTCGATGTAACCCGCGTTTTGCAAAATGTTCAAAGCCGAGGCCACTTGGAGTGGGTAGTAATGATAAATGAAGCAGAATTTTTCGATGTCGAAAGTGAACGTGTGCCCGCCTCCACTCCCTATGCCTATCTCGAAGTAATAGGCCAGATGGTCGTAGACATCGCGCACAAACTCCTTGGGCGGAAAGGTGCTTTGTATCCTCCGCAACAGCTTGGCCTGGTCGCTGCTGTTCCACAAGAGGATGGCGTAAGCTTTCCTGCCGTCTCTTCCCGCTCTTCCCGCCTCTTGGAAATAAGCCTCTATGGAGTCGGGACAATCGATGTGTATCACAAGCCGCACGTCTGACTTGTCAATGCCCATCCCGAAGGCGTTGGTGGCTGCCATGACACGTTTCTTGTCGGATTGCCACATCGCTTGCCTGTCGTCCTTGACGGCAGGCTCTAGGCCAGCATGGTAGAATGTGGCCGACACGCCGTGCTCCTCGAGCCAGGTAGCCACAGCCTTGCAGCGTGCCCGGCTTCTGACATAGACGATGGCACAGCCTTTTACCGACTGGAGTATGTGTAGCATCTCGGCATATTTGTCCATGGCTTCGCGGACGACATAGGCCAGGTTTTCGCGCCGGAAGCTCATGCGGAACACGTGGCCGTTGCGGAACTGCAGCTGGGTCATGATGTCGTCCATGACACGCTGCGTGGCTGTGGCTGTCAGTGCCAGCACGGGGGTGTCGGGCTTGATGCTCCGCAGCTCGGCTATTCGGAGGTAAGAGGGTCGGAAGTCGTAGCCCCACTGGCTGATGCAATGAGCTTCGTCCACGGTGATGAAGCTTACCTTCATGTGGTGGAGCTTTGCCAGGAAGATGTCGGACGAGAGTCGCTCTGGCGAAACGTAGAGCAACTTGACCGCGCCGAAGACGGCATTCTCGAGTATTTTGATGATTTCGCCCCTCGCAAGTCCTGAGAAGATAGCTTCAGCCTGTATGCCTTTCTCCTTGAGATGGCTCACCTGGTCTTTCATGAGGGCGATGAGGGGCGTGACGACAATGCACACTCCCTCTTGTGCGAGGGCAGGCACCTGAAACGTGATTGACTTGCCGCCACCAGTAGGCATGAGTCCCAGCGTGTCATGACCCGTCACGATGCTTTCGATGATGTCGCGTTGGATGCCCCTGAAGTTGCTGTAACCCCAATGCTCCTTGAGAATCCTTATGTACTTGTCGTCGTGTTCCAAAGTCATGTTCTAAGACCTTCCCGCCGGCTTGTTCTTGTGCCAGCAAGCAGCTGTGACGTGATTACCCTTCACTCTCGGTGGGACGGATGTCTTCTATTTGCAGTTGCACTTGGTTGCGCTTAAAGATGTTGCCCTCGATGGTGTAGGCGATGTCGAACGATCGTCTCGACTTGATGTACCGTGCCGACGCGCTCTGGCCGAAGGCAATGCCGTTGACCACGGCGCCCGACTTCGAGTCGACCAGTTCCAGCTTGATATGCTCTTGTTGCCGCCCCACGACCTTGCTGGTTCCGTAATCGTAGACCCCTGTGGTGCAGAACACTGGCTTTACGTTACCCGGTCCGAACGGCGAGAAGCGCTTCAGGTCGTTGTAGAGCCGCTTGGAGATGTCCTTGAAGTCAATCACAGCGTCAATGTTGAGGGTGGGCTCCGTCTGCTCGGGCTGTATGTGCTCTTCGACATAGTGCTGAAACCGTTGTCGGAACTCGCGTATGTCATCCCATTTCAAGGTGAGGCCAGCTGCGTAGGAGTGACCGCCGAAGTTGAGCAACAGGTCGCGGCAGCTCTTGATGGCCGCATAGACGTCGAAGCCCATCACCGAGCGAGCCGATCCCGTTGCCAGGTCTCCGTCACGCGTCAGCACCACGGTGGGGCGGAAGTATATTTCCGTAAGACGCGACGCGACGATGCCGATGACTCCTTTTTTCCAGTTCTCATCGTAGAGCACGATGCTTGAGTGGTGCTTTTGGCTTTCGAGCTTCGACACGATCATGTTGGCCTCTTCGGTCATTTGCTTGTCGATGTCTTTGCGTTGCTCATTGTATTCGTTGATATGCCGTGCCTCACGCAAGGCCAGTGAGAAATCCTTTTCCACAAGCAAGTCCACGCTTTCCTTGCCGTTCTCCATGCGTCCAGAAGCGTTGATGCGCGGTCCTATCTTGAAAATGATGTCGCTCATTGACATTTCGCGACCACTGAGCCCGCAGATGTCGATGATGGCCTTCAAGCCCACGCTGGGGTTCTGGTTGAGCTGTTTAAGGCCGTGAAAGGCCAAAATGCGGTTCTCGTCGGTGACGGGCACGATGTCAGCAGCAATGCTCACTGCGCAAAAGTCGAGCAGGGGGATGAGGCGCGAGAAGGCGATGCCATTGTTCTTGGCAAAGGCCTGCATGAACTTGAAGCCCACGCCGCATCCGCACAGCTGCTTGAAAGGGTAGCTGTCGTCGGCCCGCTTGGGGTTGAGGATGGCCACGGCGGGTGGCATCACCTCGTCGGGCACGTGGTGGTCGCAGATGATGAAGTCTATGCCGAGGCTTTTGGCATAGGCGATTTCCTTGACAGCCTTGATGCCGCAGTCAAGTATGATGATGAGCTTTACGCCTGTTTGCTGGGCGTAGTCCACACCTTTCTGGCTCACCCCGTAGCCTTCGTCGTAGCGGTCGGGTATGTAATAGTCGATGTTCGAGTAGAATTGCTGGAGAAACTTGTACACCAAAGCCACTGCGGTGCAACCATCCACGTCGTAGTCGCCGTAGACCAGGATGCGCTCCTTGCGTCCCATGGCATCGTTGAGCCTGTCGACCGCCACGTCCATATCTTTCATGAGGAAGGGGTTGATGAGGTCGGCGAGCTGGGGCCTGAAGAAGCGCTTGGCAGCGCTCTCGGTGGTGATGCCACGCTTGATGAGCAGTTGGGTCAGGATAGGGCTCATGCTGAGCTTTTCGCCCAGTTCCTTGGCTTGCTGCGATTGTTGTGGTGTAGGTGCGTCATACTTCCATTTGAAATGCATCTTTAGATTTATTTGTTTCTTCCGCAAAGATACGAAAAGATGGAGACATACGGGTCGTCATGCCACAATTAATTTGTGGGCAAACTGTAAATCGTGATTACACTTTAGGTAGGTTCTATTAATTT
>DJOD01000022.1 GCA_002437115.1 Prevotella sp. UBA6447
AGAATTAACAGAGTATTGTTTTGAAATTTAAGCTATTATTTTTCGCGAAAGGATAATAACCTCGTCAAGTTTAGGATTTAAGCGCACGAGCTGCGCTCAACTTTGCCGCTTGCCACAGCATGAAAGCCCGTTTGGGCTAAAACAAAAACTTGAGCAACATGATTTGCATCATTCGAAATAGCGGATGCCCAAAAAGTGTTGTGAAGATGATTTTTTGTTCCTGCGGCCGATGCGGTAGTGAACAAAAAACAGTATCTTTGCAAAAAAAACGAAAGGAACAAACTCATGAGACGATCGATGCAATCAATGATAGCCTTGGCACTTCTGGCTCTCGCCACCACGGCAGGCAGAGCGCAAGACTTCGACAACTTGCCCAATCCTATCGAAGACGTGAACAAGGTGATAGACAACACCCCCGACTCCATCGCGCAGGCCTTGATGTCAAGGCCTGCCCCGGGATCCACACGCAAGGGGACGAACCCCGTACTCTTCCTCGTGGGCAACTCCACGATGCGCAATGGCACTAAGGGAGACGGCGCCAACGGACAATGGGGATGGGGCTACTTTGCCAGCCAATACTTCAATGGCAATAAGATCACCGTGGAGAACCAAGCCCTTGGAGGCATGTCGACACGCACCTTCTACCGCAAGTTGTGGCCTGACGTGCGCAAGGCTCTGCGCCCTGGCGACTGGGTCATCATCTCCATCGGCCACAACGACAATGGTCCCTTCGACTCCGGGCGGGCTCGCGCCGTCATCCCCGGCACGGGCGACGACTCGCTCACGGTGACCATCAAGGAGACGGGCGAACGCGAGGTGGTCTACACCTATGGTGAATACCTGCGCCGCTACATCGCTGAGTGTCGCCAGGCGGGTGCCCACCCCATCCTGATGAGCCTCACACCGCGTGACGACTACGACCCGCAGACGGGCAAGATCGTGCGCAAGCCGCAAACGGGCTGGGCGGCTCTTGTGGCTGCGGAGGAAGGCGTGCCTTTCGTGGATCTCAACGAAATCAGCGGGCGCAAGCTCGACTCCTACAGCCGCTGGAAGGAAAAGTACCATTTCTACGGCGACCACATTCACACCAGCTATTGGGGCGCACAGATGAATGCCCGCTCGGCAGCCGAAGGGCTCATGGCCAGCCATAACCCCGACCTCAGGCCCCTGCAGGCCATGATGACGGGCGTGACCCTGCCAGTGTGGCCCGTAGAGCGCAGGAAGGGCAAGCCCGTCGTGTGGATCACGGGCGATTCGACAGTGAAGAACAAGGACAGCGAGAAGGATGGCATGTGGGGATGGGGCGCCCTGGCCGCCACGGTGTTTGACACCACAAAATGCACGCCCTACAATGCAGCCATGGCCGGACGTTCCACGCGTTCCTACATTCGTGAGGGACGATGGGAGAAGGTCTACAACGCCCTGCAACCTGGCGACTTTGTGCTCATCGAGTTTGGGCACAACGACATCTGCCCCATCGACGACAAGAAGGAGCGGGGTGTCATCCCGGGAACGGGCGACACCTGTCATGTGTACCGCATGGAGAACGGAGGGCGCTACGAACTGGTCTATAGCTTCGGGTGGTACCTGAAGAAGATGATTGACGACACGCGAGAGAAGGGCGCCACGCCCATTCTTGTGTCACTCACCACCCGCAACGAGTGGCCCGGCGGCCACGTGGAGCGCCGCAACGGCTCCTACGGCAAGTGGTATCGCGAGGTAGTAGCCGACACGGGTTGCGAGTTTGTGGATGCCCACAACCTCATAGCCGACTATCTCGACAAGCACTGCAAGGGCAAGGAGAGCTCCGCTAAGTATTTTAACCACGACCACACGCACACCTCATATTTGGGTGCCAAGAACAACTCCAAGATGATAGCCAAGGGCATCAGGCTCATCAAGAGCCCGTTGGCCAAATACTTGAAATAACGCCACCAATCATGATTGACCGTGCTACAGTAGAGAAAATCAAGGAAGCCGCCAACATTGTCGATGTGGTGTCGGAGTTTGTGACCCTTCGCAAGTCGGGAGCCAACTACAAGGGCCTGTGCCCCTTCCACAACGAGAAGACACCGTCGTTCTTCGTGTCGCCGGCACGTGGCACATGCCACTGCTTTGGTTGTGGAAAGGGTGGCAGTCCAGTGACATTCATCATGGAGCATGAGCAGATGAGCTATCCCGAGGCTCTCAGGTGGCTGGCGAACAAGTATCACATCGAGATACACGAGCGCGAGCTGACCGACCACGAGCGTGAGGAACAGAGCTTGAGGGAGTCGATGTTCATTGTCAACGAGTGGACAGCTAAGTATTTTGAGGACCTGCTCCACACGCCTGGCGACGGGCAGGACATCGGCATGCAGTATTTCAGGAGCCGAGGCTTCCGTGACGATGTGATAAGCAAGTTCCGCTTGGGCTACGACCTGCCCAACCGCTTCAAGCTCGCCCAGACCGCCCTCGAGCAGGGCTACAAGGCGGAGTTTCTCGTCAAGACGGGCATCTGCTACCAGAACGAGCACGGTGAGCTCATCGACCGCTATGCCGGGCGCGTCACCTTCCCCTGGATTGGCGTCAACGGCAAGGTGGTAGGCTTCACGGCTCGCGTGCTCGACTCGCGCACGAAGGGTGTCAACCAAAAGTACGTCAACTCGCCCGATAGCGACCTTTTCCATAAGGACCATGAGCTCTATGGTATCTTCCAGGCCAAGAAAGCCATCGCCCGAGAGGACAGGGTCTACATGGTGGAGGGACAGGCTGATGTCATCGCCATGCACCAGTGTGGGCTGGAGAACACAGTGGCCAACTCGGGAACTGCACTCAGCCTCCACCAGATACACATGCTCCACCGCTTCACCTCCAACATCACGCTCATTTACGACGGCGACGCCGCAGGCATACACGCAGCGCTCAGAGGTACCGACATGCTACTCTCGGAAGGCATGAACCTCAACGTGCTGCTGTTGCCAGGCGGACAAGACCCCGACGAGTTTGCGCGGTCGCACACGGCTGCCGATTTCAGGAAATTCCTCGACGAGCATCAGGTAGACTTCATACAGTTCAAGACCAACCTCATGCTCAAGGGCGAGCATGACCCCAAGAAACGAGCCGAAGCCATCAACTCCATCGTGCAGTCGATTTCGGTCGTCCCCAACCAGATACTGCGCGACACTTACATCCACGACTGTTCGCAGCGCATCGGCCTCAACGAGAGCACACTCATCAACCAGATGAACAACTTCATACGCAACCGGCAAACAAGCTCAGCCGCTCCACGGCAAGGTGGAGCACCCACGGAACCACAACCCGATGACGCCCCCGCGTCCTTGGTGTCGGCCGTCCCTACGCCGTTGCAACAGGCATCGAAGGTGGGAATGCTCATCGCACAGCTCGTCATACGGCAAGGCGAGCGTGTCATCATGAACGATGTGGAGGGTGAAGACGGCAAACGCTACAGCCTGACCGTGGCACAATATGTCTACTACAACTTGGCGGCCGACAAGCTGTCGCTGGGGAACCCTCTGCTCGACAAGGTGGTGAGCGAGGCGTGTGAGCATAGTGCCGACCCTTCGTTTAAGGCGGAGTCCTACTTCATCAACCACGAGGACATCAACGTCAGCAAGCTGGCCACCGACCTGGGAAATGACCGCTATCACCTCTCGCAACCCAAGGCGGAGGGGCCAGACAACGAGGAGGCGAAACAGCAGGCTCTGCAAAACGAGACTGAAGAGCTGCGCAACAGCACCATACACCTGTTGCTCGACTTCAGAAAGGACTACGTGGAGACAAAGCTCAAGCGGTTGCAGGCGGAGATGAGGGACGTGGGCAACGACCGTGAGAAGCTCATGGAGCTCATGGAGCAATACCGCAACATACAAATCCTGCGCAACAAGCTTGCGCGGCAACTGGGCAGCAACATCGTGTCTTAGGTCTTGCGCCTGGTCAATAGGAAAAGAACGCCGTGGAAACTTATCTCAGAAAACAACACTTACATCCGTAAACAGACATGGTAGACCTTGCGATCATTCTCATCATATGGGCTATCTTATACATCATAGCCTTTGTCTTTATACCCGCGTGGCGTAAACGGCGCGACGCGGGAAAGGGGCTCTATGAGCGATCACAGGACGACAACAAGCTTAGCGTGAACTATGCCTTGAAGAAATTGGGGTGCAAGGTGAAATGGATGACCGACCACGAAGATCTCGTGGCACGGTACGAATACCAAGGCGGGCACTTCAACATACGGCTGGAGAAGAACTCGCCATACGTGCGACTGTCCTACTTCTACTTCTTTGAGGCCGTGCCACACGACCTGGAAATGGTTAGAGCCGTCTGCAATGAATGTAACCTCAACACAGAGACGTGTTGTGTTGTCTATACCATCGATGACAAGACAGGCACGGCTGACATACACATCGTCAGTTCGCTGATGGTCACGGACAGCACTGTGGTTGATGTGCTGGAACGTGCCATGGGCAACACGTTTAAATGGCAAAACATCTTTGTCAGGCGATACAACGAGTTGTTGCCTGCCTACGCCAAGGATCCAAACCACGACTTGGAGAAAGGCCAGGCTGGAATGGAGCACGAGATGTTTCTGTTGCGCGAAATGGAACTGACACACCAAGCAGGCGAAGCCGATGGGCACCTGGGGCAAGGCGAGGACAACCGACTGCGACATCTGCTTGCGACGGCCATGGGATTGGACGACATTGTGCCAGCGCACTTCGCCGCCTACGGCAAAGACTGGCACGTGGTGCTCGATGACACGGACGACATACTCGACTTCGACATCACCACGCCACTCATCGAGAAGGGGTGTTTCAAACGCACGGGCGTCGTGGCGCGGCTCGACTATTATGACCCGAGGAATCCCGTGAAGATGCGGCACATGACGCTGGATTTCGAACAAGAGGGCACCACACGCGACACGCTCTATTATCGTATCACCATGTCGATAGCGCCCGTCACCCCCGTCAATGAGGTGGAAGTGTATAACAGCGGGGCACCCAAGCAGCAGGCCAGTGTGCTCATCGGATACGACCTCACCCCACAAGAGGAGCGTATCAAGAAGTTCAGATACCTGATGAAAGAGGCATTGGCAAAGGCCAACGGTGGGCAGGCTGACTGCTTGAGCAACGACGAGAGGTTGCTGATAGACATGGATTGGCCCGATATGAACCTGATGGCATACAGGGCGCAGGTGCTCTTCGAGCAGAAGCGCTTCTACGAGGCGGCTGGCATCCTTGAAAGAATATACGACACGCTCTCGGCAAACAGGGCAGCGAAAGGTGCCATGGGCAAGAAAAGGCACCAAAAGCTCTACTTTATGCTCGGTGTCTGTTACGGATGCCTGCGACAGTATGAAAAGGCTCTCTACTTCTTGCAGCAAACCGAGCCCTTCGCAAACGAGGAGAGCGCAAGGGCATATGTCAACTGCCTGGTGAACAAAAAAGATCACCGTGCGCTCAACATCATCGACAACATGATACACCTCCTGCAGGAATTGACATCACAACAGCAGGAAGATGACCAGCAGGAAGAGCTCAACTTGCACGTGTCGTTTGAGGAGGTGGAACACCTCTACAACTTCTTGTCGCAAAGGAAAGCATACCTGTTAGTGTCGACCGGAAACTATGAGGAGGCCGAACGCTTGCTCAAGATGATGCTCGACAGTGCCGACAACAGCGACTTCGCACTCAAGGAACTGGCCTACATCCAAAAAAACAAGAGCCAACAAGCCAAGAGAAACACACCACCAGGAACATTCTCCTGACACGGCGGGAAAGCAAAAATAGAAAGATTACACTCGCAAGAAAATAACACAATATGTATTACATTGAAAAAAGTTTTGAAATATCTGCCAGCCATCATCTTAACCTGTCGTACGAAAGCAAATGCACAAACGCGCATGGGCACAACTGGCACGTGACCGTGTATTGCAAAGCACGCGAGCTCAACCAAGATGGCATGGTCGAAGACTTTGGCCATATCAAGCAACTCATCCACGGCAAACTCGACCATGCCGACCTCAACAGCCTGTTGCCGTTTAATCCTACCGCAGAGAACATCGCACGATGGATTGTCGACAAACTGCCCACTTGCTACAAGGCAAAGGTACAGGAAAGCGACAACAACATCGCCATATACGAAAAAGAGGAGTGAGAGAATAGCATGAACACTTACCGGATCAACGACATCTTCTACAGCTTGCAGGGCGAAGGCCACAACATGGGGCGTGCGGCTGTTTTCATCAGGTTCAGCGGCTGTAACCTGAAATGTCCTTTCTGCGACACCGATTTCGCTTCTTTCGAGGTGCTTACAGCGCAAGAAATCATGGAACGCGTCAAGGCTTACGAGGCGCGTTTGGCTATACTCACAGGGGGTGAGCCCACACTGCAGGTGACGGCCGAACTAATTGACCTGCTGCACCGAGAGGGGTTTGAAGTGGCTATGGAATCCAACGGCACCTTGCTCCCGCCAGCAAACATCGACTGGCTGACCGTATCGCCAAAGACAAAGCCCGTGGTGAGGCAATGCAATGAGCTGAAAGTGTTGTTCGACGGGACCAGTGAGGTCAATGATTATGGGGTGCAAGCCGAACACTATTACCTGCAACCGTGCGACATGGGCGACACCAACAGAAACAAGACCATCACCAGTCACTGTGTGGAATACATCAAGCGGCATCCGCGTTGGCGGCTCTCACTGCAAACACACAAACTGATAGGATTTAAATAAGGAAAAGTTCATGGAGTACCTGCGCGACATTTGGCTTGTCATATACGCCGCTATCGTCTTGGGTGTCATGGGACGCATCATCATGGACAACCGCGAACCGGCCAAGACCATGGCATGGGTGCTCGTGCTCTGGTTCCTGCCCCTGTTGGGCATTGTGCTCTATTTCTTCTTTGGGCAGAACACACGCAAGGAACGGCTCATCAGCCAACGGTCGCTCGACCAGCTCACCAAGCGCTCCATGCTCGAGTTTGCCGAACAAAAAGACTTGCGACTCCCAGAGGCGCATCGGCCTCTCATGCAGCTCTTTAACAACCAAAGCATGGCTCTGCCATTCAAAGACAACAAGGTGGACATATACACCAGCGGATATGAGTTCTTCCCAGCCTTGATGCGTGCCATCGGGAAAGCCACCGACCACATACATCTCGTCTCCTACATTTTTTGCGACGATCCATTGGGAAGGTTGGTGGCAGACGCGCTCATCGACAAAGCGCGCGAGGGCGTGGAGGTGCGCGTCATCTATGATGATGTGGCCTGCTGGCAGGTTGACAACGATTTTTATGAGCGAATGCGCGACGAAGGAATAGAGGTGCATGCCTTCATGCCCGTGAAATTTCCGGCGTTTACATCAAAGATGAACTACCGAAACCACCGCAAGCTCTGCGTGGTGGACGGACAAGTGGGATTCGTGGGCGGAATGAACATTGCCTTGCGATATGTCAAAGGGACAAAGACGCAGACATGGCGCGACACCCACCTGCGGGTGGAGGGTGGAGCCGTGTATGGCATACAAAGAGCTTTCCTGGTTGACTGGTACTTCGTAGACCGCACATTGGTCAGCGACCGGAGATTCTACCCGGCCATCAACCCGGCCATCAACAACGACTGCCTGGCGCAAGTCGTCACCAGCAGCCCCATCACTCCGTGGCCCGACATCATGCAAGGATACGTCCGCATACTGCTCGAAGCCAAGAGATATGTATACATGGAGAGCCCATACTTCCTGCCCACTGAGCCCATTCTCTTCGCCATGCGTACGGCAGCGCTCGCGGGGGTGGACGTGAGGCTGGTCATTCCGCAGAAAAGCGATTCGAAAATTCTCGACTGGTCCACCATCTCCTATGTCATGGAGACGCTACAAGCTGGTGTCAAGGTCTATCTATACCAAGCAGGGTTCAACCATTCCAAGTTGCTTGTCAGCGATGATAGCATATCGACCGTCGGCAGCACAAATGTCGATTTCCGCAGCTTTGAGCACAACTTTGAGTCGAACATCTTCTTTTACGATGAAGGCATGGCTCTTCGCCTGAAGCGCGTGTTCCTTGACGACATGGAAAAGAGCCGGCCTATTGATGAAATGAAATGTGTGGAAGGCCGTCCTTTCGTCAAGCGACTGGGTGAAAGCTTGCTGCGCCTTCTAAGTCCACTTCTTTAACCATCCAAAGGTAGCCTCGCGGCCACCGAGAAACAATCACTCGGACATCAATAATCAGCCACACGCTTGTCAAAAAGCAATTGCTTGTCTAATGAGCAACAGCTATAAGGCCATCAAGGAGCAATCGACTGGCGGTCATGAAAAGAAAAGCATAGGGCTTTTGACATTTTTCACAAATTTAATAGTCTATCTTTGTGGATATTACAGAATTTTTCCTACCTTTGCACTCGATAAATCTTGAACCATTTAAAAGGATTAAAAGATGAAAATAGAAAAGATTCATGCTCGCGAGATCCTCGACTCTCGTGGCAACCCAACAGTGGAAGTGGAAGTAACATTGGAAAATGGTGTCATGGGACGCGCCAGCGTGCCCTCTGGTGCTTCTACTGGTGAGAACGAGGCCTTGGAGCTTCGCGACGGTGACAAGGGTCGTTTCCTCGGAAAGGGTGTTTTGAAGGCCGTTGCCAACGTCAACGACGTGATTGCCCCCGCCCTGAAGGGATGGGACGTGTTCGACCAGCGCGGCCTTGACTATAAGATGCTGGAGCTTGACGGCACACCTACTAAGAGCAAGCTCGGTGCCAACGCTATCCTTGGCGTGTCACTCGCTGCTGCCCACACGGCTGCTGCTGCTTTGCATATGCCTCTCTATCGCTATATCGGTGGTAGCAACAGCTACACAATGCCTATTCCTATGATGAACATCATCAATGGTGGTGCTCACTCTTCTGCTCCTATCGCTTTCCAGGAGTTCATGATCCAGCCTCGTTCTGCCAAGAGCGAGAAGGAAGCTATTCGCTGCGGCGCTGAGGTGTTCCACGCCCTGGGCAAGCTGCTGAAGAAGCGCGGTCTCTCTACCGCTGTAGGTGACGAGGGTGGCTACGCTCCCGCACTCAACGGCATCGACGACGCTCTCGAGAGCATCTGCCAGGCTGTGAAGGACGCTGGCTACGAGCCTGGCAAGGACGTGACCATCGCCATGGACTGCGCCGCTTCTGAGTTCGCTACACTGAAGGACGGCAAGTACTACTACAACTACAAGCAGCTCAACAACGGCATGCCTAAGGATCCCAACGGCAAGGAGCTCGACGACGAGGGCCAGATCGCATTCCTCGAGGAGCTCTGCAACAAGTATCCTATCGCCTCTATCGAGGACGGCCTTGACGAGAACGACTGGGAAGGCTGGCAGAAGCTCACCGCTAAGCTGGGCGACAAGGTTCAGCTCGTCGGTGACGACCTCTTCGTGACCAACACCAAGTTCCTGGAGAAGGGCATCAAGCTGCATGCTGCTAACGCCATCCTGATCAAGGTGAACCAGATCGGTTCACTGACCGAGACTCTGGAGGCCATCGAGATGGCTCATCGTCACGGTTACAACACTGTCACCTCTCACCGTTCAGGCGAGACTGAGGACACCACCATCGCCGACATCGCAGTGGCTACCAACAGCGGTCAGATCAAGACGGGTTCTATGAGCCGCACAGACCGTATGGCCAAGTACAACCAGCTCATCCGCATCGAGGAAGAGCTCGGCACCGAGGCTGTCTATGGCTTCGAGCGTCTGGATCGTTCTCTCTAATAGAGACTATTCAAAACCATCATATTAGCCCACACAGGTCAACAGCCTGTGTGGGCTTTTTGTTTGGATGGTCGCAAAAGTGGTGGCTGCAAAGTGGTGGTTGCAAAGTGGCGACCGCATCGTCAGGGCTCTGGCGACGGCTCCGTTCCCGCCTTTTCTTGTTGCTTTTCTTCCTGCCTCCTGCCTTTTCCCATATACTCGCTTGGCGTCACTCCGATGTCTTTCTTGAAGCACGTGGCAAAGTACTTGGGATTGGCGTATCCAACGCGCGCTGCCAGCTCGGCGATGCGTATGCCGGGGTTCTCGGCCAGTATCTGGCAGGCGGCCTTCATGCGTATGTCACGTATGAACGACGTCGAGTCCTTGCCCGTCAGGGTCTTGAGCTTGCGGTAGAGCGTGGCGTGCGAGGCCCCCACCTCATCCATCATGTCGCGATGCGTGTAGTTTTCGTCAGCGATGTGCCGGTTGACCGATTCGGCGCACTTACGCAGAAACTCCCTGTCGGTCAAGGCCATCTCGCGCGCCTTGGTCACAGCCTCTTGCATGGCCCAGTCGTCTTCAGGCTTTCCCAATTGGTAGAGCGTGTCAATCAGCTTGTCTGTCTGGCTGACCATCATGAAGACCGATGCTTGCAGGGCAGGCCTGACACGCTGTTGCAGGTCATGTGCCAGGCTGCTGATTAGTGTGGCAGGTGTCATAAACTCATGAATGACGCGTGTGTAAAACTGCGTCATCTTACTATATTGCTCGTTGAGGTTACGCTTTTCCCAAGCTGCCATTTCCAGTTGTTTCTTGATGCGCCTGTGCTTAGCCCTGTTGCGCGCTACGAACAAGGCAATAGCTATGAGCACTATGGCGTAGGTTCCCTTGGCCCACCACCGCCACCACCACGGCTGCAATATTTCGAATGTCATGGTCTGCACCGCATCATCGTTGCCTTGCCATGGCTCGTACACTCCATAGTACAAGACATATTTTCCTGGTGGCAGATGATGATAGCGTATGTGGTTGTCGCCCATGTCGGTCTGTTGGAAATCGTTGTCCACCCCTTCAAGCTTGTAAGTGTAACATACCGACGATTCATCGCCATAATCAAAAGTGGTAAAAGATACAGAGAAGGAGTTTTGCCTATGGTTGAGCCGGATGCCCCCATCGACTATGCGGTCGTAAAGGCTCTCCCCGCCGACCTCAATGTCTGTGATGACCGCTTGTCTTTTATACCGCCGGCCGAGGCCTGCCGGAGTTACCCTGACAAGCTGATGCTGGTTGACGATGCAGATGGTGCCATCGGCAAGGCGCGAACTCATGGCGTTGCCAAAATAATGGGTTGGCAATCCGTCTTGCCTCGTATAGATGTGTTGGAATCTCACCTTCCCCTTGCTGTCGAGACGCAGCTGCATGATGCCATGGTTGGTGGTCATCCAGAAGTCGCCGTTGCGGTCCACGTCCATGCTATGCACGTTGTCACCATTGACACCGTATCGCGCGCTAACTGACATAAAGGCGTCAGCCTTGACGTCATATTGCAGCAATCCCGGTTCGCTGGTGGTGGCCCATGTGCGCCCCGCCGGGTCTCTCACGATGCGATAGATACCGCCTATCTGATAAGGTCCATCGGACGAATGATGGTCAGTCAGGACGCTTGCCTTGACGGGTTGTGGCGTTCCACGCACGCCGACGTGTGTGTAAAGCGTAAGCCGCGCCTTGCCCAGGTCATCACCATGTAGCCTCACACGAGCAATGCCCCCCACAAGGCCGAGCCATAGCTCGGCATCACTGGTGCGGCTTATCGCAAGGATGTGCGTATTACGTATGTCGGTCGAGCCTATATGGGTGACAAGCCGACCTTTCCGCAAGTCTGGCGAGACAAGATACAGGCCATGCCATGAGGCCATGAGCATGTGTCCGGAAGACAGCGTGGCCAGCGCATAGCAGTCGTTGTGACGAAGCCATGGCGTTTTTCCCACCGCCAAGTGCCTCTCCAGCATGTTGTCGCGGTAGACATAGACGCCATCTGCTATCGTGCCGATGAAGTGCCGTCCCGTAGGGTCTTCATAGATGCAGTTGATGTCGCGGTGACGAGCCAGCAATGTCGTATCGGGCCAGTGCTTGATGTCCAGTTGCGACATAAGCGCACACGTGCGACGCAAGAACGAGGGATGTTCGGTGCGCAAGGGCACGCTGCCCTGATGATGGAGCCATATACCCTCACCATCGGTTGCCGCCCAGATATTGCCCATTCTGTCCTCAAAGAGGTCCGCCACCACCTTGCCGTCCAGATACATGGCGCGCGTGCCATCATCACCCAACTTCATGACACCCTTGTCAGATCCAACGTACAGGCATCGCTGCTTGCCGCTGTAAAGCAACGAGTGGATGTTGATATGCCTGAAACCGTCTATCGTTTGCAGTCTCTTGCCGTCGTACCGATACAGTCCGTTGCCGTTGGTACCGATGAAAACCAGATTGCCAGGTCCCACTACGACCGCCTTAGGGCTGATGCCCTCCGTTCCGTGCAACCGCTTGCAGTGTCTGCCGTCTGCCGATATACGGAAAGCGCCATTGGCAGCCGTGACCAGCACTCCCTGTCCAGGCATGCGCGCAATGTCCAATATGGGTCCAACCGGCATGCCACCTTGCCGGCTGCAATGCCCACCGGGGCTCATGCGAAACAGGCCTCCTCCAGTGCCTATCCACAGCGTCTGCCCATCAACACAAAGGGCACCGATGAAGTCATTGCCCTTGAAGTGCCGCGAGGTGACAAGGCGGGAGCGGCACGAGTAGACGTTGAGTCCAAAAAACGAGCCGGCAAAGACGTGTCCGCGCCCATCGGCACACAGGCTGCGAATATCGCACGAGCTGAAGCCATGAGGCCGCTTCATGTCATTGCGATACGACTTCATGCTGTAACCATCATAGCGCACCAGCGCGAGCCTTGTGCCAAACCACATGAAGCCATCGGCATCTTGAGTGACCGATGTGGTCTCTTCACAGGGCAAATCGTCTATGTGCAACCAACGTTCCTGTGCGCACAACGGCATGAAAGCGCACAGGCATACAAGCAGCAAGCAACGCGTGTAGTAGATGTTCATATTGCAAATGTAGGCAAAATTTGTTCAATTTGGGTTTGCCGACAGGTATAAAATGTTTCGTTTTTGGCCTTAGAACTCATTTTGAACACTTTTGAACACAGATTTATCCCCATTGAAGCAAGGACGTGCGTAAATTTGCCATCACATATTTCACGCAAACTAAAAAACATGAGAACAAGGACAGCAACACTGCTCCTTGCCGCATGGGTGAGCCTGACGGTGCGTGGCGCGTCAGAAATCGTGGAGACCCGCACACTCGGCCTGCTCCATCCCATCGGCATAGAGAGCACCCCCAACTTCAGTTGGAAGGTCAAGTCAGACCAACGAGGCTACCGCCAGCAAGCCTATGAGATTACAGTAAATGAAGTCGGTGGCGCCACGGTGTGGACAAGCGGCAAGGTGACCAGTTCGCGTCAGGTAGGCGTACGCTACGAGGGACCAGCCTTGAAGAGCCGCACTCGCTATGAATGGCACGTGGTGGCTTACGACACTGACGGACAAGCGTCGTCCACAGGAGTGGGAACCTTTGAGACAGCGCTCCTCGACGCGACCGAGTGGAACGCAGCCAAGTGGATAGCCACCAAGAAGCCCGAGTACAAAGCGAAGGTCGAGATAGTGCCCGAGGGAGGCATGTCAAAAGCTCGCTACCTGAAGCTCGACGTGCAATCTTCTGGTCCCCATGCCGCCGCTGACCCCAACTACGGATTTGTGCAACTGGCCGAAATGGAGGTCTACGATGCCCAGGGTACCAATGTGGCGCGCAACGCCACCTTCACCGCCAATCCCTCGTGGGAACTCACCAACTATGGTTGGAGCATCGACTACCTGCACGACGGCATCGTGTCCGGTGGCGCCACCAATGGTTTCACCACGCCCCAGAATGTCACCGCCACCACCATCGTGGCCGACCTGGGTGCCGTGACCGACGTGTCGCGCATCGTGCTCTATCCACGCCAAGACGCCGCTGCAGTGGACAATGCCAAGCAAGCCGCCAACTTCCCAAGCACCTACACACTGTCAGCGGCGGAAACCGACGGCGACTACTCGCCCGTCTATGAGGCAAAAGATGCTCAGCCACCTGTCTATCATGATGATCTGAACGTGCCATACATGGGCCGCAACTTCACTGTTGACTCGACGCGCCATGTCGTCTCAGCACGGCTCTACGCCTCAGCCATCGGCGTCTTTGCCATGCGTCTCAACGGAAAGTCCGTCACGGACAACGTGCTCGAACCGGGCGAGAGTGCGTATGACAAGCATGTGCTGTACAGCACCTATGACGTGACGAACCTGCTTGTGGAAGGGCGCAACACGCTTCTGGCGCAAGTGGCGGGCGGCATTGCCAACATGAGCAAGATGCCCGACCGCTTCGTGAAACCCGAACTGGCCTCGAATGCCGCCACCACATCGCTGCGCGCACTGCTCTATGTGCGTTACGACGACGGCACCGAGCAGTGCGTGCCCACCGATGCCGAGTGGGGCACACACGCCTCACCCACCACGGGCAGCAACTGGTATGGCGGAGAAGACTATGACGCACGCCTGTTGCCCGACGATGTCTACGCTCCAGGCTACGACGTGAGCGCATGGGAACGGTGCCAGGAGGTGCAACCCACTTTTTGCGCCCCCAGCGTCTCAGCCAACACCTTACCCATCGGACAGATGCAGGCGCGCGAGTACGAGCCCCTGCGCGTGGTGGAGAGCTGGCCGGCCGTGAGCGTCACGCGCAACGCCGCCGGCAACTACCTCGTCGATTTCGGCCAAAACTTCGCCGGCACCTATGCCTTCACCCTGAAGGCTCCCGCCGGCACAAAGATAACCCTCTACGACTCAGAGCTGCAGGAGAATGGCGCCTGTAAGTTTGAGTACATGTACCAACCCAACGGAGCCTCCAACGCCACGCTTGACACCTACGTCTTCAGAGGCGACGAGGATGGCGAGATCTGGGGTCCCGAGTTTATGTACCACGGCTTCCGTTACCTGGAGGTGAGCGGCCTCGACGAGGCTCCTGACCCAACATGCTTCGTGGCCAAGCGCATCCGTTGCACGATGGATGTGGCCGGCAGTTTCCACACCAGCAACACGTTGCTCAATGACATCCACTCCATCTGCTACCGTGGCATGGAGAGCCAGCTCTACAATACCGTGACCGACTGCCCACACCGTGAGAAGCTGGGCTGGCTCGACGTGCCCAACATGATGTACCAGTCGCTGTCATACAACTTCGATGTCAAGTCGCTGCTCTCGAAGGTTGTCATGGACGCTTTCGACTCACAGGGAGCCAACCACTATGTGCCCAGCACCGTGCCCCACTTCATGCGCGCATACGATGACGACCTCAACTGGGGTGGAGCTGCCATCACCATTCCCTGGCGACACTACAAGTTGTATGGCGACACGGAACTGATGACGCGCTACTACGACCAGATGAAGTCGCTGATGGACTACTACTCATCGCTCGCCGACAACCATATCATCCGCAATTACAGCGCCCTGTCCGACTGGGGGCAGGAGACCAGCGGCCTGGCTCAGCCCACATCAACGCCGTTCACGCTCACCTGCACCTATTATTATCTGCTCAACGCGATGTCGGAGGTGGCTAACACTCTCGGACATCCCACTGACGCCGAGCGCTGGACAGCGGAGGCCTCTGAGGTGAAGAAAGCCTTCAACGCCCGCTTCTTCAGCAATGGTGTCTACGAGCACGGCAACCAGGCCAACTACGGCATGGCGCTCTACTACGGCCTTGTCGACGATGCCGACGTGCCCGCAGTGGCTCAAGCCTTGGCCAAGGCGGTCAAGGAGAGCGGCTACTGCATCAAGACGGGTGAGATAGGTTTGCGCCCCACGCTCATGTCGCTGGCCGAGCATGGCTACAATGACGTGGTGTATCGCATGGCCAACAAGACCACCTATCCCAGTTACGGCTATTGGGTCAAGCAAGGCGCCACCACATCGCTCGAATACTGGGACATGTCGCTCAGCCAGAACCATTGCATGATGGACCATATCGAGGAGTGGTTTTACGCGCAGCTCGGTGGCATCAGCGATGCGGGCGGCGGCTATGAGACCATACGTGTGGCACCCTGGATACCCGCCGACATGGCAGAGGCCGACATAGCCACGATGACACCACGCGGACGCGTGTCTGTGGCATGGCAGCGCACTTCACAGACTACCACCTACCGCCTCGCCGTACCAGCCGGGGCAACCGCCTTGGTGACGTTGCCCATCGTTCGCGGCAAGCAACTGCAAGAAGGACATGTGGCCCTGGAAAGCGTGGAGGGTGTGTCCGACGTGCAGTATGCCGACACACTCGTCACCTTCACCTTGGGCAGCGGCGACTATGAGTTCACGTTTGACGGCAGTACGCTTGAGGAGCCGCAGGAAGACCCCGACAAGCCCCAGGGCGAGGAAGTGACAGCACAATACTTGCTCAATCCGGGCTTTGAGGAGAAAAACACGGGTGTCGTGCCCTGGGCTCCCGCTCATTGGACGTTGTCATTTCCCGACACCAATGGGTCGTGGGGAGCCTTGAGCACCAGCGACCAGCGCAACGTGAACCCCACGGAGGGCAGGTATGACTGGCACATATGGTACAACAATGATTATGTGTCGGTGCGCCTGTCGCAGACGGTCAGCCTGCCTGCCGGCAACTACAATCTGTATGGTGACCTGCGCTGCGTGGACAACCAGGCCATCACCGGCAACCAGCGTCTCTTCGCTGTGGTGGGAACAGAACAGAATGCCTCCGCCATCTACTCGGATCCGTACAATAGCGACCAAACCGTCAACATCAACGTGAATGACAACGAGAACCTGCAAAACTGGCGCACACTGAGCCTGGCCTTCTCCTTGCCCGAGGACGCTACGGTCTCCCTCGGCTATGACTGTCCTGCCACAGATGGGGCAACCTCAATGGGTGGCTTTCAGGTAGACAATGTACGATTGTTCAACCTGAAAACAGAAACGAAAGTGGCAAGCCCCGCGCCCCCGGTTCCCCAGTCCGTGAGCTATTACACGCTCACAGGCATACGGTTGCCATCGCCACAAGCCAGGCAGCCTATCATTCGCACCCAAGGCGGCATAAGCACGAAAGTATTGCTCAAGTAGCAGGTAGGCTACTCCTGTCACCTATATACCATCCCACACGGGCCAACCGCCCGTGTGGGATTTCTTTTGGAAAACACACCTGACAAAAGTCAAAAGTCATAGCACAAATATCAATTCTTCTTGCGCAAGCTTACGGAGTTTTTGTAATTTTGCAGCAGATGAAGGTGGACTCTAAAAATCACCACCATGACAAAGATAACGTATGGATGGGTTAGAAAAGCTATTCTTTAGGACCCACCTTAAACTAAAAACTATTTCTTGACTATGGGAAAAAGTATTCTTGACGGGCGCGAGGCCCTCAAAAAGGAAATCGACAAGATAGCCGAAGCCGCAGGCTATCTCTGGCAGAACGGATGGGCTGAGCGCAATGGCGGAAACATCACCGTCAACATCACCGAGTATGTGGACGATGGCATCAGGGCCCTTCCGGCCATCTCTGACGTGAAGCCGATTGGCGAGACCCTTCCCCACCTGAAGGGGCAATACTTCTTCTGCAAGGGCACGGGCAAGCGCATGCGCGACCTGGCACGCTGGCCCATGGACAACGGCAGCGTGATCCGCATCCTTGACGACTGCGCCAGCTATGTCATCATCGCTGACCATGACGTGCAGCCCACCTCCGAGCTACCCTCCCACTTGGCCGTCCACGACCGTCAGGTCGAGCTGGGGTCGGGCTACAAGGCCACTGTCCATACGCATCCCATCGAACTTGTGGCCATGAGCCACAACGACCACTTCCTGGGCAAGGACGTGCTCACGAAGCTGCTTTGGAGCATGATTCCTGAGACAAAGGCATTTTGCCCATTGGGTCTTGGCGTTGTGCGCTACCAACTACCCGGCAGTGTGAAGTTGGCTCACGACACGCTTCAAGAGCTTGAAGGCTACGACGTGGTGCTGTGGGAGAAGCATGGTGTGTTTGCCAAGGGCAAGGATGTGATGGATGCTTTTGACCAAATAGACGTGTTGTCGAAGAGTGCCAAGATATATCTCGACTGCAAGGCCATGGGCTACAATCCGCAGGGCATGAGCGATGCCCAAATGTCCGAAATGACCCAAGCGTTCCATTTGCCGCGCTAAAGACAAGCCTGGTCGCGTCAAACCAAGTTATGTCGCGTCCATCTGTCAAAAGTTTAGCCCCGTACGAAGGAGCGACGATGCCGCCAGACTCAAAAGTCTGCCAGTCGCCGCCCGTTCATATGGGGCTAAATCATGTTGTGAATTCAACTAATCGGAAAGCCGATGCTCACAGGGGTGTCGTGAAAAGGAATGTGCGAATGCACCAATAACTCAGGATGCCCGCCAGGTATCCCACCACGGCTATCCAGCTGATGTGCTTCATGTACCAGCCAAACGTGATTTTCTCGAGCCCCATGACCACTACACCTGCCGCCGAGCCGATGATGAGCATGGAACCTCCCACGCCCGCACAATAAGCCAGCAACTGCCAGAAAATGCCATCGACCGCCATGTCGCCTGTGGGTGCAACGGGGTACATTCCCATGCAACCAGCCACAAGTGGCACATTGTCGACGATGCTCGACAGCACGCCGATGATGCCTGTCACCATGTAGTGGTTACCCGCAAAGGTCTCGTTGAGTCCTTTGCCGAGGGCTGTCAGCACCCCCACATCTTCGAGGCACGCCACAGCCATCAAGATGCCGAGGAAGAAAAGAATGGTCGTCATGTCGATGTTGTGCAACAGGTTGGTTACTCGTTTCTGTGTGCCCTCCTGATTCTTGTCATGTGGCAGTCGGCGATAAAAGGCCTCTGTGGTGGTCCACAGCACACCCAACACCAACAAGATTCCCACAAAGGGTGGCAAATTGGTGATGGCCTTAAACACTGGCACAAACATCAGTCCACCCACACCAATGACAAAGACGGCCTTTCTCTCGCTGCTACTGAAGTCTTGCCCGCTCTCTGCCGTTACCGGCATGGCGGCTTCTTCCGTCAAGCTTCCCTTCAGCATATGTTGCATGATAAGTCCCGGTATCACCATCGACACCAACGATGGCACCAATATTTCTGATATGACTCCCGCAGCTGTGATTACGCCCTTGTTCCAGAGCATAATGGTCGTCACGTCGCCGATGGGCGAGAAAGCTCCTCCCGAGTTGGCTGCGATGATGACCAACGAAGCGTAGACGATGCGATCCTTGTGCTCTCTCACCAGTTTTCGCAAAATCATAATCATCACGATACTCGTGGTCAAGTTGTCAAGGATGGCCGACAGAAGGAAGGTCATGAAGGCGATGCGCCACAGCAGCGCCCGCTTGCTGTGGGTCTTCATCACGGAGCGCACCCAGTTGAAGCCCCCGTTCTGGTCCACAATCTCCACGATGGTCATAGCTCCCATGAGGAAGAAGAGGGTTGTCGACGTGCTTCCGAGGTGCTTCTCTATGGCCTCGCTTACCCCATTTATGAGTTGCTGGCCTTGCATACCCGTGAGATAGCTGGCGGGGTCGACCATGAATAGCGTCCAACAGGCCGCAAACATCAGCAAGGCCACTGCGGCCTTGTTCACTTTGGTCACGCTCTCAAGGGCTATGAAGACGTAGCCCACGCAAAACATGACAACGATGGCAATAGTTAAAGATGACATGATATAGATGTGAATGATATATATTTTCAATGTGGGGCAACGGTTGCCCCAGCTGCTGCAAAGTTAAAAAGAATTCTCAAATTAATAGGCTTAAATATCAAATTATCATGTCCCTGCGGAGTGAATTGTGTTATCTTTGCAACATCAGTAACCCAAGCAACTATCATCCTTTCTATGGAAGCAAATAAGTTATTTTTCGCCGTGGACCTTGGAGCCACAAGCGGGCGCACCGTCCTCGGTTACCTAAGTGCAGGAAAGTTGGAACTGGAAGAACTGACGCGTTTCAACAACCAGCTCATCACTGCCAACGGCCACTATTATTGGGACATTCTCGCCCTCTACTGGGAGATTGTCAAGGGACTCCGGCTGGTTCGCGAGCGGCATCTGCCTTTACAGAGCATCGGCATTGACACATGGGGCTGCGACTTTGTCTGCGTGGCCGACGACGGACAGTTCCTTTCCTCCCCCATGGCCTACCGCGACCCGCACACGGCTCACACAATGGACACCTATTTTAATAGAGAGCTGTCCAAGCAGGTGGTCTATGACAAGACCGGCATCCAGTTCATGAACTTCAATTCGCTTTTCCAGCTCTACCAGATGCGCCTTGACGGCAACGTGGCTCTTCGCGAGGCATCGAAGATTCTGTTCATCCCAGATGCCTTGAGTTACCTGCTCACCGGCCAAACAACCTGCGAGTACACGGTGGCATCCACCTCACAATTGCTCAATCCCGTCACAGGCGATCTCGACATTGACCTGCTCAAGAGCGTGGGGCTGAGGCGCGACCAGTTTGGCCCCATCATAACGCCTGGCACGCCTGTTGGGAGGCTGACACCCGAAGTGCAGAAACTGACAGGCTTGGGTCCCATCCCTGTTATCGCTGTGGCTGGGCATGACACCGCCTCGGCCGTTGCTGCCGTGCCCGCCAAAGACGAGCGTTTTGCCTACCTCAGCTCTGGCACGTGGAGCCTCATGGGCATCGAGACACCAAAAGCTATCATCAGCGACAATACCTTCCGCAAGAACTTTACTAACGAGGGCGGCATTGAGGGCACCACGCGCTTCCTCAAGAACATCTGTGGCATGTGGATCTACGAGCGTTGTCGCCAGGAGTGGCCTGAAGCCAAAGCTCTGAGCCACACAGAGTTGCAGCGCGAGGCCATGGAGCAAGAGGCGTTTCGAAGCCTCATCAACCCCGACGACTCGCTCTTCGCCAACCCCGAGTGCATGGTGGCGGCCATCCAGACCTACTGCGAACGCACAAGGCAGCCCGTGCCTGAGGGGCATGCCGCCTGTTGCCGTTGCATCTTCGAGTCGCTGGCCCTTCGTTACCGGCAGGTGTTCAGCTGGCTGAAGGAACTGGCTGGCTTCGACATCAATGTGCTCCACATCATCGGTGGGGGGTCCAAGAACGAGTATCTCGACCAGTTCACGGCCAACTCATGTGGAGTGACGGTGCTTGCGGGTCCGCAAGAAGGCACCGCCATCGGCAACGTGATGCTGCAGGCCAAGGCCGCCGGCATTGTGGCCGACAGGTGGGAGATGCGTCACATCATTGCCCAATCGGTGGTGCCGAAACGCTTTGAGCCTCAAGACCGCGAAGCCTGGGACGCTGCCTACAGACGCTTCTTGAGCATCGTCGGAAAATGAGAAAACACCAACAAACCATAAAAAACATAAAACCATGAAATCAGAACAGATTGAAAAAGCCTACGCGCTCGCTAAAGAGCGCTATGCGGCCTTGGGTGTCGACACCGACAAGGCCATCGAGACGTTGGAACACACTCCCATCTCTCTCCACTGTTGGCAAGCTGACGACGTGATGGGCTTCGAGCGCAAAGTGGCTGCTTCGGGTGGCATCATGACCACCGGCAACTTCCCGGGCCGCGCACGCAACATCGACGAGCTGCGCCAAGACATCGACAAGGCATGCTCGCTCCTTGCCGGCCCCATGCGCCTCAACTTGCATGAGACCTATGGCGACTTCGGCGGCCATTTTGTCGACCGCGACCAGTGTGGCCCCGAGCATTTCAGGAGTTGGATGGAATGGGCCAAGGAACGCGACATGAAGCTTGACTTTAACTCCACCTCATTCTCTCATCCAAAAAGTGGAACCCTGTCGCTGGCCAATCCCGACAAGGCCGTGCGCGATTTCTGGATTGAGCACACCAAGCGGTGCCGCCGCATCGCAGAGGCCATGGGCGAGTACCAGGGCGACCCGTGCATCATGAATATCTGGGTACACGACGGGTCGAAGGACTACACCGTGGAGAAATACCGCTATCGCCAAATCTTCAAGGAGAGCCTCGACGAAATCATGAGCGAAAACCTGCCACACATGAAGACCTGCCTCGAGGCCAAACTCTTCGGCATCGGTCTGGAGGCCTACACCGTTGGGTCACACGACTTCGTGGCCGGCTACTGTGCCAAGAACAACATGATTTACACGCTCGACACAGGCCACTACGAGCCCACCGAGAACGTGTCCGACGCTGTGTCGTCGCTCCTGCTCTTCGTGCCCGAGCTTATGCTCCACGTGTCGCGCCCCATGCACTGGGACTCCGACCACGTGACCTGCTTCGACGACAACACGCGCAACCTCTTTGCCGAGCTGGTGCGTTCCGGCCAGCTGCACCGCGCGCATATCGGCCTCGACTATTTTGACGCGAGCATCGATCGCCTGGGTGCCTACATCATCGGTACGCGCGCCACACAGAAGAGCCTGCTCGCGGCCTTCCTCGAGCCGCTCGACAAGTTGCGCCAGTATGAGGACGAGGGCAAGTTCTTCGAGCGGTTGGCCCTCCTGGAGGAAGAGAAGACGCTGCCCTTCGGCGCGGTCTACGACTACTTCAACCTGAAGAACAATGTGCCCGTGGGCGAAGAGTTCATCCCTGAGATTGAGCGCTACGAGCAGGAGGTGACCTTCAAACGCGCCTGACCGTCATGGACATCATCATCGGACTCCTTATCATCGCCGTCGGGGCGTTCTGCCAGAGCAGCAGTTACGTGCCCATCAACAAGGTGAAAGACTGGAGCTGGGAGAGCTATTGGCTCGTGCAGGGTGTCTTCGCCTGGCTGCTGCTGCCTTTCCTTGGCGCGCAGCTGGCCATTCCAGAAGGTCAGAGTCTGTGGGGGCTGATAAGTCACGCGCCAATATTCAACGTGTGGATGACGTTGCTCTTTGGCTTCCTGTGGGGCGTTGGAGGACTCACGTTTGGCCTTTCCATGCGTTACCTTGGCGTGGCTCTTGGCCAATCGATTGCCCTCGGCACCTGCGCTGCCTTTGGCACGGTCATGGGCCCTGTACTGCTCAACGTGTTCTTCCCTGAGTTGGGGGCCTTGGGGGCCCTTACCTTTGCCGTCATCACTGGTGTCGTCATCACACTGGCGGGCATCGCCATCATCGGCGTGGCGGGCGCCATGAAGGCCCAGTCGCTGACCGAGACGGAGAAGAAGGCTGCTGTGAAGGACTTCAACTTCCCGCTCGGCATCGCCATCGCCTTGCTATCGGGGTTCATGAGCGGTTGCTTCAACGTCGGACTGGAGTTTGGCAAGGACATCAACTTCGGCGACCTCACCGACCCGATGTTCCGCACGTTGCCGGCCACGCTTCTCGTCACAGCGGGCGGCTTCGTGACCAACCTGACCTACTGCCTCTACCAGAACCGGAAAAACCACACGTGGGGCGACTACGCCAAAGGCCGTGTCTGGGGCAATAACCTCGTTTTTTGCCTGCTGGCAGGCGCCCTGTGGTACTCCCAGTTCTTCGGCTTGAGTCTGGGCAAGGGCTTCCTCGCCTCATCGCCCACCCTGCTCACGCTGGCCTTTTGCATCCTCATGGCCCTCAACGTGGTCTTCTCCAACGTATGGGGCATCGTACTGCATGAGTGGCGTGGTTGTTCGCGCAGGACCATCGCGGTGCTCGTGGTGGGCATCGCAGTGCTCATCGTGGCCTCATTCGTGCCGCAGTTCATCGGCTGAGCAAGCCCCTGATCGCATGCTTCCAGGAGGCGGCAACATCCACAGACATGGGGTGTTGCCGCCTCCCGCGTTGCGCCATCAATTGATGTAGTCGAGACAGACCCACTTGGAAGAAAGCGGACAATGTATATAAAAAACAGCGATTATTTTCAACTTCAAAATATTTTGGCCGAAATACGCGATTTTTCGGCACTTTTCACAACTTGCTGATAATTAGCTGTTTATAATTTTTAGAATTTTATTAAGCCTAAAAAGTAAATACTTTTCATCAAAGAATACCCTTTATCGTGTTGCGATATACCCTTTATCATGACACGATTAACGCTTAATCGCACTGCGATAAAGCGTATATCGCAACACAAAACACCCTTTATCGCAAAAACACCCCATGCAAATCTTTCTTTGATAGACAAAAACGGCCATTTTCGCGTTCTATTTCAACTACAGTCCGTGACAAAGTTTTGCACCAAAAAACGTGACAAAGTAATGCTTTCCGCACTTCTTGTGAGCTAAAATGAAGGATGTTTTAGTGTTAACGAAAGTTAAGACTGTTGATAAATCCTTCATAGTTCCGTTTAAACCATAGAACCCGAAAAGAAGAGATGACCGAACAAGAGTTTGTCGATATCGTGCCGCGATTGCGGGCCTTGGCCCTGCGCAACGCCCTAAGCTACTCCGTCCAGGCGGACGAGGCCGAGGACGTGGCCCAAGACTCCCTGCTCAAGATGTGGGCGCTTCGTGAGCGCATCACCTCCGTGGGGCACGCCTTGGGACTTGTGGCCACCATGGCCCGCCACCTGGTCATCGACAGGCTCCGCCAACGCCGCACCGTGGGGCTCGACCAAGCCCGCCACCTGGCTTCAGCCCAGCAAGCGTCGTGGCGCCTTGAGGAGGAGACCTACGGACAATGGCTCGACGAGGCCCTCCGACGACTGCCGCCCACCGAATACCTGGTGCTCCACCTGCGCCAGGTGGAGGGCAGGGAGACGGAGGAGATAGCCGCCATCATAGGCATCACCCCACGCTCCGTGGCCACGCTGCTCTCCCGGGCGAGAAAACGATTGTTGGAACAGATCAAGAAAGGCAAACGACTATGACAAACGATAACGACACCATCCGAGCGCTGCTCGATCGATTTATGTCTGGCGAGACCTCGCGAGAGGAAGAGCGCCGGCTGGCACAGTGGTTTCGCGACCACCCGAAGGTGGCCGACGATCTGGAGGACTACCGCCTCATGTTCGCCTATTTCGATGAGGGCATGCCCCGGCAGGACGCCTCGCGCCGCCGCAAGCCCTGGCTCTATGCGGCTCTTGCTGCTGCGGCCTCACTGGCCCTGGCGGTCACGTTGGTGCGGCCCGGTGCCCCGGTGCCCAGTTCGCCTGTGGCCATGACGCGGCCTGCCACCCACGCCGACACGCTCGCCACGCCTCCGGCCCCCGCCTTGCAGGCCGACACCCTGCCCATGAAGGAGGAGGCCGACAAGCGCCCCATGCGCTATCGCCGCCACCGCTTCACCCCCGCGCCACCCAAGGTGCTGCTGGCAGAAGTCATCCCCGAGGCCGAGCCCTTGCGCGTGTCGGTGCCCACCGAGGAGCCCCAGTGCGAGGAACCGCTGTTGGCGGCAGCTCCCATGACCGACGCCGAGCGACAGGCCATGTTGGCCCAGGGGAACCGACAGGCCGACGAGGCGCTGCGCCAGTTGGAGTTGGCACAGCGGCAATTCCTGGAGGAGGCCATGGATTCGCTCAACAACCAGTTGGCCAGTGCCATGGACGACGAGGAGAATGAAAATGACGTCTATTAACTAAAAATAATCATTACATGAACAAAAGAGTATTAAGAAATCTGCTGGTGGCTTGCGTCTTGGTGCTTTCCTCAGCACAAGCCATGGCCCAGAAGCCAGTCCAGTCTATGCAGGATGCCTTCGCCCGTTTCACGGAGAAGCTGGTGAAAGACCGTCAGACAACCCTTGTCAACAGCAGCAGTTATGACGAAGGATATATCCGGGAATACCATTTCCAGACCCAGGTGGCGACCGTGAAGAAGTTTGACGAGACCATGATGGACAATGCGGCATCAGCCTACTCGTCCTTCATGAAGGGCGAGGGGCTCGAAGCACGCGACAGGGCGAGCCTCAGCCTCTCCTATGGCGAGAACAACAAGAAAAGCTACGACATCAGCTATGACCGCAACTACAGTTACAATGTCCAGCTGTTGCGTGACCCCAAGGACAAGACCAAGCGCTACGCCTATGTGCTCGTGTGGAAAAAGAGCGGCGACAAGGCCGAGGGTTATGCGCTGAGCATCTACGGCCATGATCCGCAAGTGAAGGTGTCTGAGCTCGACGATGCAAGGCTCATCGGGACACCCAAGAGCAGCGCCGAGTTTGTACAGGCGTTCAGCAATCTGAGGACGCTCTTCGTCAAGCAGAACGACGAGATGAAGCGCGACTTGCAGTTTGGCCGCAACTTCGGACGGAACACCAGCGACAAGCTGCCCATGCTGACGGCAGTCGCCAACAAGATGCTCGTCCTCTGCGCCAGTTACGGAAGTCTGCTCAACAATGCCGACGGCCAGCTCGTGAGGCAGACCCTGCAGGAACTGCAAAAGGCATCGGGCGACAAGTATGTGGGCGATCTCATGCGAGCTTGCAGCTCGGCCCTGGACATTGTCAAGTCCAAGCCATGAGCCATTGATGGAATCCACCTTATAGTAAATGAAAATACAAACAAGTGGGGCGCAAGGGTTGCGGTGGCAGCCGTTGCGCCCTTTCGTTTTAATGGATATTGCACAAACAGTACGTTTTGTGCACAGCCTTGTGGTTTTTGTGCATTTTGTTTGGTAGGCAAGTAAAAAGTTCGTAATTTTGCTTTCAGTTATTTCGGAAATATCACAATTATATATCATTTATATGAAATTGAAAATTGTTGTGCTTGCCAAGCAAGTACCTGACACAAGAAATGTGGGCAAGGATGCCATGACAGCCGAAGGCACCGTCAACCGTGCCGTGCTGCCCGCTATCTTCAATCCCGAAGACCTAAATGCCCTGGAGCAAGCGCTCCGCATTAAGGATCAGAATCCAGGCTCCACGGTCACCATGCTGACCATGGGTCCCCCCAGAGCCGGTGAGATCATCCGCCAGGGTCTGTATCGTGGAGCTGACGACGGCATCCTGCTCACCGACCGCAAGAGTGCCGGTGCCGATACGCTTGCCACGTCTTACTTCCTCTCGCAGGCCATCGCCAAAATCGACCGCGAGCAGGGGCACGTGGACCTCGTGCTTGGCGGACGCCAGGCCATCGACGGTGACACTGCGCAGGTAGGACCACAGGTGGCACAGAAGCTCGGCCTCAACCAGGTGACCTATGCCGAGGAAGTGGTCAAGGTAGAGGACGGCAAGGCCACCATCCGCCGCCACATCGACGGAGGCGTTGAGACGGTCGTGGCTCCGCTCCCCGTGCTCATCACCGTGAACGGGACCGCTGCTCCCGCGCGCCCCTGCAACGCCAAACGCGTCATGAAGTACAAGTATGCCACCTGCCCCATGGAGCGCAAGGGCGATGAGCCTTGGGGAGATCTTTACGCCACACGCCCCTACCTGACGCTTGGACAGTGGAGCATCGCCGACTGCGGCGCCGACTATGAGCAGTGTGGACTGGCTGGCTCGCCGACCAAGGTGAAGGCCGTGCAAAACATTGTGTTCCAGGCCAAAGAGAGCAAGACGCTCACCAGCAGCGACGCTGACGTGGAGAGCCTCATCAAGGAATTGTTGGACGAAAAGATTATTGGCTAAGTAGATATGAACAACGTTTTTGTATATTGCGAGATAGAAGGCACTACTGTAGCCGAGGTATCTCAGGAATTGCTCACCAAGGGCCGCAAGTTGGCCAACCAGTTGGGGGTGGATCTCGACGCCGTGGTGGCAGGTACAGGCATCAAGGGCAAGGTAGAGGATCAGATTCTGCCCTATGGTGTCGACAAACTCTTCGTCTTCGATGCTGAGGGTCTCTTCCCTTACACGTCGGCTCCCCATACCGACATCCTGGTCAACCTCTTCAAGGAGGAGCTACCGCAGGTGGCCCTGCTCGGCGCCACTGTCATCGGGCGTGACCTCGGACCGCGTGTGTCGTCATCGCTGACCAGTGGCTTGACAGCCGACTGCACGCAGCTTGAGATTGGCGACTATGACGACAAGAAAACAGGCAAGCACTATGATAACCTGCTCTACCAGATACGTCCAGCGTTCGGTGGAAACATTGTGGCCACCATTGTCAACCCCGACCATCGCCCACAGATGGCCACCGTGCGCAGTGGCGTCATGCAGAAAGCGCTCTATGACGGCAAGGCCAAGGGCGAAGTGGTCTATCCGGATGTGGCCAAGTATGTGCCTAAAGTCGACTATGTGGTCAAGGTCATCGACCGCCATGTGGAGGCTGCCAAGAACAACTTGAAGGCCGCTCCAATCGTGGTGGCTGGTGGATATGGTATGGGAAGCAAGGAGAACTTTGACCTGCTCTTCCTGCTTGCCAAGGAGCTTCACGGTGAAGTGGGCGCCAGCCGCGCTGCCGTAGATGCCGGATGGGTGGACCACGACCGCCAGGTCGGGCAGACGGGTGTCACCGTCCACCCCAAGGTTTACATCGCTTGCGGCATCTCCGGACAAATCCAGCACATCGCAGGCATGCAGGACGCTGGCATCATCATCTCGGTCAACAACGACCCGGATGCTCCCATCAACAAGATTGCTGACTATGTGATTGTCGGCAATGTGGATGAAGTCGTTCCGAAGATGATTAAATACTACAAACAGAATTCAAAATAAATGAAAAAGGCAGGCCTTGCCTCATCATGCAGAGGTATGCCTGCACTCCAAAGCATATAACTATGGCAAACTATTATAGTGATCATCCTGAGATCGAATTCCACCTCCATCACCCACTGATGGAGCGCATCGTGGAGCTGAAGGAGAGAGGCTACGCTGACAAGGATCAGTTCGCTGACGCTCCCGTCAACTACGCCGATGCCATTGAGAACTACAAGCGCTTGCTCGACATCACGGGCGATGTGGCTGCCAATATCATTGAGCCAAACTCCGAAAGCGTTGACCAGGAAGGACCGCACCTGGAGAATGGCCGCATGCTCTATGCCAGCAAGACCTATGAGAACCTTGATGCCACACGCAAGGCGGGACTTTGGGGCATTTCCATGCCACGCCGCTTTGGCGGACTGAACGTGCCCAACACGGTGTTCTCAATGCTCTCCGAAGTCATTTCGGCTGCTGATGCCGGGTTCCAGAACGTGTGGTCGCTGCAAAGCTGTATTGATACACTTTATGAGTTCGGTTCCAAGGAACAGCAGGAAAAGTATATTCCCCGTATCTCGGAAGGCGAAACCATGTCGATGGACCTCACCGAGCCCGACGCTGGTTCCGACCTGCAGCGTGTCATGCTGAAGGCCACGCAGGATGCCGACGGCACATGGCGCCTTAATGGCGTGAAGCGTTTCATCACCAATGGCGACTCGGATCTCCACCTCGTCTTGGCACGTTCGGAGGAAGGCACTCACGACGGACGTGGCCTCTCCATGTTTATCTACGACAAGCGTGACGAGGGCGTCACCGTCCGCCACATTGAGAACAAGCTCGGCATTCACGGCTCGCCGACCTGCGAGTTGGTCTTCAAGAACGCCAAGTGTGAGCTCTGCGGCGAGCGTCGCTTGGGCTTGATCAAGTATGTGATGAGCCTCATGAATGGTGCCCGTTTGGGCATCGCCGCACAATCGGTGGGCGTCGAGCAGGAGGCTTACAACGAGGGATTGGCTTACGCCAAGGAGCGTGAGCAGTTCGGAAAGAAGATCATCACCTTCCCGGCTGTCTACGACATGCTCTCGCGCATGAAGGCCAAGCTCGATGCCGGACGCTCGCTACTCTACATGACAGCGCGTTACGTGGATATCTACAAGGCCCTGGAAGACATTGCCCGCGACCGCAAGCTCACGCCTGAGGAGCGCAAGGAGATGAAGCAGTATGGCCGTCTGGCCGACGCTTTCACGCCGTTGGCCAAGGGCATGAACTCTGAATACGCCAACCAGAACGCCTATGATGCCATCTCCATCCATGGCGGTTCGGGCTTCATCATGGAGTACAAGAGCCAGCGTCTATATCGCGACGCCCGCATCTTCTCCATCTATGAGGGTACGACGCAGTTGCAGGTAGTGGCTGCCGTGCGTTATATCACCAATGGCACGTATCTCAACATCATCAAGGAGATGCTGTCTGAGGAGGTTGCTGAGGAACTTCGCCCGCTGAAGGAGCGTGTGGCCAAGATGGCTGACCGCTACGCTGAGGCCGTTGAGAAAGTGAAAACGTCGGGCAACCAGGCCGAGCACGACTTCTTGGCTCGTCGCCTCTACGACATGACTGCTGACGTGATCATGTCGTTGCTCATCCTCTCTGATGCCACAAAAGCTCCGGAGCTCTTTGCCAAGAGTGCCCAAGTCTATGTGCGTGCTGCAGAGGAGGAGGTCGTGGGTCATGCCGCTTATGTCATGGCTTTCACTGCCGAGGATCTGAAAAACTTTGTCGCCGAAGAGCCCAAAGGGGCTGAAGAGGCATAACGCTGAAAATCAATAAATCGAAAAAGAGCACCGAATGATATTCGGTGCTCTTTTTCATTACCTTGTTAGGCAAGACAAGGGGGTTCCCCCGTAGCCTATTGGAACAACGTGAAGTTTACGCTGCCATAGTTGCGGTGGTCTTGGAAGTGTGGGCTTTCTGAGAAATCATGTTGCTTGCCATGTTCAAAGACGAACAATCCACCTTCTTTCAGCAGGTTGTGCTCAAAGATAAGGTCAGGGACGGTAGGCAGCAGGTCCAGTGCATAGGGTGGGTCGGCAAAGATAAAGTCGAACTGCTCATGGCATGATTTGATGAACCGGAATACGTCGCCACGTATGAGAACATCAGCGTCCGTTCCTATTTTTCTCATACATTGGCTGATGAAGCGAGCATGGTCACGATCTGCTTCCACGCTCACTACACGGCTGCATCCTCTCGACAACAACTCCAGCGAGATGCTACCCGTGCCCGAGAAGAGGTCGAGCGCGCTCGCATCATTCAGGTCGATGTATCCGTTGATCACATTGAAGACATTTTCTTTTGCAAAGTCGGTAGTAGGTCGCGCTTTAAATGTGCGTGGAATGTCGAAGTGGCGGCCTTTGTATATTCCGGTGATTATTCTCATGTTGAGGGATTGATTATTGGTTCAGTACAGGTAGAGCGTGAGCAGGTCGAACGTGATGCCGTGCACTTGCGTGAGCGGCGCGCGGTTGAAGTCGGCTGCGGGATTGATCACCGACACCTTCTCCACATAGAGGCGCAACGCGCTCGTCAACTTTTCTTGTGCGGTGATGGAACCCGACAGGTACAGCTCGTCTTTCTTCTGGTCGAGTGCCAACTGCTTCCATACGAAGAGAATGAAGTAAACTTCGTCCTTGCTGTGTTTTGCTTCGAAGCTGTTGGTGAAGATGAATCGGTTGCGCTCGAAGCTGAATACCTCCATCCTGCCGTCGTGGAAATGCACGAATAGCTTGCGCTTGTTGCCAATGAAGTTGCGGTGGTGAAGATAGCTCCACACGGGGCGCATGAGCGCGGAGAACTTCACATCCTGGTAATGGTCTTCAACCACCATTTTCAGGTCTTTGTTGACAGCGAAGAGAACTACCGTGTTCATTTCGGGCAACACGTTGCTCATGACAACCGCTCCCTCTGTGTCGGGGTAGCTGTGGTGGTAAAGGGTGTCGGCATCGGCTTCCTTAAACTCCTCAAGGGGTATGAGCAGGGTAGGAGTGTCGACAAGTACCAATGCGCGATTGGCAGCCACCTGCAGCAAGTTGGCCGTCTTGAAGGCGTCACGCAGGTTGGCGGCCATCGAAACGCCACTCTTGGCCGTGTAGGGCTCAAAGGCCACTTGGGCTGTCGATTTGCTGTCGGCGATGGCAAAGGCGAGCGAACCCTTGCTCACGCGGATGGTTATTCTGGGTAGGATGTTCATATTGTCGTCCGTGTTGTTGTTGCTGTGTTATTCCCAATTTCCGTGGTTCCCGTTCAGCTCGCTGATGTCTCCAATCTTCAAGCCGGGGTATCGTCCGGCTTCATTAGCTTCTTCCACGAGCGAGGATATGGCGTGTTTGTCGAGCCCTTGCAGGTAGATGTCGTATGTGGCACCACATTCCATCAGTGGAATTTGCTGTCCGCTCTTGCCGATGATGGTGGTTGCGGAGAGCGAGAAGCGATGCTTGTCGGTGTAGGGAACATATTGCAACGAGTCTGCCAATAGCTTGCTTTGGATGAGCGTAGCCCAGTCGCCTGTGTATGCGCCGTGTTGTTTGCGGTATAGCTCCTCTGCCTTTCGGATGGCCATGAGACGCTCCTTGATGGCGGTCTCCCGCTTCTCTTGCTCTTTCTCAAATCGTATGGGGGCGTTCACGCTCATCCAACATACCACGGCGAGCAGCAGGACGCACATGGCGAGGAGGTAATTATTTTTGAGGTTGACCTTCATTTTTTCACATTATATTCTTAACTTTGTCTGTGCGGACAGGCGCGAGCTTGGTATGTGCTCTGTCAATACGGGTGCGTGAGAATATGTTTTCAAATTGCCGAGTGCAGCCTATCTTATGCAAAGATAAGAAAAATAAGCTATAAAGAGCTTATGTCAACCAGCCTTTTTTTGAGTTTCAACTTTAACTTTTCTAGCAATTGACAATCCAAGAGTTCATAAGCCGCATTGTTGCCGAGTTTGGTTTTGAGCCCACAGCAGACCAGTCGTCGGCTCTCCATGTGTTTGCCCGTTTCTTGGCTGACCGCCGTTCGGGTTGCGTGATGGTGCTGCGAGGGTCGGCCGGCACGGGAAAGACCTCATTGGCGGGTGCCATGATGCGCACCATGCGGAGCCTGGGACAGAAGCTCCTGCTCATGGCTCCCACAGGGCGCGCCGCAAAGGTGCTTTCCATGAACAGCGGTTTCTCAGCTTACACCATCCACCGCAAAATCTATCGTGAGAAGGCTTATCAGGGTTTGGACGGGCAGTTTAACTTGAGCGACAACCGTTATTGCAATACCCTCTTCGTGGTCGATGAGGCCTCGATGATCAGCCACAGTCCCATTGATTTCTCGGCCGAAGGCTCCTCGGGAGCCACCTCCTTTGGGTCGGGAAATCTGCTTGACGACCTTGTGAAGTATGTCTACAGCGGCGACAACTGCCGTCTGCTGCTCATCGGCGACAAGGCACAGTTGCCCCCAATGGGTGAGGAAGAGGCTCCGGCGCTGAGTGCCGACACGCTGGAAGGTTACGGCCTACATGTCTACCAGTGCGACCTCAACGAGGTGCTGCGCCAAAGCCAACATTCGGGTGTGCTTTACAATGCCACCGTCATCCGCCAGATGATTACCCACGACGAGATGACTCAGTTGCCCCGTATTACCTTTAGCCGCTTTGCCGACATTGTGAAGGTGCCAGGTGACGAGCTCATTGAGAGCCTCGCCACAAGTTATAGCCGGGTTGGTGTGGACGAGACCATCGTTGTGACTCGTTCCAACAAGCGCGCCACAGTCTACAACCTCGGCATTCGCAACACTGTGCTCGACCGTGAGGACACGCTCTGCCATGGCGACATCCTCATGGTGGTGCGCAACAATTACTATTGGACTGAGTGCCAGCGGTCCGCTGAGGTCACCCAGGGCACGCAGTCGTCCGCTGGCAAGGCGTCAGGCAGTATGGCCTTCCTGGCTAATGGCGACCGTGCTGTGGTGGAGCGCGTGCGCAACTATCGTGAGCTCTATGGCTTCCATTTTGCCGACGTGTGGCTGTCGTTCCCCGATTACGACAACACCGAGATGCAGGTGACGGCCTTGCTCGACTCGCTCACGACCGATGCCCCAGCCCTAACGCGCGAGCAGCATGAGCACCTGTTTGCTGCCGTGATGGAGGATTATGCTGACATCTCTACCAAGGGTGAGCGCATGAAAGCCTTGCGAGCTGATGCCTACTTCAATGCCTTGCAGGTGAAGTTTGCTTACGCGGTCACCTGTCACAAGGCGCAGGGTGGGCAGTGGAGCCACGTCTATGTGGATCAGGGATACATGACGGACGATATGCTCACGCCCTCATATATCCATTGGCTCTACACCGCCTTCACGCGTGCCATCGACAAGCTTTTCTTGGTCAACTGGCCCAAGAACCAGTGTCAGGACGAGTGACGCAAAATCTTGCAAGAAACCCCTTTCCATGGGTCGCGATCCATGAGAAGGGGTTTCTTGTGTGTCGATGACGGTTTAGCGAAAGGAGGTGGCGCTTAGTCGATGCCTTCCACGTGGAGCCCTTGTGCCTTGAGCTTGCTGAGGATGCCTTGCTCGCCGCCCAGCACGTAGCAGGGAAGGACAAACAAGGTGGGCTTGTCGCGCATGACCTGCTCCATGACCTTGGTGGATTCCTGTGTCAGGAACCCGCAGCTCGTTGGTCCCATCGCACCGCTGAAGGCTGCTGCTGCGGCATCTATGTCTTTGGACTTGTAGGCGTCCACGCTCTTGTCGATGGCATCGAGAATCTCTTGCTGATGGTCAAAGAACAAGGTTAAGGCCTTGGCCTGCATCTCCATGGGTACACTCTTGACGAGCTGAATGTAATCTTTCACGTCTATGAGGCTGCCGGTGGGCTCGTTGTTCTTCTTGGCTTGCGCCGCAAAGTATTGTGCAAAGGTGTGGGTCGGGTCGTACTCGCCCATGTGGTTGGCCATGAAGAGCAGTTGGGTGAAGTCTTCCAGCACGGCGACGGGGGTGCGGCCGTTGTATCGTTTCTGGTTGTAGGGATTCTTCCAGCTCACCTCCGTGTATTTTTTGAGAAACTGGTCGAGGAGCTGAACCTGCTGTTCGTTGAGTAGCGAGGCCAGCGTCTTGCCGACTGGCAACTTCTCAGCCTCTTTCAGCTGGGTGTCGTTGGCCATGCGGTCGATGTCGAAATATACTTGCTCCGTTTCGGTCATGGCCTCCTTCAGGCTGTCGATGTGGTCGACATAGCCCATGGGATTGAGAAAGTCGTGTGTGGCGACGATGTAGGAAGGCTTGGCAAAGCTGTCGGAAGTCACCTTGTAGAGCAGTTGCGCTGACGCGCTCATCGTGAGGGCGAAAGCCGACACTGTGGTGAGAAGCAGTTTTTTCATCATGATGATTGTGGAAAGATAGTGGGTTGTTGAATTGTGGGTTGTGGGGTGGGACATTGTTGTGAGATGCGCTCCACAAAGCGTTGCAGGTCGGCCTTGAGCCTCGCGAACTCGGGCGACCGCATGAATCCCGCGTTGCGTTTCAGCACGGGTGTCACAGTGTCCACGCTGTTGGTGTAGCACGACAGCTCGTTGCGTTGCTGCACGCCGTGCACACTCTGTCTCTGTATTTCCTCTTGTCGCATGCGCACCAGCTTGTCGCACACCTTGCGGAGCATGGGCATCACCACCTTGTCAAAAAGGTGATGCCCTTGAATATAGAGATACGTGTTGTCGGGCGTGACGCCCAAGGCGAGCAGTTCCTCCTTTACCCGTAGCCAGCTTTGCTTGGCGTTGGGGTGCTGGTGTCGTAGCATCTCGGCTTTTCTTGTTGCCTTGCGCCTCACGTTCTTGATGATGGTGTCGGCCTGGGCAAATCCAAATTTGCCCATGTCAACGACCTTCAGGAAGTCGGTCATGGTAAACTGTCCGTAGTCGCTCGAACGGTAATACCAGATGTTCCACACGAAGAGTGGGTAGATGGCTTGTGAGAAATCGCGCAGGTACTGCTCCATGTCGAACACCTCATGGTCGTTGAGCGTTACGGCCACCGCCACGTCATGGAGCGAGGGCGCGTAGCATTGCAGGTTTTCGATGGCGTAGGCGTAGGTGTGAAACACGTAGGGATTTTCCAAAATGCGACGCGATGTTTCCGATGCGCCCTGTATGAGGTAGTCGTAGTCGGCATCGACGCAGGCTACCATGTCGCTTCCCGTCTTGCCCTCCAGCATACTCATGAGGGCCGCTTTCTTGCCCCGTTCCAGACGTTGGTCGCGCGATGGCAGCATCACTTCGAACGCAATCCTGTCGGTTTCCACTTGCGAGAGGATTTGCCTCCAGAAGAACACGTCGTCGTAGCTTTCCACATAGGCCACGACCTTTCGCCGTGCGCGCTTGGAGTTGAGGCGGTTGGCTGCTTCCAGGTAGGAAGATGTCAGGTTGTCTTTGAGTCGGTGTGACATGGTGTGCGCTCCTTTCTTTCTGTGATGTTCAGACGGTGATGTCGCTCACCTCGGTCACCTTGTCCATCCATCCGTTCATGATGACGGCTGGCGAGTGGGTGGTGAGGATGATCTGCACGTTGGGGTTGAGCTCAAGGATGAGGTCAATGAGTTGTTTCTGCCACTCGACGTGAAGGCTTACCTCAGGCTCGTCCATGAAAAGCACGTAGCTTTGGTTGTCTTCGACGAGCACTGTGAGCAGGATGGCCAGCATCTGCTTCTCGCCGCTCGACAGCTGGTAGGGCACGAGAGTCTCGCCGATTTGACTGAAGCGTATCTCGTTCTCCGACCGTATGAGGGTCTTCCCCGTGTCGGCGAAGAGGTGGTCGATGATGTCCTGGAACTTACGTTTCGGCTCAGAGAAGCGTTGCGCCTGCTCGGCAGCGTCGGGCTTTCCGCTTTGCAGGGCACTGATGATGCGATTGCCGACGTTCACTTGGTAGTCGAGGTATTTGCGCTGCAGGTTGAAGAGTTGCCAGTCGAGCTCAGTTGCCAGCGACACGTCCATCTTCGACACGGTCTCGGCATTGATGAGCGGTCGGTCAAAGCTGCGTATGATGTCGTACCGTATCCATTTGGCGTTTTCTGGACACACCTTGAGCTTCACGCCCTTGAGCAAGTGGCTGGGAAACTCGCCACCAGCCGACAACCCCTTCACCACCTTGTTGAGGATGGTCGACTTGCCCACACCGTTGACGCCGCTCAGGATGTTGACCTTGCGGTCGAGGTTCCACACGATGTGTTTCTTGCCGCTCCAGAGCGACTCGATTTCTATCTGCTCAATATGGTCAACGTAATTCTGCATGGCTCAAAAGGTTTGGTGGTGGGCGGTGATGCTCACTGTTGCAAAAATACAAAAACAATTCTGGAAAACAATCTCTTTTTCCCACTTTTTGTTGACATTTCCGTTCGTCCCTGCCCACTTTGCCAGTATGAAACTTGTCCTTCTTGCGTTTTTTGGCTACCTTTGCATTGGCGAAGGAGCAATAAACGTTCCTTTTATCATGTTTTTTGTGGTGGCAAATGGTTGTCGCCTAGGATAACAAAAGATACGCAATGAGTAACAAGCCTTTGCAAGCACACCTCAGTATGTTCTCGGCCGAGGCCATGTGGGGACTCATGTCGCCCGTGGGCAAGGATGCCATGAACCATGGCATCGATGGATTATCGATGGTCAGTTTTCGTGTGGCAGGTGCCGCCCTGCTGTTTTGGTTGGCGTCGCTGTTGGGCAAGCGCGAGCACATCCCGCCCCGCGACGTGCTGCTCATGGCAGGCGCAGCCCTGCTGGGTGTGGTGTTCAACCAGTGCCTCTTCACCATCGGCCTGAGCGTCACGTCGCCCATCAACGCCAGCATCGTCACCACGTCGATGCCCATCTTCGCCATGGTGCTCTCCTTTCTCATCCTTGGCGAGCCCATCACGTTGCAGAAAGCGGGTGGCGTGGCCATTGGATGTACGGGCGCGGTGATTCTCATCCTTGCCAGTGCCACGGCGGGAAACGCCAAGGTGGGCAACATCAGGGGCGACATGATGTGCATCTGTGCCCAGTTGTCGTTTGCCCTTTACCTCTCCTTATATAATAAGATGGTGCGCAAGTACAATGCCTTCACGGTCAACAAGTGGATGTTCACCTGGGCCACGGTGTTTGTGGTGCCCGTGTCGTCGGGTCATCTGTCGCAGTTGTCGTGGGCTACGCTTACCTCGACCACGTGGATGGAGGTGGGCTTCGTGGTGTTCTTCGGAACGTTTGTCAGCTACCTGCTCTCCATCGTAGCTCAAGGCGTGCTGCGCCCCACGGTGGTCAGCGTCTACAACTATGTACAGCCCATCGTCTCCGTCACGGTGAGCGTGCTCACGGGCTTAGGAGTCTTCACGTGGCCGCAGGGCGTGGCTGTCATCCTGGTGTTCTCGGGCGTCTGGCTCGTGGTCAAGAGCAAGTCGAAGCGCGACCTGCAGGCCCCCGAGAAGCGATGACGCGCCTTTGGCCGGGTGAAGGCACACCGTGGCGCTCACGATTGGCGCCCCGTCCCGAAGCCACGGCATAACTCTTCCGATGGCATTTGCATCCCCTTGAATGTCAATGGGTTGCAAAAGGCAAAAAACAATAGCTATTATTTTTAGGATGTAAGCTTTTATTTCCTGCGATAGGATGCCAATCGACGTGTTGTTCCTATCTGATGGAGTCTTGTTCAGCCTTTCAGTGTGTTGAGATTGGGCTCCAACCAGCTGCTTGCGCGGGGTTAATACACCTTAATACGTTTTGCCCTCGAATCCTGCTGGACAAAAAAATAAAGGAACAACAGGGTGGATGTAACAACGCAATGTTTGTGATAATTCCAGTTTCTTTGGATCACCTGCAAAAGCGTGTGGATTAAGTATAGATTCTCGTAAGTCTAAACAAGAAGAATTTTCTGTCTATGATGCCTCTGAGTTGCGCTCTAAATTGTTTGATTTTTGCATTGAGAGATTCCGCCGCAGCATTGGTCGAACGGTTGACGAAATAGTTTAGTATCTCGTCCTCTCTATCCATACATAGCTGCAGCAATATC
>DJOD01000023.1:0-45854 GCA_002437115.1 Prevotella sp. UBA6447
CGCTCGACAAGGCATACGAGGGCAAGAAGAGCATCGTGGACTATGTCTTCACAGACGGCACGGCGATACAGAGCGTGGAGCGGAAGTTTGTGGAAAACCTCGACACGAGTACCGATGTCGCCGTCTATGCCAAGTTGCCAAAGGGTTTCCATATCCCTACCCCAGTGGGCAACTATTCTCCCGACTGGGCAATCGCCTTCAAGGAAGGCACGGTGAAGCACGTCTATTTCGTAGCCGAGACCAAAGGCAGCATGTCTTCGCTGGACTTGCGAGAGATAGAGAAAGGCAAGATAGCCTGTGCCGACAAGCTCTTCGAGCAGTTGTCGGGCAGTGGCATATATTACCATAAGGTGACGAACTACGATGATTTGATGGAATGGGTGAAATAGGATGGCCGCCGTTGTTGGGTTCCCTTCAGGCTTCCTTCTTGAGTGGGTCGAAGAGGTCGAACGACGCGTCCCAGTCTTTCCATACTGGCTCGCGTCCCAGTTCGCGCAGGCGCTTGTCGATTACCTTCGCAGTACGCTCGTCACTCACGGTAAATTGCTCCAGGGCTTGCGGGTAAGTGTGGTAACCCCCGGGGTTTACTTTCGATTCGGCCGACATCGTAGTCACGCCAAGCGTAGCCATGTGGTCGCGGATGAAAGCAGGCTCGCGGGTGGAGTAGGAGATATCCACGTCGTGGTCGAAGATGCGCATGGCAAATGTTGCTTGCGCCAGTTCGCGGTCGGTCATGAAACAGTTAGGTTGGAACCCCTCGTTTTGGGCAGGGCGCATGCGTGGGAAGTTGACGCTGTATTTTGTGCGCCAGTAATGTTTCTGCAGGTATCTCAGGTGATGAGCCATCATCACGACATCCGTGCGCCATTCCTTCTCAAGACCAATCAAGACCCCCATACCGATAGAGTGGACACCCGCCTGCCCCATGCGGTCGAATCCGTCGCATCGCCATTCGAAGCGGCTCTTCATGCCCCGTGGGTGGTAGAGCTTGTAGTGGTTGCGGTTGTACGTTTCCTGAAAACAAATCACGCCGTTCATTCCATGTTCGGCAAGCATGCGGTAGTCGTCCGTGGAGAGCGGCATCACCTCAATCTTGATGTTTGAGAAATATTTCTTGGCGATGTCTATCGCCTTGGCCAGATATGGCGTGCCCGCCTTGGCCGGGTTTTCACCCGTCACGAGCAGAATGTTCTCAAAAGGTGCCAGTTGCTTGATGGCGCGGTATTCATTCTCCATCTGTTCGGGCGTGAGGATGGTGCGTGCCATGGGGTTCTCGCGGTGAAATCCGCAGTACACGCACGAGTTGGAGCACGAGTTCGTGATGTAAAGAGGTATGAACATCGACATTGTCTTGCCAAATCGCTCTTCGGTATATCGCCTGGATAGGCGAGCCATCTCTTCAAGATAAGGCTTGGCTGCTGGCGAGAGCAGCGCCATGAAGTCGTTGATGTCACAGTGGCTTTTACCCAAGGCGCGTCTTACATCTGCAGCCGTCATGGCCGCAATGCGTTCTGTGGTTTCCTGCCAACTGATTTTTTCCAATTCTTCGCTAAACATTTTTATTTCTTCTACTTTTTCTTTGCGCAAGGTTTGTGCGCATACTCTTTGATGGTCGTTATTGACGGTGACTTGCCGCAGAGGGCACAGTTCGTGTCTCTTTTCATTTCGAACCGCTGCCATTCCATTGTCATTGCGTCGAGAGTCAGCAACGTGTCGGTGAGCGGTCGGCCAATGTGTGCCAGGCATTTGATGGCTTCCGTTGCTTGGACCGTTCCGACCATGCCAGCCAAAGGCCCGAGCACCCCCACCATGGAACATGTTTCCACTTCGCCGATAGCCGGTGGTTCCGGGAACACGCAGCGGTAACATGCCGTGCCAGGCATGTGTGTCATCAGTTGGCCGTGAAACCGGTTGATGCCCCCGATGGTAAAGCCTTTTCCGAGCATCACGCACGCATCATTGACGAGATACTTGGAGGCGAAGTTGTCGGTGCCTTCCACAATGAAGTCGTATTGCCCAATTAGTTCCAAGGCATTCTGCTCGTTGAGATACACCTCATGAGTCGTCACCTCCACTTCTGGATTCATCGCCTTCAGCCTTTTGGCAGCCACACTGGCCTTTGGCAGTCCGATGTCGTCGCTGGTGTAGAGCACTTGCCGTTGCAGGTTTGTCACCGACACGAAGTCGCCATCAACGATGCCGATGTGGCCGACGCCTGCCGCCGCAAGATACATGGATGCGGGCGAACCCAGCCCTCCTGCGCCCACCATGAGCACCTTGGCTCCAAGCAATCGCATTTGCGCGTCGCGCCCGAAGCCGTCCAGGATGATGTGGCGATCGTAGCGCCGTCTTTGCTCGGGTGTAAGTTCTGTCATTTCTTGTATCTTCTAAGGTCGTGTGTAAGCCTTGCGGCACAGAAGTCGGGACCGCACATGGTGCAATACTCTCCATCCGTATGCCCCGCCTCCTCAAAATACTTCAAGGCGAGCTCGGGATCGAGTGAGAGGTGGAACTGGTCTCTCCAGCGAAACTCGAAGCGCGCCTTCGACAATGCGTTGTCTCTGACGATAGCTCCGGGGTGTCCCTTGGCAAGGTCGGCTGCATGAGCTGCTATCTTGTAAGTGACGACACCCACACGCACATCCTCCTTGTTTGGCAGCGCGAGGTGCTCCTTGGGGGTGACGTAGCAGAGCATGGCTGTTCCGAGCCAAGCTATCTGTGCTCCGCCGATGGCCGAGGTGATGTGGTCGTAACCGGGAGCGATGTCGGTGACCAGCGGGCCGAGCGTGTAGAAGGGAGCCTCATGGCAGTGGTCGAGTTGGCGTTCCATGTTTTCCTTGATTTTTTGCAAAGGTACATGGCCAGGACCTTCGATAAACGCTTGCACGTTCTTGTCCCAGGCGCGCGTCACGAGTTCGCCCATGGTGTCGAGCTCTGCGAACTGAGCCGCGTCGTTGGCATCGGCAATGCAGCCTGGCCGCAATCCGTCGCCCAGCGAAAGCGCGACATCGTACCGAGCCACGATGTCGCAGATATCGTCAAAGTGCTCATAGAGGAAGCTCTCCTGGTCTTTGATCAGGCACCATTTGCTCATGATGCTTCCGCCTCGGCTGACGATGCCGCAGAGCCTGTTGTCTGCAAGGTGCACGTTGTGCCTTCTGATGCCCGCATGGATGGTGAAATAGTCGACACCCTGCTCGCACTGTTCGAGGAGCGTGTCGCGGTACACCTCCCAGGAGAGGTCTTCCACCTTTCCACCCACTTTCTCAAGCGCTTGGTAGATGGGTACGGTGCCCACAGGCACGGGGCTGTTGCGTAAGATCCATTCGCGTGTCTCATGGATATTGTTGCCGGTTGAAAGGTCCATCAGCGTGTCTCCGCCCCACTTGCATGACCACACCGCCTTGTCGACCTCCTCCTCAATGCTCGACGTGGTGACCGAGTTGCCGATGTTGGTGTTTATCTTTACGAGGAAGTTTCGACCGATGATCATTGGCTCGCTCTCCGGGTGATTCCTGTTGGCAGGAATCACTGCCCTTCCTCGCGCTATTTCCTCGCGAACAAACTCTGGTGTTATATGAGTATTGATGCCCAGTTGCTCACAGTTCATGTTTTCGCGGATGGCCACATATTCCATCTCCTGCGTGATGATGCCCGCCTTGGCGTAAGCCATCTGTGTGATGCCCTCCTTGCAGTGTGGACGACTGTCAATCCATGGCTGTCTTAGCTTGGGCAGTCCTCTTTGAAGGTCAACCTGGTAGTTGGGGTCGGTGTATGGGCCGCTGGTGTCGTAGATGTACACAGGGTCGTTGGGTGTCAAGTGTGGTATCCCATTCTCGTCTTTGGTCACAGTGGGAGTTAGGTTTACCTTTGTCATTCCGACCTTTATTTCTGGGTAAATCTTTCCTTGCATATACGCCTTCTCGCGCTTGGCGTAGGCTTTATTGTCGTTTGGCATGGCGATAGTAGTTAATTCATTGTGTTATTGATGTGGGCGTAACGGTTACGACAAGAAGTCGGTCAACGGCGAGCTTGCATCAGCCACATCGCACACTGCTCCCAGTCCGGCTTCGTATGCCCTTCTGCCGCACGCCACCGCTTCTTTGAAAGCAGTGGCCATTTCGACGGGATTGCCTGCCACGGCGATAGCCGTGTTTACCAGGCAAGCGTCGGCTCCCATTTCCATGGCCTCTGTGGCATGACTTGGAGCTCCAATGCCAGCGTCCACCACCACGGGAATCGTTGCTTGCTCGATGATGATTTGCAGGAAGTCTTTCATTCTCAGCCCCTTGTTTGTTCCGATGGGTGCGGCCAGTGGCATTACCGTAGCGGCGCCTGCCTCCTCAAGATGCTTGCATAGGGTGGGGTCTGCCTGACAGTAGGGCAACACGACGAAGCCCATTTTCACCAGCTTCTCTGTTGCCTTGAGCGTTTCCACGGAGTCGGGCAGGAGATACCTCGGGTCAGGATGTATTTCCAGTTTCAGCCAATTGGTACCGAAAGCCTCTCTCGACATCTGTGCCGCGAATACGGCTTCCTCTGCATTGCGCACGCCGCTGGTGTTTGGCAAGAGCTGTATGTTGGGGCTTTGCACGATATGGGTCAACAAGTCGTCGTGCTTGTCGCTCAGCTCAACGCGCTTCATGGCAACGGTCACCATCTCCGTTTCCGAAGCCTTGATGGCTTCCGCCATCAGCGTGTTGTCGTTGAATTTTCCTGTACCCAAGAACAGGCGCGAGTTGAACTCACGTCCTGCTATCACAAGTTTTTCCATCGTTGTTTATGTGTTTTTGAATTTGACTATTCGATTTTCTCATTCAACAATGAGTTCGTTTTGTTATCCTCTGGTCATCCGCCACAGGCAGCCTTGATAATGACGACATCATCGCCGTCTTTTAGTTGTGTTTGTGCCCAGTCCGTTCGTGGCACCAAGTGGTTGTTCACGGCTACGGCGATGCCCTTTTCGGGCAGCGACAGTTCGTTCGACAGTTCGAATACAGAAACTGCCTTCACTTCGGTTTCCTTGTTGTTGATCTTAATTTTCATAAATCTGCCATGTTGTTGCGTAAAAATCAACATCACTGGGCGCATCATGAAAATTTCCGCGTTTCTCTTGTCCCTAAAACAAGCAAGTCTTCTGGCAGCTGGAATGTTCGGTATGGCCAGCGGAATGAAGCCTTGGCAAAAATATAATGCAACTATATCATATTCCCTTCGTCGGCATTGTCCGCGTCAGGTTCAATGGGTATAATCTCAGCTGATTCACTCAGCACCCCGTGATAATTGTCTGTTGCAAAGTAACAAATAATTTTCCAATCATACAAATTTTTGTTTGGTTTTCTCTGAAACAAGTCATAACTTTGCATGAGAAAAGTATCATTTGAAACAAGGAAAGGATGAGATATATCACAGCGCTTACCATAGCTGGTTCCGACTGTAGTGGCGGTGCCGGCGTCCAGGCAGACATCAAGACCATGGCATCCTTGGGTGTGTATGCCACCTCAGCCATCACGGCTGTCACCACGCAAAACACGCAAGGGGTTCAAGATGTGGATCCTGTTAGTCCTCGTGTCGTTGAAAGCCAGGTACGTGCCGTCTTCGACGACATGGTCGTAGATGCTGTGAAAGTGGGCATGCTCGTGAACGTGGGCGTGGTTCGCGCGGTGGCAGGTTGCCTTCTGAAATACAAGCCGAGGAATGTTGTGCTGGATCCCGTCATGGTTTCCACGAGTGGTCACCTTCTGATGGATGAGGATGCTTTGTCGGAAATCAAAAGCACCTTGTTGCCGTTGGCCACGCTGGTAACGCCAAACATCCCCGAAGCGGAACGCTTGTCGGGCCTGAGGATTCATGGCACCAACGACTTTGGCCGTGTGGCTGCAGCTATCACACAGTTTGGGTGTAGGGCTGTGCTCATAAAAGGCGGACACTTGAGCGGAAACGAGAAGGTAGACCGGCTTTATGTTGACGGGCAGCTGAAAGTGACCTGTCACAGTGATGCGGTTGACACCCGGAACACGCACGGTACAGGATGCACGCTGTCTTCGGCTATCGCTTCGTTGCTGGCCAGAGGCGAGCCGATGGAGCAAGCCGTGTGCAACGCCGTTAGATACCTGCACGGTGCCATCGACAGCGGGCAGCGCGTCGTGCAAGGAGCGGGACACGGACCCGTGTGCCACGGTTTCTTGTTTCGCGGTGCAGACGACCATCATGCTGTGAAGCGGCTTGATGATGTGTCATTCCAGTTTATTAGTCACAGCAACGCCAAACACTCCCACTTGGAGGGCATCAAGCTGGCCTTGGAAGGTGGATGCAGGTGGATTCAGCTCCGCATGAAAGATGCTGACGAGAAGACGTTCGTCGAGACGGCAAAGAAGGTAAGGCAACTGTGTTCCGAATACCATGCCACGTTTATCGTTGACGACCGGGTGGAACATGTGAAAGCTGTTGGTGCCGATGGCGTGCACCTTGGCAAAAATGATATGTCGATAGACGAGGCCCGGAAAATGCTGGGCAGCCGATTTATAATAGGAGGCACGGCCAACACCCTGGAAGATGTTGAGCGGATTTACAAGTCGGGTGCCGATTATATCGGTTGTGGTCCCTTCCGCTTTACGACCACCAAGAAGAACCTTTCGCCCATGCTCGGTCTCGAGGGTTACAAGAACATAGTGAAGGGCATGCGTCAGAGGAAGATAACTTTGCCCTTGGTGGCCATAGGAGGCATCCTGCCGAATGATGTCTGCGACATCATGCAAACAGGTGTGACCGGCGTGGCGGTGAGCGGAGCCATCCTGAACGCCGATGACCCGGCGGGCCAGACTGACTTGCTCAAGAAACTGGTGGCACCCGAAATGGTGTCGGTATCATGAAATGGATAGTAATCACCTCACCTGGTTTTGTGCCGGGCGAGGCAGAATATATTGACAGGCTTTTCGAGCACGGCTTGGACATACTGCACTTACGAAAGCCCTGTTCCAATGTTGATGACTGCGCGAGATTGCTGGAGGAAATTAGCCCAAAGTGGCTATCGAGCATTGTCGTGCACGACCATTTTCAGCTCTGTGAAAGGTATGGGCTTAGGGGTATCCACCTCAACCGAAGGAATCCCGTGCCACCCACAGCGCTCGACGGAAGCGTGTCGCGTTCGTGCCACAGCATGGAGGAGATAGAGAAACATATGGGAACGTGCGATTACATGACACTAAGCCCTATCTTCGACAGCATATCCAAACGCGGATATGCATCGCCATTCACCAGGCAGCAGCTTGTTATGGCAAGAGACAGGGGACTCATTAACTCGCGCGTCATCGCCTTGGGAGGCGTAACGTTGCGGGAAATTCCAATGGTGAGACAACTCGGCTTTGGAGGTGTGGCTCTCCTGGGCGATGCGTGGCAGCGTATGAACGACCGCGACGCAGACGAGTATCTTGAAGCCTTGCGGAAGGCCACCCTTTGAATTTTTGTTAAGTTTATTGCTCATTTTACACCTCTGAGAGCTGGTGTTTCAGAAGGCAAAATAGTGTTGCTGGATACCTCCAGCAAGTTCCAAGAGCAGGAAACGACAGTCTTAGACACTGTTTTGTGCGATGTTTTGTGGAGATAAAGCCTTCTTCGTGTGAAGATAGGGCCTTTTTCGAGTGAAGGTTAAGCCTCTGTCGCGCGGAGGTTAAGCCCATATCGTGCCTCAAAAGGATAGCTATCTGCAATCTTCATGGCCACAGGCATTTGCGGTTTTTATAAGGCTTTTGCAACTTCCTGTTTGTCAGCGCATTCCTTAAATGGTTCATTCTCCTGTTTTTAGGCGTTATTTTCTACTGGCTGAACGATTATTCCAAATGAAGAAAACAAAAATCAAGAAAATTCAAAAAATCCCGCCTTGCACGCTGGGCGCAGGGCGGGATGAAGTTTTCAGGGTTCCCTTTTCAGGGGAGTCGTGTGCCTGTTAGAACAACTTTGCGGGGTAAACGCCCTCATCGACGAGCTTTTGGATCTTCTCCACAACGCTGGGACGGTCGGCAGAATAGGTCACGCCAAACCACTTGCTGGTGGTGTCGAGCACCTCGCAGGTGGCCACACCCGTGTGGATGAGCTTGTCGACAACCCAAGGGATGAGATATTCGGCCTTGGGATTGCTCTTCGTGGTGGGAGCGTCGAGAAACTCCTTGAAATACTTGTCGCTGTACTCAAAATAGTCGGGAGTAAAGCCCCACACGTTCATGCTGACGGGAGTGTTGTCGGGTATGCTGACCCACTCGCCCTTTTCGTCCTTGAAAGCTACTTTGCCGTCAGCCTTGCGCTCAATCTCTGTGCGCTCCACGCAGCTTGTGAGGTGCCCGTTCTCGTTCTTGGCACACACGCCACGCGACACCGTTCCGTTGTCGCTCAAAGTGTTGCTCACGCGGAAACCAACCATGGCATAGGTGTTCTTGCTGTTCTCGGGCAGGTTGGCCAGGTATTTGCCGATGACCTGGAAGCAGTCGCGGTTGTAGAAATCGTCGCAGTTGATCACGCAGAAAGGCTCATGGATGGCATCCTTGGCCATCATCACCGCGTGGTTGGTGCCCCATGGCTTGGTGCGTCCGTCAGGAACTTGGTATCCCTCCGGCAACTTGTCGAGGCTCTGGAAGACGAGCTCGCAAGGTATCTTGCCCTCGTACTTGGAGAGAATCTTGTCGCGGAAGTCTTGCTCAAAGTCCTTGCGGATCACCCAGACAATCTTTCCGAAGCCAGCCTGAATGGCATCATAGATGCTGTAATCCATGATGGTCTCGCCGTTGGGTCCCAGGCCGTCCAACTGCTTCAGGCCACCGTAGCGGCTGCCCATGCCAGCTGCCAGAAGTAACAATGTAGGTTTCATGATGATAATATTTTTGAGATGATAATAGCTTGTGATTAGAAGGGCAGGTCATCGCCGTTGTCACTTGATGCGCCACCAGCCAAGGGGTCAGCCTGAGATGTGGGGGCGCTGGGTGCCGAGCCCAGTGTGCTGCCAGTTTGCGTGGGCTGTGCGCCCGTGTTCACGGCATTGGGGTCGATGTGATCGACGCGGAAGGCGCGGATGTCGTTGAAGTATCGGTCCTGCCAAGCGCGGGCATTGATGTCGAGCCAAACGTGGACGGTGTCGCCCTGGTGGATATTGAACTGCTCAATGCGATCAGCACCAAACACGTTGAAAAGGCAGGTGCGGGGGTAAGCATCGCGTGTCTGTATGACGAAATCCTGTGATTTCCACGGATTTCCGCTCGATTTGGATACGCCCTCTCTTGGGGGATACTCCTTAATGATCACACCCTCTACTTCTATTCCTTGTAATGCCATTTTTGTGAAATTGTTATTTTATTCTTACTTGTTTATGTTGCGAAATTACGCAATTTATCAATAAACAACAAACTTTCCACAGACAAAATTCAAAAAAAACAAAAAAATATGGACTGCTTCGCCTGTTATCCTTTTTTATTTGTATCTTTGCCTATAGTTAGACAAGAATCGAAACAAACAAATATATTCATGAGATTTACGCTTTCCAGTACGGCTCTCAATGCCAAGCTGCAGGTCCTGTCAAAGGTCATCAGCAGCAAGAACTCCCTGCCCATCCTCGAGAGTTTTCTTTTTGAGGTCAACAACGGCCAACTCTTCATCACCAGTTCCGACAGTGAGAACGTCATGAAGTCGTCTCTGCCGCTCGACCAGTTTGATGCCGACGGGGCATTTGCCGTGCCTTGCCGCACGATTCTCGATGCCATGAAGGAATTGCCCGAGCAGCCCGTCACGTTTGAGGTGGACTTGCAAACCTTTGAGGTGAGCGTTGGCTACCAGGGCGGTGAGTATCATTTCACCGCGCAAAACGCCGAGGAATATCCCCAAACGCCACAGTTGGCCAATGACCTCACTGAGGTAACCATCGACGCCAGTGTGTTGGTCGACAACATAAACCGCACGATGTTTGCCACCGACAACAACGAGATACGCCCGGTGATGAACGGCATCTATTTCGATCTCACGGCCGACTGTCTCGCGTTTGTGGCAAGCGATGGCCACAAGCTCGTGCGTTGTCGATACTATGGCATCAAGAGTGACACGCCAGCCTCATTCATCCTGCCGAAGAAACCGGCCACGCTCCTCAAGAACGGGCTTGGGCGCGACAGCGGTGACGTGGTCGTCAAGTTCAACAAGCAGTCGGCCGAGATTCACTTTGACGAGGGTGTCCTCACCTGCCGCCTCATCGAGGGTGTCTTTCCCAACTACAACGCCGCCATACCCGCTGACAACCCCAACGTGGTGTCTGTCGACCGCAAGGCGTTCATCAGTGCCATCCGCCGCGTGCTCCCCTTTGCGAGCATGAGCAGCCAGCTGGTGCGCTTCCGTCTTAGCGCGGGCACGCTGGAGCTCTCTTCGGAAGACATTGATTTCGCCACCAGCGCCAAGGAGACGTTGGTCTGCGACTATGCGGGGCAGAACATGCAAATCGGGTTCCGCGGCGACTTCCTGCTTGAGATACTCAACGCCATGGAGACCGACGAGGTGAAGATCCAATTGGGCGACCCCAGCCGAGCAGGGGTTGTGTTGCCCGCAGAGCAACCGGCAAACACGGATGTGCTGATGCTTATCATGCCCCTGTTGCTCAACGACTAAATAGATTAACATGAGACTCAACCTTACAAAGCCTTTAGTCGTCTTCGACCTGGAGACGACGGGGCTTGACATGGTCCACGACAGGATCATCCAGATTTCTTACGTGAAAGTGATGCCCAATGGTGAGGAGAAGCGAGCCAGCATCTTCGTGAACCCAGGAAAGCCCATCCCATTGGAAGTGCAGCGGCTTACGGGAATTACCGATGAGCGCGTGAAGGGGGAGAAGACATTCAAGGAAATAGCCAAGTCGCTGGTAGCCGAGTTTACAGGCTGCGACTTCGCTGGCTACAACTCCAACCGCTTCGATGTGCCCATGCTGGCCGAGGAGTTCTCGCGGGCAGGTGTTGACTTCGACTTCTCGAAGTGCCGCCTGATCGACGCGCAGACCATCTACCACAAGCGCGAGCCGCGCAACCTGGCGGCAGCCTATCGCTTCTACACGGGCAACAAGATGGAAGACGATTTCCAGGCTCACCGGGCCGACCAAGATGCCGAAGCCACCTACCGCGTGTTGATGGGTGAGCTCGACAAGTATGCGGCCGACAAGGTGGAGGATCCCGAGCTCGCCCTTCCCAACGACATGGACGTGCTGGCCGAAGAGTCGAAGATGAACGACAATGTTGACTTCGCCGGACGCATGGTTTGGCAAGAGATGAAGGACAAGGACGGCAACACGCTCACCGACAAGGATGGCAAGCCCCGCAAGCAGGAAGTGTTCAACTTCGGCAAGTACAAGGGCTGGGTGGTTACCGATGTGCTGCATCGCGACCCGCACTATTTCGAGTGGATTCTCTCCAGCGACTTCACCTTGAACACCAAGCAGGTGCTCACACGCATCCGCCTGCGCGAGGCCAAGCTCAACATGAATGCCTCGTCATCGGGCAACAAGTTGTCGAAATAGTTATAACATTAAGCCTATGCGTCATCTTCTCATGGCTATGCTCAGCCTTTTGTCCTTCTCGTCCATCTCCTCAAGGGCGCAGGAGCTCAATGCCAAGATTACCATCAACCACAACCAGATACAGGGTACCGACGCCTCGGTCTTTGACAACTTGCAGCAGACGCTCGAACAGTTTGTCAACGAGAGGCAATGGACAAACCTGCAGTTCCAAAAGAATGAGCGCATAGACTGCAATTTCAATATCACCGTCACCAAGTATGACCAAGCGTCGGGATTGTTCACCTGTAAGACCCTTATACAGGCCAACCGCCCCGTGTACAATTCTTCGTACACCACAACCTTATATAATAATACCGACAACAACTTTGACTTCAAGTTTGCGCAGTTCGACCAGCTCGACTTCAACGAGGAGACGATTGACAACCAGTTGACGGCTCTTTTTGCCTATTACGCTTACCTCATCATCGGCCTCGACCTCGACAGTTTCTCGCCCATGGGTGGGGAGGATGTGCTGCAACGCTGCATGAACCTTACCAACAACGCGCAGAACCTGGAGTTCACAGGTTGGAAGTCGTTTGACAACGACCGCAACCGTTTTGCCATCATCAACGATTATCTCGACGGTGGTATGAAAGCCTTTAGGCAATTGCAATACGACTATTACCGGAAAGGACTTGACGAGATGGCCAACAACGCGGAGCGCGGAAGGACGGAAATCACGACCGCCCTCGAAAACAACCTCAAGAAATGTCACGAGGACAAGCCTTTAAGCCAATGGCCTGCCATCTGGACAGACTACAAGCGCGACGAGCTGGCTTCCATCTACAAGGGAAAAGGTACGCAAAAGGAAAAGGAGACGGTCTACGATATCCTTTTCTCCATCAACGCCTCTCAAAACAATGCTTGGGAAAAAATCAAGCAATAACAATGCTGAAACAATTATACGTCAAGGACTTTACGCTCATCGATGAGCTGAACATCGATTTCCATCCCGGTTTCTCCGTCATAACGGGCGAAACGGGTGCTGGAAAGAGCATCATCCTGGGTGCATTGCACCTCCTGCTGGGGCAAAGGGCTGACAGCAAGCAAATCAAGAGTGGCTGCAAGAAATGTGTCGTTGAGGCGCATTTCGATCTCTCCCACTACGACATGGAGGATTTCTTCACGCGCAACAACATCGACTATGATGCCACTGACTGCATTGTGCGTCGTGAGGTGAGTGCCAGTGGAAAGAGCCGGGCCTTCATCAACGACACGCCTGTCAGCCTGAATGTCATGCGCGACTTGGGCGAGCAGTTGGTCGACATACACAGCCAGCACCAAAACCTGCTGCTCCAAAAGGAGGATTTCCAGCTGAATGTTGTCGACATCATAGCGAAAGACGCGCAGTTGTTGAACCATTGCAAAACTTCATTTGGCCGATACCAAGAGGCCAAGACGGCTTATGCCAATTTCCAGAGGCAATGTGAAAAGGCACGCGAAAACGAGGATTTCCTGCGCTTCCAACACGCTGAGCTCGACAAGGCTGCTCTGCAAGTGGGCGAGCAAGAGGACCTCGAACAGCGCTCCACGCTGCTTACCCACGCCGAAGGCATCAAAAGTTCCCTCTACCACGCCGCTGCCGCGCTGAGCGGCGACGAGGCGGGATGCCTCGGTTCGCTCAGCGAGGCTATCGACACCCTGCGTGGGATAGAGGCTGTTTATCCAGATGTCAAGGGACTGGCCGACCGCCTCGATACGGCCTATATCGAGCTGAAAGACATTTCACAAGATGTGGACGGACGCAAAGACAGCATCGATTATGACCCTGCCGAGCTGGAGCAGATCAACGAGCGGCTCGATATGCTCAATTCTTTGTTACACAAATATCATGCCGCCAACATTGAGGAGCTCATCAGTACCCGCGACAAACTGGCCGAAGAGTTGGGTAACATTGACGGGGGCGACGAGCAATTGGATATCCTCAAGAAGCAAGTCGACAAGACCCTGGCCGACTACATGGCCCTTGCCAACCAGTTGTCGTCCATCCGCCGTAAGGCAGCCGAAAGTGTGCAGGAAGAGATGAAAAAGCGTTTGCAACCCTTGGGCATTCCTAATGTGCGCTTCTCCATTGATTTCCAGCAACGAGAGCCTTCGCCAACAGGCACCGACAAGGTGGCTTTTCTTTTTAGCGCAAACACCAGTTCACCCCTTCAGCCTGTGTCGCAGGTCGCCTCAGGAGGAGAGATTGCCAGGGTCATGCTGTCACTCAAGGCCATGATTAGCGGTGCCGTGAAGTTGCCGACCATCATCTTTGATGAGATAGACACGGGTGTCAGTGGGCGCGTGGCCGAAAAGATGGCGCAAATCATGGAAGAGATGGGCGAGAACCATCGTCAGGTTATCTCCATCACCCACCTGCCTCAGATTGCGGCAATGGGTTCCACCCATTATAAGGTAAGCAAGGAAGAGACCGACCATGGTACGACGAGCCGCATGACTATGCTGTCTGAGGCCGACCGTGTGCGCGAGATTGCGCAGATGCTTAGCGGCAGCAGCATCACGGAGGCTGCCATCGAAAATGCGAAGGCACTATTAGGCAAGAAATGATTCCTGTTTTTTTCACACATTTAAAATAACGAGTTTGATAGTAAGATGAAACATAGGATTGTTACATGGCTTCTTCTGATGATAGGAGCCATCACGTGCACAATGGCACAACCTGCTTCAGTAAAAAAAGTGGCAGCAAGTGTTTTCTCCTTGACCACGTACAATAAGAACGGCGATATCATGGCGACAACACACGGTGTATTTGTCGGAAAAAATGGTGAGTCCATGGCCATGTGGTGGCCCTTGATGGGCGCTGATCACGCCGTGGCTGTCGATGCAAAAGGTAATAAGCACGTCGTAGAAGTCATGATGGGAATATCCGAATCGTATGACGTGTGCCTGTTCCGCGTCAAGGGAGCAGTGCCTGCTTCCCTGGAGCTTGTCACTGACACCACACCAGCGACCACGACCTATGCCGTTGGTTATGACCTCAAAAAGCCTGCGTTTAAGAAACTGGCACCTGTGCGGACGGAGAAGTTCATGACGACCAACAACTATTACGTGTTCAAGGACGAGGATGTGTCGGGCAACGACTTGGGTTGCCCAGTCGTCAACGAGCAAGGACAGCTCTTGGGCATCATGCAACGCCCAGCCGATGGTGGTCAGGCCTACTCTGCTGATGCCAGAATCATCAAGTCATTCAAAATCAGTGGGTTGTCTCTCAACGACCGTACCTTTCGTGCCACGGGCATACGAACCGCCCTTCCTACCGACCAGCAGCAAGCCACGCTGACGCTGATGCTTGCCCAGCAGCAAGGCGACTCCGTTCGCCTGGAGCAATACGTCAACGACTTCATCACGGCGTTCCCCGCTGCAACCGAAGGCTACACGGCCTTGGCCGAGATGTATGTGAGTCGGCGAAAGTTGGCCGAGGCTGATGAGGTTCTGCAAAAGGAAGTGAAATGCGCAGCAAGCAAAGATGAGGCCTACTACGACTACGCGCGGCTCGTTTACCAATCGACGGTGTTCAAGGTCGACACCACTTACACGGCATGGAACTTGCAAAAAGCCCTGGAGCTGTCAGAACAGGCTTCCAAGCTGTCCTCCCAGCCCATTTATAAGCACCAGCAGGCGCAGATCATCTACGCACAAGGTAACTACGAAAAGGCTCTCAACCTGTTCACGGACTTGCAAAAGACCGAACTGGGAAAGAATGGGGAAGTCTATTATGAGGCAGCCCAATGCAAGACCAAACTGAAAGCCCCACAGGCTGAGGTCTTGCAATTGCTCGACTCGGCCGTGTCCGTACAAGACGGTGTGATCTCAGCCCCCTACGTGTTGGCACGTGGACGATTCTATGATGTGGCGGGAGAATATCGCAAGGCGTTCATGGATTACTTGAAGTATGACACGCTGATGCACATGAATGCCTCTGCTGACTTCTACTATTTACGCTTCCAGTGCGGCATGAAGCTCCGTCAATACCAGGTGGCGCTCAATGACATCGCCCATGCCATCGTGCTCAACCGCAACGAGCCCACCTACTACGCGGAGATGGCCAGCTTGCAGCTTCGGGTCAACCAGCTTGCGGATGCCATCAAGACCTGTGACATGGCCCTGCCCTTGGCTCCCGATTACGCGGACCTCTATGTCATCAAGGGTGTGGCGTCTTGTGAGCTTGGCAAGAAGGAAGACGGGCTCGCCGCCCTGAAGAAAGCTCAGGAACTGGGCGACGATCGTGCTCCACAGCTCATAGAGAAATACCAGAAGAAATAAACAGACAACGTATTAACGCAAGGAGGCTGCAACCAAACGGTTGCAGCCTCCTTGCGTTTACGCGTTGTGGGCAGGTAGCCTCCCAAACAACTTATTCATTTTAGTAGTTTATGTTGATGGACATGCCGCGGCTCTTTGATTTCTTGCTCTCCTTGGCATCGAAGCGGTAGGTGAACTTCACGGTCACGTAATGGTGCAGGTAGTCTTCCGACGATTCGGTGCGCTGGAAGGCCGTGTAATTGCTGTCGTAGTAGATGTCCTTGTTGAAGATGTCGTCTGCGCGTAGCATGAGTTGGCATTTTTGCTTGAAGAACGTGTAGATGACATAGGCGTCAGCCAAGACACGGTGACCATTCATCGCCGATGTCTGGTAGCCCGAGCGGAACTGGTCCTTGACCTGAAAATAGATGGTGAACGGCTTGAGCTCTATGTTGGCGTAGAGGCCGACATTGTTGAGCAAGGGGCTTGAGTTGTAGGAAGTGGCGTCATAGCGGTAGCGACTCCAGTTGAGGCGGTCGAAGAGCGTCACTTGGAGGTTGTTCGCCTCGTAGCTGAAATTGAAATCCTCATTGATGGCGAACCGTTTCTGGTGGTTCAGGGTGGGCAGGGCGTTAGGGTCGGCATTGTCGACAAGCGTCAGGAAGCCGTAAGCCTGCGCGGAGATGAGGCTCAGCTTGTTCTGCAACCTGAAGTCGATACCTAACCCTTGGTCATAGTTCACGTCGAGTTTCCATTGGTCGCCACCCTTCACGTTCATGGGCTTCGAGGTGTAGACACCCGTGCGCGAGTTGTAGCTGAAGAGCGTGGCCATGGGGTTGATGTCCTTCTGGTAGGAGGCCGACAGCCCGAGCACGATTTGCTTGCGCAACCACATGCGCCTGTAGCCCAATGTGGTGACGTGGCTGTGGGTGTTGCCGAGCCCCGCATTACCCGTAGAGATGGACAGCGGGTCGATGGTGTTGCGGAAGGCGAAGGTGTTGAGCAGCTCGGGCACTGTGGTGTTGTAGGCAAATGATAAGTCCATGTTGCGCACGCGGCTCATCTTCCATTTTAGGAAGAGCGAGGGTGTGTAGGCGTGGCTGTTGCGCACCGTGGCTGTGTCGAGCGCCCCGTACAGGTAATCGGCGTCCTCGCGGTTGGCCGTCCACTCAAATTTAGGCATGATCATGAAGTTCTTGATGGGCTTGATGGTCGACTTCAGCGTCAGCTTGTTCGTCCACGCGCGCACCGTGGCATCCATCCGGTTGGCGGCATCGAGCGTGGTGGGTTTGCCATCGCTGACGAGGCTCTCGTCGGTGTCGGAAAAGACATTGCGGCGCGAGCGCGAGCGACTGTATGACAGGCCGTCGCTCACGTTGAAGTAGAGCTTGTCGGTCAGCCAATAGTCGAACATGGCAGAAAGCGACGACTCCACATCATGCTTCAAGTAATCGAACCGCTGCCACTGCTTCTCGCTGCGCCCCTCGCGCAGGTATTCGAGGTTGCGGTTGTTGTGAGTGTCGTTGTCAGAGCCCTGCGCCTTGGTGTATCCGCTCAGCGCAAACGACCCTTTCTTGCCCAGATAGTGGGTCCAACCATAGTCGATCGACAGCTTGCGGTCTTGCCCCTCGCTGGTCTGGTAGTTACGGTTGCGTGTCACCAGGTGCTCATAGAGGGCATCGCCTGGCTTGGCACCCATGGCAGCCGCAAGCGAGTAATACTGGAACTGGTCGGGCTCAAAGCTGTATGAGGCGCCCTCGTCCTCGTTGAGTCCTCTCGTCTTCTCATAGGATGCTGATGCGTTCACTTTGACCGAGTTGAGCGAGTCGGTGTACATATAAAGGTTGGCAGACAACTGGGGGCTGAGCTTGTGGTTGTTGCGGTAACTTTGCGAGAGCGACATGGTGCGCTCCTCGTTGGGGAAGAATGTCTCTGTGGACTGCCGCTGTGTCATCCAGCCGTCGCTGTGCCCTAAGTTGGCGCTCATGTTGACCATGTTGTTGTCGAGGTCTTCGGCACCCTTGGTCAGCCAGTTGTGCTGGTAGTTGTAGGATCCATACTGGCTCTTGCCGTCACCGTCGATGTTGGCATTCATCCATTGCCGCATGGTGCGGCTGATCTCCCGGTTGATGTTGTTGGCTTGCAGGTAGAGCATTTGCGGGTCGTGGTCGCTGAGCTTGCTGGCCGTCAGGTCAAACATGTAGCGTTTCTTGGTTTGGTAAAGAGCTTCCAGCTCACCATACCACTTGTCAAGAAAGCCTGGCTTCACCTGTATGTCGAGCACGTTGTCCTCAGCGCCATCGTCCTTGCCCGTGTGGCGCGCCAGCTCCGACTTGCGGTCGTAGAGCTTGATTTTTTTGGCCACCTCGGCGGGCAGCTGGTCCACGATTTGGTCGCCACCAAAGAGATTCTTACCATTCATCATCAAGCGGATCGGCTTGTCGTTCCAGTAGAGCTTGCCGTCGCGGTTCTCCACGCCTGGCAGTTTCTTGATGAGGTCGGCCAACCGGTCGCCTTCCTTTAGCTTGAACGCCTCGGGGTTGAACACGATAGTGTCGCCCGACATCGTGAAGCGTGGTATCTTGGCTGTCACCTCCACCTCGCGCAGCATCAGCACGGTGGGCTGCAACTTGATGGTTCCCAGGTCGGTAGTGTCTTTCACGTCGCGTCCGAAGGCGTAGTCCACCTTGCGGTAGTTCTTGTAGCCTATCATGCTGCAGGTGAAGAGTATGCGTCCCTCCCAACCGCTTGCCATGATGAAACAGCCTGTGCTGTCGGTTTCTGCGTTGCCCTGGATAGACCATCCGGGATGGGGGTTGACCTCACTTCTGATGCTTGCACCAATAAGCGGCTCGCCTGTCTCAGCGTTCACCAGTTTCCCCTTGAACCAGTCGGCATGGCATGCCAACGCACTCATTAGAAAAAGCAAAGTGAGGAAAAACACTCTTCTGGTTTCTTTTTTCATAAGCTATGCAAATATTGATTTGTTTCTTTCCTTGCCTAATTTAATGCAAAAGTATAAAAAAACATTATTCAAACAACAATAATGTTGCAAATACATAAAAAAATATAAACTTTAGTGCAGGAACGAATGTGCTGTATGGCCATCTTCTTTCGATCGCCAATGCCACCCTATACACATAAGCAATAAAAATCAGCCATTGTCCCAGTCGAGTTGAACAATGGCCCATATGTACACGCTACAGCATGGGTTACGTTGTAGTTAGTAGTTTTATCCGTTGCTTTCTCGCTGGTTACGGATGCGTGCCAGCCATTCCTGCCGTCTTACTTCGCGATTTTTCTTCTGGTTGCGCATTTCGCCGATGGTCTTCGCACCCATCCACACGATGATAACCGTGAGCACGACGAAGACTGCAATGATGATGTAGAGCTCGTACTTTCCCATGACTACAATTTTTGTTACCAGCAAAATTACACATTTCAAACCAAACGGCCAATGGCCGTTTCAATTTTTTTTAGCCGCTGCGCACCTGGTCAACGAGGCGGCCACGTTTTTTCGTCCGAGTTATATTCGAAAGCCTCTTCCGCCATCCGAAGCGGATACTTGAAAACTTGGCGTTTTGTGCGAGCTTGAGTGAATGGTTGTAAGGAAAGGAAAAGAAATAATGAAAATTTGCCTGTTCCATACTTTTTTGCTAACTTTGCGGCAAACATTTTATTAAGGTAAAGCAAGAAAGATTATGGCTAAGAAATTTGCCGAACATAGTGGATTGGATTTAACCAAGACCAACGAGACGGTCTTGGCATCGTGGGAGAAAAACGACATCTTCCACAAAAGTATCGATGAGCGTGAGGGATGCCCCAAGTTCATTTTCTTTGAGGGTCCCCCCTCGGCCAATGGTCATCCAGGAATCCACCATGTTCTCGCGCGTTCCATCAAGGACACTTTCAACCGCTATAAGACCATGCAAGGTTTCCAGGTGAAGCGCAAGGCCGGTTGGGACACCCACGGACTGCCTGTGGAAATCAATGTGGAGAAGGAATTGCACATTACCAAGAAAGACATCGGCGAGAAGATTTCCGTGGAGGAGTATAACCACCGTTGCCATCAGGATGTGATGAAGTTTACCAAGGAGTGGGACGAGCTGACCAAGCGCATGGGTTATTTCGTCGACCTGGAGAACCCATACATCACCTACGACACCAAATATATCGAGACCCTTTGGTGGCTGCTCAAGCAGCTCTACAACAAGGGTCTGCTCTACAAGGGCTACACCATACAGCCTTACTCGCCGTCCGACGGCACCGGCCTCAGCTCGCACGAGCTCAACCAGCCAGGCTGCTACCAGGACGTGAAGGACACCACCGTGACCGCCCAGTTCCTCATCACGGAGCCGAAGGCTGCGTGGACAAAGTGGGGGAAACCCTACTTCCTGGCTTGGACCACCACCCCCTGGACGCTGCCCTCGAACATCGCGCTGTGCGTGGGACCGAAGATTGACTATGTGGCCGTGGAGACCTACAACCCCTACACGGGTGAGCCCATCACGGCCATCATGGCCGAGAGTCTGCTGGGCGCTTACCTCGATGCCGACCATGAGGTGAAGGAAGGTGACCTGCCGGCCTACGACAAGGACGACAAGCACTGCCCTTGGAAGGTGGTGGACCACATGAAAGGCACCGACCTTGTCGGTATACACTACAAACAACTCATGCCGTGGGTGAAGCCTTGCGAGAAGGTGAGCCAGTATAGCCACCCGTTCGTCAACGATTACGCCGCCGCCCATCCGGAGAAGGTGTTCAAGGGTGCCAACGGGCGCGATGAGTTTGTGGAGATGGCCGACGAGGCGTTCCGCGTCATCCCTGGCGACTATGTGACCACGGAGGATGGAACGGGCATTGTGCACACTGCCTCAACGTTTGGCGCCGACGATGCCAAGGTGTGTAACGACGCGGGTGTCCCCGCGCTTTACCTGATCTCCAAGCAAGGCGAGACACGGCCCATGGTTGATCTGCAGGGCAAATACTACTTGCTCGACGATCTCGACCCCGTCTTCGTGGAGCGTTGCGTCGACGTGGAGGCATACAGCCACCATGCGGGTGACTATGTGAAGAACGCTTACGACCCGAAGTTCAACCCCGACGGCGTGTGGGACAAGAAAGCATCGGCCAAGGCCGAAGACCTCAACATCGTCATCTCCATGGAGATGAAACAAGCGGGCACAGCCTTCAAGATACAGAAGATGGTGCACAACTATCCCCATAGCTGGCGAACCGACAAGCCCATCCTCTACTATCCGCTCGACTCGTGGTTTATCCGCGACACGGCGAAGAAGAAGGAGATGGTGGCCTACAACAAGACGATACACTGGCAGCCGGAGAGCACGGGCACAGGGCGCTTCGGCAACTGGCTGGAGAACCTCAACGACTGGAACCTGTCGCGCTCGCGTTTCTGGGGAACGCCGTTGCCCATCTGGCGCGACGAGGACCGCAACGAGATGTGCATTGGGTCTATCGAGGAGCTCTATGCGGAGATTGAGAAATCGGTTGCGGCTGGCTTCATGAAGAGCAACCCGCTGAAAGATCTTGGCTTTGTGGTGGGCGACTTCTCGAAGGACAATTATAATAAGGTGGACTTGCACCGTCCCTACATTGACCGTATCGTGCTGGTCAGCAAGAGCGGCAAGCCCATGCACCGTGAGAGCGACTTGATTGACGTGTGGTTCGACTCGGGCTCCATGCCATACGCACAACAGCACTATCCCTTCGAGGGCGACATCAACGCCGCGGGACTGAAGGCCACTGGCATGAGCGAGGCCCAATATCGTGACCAACTGGTGCACAGCACATACCAGGGCACGCCCGTGCCGCCCGCGTTCTTCCCCGCCGACTTTATCAACGAGGGCGTTGACCAGACGCGTGGCTGGTTCTTTACGCTCCATGCCATCGCCACGATGGTCTTCGACTCTGTGGCCTTCAAGAATGTCATCAGCTCGGGTCTCGTGCTCGACTCCAAGGGCAACAAGATGAGCAAGCATGTGGGCAATGTGGTCAACCCCTTCGATATGCTCGACAAGTATGGGGCCGACCCCGTGCGTTTCTACATGCTCACCAACTCGGAGCCGTGGGACAACCTGAAGTTTGACCCCAACGGTGTCGACGAGTGCCGCCGCAAGTTCTTTGGCACTTTATACAACACGTACAGCTTCTTCGCCCTCTACGCCAACGTGGACGGATTTGACCCAGAAGAAGGAACACTGGCAGACAGCAAAGATGCCTTGACAGAGGTGGACTGCTGGATTCTCTCTTGCCTGAACACGCTGGTGAAGGGAGTAACGCGTGAGCTCGACAACTACGACCCGACCCGTGCCGGACGCCTCATCGATGCCTTTGTCAACGACGACTTGAGCAACTGGTATGTTCGTCTGAACCGCAAGCGCTTCTGGGGCAAGGAGATGAGTGCCGACAAGCTGGCTGCCTACCGGGTGCTCTACACGTGCCTCATGACGGTATCGAAGCTTTTGGCACCATTTGCGCCGTTCTTTGCCGACCAGCTTTACAAGGATTTGAAGGGCAAGATGGAGTCGGTTCACCTGGATCGCTTCCCACAGGCCGACGAGGCTCTCGTCAACAAGGATTTGGAGCTTCGCATGGACTTGGCCCAGAAGGTCACGTCTATGGTGCTGGCCTTGCGCCGCAAGGTGAGCCTCAAGGTGCGCCAGCCGTTGGCACAAATCATGATACCCGTGGTGGATGACGCGCAGAAAGCTCACATCGAGGCAGTCAAGGACTTGATCCTCAACGAGGTGAACGTGAAAACCTTGACGTATGCCGAGGGGCAAAACGTGCTGGTGAAGAAGGTCAAGTGCAACTTCCGCGTGATGGGTAAGAAGTTTGGAAAACTCATGAAAGGCGTTGCCACCACCATGGGCAGCCTGTCGCAGGAGGAGATTGCAGCCTTTGAGCGCGACGGAAAGTACAGCTTCGACGTGGACGGACAGCCTGTCACGGTCGATGTGGCCGACGTGGAGATCATCTCAGAGGACATGCCAGGATGGCTCGTTTCCAACGAGGGCAATCTCACCGTGGCCCTGGAGGTGGAGCTGACACCCGAACTGAAAAACGAGGGTATGGCTCGTGAGCTCATCAACCGCATACAGAACATGCGCAAGGAGAGTGGTCTGGAGATTACCGACCGCATCAAGGTTACGGTAGCCCCCAACGCCGAGACCGACGCCGCGATTGCCGCCTTTGCCGACTATGTGAAGGGGCAGGTGCTGGCTGACGACATCCGGGTAGCCGCGAACGACGGCGTGGCGACCGATTTCGACACCTTCAAGGTGAACATCAAGGTGGAGAAGGCCTAAGCCTTGCCTCCACAACGGCAAGCCCATCATGCTTGTCTGGGAGCAGGAGCCCGCGGAAGGACTCCTGTTCCCGGGCGAGCAAGTGAGGGCCTTTTTTGTCAAACATAGTTTATCCCGTCCACCATCGTGTGGCAAAATAGCAACGTCATGGAAATCAAGAAAAGATATTCCGACAAGGAGCTTGAGGAGTTCCGGGAAATCATCAATGAGAAATTGGATGTGGAACGTAAGAGCTACAACGACATGATGCGGCAACTGATGAATGCCGACAGCAACACGGACGACGACACGGCTCCGACCTACAAGGTGCTTGAGGAAGGAACCGAGGCCATGGAAAAAGAGCAGCTCATACAGATGGCGCAACGCCAGCAGAAGTTCATACAGGCACTGGAGGCCGCTCTCGTGCGCATTGAGAACAAGACGTATGGCATTGACCGTATCACAGGAGAGCTGATACCCAAGGAGCGACTGCGCGTGGTGCCACACGCTACACTGAGCGTCGCTTCGAAAAACTCAAGAAATCATTAAATGGGAAAAACTGCAAAACACGAGTGGATGACCGACGGGCGGATGGCTTGGATACTGGTCGTTGCCATCCTTGTCATCGACCAGACCATCAAGATTGGAGTGAAGACTTCCATGACGCTGGGAGAGTCGATACATGTCACCGACTGGTTCTACATCACTTTTGTGGAGAACAACGGGATGGCATGGGGCATGACCTTTGTCAACAAGCTGTTTCTTAGCGTGCTGCGTATAGTGGCCGTGTCGGCTATCGGATGGTTTATCTGGCAGACGGTGCGGCAGAAGGGACGCACACGTTACGTGGCGTTTTTGTCCATGGTGCTCGCGGGGGCTGCGGGAAACATCTTCGATTCGCTTTTCTATGGGCTCGTCTTCAGCGCTTCCTCGCCTTTCTACGTGTCCTATTGGGTTCCCTTCGGTACGGGATATGCCAATGTGCTGATGGGCAAGGTCGTTGACATGTTTTACTTCCCAATCTTCCATGCCACGTGGCCCGTATGGTTTCCCTTCTGTGGAGGAGAGGAGTTTACGTTCTTTTCTCCGGTGTTCAACTTTGCCGACTCTTGCATAACGGTTGGAGTGGTATGCCTGCTTTTGTTCTGCAGAAAAGACTTGGAACAAATGGAGAACACCATTCGTGTGTCGCTACGCATGAAGCCGAAACAACCCAAAGAACCCAAGCCATGACCGCAAGCGTGCATCACAAGCCATGGGGATGGCTGATGGCGATGGCGCTGCTGGTTGCCATGGTGTCGTGCAAGCCTTCGGCACCTTCGGATGTCATACAGCCCGATGTCATGGAAGACTTGCTTTACGATTACCACCTGGCTGATGCCATGGCTCGCCAGGCCCCAGGCAATTACGACCAAAACGTCATTAGCTATCATGTGGCGGTCATGAAGAAATATGGTGTGACCACGGCTGAGTTCGACTCATCCATGGTCTATTATATGCGACACGCCACGCTGTTGCACGACATGTATGAGAACATCGCGGAGCGAATGAGCCGCGACGCCCAGTCTGTGGGCTCAACGGTTAGCGCCAACGATGGTAGCAACGACTTCAACACGGCTTCGGGCGATACCATTGACCTATGGAAAGGGCCGCAGTCGCTGGTCTTGATTCCCAATGAGCCCTACAACCTCTACTCTTTCCATTTCAAGCCAGATGCGAAAGCGCAGAAAGGTGACGACTATGTGCTTACGCTGCATAGCAATTTCATCTTTCAGGATGGCATGCGTGATGGTATTGTGACCTTGGCGTTGGTATACGCCAACGACAGCGTGGCTTCGCGCGTGATGCACGTGACAGCTTCGTCCGACCAGCAGGTGGTACTGACAGATGCCGATAGCCTTGGCGTGAAAGAGATCAGGGGATACTTCATGCTCAACAAGAACAACCAGATGAACAGCTCGTCGACCACCTTGCGCCTGCTGAGCTACGACAAGATTCACTTGCTCAGGTGCCACAGGAAAACCGTGCGTCAGCCGAGTACCCAACAAGCTGTGCCGGCAAGCGTGAGCACGAATGTGAAACCGCAAATGCCACAAGGCGATAACAAGCCAACACCCATAGGGCAAGGCGTAAAGCAACGCATAGAGCCCGCTCCTAAGGAGGTGCGTTCAATAGGCCATTTTGCGCCGAACGCCAACATGAGATTGGAGGACGATGGCAAGGAAGCGGACAAGTAACAACGGCCATTCAACCTTCTCGAATAGTCTTAAAAGTAACAATAATTTCTAAATTGCTATATTATGTTATCAGTAAACCAACTTGAGGATGCTCTTATCGACCTCGCCTTTGCAGAGGACATAGGAGACGGAGACCACACGACGCTGTGTTGCATACCCGAGAACGCCATGGGCAAGAGCCACCTTCTCATCAAGGAAGACGGCATACTCGCCGGCGTCGACATGGCACGCAAGGTGTTTAACCGCTTCGATCCCACCATGGAGATGGAGGTCTTCATGGAAGATGGCACAAAGGTAAAGAAGGGCGACATTGCTTTCGTGGTGAAGGGTAAGGTGCGCTCCCTGCTGCAGACGGAACGCTTGATGCTCAACATCATGCAGCGCATGAGTGGCATAGCGACCATGACCAACAAGTATGTGAAACTGATAGAGGGCACGGGCGCTCATGTGCTTGACACGCGTAAGACCACACCGGGTATGCGCATCTTGGAGAAGCAGGCCGTGAAAATCGGTGGTGGTATGAACCATCGCATCGGGTTGTTTGACATGATTCTCCTCAAGGACAACCATGTGGATTTTGCGGGCGGAATCAATAACGCCATCGACCGTTGCCACCAGTATCTGAAAGAAAAGGGATTGAACCTGAAGATTGAGATTGAGGTGCGCAATTTTGATGAGTTACAGCAAGTGCTCGACAAAGGAGGCGTAAACCGCATTATGCTCGACAACTTCACGGTGCCCGACACCAAAAAGGCTGTCGACATCATCAACCACCGTTATGAGGTGGAGTCGTCGGGGGGCATTACTTTCGAAACGATTCGAAGCTATGCGGAGCAAGGGGTAGACTTTATCAGTGTCGGCGCTCTTACGCACAGTGTGAAAGGGCTTGACATGAGTTTCAAGGCTTGTTAAAAATTACGATCATGAAGAAGTTTTTCGGTTTTGTGGCTCTGTCTCTCATGGCAAGCTACACATGGGCTTGCACCAACTTTATTGTGGGGAAAAACGCTTCCGCAGACGGTTCGGTCATCTGCTCCTACAATGCCGACGATTATGGCATGTTCATTGGCTTGGCCCATTATCCAGCAGGCAAGCACAAGAAGGGCGAGATGCGCGACGTGGTAGACTGGGATACCCACCGCTACATCGGACAGATTCCCGAGGCGGCGGAGACCTATAATGTCATCGGAAACATCAACGAGTTCCAGGTGACCATTGGCGAGACCACCTATGGGGGACGAGAGGAAATGGTTGACCCCAAGGGTGGGATAGACTATGGCTCACTGATTTACATCGCCTTGCAACGGTCGAAGACCGCTCGGGAGGCCATTCGAGTGATGACGACCTTGGCCGAGACTTACGGCTACTGCTCCGAGGGAGAGACGTTCACCATCTGCGATCCCAATGAGGCTTGGATTATGGAGATGATGGGCAAAGGACCAGGCTCAAAGAGTGTGGTCTGGGTAGCCCAACGCATACCTGACAATGCCATCTGTGGCCATGCCAACCAAAGCCGCATCGGCAAGTTTGACATGAAAGACAAGAAAAATGTGTTGTACTCGAAGGATGTCATCAAGTTTGCAAGGCAAAAGGGTTGGTTTACTGGCAAGGATGCCGATTTTTCTTGGAAAAAGGCTTACGCTGCGCCCGATTTCTCGGGTAGGCGCATCTGCGACGCGCGCGTATGGGCTTTCTTCAACCGTTTTGTGAAAGGCATGGATCGTTATCTGCCTTGGGCTTTGGGCAAGGACAAGGACGCGGAGGACATGCCTTTGTGGGTCATCCCCGACAGGAAATTGTCGGTGCAAGACGTGGAAGCGGCCATGCGCGACCATTTTGAGGGAACACCTATGGCTCTTGACTCTACCGACATGGGCGGTGGTGTTTGGCAGATGCCCTATCGCCCCACGCCCCTGTTTTATGAGGTGAATGGCAAAAAATACTTCAACGAGCGTCCGACCTCCACGCAACAGACAGGATTCTCTTATGTTTCCCAGATGCGTTCTTGGCTGCCTCGCCAGGTGGGTGGTGTGCTGTGGTTTGGCAACGATGATGGCAACATGGTGGCTTACACGCCCATCTACTGTGGCAACACGGAGCAACCAGAGTGCTACAACACGCCTGGAGCCGACGCTGTTACGTTCTCCATGAAGAATGCCTACTGGGTATGCAACTGGGTGAGCAACATGGTCTACCCGCGTTATTCGCTGATGTTCCCAAGTCTGAAGGCTGTTCGTGACTCGTTGGAACAGAGCTATTTTGCCCATCAGGCAGAAGTGGAAGCCAAAGCAATGAAGCTGTGCAACACCAATCCCGATGAGGCTGTGAGATACCTCAACGCTTACAGCAACGCCAAGGCGCAGCAAATGTTGGACAGATGGCACCAGTTGGCTGTCTACCTGATTGTGAAATACAACGACATGGCGGTAAAGCCGGAAAAAGACGGCAAGTTCCTTCGCACCAAGGAAGGCATCGGGGCAACGGTGAAACGCCCTGGCTTCCCTGAGGCTTTCAAGCGCAAGCTGGTTGAAGAGACTGGCGATAAGTTTGAGGTTCCTGCCGAATAGTTCTACAAGTCTCTCCGTCAATAGTCGTTGACCCAGATCGGTAGGAAAACATCCTTGAAGGCGGTAGCAATGTCCCCTGACTGAGGGAACAGAGCTACCGCTTCTTTTGTGGGATAGGCGCGCTTTGTGATTTCTTTGATTGTTATGTTTTTGGCACCTCTAACAATTTTTTGCCTTCATCCATTCGTTGCAGGTGAAATACTTTTTGTACCTTTGCAGCCATGATACAATTGAACCTACTGACCGCTGACCAAGTGTCGTCAATCGACCAGCTGGTCACTACCGCTTCCCAGATAATTATAGTTGCCCACTCGCGCCCTGACGGTGATGCCCTTGGCTCAAGTTTGGCTTGGGCCGAATACCTCAATGTTCACTATAAAAAACCATCGCAAATCATTGTTCCCAACGCTTATCCCGACTTTCTCCACTGGTTACCTGGTGTGGAACGCGTCATGCGATATGACAAGCATCCCGATGAGGCAAAACGGCTGATAAGTGAGGCAGACTTGGTGTTCTGCCTTGACTTCAACGCCGTTGAGCGCCTTGACGACATGGCAGACACGCTTGAAGGCTCAAAGGCAAAGCGGGTGCTTATCGACCATCACCTTAACCCAACGGTAGAGGCCGATGAGAGCGTGTCGTTCCCAGAGCTCAGTTCCACGTCTGAGGTCGTTTTCCGCATGGTGTGGCAGATGGGTGACTTTGACCGCTTGACCACGAAGTTTGCCGTGCCTGTCTATTGTGGGATGATGACCGACACGGGCGGCTTCACCTACAATAGCTCACGACCAGAGATATTCTATGTGGTCAGCCAATTGCTCACCAAACGATTCGACAAGGACAAGGTTTATCGCAACGTGTATAACAACTACAGCTCTTGGGCCATTCGTCTGCGTGGTTATCTGATGTGCCAGAAGCTCAACGTCTTTGAGGATCTTCACGCCGCGTACTTCACGCTGACGCGACAAGAGATGCACGACTTCCATTTTGTGCGGGGCGACGCAGAGGGACTTGTCAATGAGCCACTGCACATTAAGGGCATGAAAATGAGCATCTCCTTGCGCGAAGATGACCGCAAGGACAACAAGGTGTGGGTGAGCCTCCGTTCTGTGGATGATTTCTCCGTGGAGGAAGTGGCTAAACGCTTTTTCAATGGTGGAGGGCATTTCAACGCCAGTGGAGGGCAGCTTGATTGTTCGCTCGACGAGGCCGTCCGCATCACACGCGAGGCCATCCAGCATTATGCCGAAGAACTCAAGAAATAGGGATTGTTCCCTTTCAGAGCTAACGCCAGGCGTGGGGCGTTTTGCCAATATTCTTTAAATAATTGGCATTTCACTACATGGCCACAGGTATTTTTCGTATATTTGCACTCAAAAACAAGGAAATGAAAAAACTAACATATTTGTTATTTGCATTGGTGGGTTTCTCCCTGTTTGTGGCGTGTAACGACGAGGAGTCTTATGCGGACCAAAAAAAAGAGGAGCGTTCCGCCATTGCCCGATACCTTGCCGATTCGGCTGTCCATGTCATCAGTGAGTCGCAATTTGCGTCACAAGGCTACACAACGGACGTGTCGAAAAACGAATTTGTGCTTTTTCAGTCATCGGGCATCTACATGCAAATCGTGCGTAAAGGCTGTGGCTCTCCTATCCCCGACGGCAAGACGGTCACTGTGTTATGCCGCTTTACGGAGCGCAACTTGAAAACCGATTCCGTACAGCTCTCCAACGAGAAAGATTCGCGTTGGGATGCAGTGGTCGACAAGATGACCGTCACTCGCAACTCTGCCGATTACACTGGCTATTTTGTCAAGGGCGAGAGCCTGTTGCAAGCTGTCTATGGAAACTCTTCTACTGTCGTTCCGCAAGGTTGGCTCATGCCTTTAGGCTTTATCAATGTGGGTCGACCTGCCAAGAAAGGCGACGAAATAGCCAAGGTGCGCATCATCGTGCCTCACGACAAGGGGCACTCTTACGCTACACAGTATGTGTATCCTTGCTTGTATGACCTTACCTACGAGCTCGGACGTTAAATCTACGGCCCTGCCTTATGAAGGTGGGGCTTGTTTATTCAACATAGTGATTAAGTATGACGGGATACTCTTTCGCATGCCATCAAAACATGAAGGGCAATCCACCTAAACATAATAACTTATGACCCTTATCAAATCTATTTCGGGCATCCGTGGTACGATCGGAGGCCGTGCGGGTGACACGTTGAACCCGCTTGACATTGTGAAATTCACCTCTGCTTATGCAACCTTCATTCGCCGTAGCGGTAAGTCGGCAAGCAACAAGATTATTGTTGGACGCGACGCGCGCATATCGGGCGAAATGGTGAAGAATGTTGTATGCGGAACGCTCATGGGAATGGGATACGATGTGGTGAACATCGGCCTGGCAACCACGCCTACCACTGAACTGGCCGTGAGGTGGAGTGGGGCAGCTGGTGGCATCATCATCACTGCCAGCCACAACCCACGTCATTGGAACGCGCTCAAGTTGCTCAATGAACAAGGCGAGTTTCTCACAAAGGCTGATGGAAACGTGGTTCTTGACATCGCTGAAAAGGAAGACTTCGAGTATGCCGACGTAGATGGCCTTGGCCACTATAAGGAGGATAACACATTCAACCAGCGTCATATCGACTCGGTGTTGGCTCTCGACCTGGTTGATGTTGAGGCGATCAAAAAGGCACATTTCAAAGTGGTGGTCGACACCATCAATTCGGTGGGCGGCATCATCCTGCCAGGGTTGTTTAAGGCATTGGGCGTAGAGGCCACGTTCCTCAACGGTGAGCCCAATGGCGACTTTGCCCATAACCCAGAACCCATTGCCCAGAATCTTAGAGGCATCATGGGCGAGTGTGCCAAGGGCGGATATGACTTGGGTGTCGTGGTGGATCCCGATGTGGACCGCCTGGCTTTCATCCAAGAGGACGGGCAGATGTACGGGGAGGAATACACTTTGGTTACAGTGGCCGACTACATACTCGACCATGTGAAAGGTGCAACAGTGTCGAATCTCAGTTCAACACGTGCCTTGCGCGATGTCACGGAGAAACATGGTTGCAAGTATTATGCAGCAGCTGTCGGTGAGGTCAATGTCACCACCAAAATGAAGGAAGTTGGTGCTGTCATTGGCGGAGAGGGCAATGGTGGAGTGATTTATCCCGAAAGCCACTATGGGCGCGATGCTCTTGTTGGCATTGGACTCTTCTTGAGTTCAATGGCTCAAAAGGGGTTGAAAGCCAGTGAGCTACGCAAAACATTCCCCAACTACTACATCGCCAAGAATCGTATAGACCTAAAACCTGAGACGGATGTGGATGCCATCCTTGTCAAGGTCAAGGAGATGTATGGAAAACAGCCTGATGTTCAGGTGACAGATATAGATGGTGTGAAGCTTGATTTCCCCACGAAGTGGGTTCATTTGCGTAAGAGCAACACCGAGCCTATCATTCGAGTCTATAGTGAGGCCTCAACCATGGAAGAGGCTGATGAGTTGGGCAAGAAATTGATGGACGTGGTTTATAACATGTAATATGTCTTTACGGACCAAAAGTTGAAAGTGTACCAGGACTTTATTCGTCTTGGCACACTTTTTTCGTGCTTATAGACTTGTGCTTGTGAATTTTTGTGGTGTTGACGTGATATTTCTTGAATATATCAGCCGTAGTCGTGACCCATTAGACCATTCATTAATGCGCCCAGTTAACCTTGAGGTTTTTACTGGGCGCGTTAATGAATCGTTCTGACCTGTATGTTTTATCGCAACTTGTAGCCCCACATGCCATAATAGAAAATGAAGAGGAAACAAGGAACGCAGACCCAATAGCTGGCCTGGTAACCGAAGGTATCTACCACAAGCCCTTGCACCCACGGCATGACGGCACCGCCAGCCATGGCCATCGTCAGCAGTGACGAGCCGCTCTTGGTGAACTTGCCGAGGTCAGCCATGGCCAATGGCCACAGTGATGGCCACATTAGCGAGCAGCCCAATGCCATGAGGAAGATGCAATAGACAGACACGTCTGGGGTGGGGATGAGGGCCACCAGCACAGAGCCAACCACTGCGATAACAGCACAGATGCGCATGGCAGAATCTTGCTTTAGGTATTTGGGAATGAACACAATGCCACAGATGTAACCCACCACCATACCAATGGAGGGAATGAAGCCCCAGTTGTCGCCCGCCAGGTTGAGGGCCTTGGCATAGTCGTTTGCTGTGGCGAGGGAGATGGTCTCAACACCTACGTAGAGGAACAAGGCCAAGCACCCCAGCAGTAGGTGTGGAAACTGTAAGACGCTTGTCTTGCTTTCAGCGTAGGGGCAAGAGGGTGCAGCGTTGTCAGAGCTCTCCTCTTCGCCAGCAGCTTTTACCTCGGGGAGTGGTGCCAGCAAAGCAATGATGCCCAATGCCACAAAGATGCCGATAATAATACTGAAAGGCAGGTATAAATCAGGCATCTGTATGTCGGATATACCCTTTCCGATGACATACGTTATGAAGGCTGTCGTGGCTGGCCATGCCAGCTTGTTGCAGATGCCCATGCAGGAGATGCGGCGTGCGGCACTTTCAAGAGGTCCACAAATGGTGACATAAGGGTTGACCGATGCTTGCAATACACAATTGGCTGCGCCACTGATGAAGCTCGCTATGAGAAACCAGGTCAAAGAGCGCTCACTGGCAGCGAGGATGAAAAGGGCGAAGGCCACGGCGAAGATGGCAAAGGAAAGGGCCATGGTGCGCTTGTAGCCGATTGCCTCGATGCACTTGGTGGCTGGGATGCCGAAAAGCAAGAACGGAACGAAAGTGGCGGCGAGCAGTAGGCTTGAAGCGCCAGCCGACATATCCATGGCTCCCTTTAAGACGGGCATGAGGAATGAGTTGATACCCAGCGCGAAGCCGATGGAGAAGAAAAATAGTCCCACAAAAGCCAAGGGGATAAATAAAGTTTTGTTGTTAGACATAAAATATTGGGTTATTAGGTTTGTTCGATAAAGGTGTCAAGATGCGTATTTCGCTATTGGTCAAGGCAACTTGCCTTCCAGGAGCAGTGTAAAGCATCGCTTGTATTCTTCAACCATGCGCATATGTCCCTCCTGTTGGTAGTTGCATTTGAACACGTCGGTTTTTGCAAAGGCTGGGTAGATTTCTTCACAGTGGTCAACCATCATCATCTTGATGTCACGTGGATTTATGTGTTGTGATCCAGTGGCTGACAGTTGCCGGAGGGCAAATTCTCGGAAAAACAGGCTGATATCATCTTGTAGACTTTGGTTCATGATGTAAAGTTACAAAAAAGATTCATATGTCGGTGCTGAAAAGCGAATTATTTATCTATTTTAACGCCTTGGCTTCCTGTGTGGCGGTCACAGGCTCGGTCTTCCTCTTGCGTGCCATGGTGGATGGCCATGTTGTGGATGTTGCGCATGAGACCAGCATACTTGGCTCGCTTCACTGCCGACCCTTTGAAGAGCCGTCGATAGTCGTCTTCGCTCAGTTGCACCCATTGTTCGCGCGTCATCGACATCAATTCTTCGCTGGGTTGGAACTCCGCAATTTTTGTGGGCTTGGCAAAGCGGTTCCAAGGGCAAGCCTGTTGGCAACGGTCGCAACCATAAATGAAATCGCCCATCTTGGACTTGGCGGTGTCGCTCAGTGCACCCCGGTTCTCAATGGTTTGGTAGGATAAACATAGCTCTGCGTCAAAATCATGGTCATCGGCCAGCGCATGGGTTGGGCATTGGTCTACGCATCGATGGCAACGTCCACAATGATTGGGCATCGGCCGGTCGTAAGTGAGCTCCAAGTCGAGGAAAAGCTCGCCCAGGAAAAACTCACTCCCAGCCTTCGGAATGATTAAAAGGTGGTTGCGTCCTACCCACCCGAGGCCAGCCTGCACGGCCCAGTAACGCTCGATGACGGGGCCGCTGTCAACAAACGCCCGGTAATTGATCTCATGGCCGACAAGTTGCTGCACATGGGCGGCAAGTTGGCGGATGCGCTGTTTCATCACGTCGTGATAATCCTTGCCTAAGGCGTAGGCAGCTATTTGTGGCTCGTCGGCAGGCAGTCTGCGCTCGGGCGCATAGTTCATCGCCAGTGAAACGATGCTTTTCAAGCCATCCATGAGCAAGCGCGGGTCAAGGCGTTTGTCAAGGTAATTGGCCATATAGTGCATACTGGCGTAGCGTCCCTCGTCGAGCCAACGGCGAAGACGCGCCTCCTCTTCTTCGCTTACGCGTGACGCTTGGGCCACACCACAAGCTGTGAAGCCCAGGCGATAAGCCTCCTCCTTGATGAGCGTTGTTAGCTTGTGTGCAGAAATGATCGCCATGGTCACTCAATCGTCTTGAATTCGTATCCTTGTTGCTGCAGCCACTCCAACGCTTGAGGAAGCGCCGTGTGTAGCTTGTCGATACTCTTGAGTGAGTCGTGAAAAGTTATAATCGACCCGTTGCGCGCATAACGTTTCACGTTGCGCACCACGTCATCGGCGGTCAGCCACTTGGAGTAGTCGCGCGTGACCAAGTCCCACATGACTATCTTGTACTTGCGGCGCAGCCACCAGTAAACAGAGTGTCGCATCCACCCGTGTGGCGGGCGGAATAGGTGAGCCTTGATGAGGTCATTGGCCTGCTCCGTGTTCATGGCATAGGTCAGTGTCCAGTGCTTAAACGACCCGACATGGTTAAACGTGTGGTTGCCAACCTGATGTCCCTCTGCCACAATCTGATTGAAAAGATCGTGATGTCTCAGCACATTTTCGCCGACCATGAAGAAAGTGGCTTTCGCGTGATAACGTCGTAGCGTCTCGAGGATGAAGGGTGTCGACTCTGGTATCGGCCCGTCGTCGAATGTCAAGTATACCGCGTGCTCCGTGGGATCCATCCGCCACAATGCATGTGGGTAGAGCCATCTCAGCCATTTGGCGGGTTGTTCTATGATCATTTGCTTGTCGTTTAGCGTTTTCAGAACCAATAAAAAGCGCCTGCCAAGCGAAGAACCTATGCCTTGGCAAAGGTCTTCGCCGTCAGGCGCTCCTGTTTTATTGGTTGTTTATAGAGAAGATTTCAGTTTACATGGCCTGCCCACCTTTGCCAATATACTGGTTTAGCTTGCCTTGTATTTCTGCATTGCGCTTGCTGGCAAGGTTGCTGTCCAGGTGCTTGGTCAACTCATTGACTTGGTTGAGGATGGTCAGTTGAATCATGAAGTCGCGGTTGGCCGACATGAAGCGATTTCCCTCCAGGGTCAAATAGTAGGCCGCATACTGGTCGGCATCCTTCCATACGCCATTGATGATGCTGAGGGCTTTTTTCTTATCACCCAATGCCGCATAAGCCTGTGCAAAGTCGAGCGCGCCGCTCATGTAGTTCATGGGGATGTTGTAGGCTGGTATTTCCTTCTCACCCTTCTGCAACACCTTGAGTGCCTTGGCTTTCTTGCCTTCTTCTATCAGGCTGAGTGCCAATTGGCCGAAGAGGCGACGGTGCGTGTAGCACATGCGCATCAAGGTCTCGTCGATATAGAGTCCTGGCGTGCTGAGACCCCCGTAACGGAAACGGTTCATCACGTTGTTGTAGGTCTTCTCGGTATCGATGGTCTTGGCTCCTGGCTTGTTGGTGGAGAACGGCGTGACGCGGTTGGCCAACCCTTCAAGCACGAAGTTGTCGCCAAGGTTCATGTAGCTGCTCTGTGCCACGGTGGAGGCGATGTAGATAGGACGCGTCCAGTTGCAGTTGGCTATCATTTCCAGCATCATCAAGTTGTTTTTGTAGAGGGCCTTCTTGTCTGCAAGCGAGATGACCATCTTGTCGGGTATGGAATCGCATGCCATCAGCATGCCACTCTTTTTCACGGCTTCCTTGTCGACGGTGATGTAAAGCGTGTCGGTTGGGATGACATGCATGTTCGGATCCTTTGAACGCACCCAGTGCTTCATGATGTTAGACACCTCGAAAGGATTGTCTCCAAACTGGGCTTTGGCGGCCACCGGATCTTGCTTGTAGAAGTCAAGTACCTGTTGCTTCAGGCTCGGCACCACTTCAATGATCTCGTTGACACCAGTGCAATAATCCGTCCTTGGCCATGAGATGGGCACGGCTGGCGAATTGTAGGCCGGGCGCTTCATCTGGTCGATATACCAGTCAGTCTGCACATAAGACAGGTTGCAGACACGTGCGTCGGTGCGCACGCCCTCCGTTTCTTGGTTATACCATAGAGGGAAGGTATCGTTGTCACCATTGGTGAAAATGATGGGATTGCCTTGGTCTTGCAGCGTCATGAGATAGTTGCGGCCAAAGTCGCGGCATGTGTAACGACCTGAACGGTCATGGTCGTCCCATGTTTGGCTCGCCATCTGGATGGGAACCAAGAGGCACACCAGCCCCACGGCGACAGCTACTGCAACGCTATTAACTTTGAGGTAACGTTTTATCAGGTCGATGATGGCGGCCACGCCCATGCCACACCAGATGGCGAAGGCATAGAAGGAACCCGCATACGCATAATCACGTTCACGGGGCTGGACGGGAGTTTGATTCAAGTAGATCACGATAGCGAGACCTGTCATGAAGAAAAGGAAGAAGACCACCCAGAACTGTCGGATGCCCCGACGCCCCCGGAAGGCTTGCCAGAAGAGGCCGATGAGACCCAACAGCAGTGGCATGCAGTAGAAGACGTTGTGACCTTTGTCGTTCTTCAGCTCATCTGGCAGCTTGCTCTGGTCACCCAGTCGCGCGTTGTCGATGAAGGGAATGCCCGTAATCCAGTTGCCGTGCTCGAGCTCGCCTTGGCCTTGGATGCCATTTTGACGCCCCGCGAAGTTCCACATGAAGTAACGCCAATACATGAAGTTGCATTGGTAAGACAGGAAAAACTTGATGTTGTCGAGTTGTGAAGGAACCTTCACCATGATGTTCTCGCCACATCGGTCATAGGGAACCTCTGTGCCGTCTACACCGTCAAGCCACGACTCATAGTCCCTGGCGTGGTCGGGATCGTACATGCGCGGGAAGACCATATTCTGCGCGTAGACATTCTTGTCCTTGTGGGTGACGATATAGTAGGAATCCTTCTCGTTGGGAGATGTTTTCTCCTTGCGGCTGTAAACAGGCGCACCTTCGCTCATCACGGGGCGGCAATAATTGCCTTCGGTCTTCAATTTCAGTTGGGATGTGTATGCCTGGCCATAAAAGAGCGGGCGGTCACCATATTGGTCGCGGCTCAGGTAAGATCCCAGCGTGAAGATGTCCTCTGGCGAGTTCTGGTCCATCGGTGGGTTGGCTACCGAGCGAATCACTATCAGCGCATAGCTAGAGTAGCCTATCATCAGCATGAGCATGCAGAGAAGGGCTGTGTTTTTCAGGCGTGAACTGATGAGATAAACAGGTTTTTTCTCAACGACCTTCTTGCGGTTGAGCACGAATGCCAAGACCAGCAACACCACAATTCCGATGGCGACGGAACTCCATCCGTAACCGTAGAACGGCACGCCGAGTAGGGCAAAGGCGAGCAGGAACGATATGTTCTCGCGTTTTTTGTTCTGCCCGACATAACTTTCATAAATAGCCCAAATGGTAGCGGCCACCAAGAAGATGATGTAAATGACGAGACCGGTGTTGAAGGGTAGTCCGAACACGTTGACAAACAGCAACTCAAACCATCCACCCACAGTTACTATACCTGGCACGACGCCATAGAGCACGGCGGCTACCAGCACAAACGAGATGAGCAACGCCAGAAGTGAGCCCTTCGACTCGACGTTGGGGAAACGGCGATAGCAGTATACCAACACAATGGCGGGCAGGCACAGCAGGTTAAGCAGGTGCACGCCAATGGACAGACCCGTCATATAGAAGATGAGCACCAGCCAGCGGTCAGCATGAGGTTCGTCTGCATGATCTTCCCACTTCAGAATGAGCCAGAACACGATGGCAGTGAAAGCCGACGAGTATGCGTAGACCTCACCTTCAACAGCCGAGAACCAGAACGTGTCGGAGAAAGTATAGATTAGTGCTCCCACCAGACCGCTCGCCTCAATGGCAATGGTCTTGCTGAGCGTCAAGCTATCCCAGTCTTTCACGATGAGCTTGCGCGTCAGGTGCGTGATGGTCCAGAACAGGAAGAGAATGGTCGTGGCCGAGAGCAATGCGCTCATCGTGTTGACCATACGAGCCACTTGGCTGGGGTCGCTTGCGAAATGGCTGAACAGGTTGGCCGTCAGCATGAAGAAAGGTGCCCCAGGAGGGTGGCCGATCTCGAGCTTGTAGCCCGTAGTGATAAACTCAGGACAGTCCCAAAAGGATGCTGTCGGCTCAATGGTGGAACAATAGACGAAGGCGGCTATGAGAAAGGTAAGCCAGCCTAAGATGTTGTCCACTAATCGGTACTGTTTCATTTATTGTGTGACTATTTTTGAATTGCCAATCCTAAATTGCAAAGTTAATAAAAAAGAAGTGAGCATAAACAAGAACACATCTATTTTTTTGTTTTTTTTATTTTTGGGAGTAGATTTACGCGGATTTCTTTTTTTATTGCGAGTAAGGCCGTCGCTGCTTATGGCCAATTGTGTGTCATCCGATGAGTTTTTAGCTGTATTCTTCTTTTGTGCGACAATTTAATGTTACCTTTGCGTTTGAAAGCCATGCAATGGCATATCGTGAAAAAGAATGGCCCCCGCTTCATGCGGGGCAAAGAAACAGGAACGACAATGAGCATTGATTGCAAGAAAAACCAAGAAGAATTTGAGGAGCTGTTGCGTTCGACCAAACGCGAGGGCATCGACTATGTGATAGAAGACCTTCAGAAGGACGGATTTTTTGAAGCACCAGCCTCGGCGGGTCACCACCTGAATGTGGCTGGTGGCCTGTGTCAACACAGCCTCAACACCTGCCGCGCTGGACTGATGGTGTGGGAAGGCCTGAAGACCCTTGACCCTGCCTCAGCCAACGAGGTGTCGCGCGAAAGCGTCATTATTGCCACGCTGCTCCACGACGTGTGTAAGACCGACATCTATCATCGCACCGTGAAGAAGCGTAAGGACAAGATGGGACAGTGGGTCGACACAGAGGGCTACAATGTCAGCTACAAACACTTTCCCCTGGGGCATGGCGAGAAGTCGGTCATCATGCTGCTCTTGAGCGGCCTCGACCTCCACGACGACGAAATGCTGGCCATTCGCTGGCACATGGGAGCATGGGGCATCAACCTGAACTCGTATGAAGACCAGCGGTGTTACGACACGGCGCGCACGATGCACCCTCTTTGCTGCATCGTCCAGAGTGCTGACGGTATAGCGGCGTCCATCATGGAAACGTCTGCCGAGGATTTGGAGAACATCTAAGTTCGGCTTTTGCGCCATACCATCATAAGCTAACCACGGCGAGAGCCACGGAGCTCTCGCCACAAAACGATAAAGAAAATGAACAGAACGCAACTTATTGCAGCAGTAGCAGAGCGTGCAGAGCTCTCCAAGGGCGATGCCGCCAAGTATGTAAACGCCGTGTTGGGTGTCATTGCCGACAACCTCACTGAGGGCGACCATGAGCTGGCCATTCCCGACTTTGGCCGTTTCTCCTTGAAGCAGGTGGCGGCTCGTCAGGGATTCAACCCGCAGACTGGAGAGAAAATCACCATCGAAGCCCGTGAAAAAATAGTGTTCAAGGCATCCGACAACATGAGCATCTTCTCACGCAAGCATAGCTGACGCTACATGACATCGTCATCGTCGAGTGGGTGCCGTAACGATTTTTTCAATTCATGGTTGACGGCAGCCACTCCAAGCGTGGCTAAGATGGTCATGATAGCCGTCAGGATGGCTGTGCCTTTCAAGATGTTTTTCCACATAGTCAAATGCTTTCTCTTTGGTTACATGTTTCTATGACGACTGACGGGAGGAAAAGTTGTGAGGATTAAAGTTTTTTAAAAGAAATGATTTACGTCATCCGAAATGCGCATGAGTACGGCCCTTATGATGAGTCTGTTGTGGCCAGTTATGTGGAACAAGGCATACTCTTGGCTCACGACAAGGCGCGCGATGCGATCTCAGGGCGCGCGGCAACCGTTGAGGAGCTGCTTGCCGCCTCGGGCTATTACCCGCAGGTATGCCACCGTGGCTCCCTTGCCCAGCAGTTGCGCACCATAGGGCTGGGCTTTATCTTCCCTAAGGACGACATGGCCAACCACCACTGGCTCGACGACAAGCGACTTTTGGTGCTTGCCGTTGTGGGGCTGTCACTGTCGGTTTTGATGCTGCTGCCCATTGATGGCTTGCTGGTGTTCTATGCCGTGTCGCTTTATTTCGCGGTCATTTGGGGTTTGTTTTTTTATGCGTTTTTCCGCACGCGCCAGGTAAACGTCAAGACCACCGTAAGTGTGTTCTTTCTGACGCAGGTGGCGGTATTTGTCATCTTTTCTGGTCTTAGCCAACTCAATTTTTTCTATTTTTTCACCCGCGTGGCCTTTCCCCTCAACATTGTGGGTTACGTGCTCGGCGTGGGGCTTACGGAGGAGTTTGTGAAGATGACCCCACTCTTGTTTCTTGTGCGCCGTGCCAGGGAGCCATTGCTGCCCCAAACGCTTGTTTATTATGGCCTGATGTCGGGCATAGCCTTTGGCGTGTTCGAGGGAGTTGAGTATCAGACTACGGTCAACGTGCAGGCTGACTACACTACCGCTTTTTTTCTCAACATAGCGCGCCTCACTTCGTTGCCGTTTCTCCATGCTCTTTGGGGAGGCATTTGCGGCTATTTTGTGGGCTTCGCCAACCTTTATCCCCGCTATCGCAAGTCTCTTTACGCTTTAGCTTTGGCGGTGCCGGCTGTGCTTCATGGCTTGTACGACTCGTTTGCCAGTGTGGCCTACCTGGTGTCTCTTGCCGTGGCGTTTGCCAGCGTGCTGTTGTTGATGACGTATCTCAGTAAGAGCAATAGCTTTCGAGAGAAGTTGCGCCAGTAGCCCTACCTAAGAACCTAAACAATCCTATTTAATATGCAACAAAAATCATTCCTGGCCATTGCCTTCCTGGCAACGACCCTTGCGATGCCCACACGGGCAATCGCACAGAAACACGCTTTCCTTCCTCCCACGATGGGATGGAGCTCGTGGAACACTTTCGCGCTCGACATCAGTGAAAAGCTGATTTGCGCCCAAGCCGACGCCATGGTTGAGAAAGGTCTCGACAAGGTGGGTTACAAATACATCAACATCGATGATGGCTTCTGGGATGGACGCGGACGCGACGGCCAACTGCGCATTAACAAACAACGTTTTCCAAACGGAATGAAGGCCGTGGCCGACTATATACATTCCAAGGGACTGAAAGCGGGCATCTACTCGGACGCGGGAAACAACACGTGTGGGTCAGGGAGCGGACAAAAGGCGTATGGACGTGATGTGGGCTTGGCGGGGCATGAAGACCAGGACTTGAACCTCTATTTTGTGGACTGGGGCTACGATTTCATCAAGGTGGACTTCTGTGGTGGCAACGACCTTGGCCTCGACGAGCGCAAGCAGTACACCAAGATAGGCGAAGCCATCAAGCGTTGCGAAAAGAAAACAGGGCGTAAGCTGGTTTACAATGTGTGCCGGTGGGACTATCCTGGTACGTGGATTAGCAGCGTGGCCGACTCATGGCGCACCACCTATGACATAGCCGACTACTGGTCGTCAGTGAAGGGCATCATCAAGCAAAACCTTTACATACAAGCCTATACGGGTGGAGGCCATTATAACGACATGGACATGCTCGAGATTGGGCGCAGAATGAGCAATGATGAGGATCGCACACACATGGCTTACTGGTGCATCGCCAGCTCGCCCCTGCTTATAGGATGTGACTTGACGAACCTCCAAGATGAGAGCCTCGCATTGCTGAAGAACCCCGGACTGCTGGCCATGAACCAAGACGCGCTGGGCCTTGGCGCTCCCGTGGCGCAACGCGAAGGCGAGGTGTATGTGGTGGCAAAGGACATGGAGCGGCTTCATGGCTCCAAGCGCGCTGTGGTTGTCATGAACCTTTCTGACCGAACGCAGTCTGTGTCTGTTGACTTGCGAAAGTTGCAGATGGCCGGACAAGTGACGATGCACGATGTTTTTACAGGCGACGACATCTTGGTCAGCGGCTCCTGTGATGTTACTGTTCCTGCACACGGCTCGCAGGCTTTTCTCGTGACAGGCCAGCGCATTGACAAGGATGTCTATGAGGCAGAGGAGGCTTGGTGTCAAGACTATCAGGAACTGGAGAATCGCATGAACGCCAAACCCATGGAAGCCCCATCGGCCAGCGGCGGCACCTATATGGGGTTTGTGGGCGGAAAAGCCACGAACAGCCTTGAGTGGCGCGATGTCTATGTGAGCAAGGGCGGCTATTATAAGCTCACCATCCGTTACGCGTCGGGCAAGGATCGCGACCTCAGCGTAAGCGTGAACGGGAAACAGTTGAAAACCTTTGAAAACCTCAACACCGGAAGCTGGGACAACCAATGGAGTGTGGTCACGGTGAAGGCACATTTAAAGTCCGGCAGCAACGCTGTTTGCTTGGGCAATGCCGATGCTTTTGCTCCAAACATCGATTGCATGAAGGTTGAAAAAATGTGAATGACGTTAAACGCTCAACAACGACGCGCGTCATAGTAACAGTTGCAACTAAAAACGCGTGGGCCTGATGGGCTCACAGAAACATGTTGAACCCTTTAACGAGCGAATATCTGAGATGAAGAAATTTTTGATGATGCTTGTGGCAGCGACAACGCTGATGTTGTCGGCCAACGCCCAGAACGCAGACAACCAGCAAGGCGAGCACAAGCAGCTTGACAAGACGGAGATAATCCAGAAGCAGACCGATCGGATGGTGGAACGCTATGGCCTTAGCGAAGAACAGGCCAAGCAACTGCTGAAGTTGAACACGGCATATGGCGGACGATTCATGGGTAGGCCAGGTGGTCACGGTCCCCGCAGGAACGGACAGGGACAACCCCCCGTGCGCCGCGATAGCGTGGAGCGCCAGCGTCCCACCCAAGAGCAGATGGAGGCCATGAAAAAAGAGATGACCGCCAAGATGGAGGCTTACAGGTCAGAGGTGAAAAAGATTATGACCGAAGGGCAGTATGCCAAATACGAGTCCGACCTCAAGCGCTTGCCAACAGGGCGCAGATCATCGGAAAAATAATGATTGGGCACCTAATCACACGAGAAGGCGTGGGACGTTATGTCCTGTGCCTTCTCTGATTAATGGACTTTTGCGATTGGCGTTCGCCGGGGTACCACAACATCACTTGCACGCCTGCAGCCATACCTACTAATGGGTAGAAAGCATAGATATTTTCCATTTTACGACCATGTTATGGATAATATTTGTAATTTTGCAATTGTAAAATTAATAGGCAATATGAAATTATCAGAGTTGCATACGGGTCAGACGGGCATCATCGTCAAGGTGATGGGGCATGGAGGATTCCGTAAGCGCGTAGTGGAGATGGGCTTCATCAAGGGAAAGACCGTGGAGGTGTTGCTCAACGCGCCACTAAAAGATCCCGTGAAATATCGCATCATGGGCTATGAGGTCAGCCTTCGCCATTCGGAAGCCGACCTGATAGAGGTGGTGACTGAGGATGAGGCACGCCAGATGAGAGAACGCGAGAAGGCAGAGGCGGCCGATGAACTGAGAACTGTCGTCGACAAGGACGATCCCAATGACGTGCCTATAACCGACGCGCAACTGGCCGACGTGGCCGACAAGCGCCATAAGGTGATTAACGTGGCACTTGTGGGAAATCCCAACTGTGGCAAGACTTCGCTTTTCAATTTTGCCAGTGGCGCGCATGAGCGTGTGGGCAACTACAGTGGCGTGACGGTAGACGCAAAGGAGGGACACGCCTCGTTTGGCGGTTATGGATTTAACCTTGTTGACCTTCCTGGCACCTACTCGCTCTCGGCCTATTCGCCCGAGGAGCTTTATGTACGCAAGCAGCTGGTGGAAAAGACACCCGATGTGGTGGTCAACGTGATTGACGCGTCCAACTTGGAACGCAACCTTTACCTCACCACGCAACTCATCGATATGCACATTCGCATGGTGGTGGCTCTCAACATGTTTGACGAGACGGAGCAACGGGGTGACAGCATCAACATCGACGCCCTGTCGAGCTTGTTTGGAGTGCCCATGCAGCCCACTGTGTTCACCACGGGCCGTGGCGTTGAAGACCTATTCCACAAGGTGATAGAGGTTTATGAGGCTACCGAAGATGCGGACGCCCACTTCAGGCACATACACATCAACCATGGTCATGAGATAGAGCACGGAATAACTGAGATACAAGACCACCTGAAGAAGGAGCCTGGCTTGCGTGAGCATTATTCCACACGCTATTTGGCCATCAAGCTCCTGGAGAACGACAAGGATGTGGAGGCTCTCGTGAAAACGTTCCCCGACGCAGCTGAGATATTGGAACATCGCGACGAGGCGAAAAAGCGTGTGCAGGAGGAAACGAAAGAAGACTCAGAGACGGCCATCATGGATGCCAAGTATGGCTTTATCCATGGAGCCTTGGCCGAGGCTGGCTACATGACAGGCAATGGCAAGGACACTTACCAAGTGACGCATCTGCTCGACAAGATTTTGACCAACCGCATCATAGGTTTCCCTATTTTCTTGGCTCTCTTGGCTTTGATGTTTTTTGTCACATTCAATCTGGGCTCATACCCCATGAATTGGATAGACCAAGCCTTCGGTCTGCTGGGTGACTTCCTGGGGAGCCATCTTCCCGATGGCCCGGTGAAAGACATGCTTGTGGATGGCATTATCGGTGGCGTGGGGGCTGTCATCGTTTTCTTGCCGCAAATCTTGATACTTTACTTTTTCATATCCTTCATGGAGGATTGTGGCTACATGTCGCGAGCGGCATTTATCATGGATAAGCTGATGCACAAGATGGGATTGCATGGCAAGTCGTTCATTCCCCTCATCATGGGCTTTGGTTGCAATGTGCCGGCCGTGCTGGCAACGCGCACCATCGAGAGCCGCCGCTCGCGCTTGGTGACCATGCTCATCCTGCCTCTTATGAGCTGCGAGGCGCGCATACCCATCTACATCATGATCGTGGGTACGTTCTTTTCCTTGCAGAAGCAGTGGCTTGTCATGACATCCCTTTATCTCATTGGCATAGCCATGGCCATCCTCATGAGCAAAGTGTTCACCAAGTTCATGGTGAAAGGTGAGGACACGCCGTTTGTTATGGAACTGCCTCCCTATCGCTTCCCCACGGCCAAGGCTGTTGGTAGGCACACTTGGGAGAAGGGCAAGCAGTATTTGAAAAAGATGGGTGGCATCATACTGGTGTCTACAATCATTGTCTGGGCGCTTGGTTACTTTCCCCACAACACACATCTCACGCCGCAACAGCAGCAGGAACAAAGTTACATAGGGCGCATTGGCAAGACTGTGGAGCCCGTGTTTGAGCCTCAGGGTTTCAACTGGAAGTTTGATGTTGGCCTCATTGCAGGTGTGGGTGCCAAGGAGATTGTGGCCTCCACCATGGGCGTGCTTTATTCGAACGACGACAGTTTTGCAGATGACAATGGGGTCAACGATGAAGGTGGAAAGTATGAGAAACTTCACAGGTTGATTATCTCGGATGTGGCTAAGACTCAAGACATGAGCCTTGCGGATCCCAGACTTGAAGGCGTGGCAACGCTCACCGCTTTCTGCTTTCTGCTCTTCGTCCTGCTTTATTTCCCCTGTTTGGCCACGGTGGCAGCCATCAAGAGTGAAACAGGCTCATGGCGGTGGGCTTTGTTTGCGGCCGGTTACACCACTGTGCTTGCGTGGGTCGTTTCCATGTTGGTGTTTAGGGTTGGTATGCTTTTCATTTGACAGCCATATGAATCTAGAGCCAAAAGGAAGCGGTCAGGCG
>DJOD01000023.1:45894-111430 GCA_002437115.1 Prevotella sp. UBA6447
CGCCTGACCGCTTCCTTTTGGCGGCTTCTTGGGGTGGTGGCGCGTCAAGTGGAGGTGTCAAACAGAGTGGGGCCATCCTGGGTTGTTGACTTTTTGGTGGCAGAATCGGTATGGTGCGTCTCTTCCTCGACGAACGATAGCCGTATGGTGCGCGCTCGCTTGCTTTTGGGGTTCAAGCGATAGTTGCCCCATGAGGGATGGTCAAGCAGGTCGTTGGGGTGACGGCTGTTTTGCTGTAGAAAGGCCAACACGCGCCGCTTCACCTCCTCCAGACTGGTTGTTTGGAACAGGGTGTTCTGCGAGTTGAAGACATGAAGGATAATCTTGCGCACGCGTAAACCTTCAGGACCGGCCTCAGCCAGGATTTTCAGAATATCGTCTTGCATGAAAAAAAGCCGCAACTCATGTTTATGAACTGCGGCTCTCTTGTAGATTTATACTTTTAGGCAAGAACAACCTTGCCCTCAGCACCTTTCACTTTACCTTCTTTTAGCAACCAGCCGATACCCAGCAAGATCTCGGTCTCGGTCTTGCCTGTGGCCTTGGTAAGATCCTCTACGCTTTGGGCAACGCCAGCGGCAGCGAGCGCATTGTAAACATCACCTGCACGGAAACCGGCATTTTCTGCGTCCACGAACACTGTGGCTTTCTTGGCACATCTTCTTGTGACGGCCTTCTTTGTGGCGGTTGCCTTTGTGGCGGCTGCCTTGTTTGTAGTAGTTTTCTTCTCTGTCATGATTACGTAATAATTAATACTCCCAGTATAATAACTAACTGATTACTAACTTTCTTTTTGCAAAAGTAACATATTTTTTTTGAACAAGATGTGTGGTAAGTGCCTTATTTGTATGTGTTATGCCTTTTTTTGTGTGCCATGTATGTTTTTTTGACATATATCAAGCCTTTGTCCCTAAAAAGAGAACATATACTTTGTCACATCGCACATTCAGAAACTCGCTTGTCCTATGGTCTCATGCCTGTTGTTAGGCTTGCTAACTTGCTGACGAATCGACAAACGAATATGCTTTCGGGTTGACTTCATCGCCTATTGATGCTCTCTTGTTGAAAATAATATCTGTACTTTTCAGAATAGTAGTTTGTTTTTTTGCCTCATTTAACCCGTTGACGTTCAAAAGGTTATAAGTCGTGTAGCTTTATGAGGCAATGGAATTCTGGCCATGTAGGCTCGGTCTGCAAATGAGGGCTAAAAGATGAGGTGCACGCCGTAGACTAACAGGATGTAGCGCAGGGCTTTACCAATGGTGATGCTGGTGAAGGTGATGGGAATGTTGGCGCGCATAAGGCCTAACACGATGGTGATGGCAGATCCCAATATGGGAAGAAATGCGAAGAAAGCCATCCAGGCCCCGTGTCCGCCGAGAAACCGCTGCGCTTTGTCGAGGTCTTTTTTTTTCACATGCAGGTATTTTTCTATCCAGTCGAGCCGTCCCATGCGCCCTATGCCATAGTTGAACATGGATCCTGCCACGTTGCCAATGGTTCCGTAAATAACGAGGGGAAGTGGTTGTAGGCCAGCGGCAAGCAATGCCAACATCACGGCTTCGCTGCTGAAAGGGAAGAAGCTACCAGCCAAGAAGGCGGCTGCCAACATGCCCCAGTAGCCGTAATCGAGCAGTAGCTGGGTTAGGAAATCCATACATTAAAAAAGGAAAGTCCCAAAGCGACCACGATAATGAAGAAGAACGTGATGTTCGAGAGTCGCGAATGGGTGAGTGACATGAAATGGCCTATGAGTGGCGACACGACCACAATTAGTAGAGACAGCAGTAGGTCGAAGTGCTGGGGCTGTAGGATAATCAACACCAGAAAACAAACTTCAAGCGATATAAACAACTCATAGAGCATGCGTGTGCGGATTTTGTCTTGATAGCTGTAGGCAAGGAAATGCACGCTTCCGACGGTTCCGACAAGCACCAAGAACACCAAGTTGAGCAGTCGGTGAAGGCCTACGTCTGAAAAGTCGAAAGGCATCTGCCACGAGGCCAACGCTAAGAAGTGGTCGGCAAGCATCTGTGTGTTGCCCGTGCAGAGACAATAGGCCCCAACGAACCAATAGGGCATGAGTATGCCCAGTATCGAAGCGCAATAGGTGCGTAAGCTTGATGCCAATATGTTGGTAGCCTGCAGAATCCAAAGGATGGGAAGCAAGCATAACATTTGCACATACACGATGCTTGCTATGCCCAAAGCAGTGTAGGCATAGAACACCCAGCCCACGGCGTTCTTGTCTTGGTAAGCATGGAAAAAGAAATAGAGAAAGATGATGAAGGCCAGTTGCGCCACGCATACGTTGAGTGACGTGAAAAGGAACGGTGACATGAGCATGGCTACGCAGAAGGAGCACGACACCATGCGGCTGTAGATGCGGATGAGCGAATTGGTGTTGTTGAGGATCACCATCAATATGGTGGCTGCGCCCAGCAGGGGCAACTGTATCCATGACACTTGGGTGACGACGTGCAACAACACGAACATCAAAATGCCATACGCGGCCGTCACGGATAAAGACCATCGTGACTGGGCTATTCTGTTTTGAGCACGTTTGATCATATCGCTTGCTTTGTGTAAGGAGCTCATGGGTCTCCGTTTTCACCTTGGTTTGGTGCGGTGGCAATCAGTGAGGGTAGCGTGCTTCGGCGCACACCGTCCTCACCGTCATGTCTATCCTGAAAGAAGAGTGTGGTATGGTGTCGCGTTCAGAGGTCTTGGCCTATGTCGCGACGGAAGTACATATCCTTGAATTTGATTTTTTGTGCTTCGGTGAAACTCTTGCGGAGGGCCTCCTCCTTGTCTTTGCCGTAGGAGGAAACAGCCAATACGCGGCCTCCGTCGGTTACAACTTGTCCGTCAGCCATCTTCGTACCAGCATGGAAAACAATGCTGCCTTCCACCTTGTCGAGTCCGCTGATGGGATAGCCCTTCTTGTAGGATTGTGGGTAACCACCACTTACGAGCATCACGCAAACTGCCGCGCGGTCGTCAAACTCCACCTGACGCTTATCGAGGTCGCCTTGAGCCACTCCTTCCAGCAATTCCACCAAGTCGCTCTTGAGCCGTAGCATCACGGTCTCTGTCTCAGGGTCGCCCATGCGGCAGTTGTACTCGATGACCATGGGATTGCCTCCCACATTGATGAGCCCGAAGAATATGAAGCCTTTGTAGTTAATGCCGTCATCCGCAAGGCCTTCTACGGTGGGTCGGATAATTTGCTCCTCAACTTTCTCCATCCATTCCTTGTCAGCAAAAGGAACGGGTGACACACTGCCCATGCCACCAGTGTTGAGTCCCGTGTCGCGTTCGCCGATGCGCTTATAGTCTTTGGCCTCGGGCAAGATCTTGTAGTGCTTGCCGTCTGTGAGCACAAAAACTGAACATTCCACACCGCTCAGGAACTCTTCGATGACCACCTTGGCCGATGCCTTGCCAAACATTCCGCCCAGCATGTCGCGCAATTCTTTCTCCGCTTCCTCAAGAGTAGGCACAATGAGCACACCCTTGCCTGCTGCCAGACCATCGGCCTTGAGCACGTAGGGAGCCTTTAATGTCTTTAGGAAGGCGACACCCTTCTCAATGGTCGTACCGTCGAATGTTTCGTAGGCCGCCGTCGGAATGTGATGGCGTTTCATGAATCCCTTTGCGAAGTCCTTGCTTCCCTCGAGCTCTGCACCTTGCTTGCAGGGGCCGATGACAGGGATGGCAGCGGTTCGTGCATCCTGTCGGAAGGCATCGACGATGCCGTTCACCAAGGGTACCTCAGGCCCCACTACAACCATGTCAATGCCCTTCGACACAACAAAATCCTTTTGCTTGTCAAACTCATTTACGCCTATGGCCACGTTTTCGCCCACAGACGTGGTACCGGCATTGCCAGGAGCAATAAACAGTTTGTCGCATTTCTCACTCTGGGCTATCTTCCATGCCATAGCATGTTCGCGCCCACCACTTCCTAAGAGCAAAATTTTCATGATATTACAGATGTTTTATGTTGGTTTGCAACGGGGTGTGCGGCTTGATGACAGTTGTGATTTCCTTGCTGTATTATGCGACCTTCAATCACTTGTCCGCTTGCTGACAGCCAACCTTTAGTTTGATTCGAGATATCGTTTGATGAGGTTGATGATTTCCGTGCGCGTAGGTTCTGTGAACGAGTTGATGCGCGTGGCGTGGCTGCCGCCTGGCAACACGTAGACCTTGATGAGTTTTTTGTTCTTCAAGAACTTCAACCCAGCTACGCCCGATGCCCCCCAAGGGTCTATGCCCCCATAGATGTAGACCATCTTTTGATCGTTGTTCTTCAGCCATCTCAGCGTCTTGTTGTAGAGTGACTTGTCGAACTTGAGGTGCGCAAACTGCTCGGGCAACATCACGCGGTGCATGTAATCCTTGGCTGTCTTGATGGACATCCATTTCTTGAAAGGCTTGATGTCGTATCCATAGTAGCCTAATTCGCGCGCGGCTTGCACATTGAACGACAAGTATGGCGTTTGCGCGGAGAAGTAATTGGGGTCGGTGGTCTTGATGAAGTGGTCGAAAACTTCCTTGTCGGAGGCTGAAGCATCGGGAATCTGCGACATGGGCGTGCCCCACTGCCAGATGGCAAACGAGTATTCGAGTACGCAATAGTCGTATATGTCCTCCAAAGGCACGCGGAAGGTGTAGCTCTTGTCGGCGCAGAACTGCTTGAACATCGGCATGAGTCGAGCCTTCCTCTTTAGCACCTCCACTTGGAAATCTTTCACATGTTGGCGGTTTGCGGCAGTCGATACCTGGTGCTCAATGAATGGCTCATGGCGCCCGTCTTCGAGACTGCGGTTTAAGGGTGCCACGTATGGAACCGAAACGTCCACGTCGTTGGGAAAGAATACGCGGTAGAACATGCAGGTCTGGCCGCCCTTGCTGATGCCTGTTGACAACCACTTGCCCTTGTACATTTGCAGGAAGGTCTGGTTGACGTGATGCAAGTCGTAGAGTGAGTTCTCCACGGTCAGGTAGTCCCAGTTGCAGGGCGTGGGAGTGGACTTGTCGAAGTAGCGATACTCCACGAACACGAGATTGGCGTTGAGCAACTTGGAAAGCTCTTCCTGGTAACCTTCGCGCAAGGCGTAGTTGCAGTTGTAGCCTTCAGTGACAAGCACGGTAGGGCGGTCGTAGCCGACGTGGCATACGATGACTCGTTGCTTGAATGTGCCCGCCTGGTGACGGATGGGATCCACTTCCTGGCTGATGTTCAGCAGATACTTGTTGTCATAGGCAGTGCTCTTCAGCTCTTGCACGTCGCTCACTCCAGGCAGAGCCTGAAGCCTCGCCAGCACATCCTTGTCGGAGGCTTGTGCCAAGAGGGGCAACAGCAATGCTACAAGAAGCAATATGCGCTTAATTTGTTTCATGATATCTGGTTCAAATGTTATGTTTGTACCCTTAAAATCTTGTCCTATACCCCGCTTTCGGATTGCCGGTTTCTCGGTTTGGCGGAATTATTTCAAGAAATCATCGAAATACTGTGAGATGCGTTCATGCAAATGCGTAGACTGGTGCCCGCGCATGTTGTGCGGTTCTCCCGGGTAGACAAAGAAGTCGGGCTGTTTTCCGTCCTGTATGCATTGCTTGATGAACGACAGGGAGTGTTGCGGCAGGCAGACGGGATCATTGAGACCAATGATGATTTGTAGCTTGCCCTTGAGATTCTTGGCCTTGGGTATCAGGCTTGATGTCGCATAACCCTCGGGGTTTGTCTGGGGCGTGTCCATGTAACGCTCGCCGTACATCACCTCATACCACTTCCAGTCGATGACTGGACCGCCGGCTACGCCCACCTTAAACACCTCAGGGTGGGTGGTCATCAGGTTGATGGTCATGAAGCCGCCGAAGCTCCAGCCATGCACTCCAATGCGGCCTGCGTCCACGTATGGCAAGCTCTTGAGAAACTTCACGCCTTCCATCTGGTCTTTCACCTCATTGTCTCCCAGGTGACGGAACGTTACCTGCTCAAAAGCCTTGCCACGATGCTCGCTGCCCCGGTTGTCGAGGATGAAGAGCAGGTAGCCTTTCTGAGCCATGTAGGTCTCCCAGGAACGCGATCCCCAGTGCCAAGATGCGTCCACGTTGTGCGCGTGGGGACCACCATATACATATATGATGGTGGGATACTTCTTGCTCGGGTCGAAGCCGATGGGCATCACCATGCGGTAATAAAGGTCGGTGGTGCCGTCGGCAGCTTTCACCGTGCCACTCTTGTATTCGGGCACATTGTAGCCTTTCCATGGGTTGGCTGCGGTAAGGTAGCGTGCCTTTTTGCCGTTCTCCACGTTGACAATGGCGATGTTGCGCGGAACGTTCGGGGTCGAATACTTGTCCACCATAAACAAGCCCGACGGGCTCAGGGAGGCTGTGTGCCAACCTTCTCCGTTGTCGTCAATTAGTGTGCGCTTGCCGTTGTCTATGTTGACACTGTAGAGGTTGCGCTGAATCGGGTTACGTTCGTTGCTTGCAATGATGACGCTGTGGCGTTTCTCGTTGAATCCCACGACATCCATCACCACCCATTTGCCGCTGGTTATTTGTTTCAGTTGCTCACCCTTTGTGTTGAAAAGGTACAAGTGGTTGTAACCATCCTTTTGGCTCTGCATGACAAACTTGTCTTGGTCCCAGGGCAAGAATACAATGGGATGCTGTGGTTCCACGTATTTCTCGTCGGTCTCATGGTAGATGGAGCCTTTCTTGTTGCCTGTCTCCGCGTCGTAAGCCACCAGCTGGCAGTCGTTCTGGTCGCGGTTGAGTTCAAACATGTAGATGGTCTTGTCGTCGGGTCCCCATGCCACGTTCGTGAAGTAGCGGTTTGTCGGGTCGCCAGCCTTGAGCCAGACGGTCTTGCCTGTCTTTACGTTGTAGACACCGACTGTCACCTTATGGCTGGTTTCCCCGGCCATGGGGTACTTTTCGGGGGCCACCTTGGCTATGCGTGAGCCGCTGGTTGGAACCCATGATGGGTCTGGAATGTCAATGAGGGGAAAGTCAGTCACCATACTCTGGTCCATTCGGTAGAAAGCCAGCATGTTTCCCTTGTTGCTCCAGAACAAGCCACCGTTGATGCCGAACTCATCGCGGTGCACGCTTTGTCCGTACACGATGTTGCGACAGCCATCTGTAGTCAGTTGGCGTGTTTGGCCATCGGCGGTCTGAACATAAAGCTGGTCGCCATTCACATAGGCCGTGTTGCGACTGCTGTAGTGGAAATCCCAGGCCTGCGCTGTCGCACGGTTGTCGTTTTCTATGGTCCATACAACCTTGCCCGTTTTCCAGTTGAGCAGCTGCGTGTGCTTGCTGTCGGAGAGCAATACAAGCGTTTTCTTGCTCTCTGGAAACGACACGTTGAATAGACTGTGTATGTTAAGTCCGCTCTTCGCCTTGATGTCTTGGAGGGTGAAGAGCAAGGTCTCTTTGCCTGTGTTCTTGTTGACGAGCTTGCAATCTTCTGCATCTGTGCGCACCAGTTCGTCGCCCCACCATGTTGTCCAGCGGTTCTCTGCTATCATGTTGTGATAGTTGTTGCCGCCGAAGTTCAAGTCTTCGAGTGTGAACTGTTTAAGTGCTTGTGCTTGTGAGCAGTCTGCTCCTTGCGTGCATAATGCCGTCACCATGCCCAGCATCACCATGAACTTGTTAATCTTCATGACCCTTTTTGTTGCTAAATTTCTTATTGCCACCGAAGCGCTTGTCGCCTCCACGACCTTTTCCAAAAGAGCTGCCTCCTTTTCCGAAACGTCCGCTTTCATGTTTTGCGCCCCGATCACCAAACGACTTACGTTCGCGGTCCTTGCGATCTTCATCTCCGAAACGCTTGGGGCGACGATCATTGCGCTTCCTTTCTTCGTTTTTCAGGAAATGGTCGTCGAAGGTGTGGAAATGGAACGTGCGTATGTCACCTTCCTCGTTAGCCTCTTCTTCGTCAAGTCGTTGCTTAAACTCACGGTTTTTCTTGAAGCGGTGCTTTTGGGCCATCTCGCGCTTTTCCTCGTCTGTCTTGACGATGCCACCATCTGAGCGGAAATCTTTCATCTTCCCGTCGAACATGATATACTTCCTAAACTCACACTCAAGGCTTCCATTGTAGAGGGGAATCTTGATGCTGGGCTTCAGGCCAATCTGGTCGAAACATTCCTCACGATAACTCAGCACCCAAGCCTCGTTTCCGGCAAATTCCTTCTTCAGTTTTTCACCAATCATCTTGTATGTTCCCAGAAGGTTGGGCGTAGAGATACGTTCGCCATAAGGAGGGTTTGTAATCATGATGCTCTTCTCGCTGGGCTTTGTGAAGTCCTTGAAGTCTTGCTGTTTCACGGTGATAACCTTCGACAGGCCAGCTGCCTTGACATTCAAGATGGCCGTGTTCACGGCTTTCATGTCTACGTCGTATCCATAGATGTGGTGCGTGAACTCGCGCTCCTCCGAGTCGTCGTTGTAGATGGCATCAAAGAGATCGGCATCGAAGTCGGGCCATTTCTCAAATGCATATTCCTTGCGGAACACGCCAGGCGATATGTTTTGCGCAATCAGGGCGGCCTCGATGACGAGCGTTCCAGATCCACACATGGGGTCGATAAAGTCGGTGTCGCCTTTCCATCCGGTCATGAGAATCATGCCGGCGGCCAACACCTCGTTGAGCGGAGCTTCCACCGTCTCCTGTCTGTAACCTCTGCGGTGAAGACTCTCGCCGCTGGAATCGAGGCACATGGTGGCGTTGTCCTCGGCGATGTGTATGTGGAGCCGTATGTCCGGATTGCTGATGGAAATGTTGGGGCGATCGCCTGTGGTCTCCCTGAACTGGTCGACGATGGCATCTTTCACCTTATATGAAACAAACTTTGAATTGCGGAACTCATCCGAATAGACAACCGAGTCGACCACAAATGTTTTCCCCTTAGCGATGTATTGACTCCAATCGATTTTCTTTACCTCGTTATATACGTCTTCAGCCGATCTCGCCTTGAAGTGCTTGATAGGTTTCAAAATACGGATTGCGGTGTGCAACTGGAAGTTAGCACGATACATCATCTCTTTGTCGCCGGTGAACGACACCATGCGTCGGCCTATCTGCACATTATTTGCGCCCAGTTTGGTCAGCTCCTGTGCCAGAACAGGCTCTAAGCCCATGAATGTCTTGGCGATGAGTTCAAATTCCATTGTTTTATGTTTGTTATGATATTTTTGTCTTGTTGTTGTTTCTTGTTTCTGGGGTCAGCCCTCTTCTATGGCCTTGGCCTCCCGTTACTGGGTCATTCTTTATAGACGGTTGTCTCGGGTGGTATGTCTTCTAACACCCACGTGTTGGCGCCCACCGTGCATCCGTGACCGATGCGTATTCTGCCCAGCAGGGTAGCGTTGGCATACACGATGACATCATCATCGATGACGGGGTGGCGTGGAATGCCCTTGATGGGATTCCCCTTCTCGTCAAGGGGGAAACTCTTGGCTCCGAGCGTAACCCCCTGATAGAGCTTCACATGATTGCCGATGACACAAGTTTCTCCGATGACCACGCCCGTTCCGTGGTCGATGGTGAAATAATTGCCGATGGTGGCACCAGGATGGATATCGACGCCAGTCTCGGAATGCGCCATTTCGGTTATCATGCGTGGGATGAGCGGCACGTTCAGCAGGAAGAGTTCGTGCGCGAACCGATAGCTTGCCAAGGCCTTGATGACTGGGTAGCACAACAGGATTTCAGCGATGCTCTTGGCTGCGGGGTCACCATTGTAGGCCGCTTCCACATCGGTTGCCAGCACCTTTCGGATCTTGGGAAGCCTGCATATCATGTCGCTTGCCAGATTGCGCGCTTGCTGCTTGAGATCGTTCCTTTCTCGTTGTGGCTCACATTCCTCAGAGAAACACAGTCCAGCCAATATCTGTTCTGTGAGCAGAACGCTCAACTTTTCCACCTCTACCCCGATTTGGTATTTGATGGTCTGTATGTTGAGTTGGGATTTTCCGAAGAATCCTGGAAAGAGTATCGCGCGCGCCAATTGCACAATTTCCTCAAGGACATGGCTCGATGGCAGGGGATATCCTTCCCGATGTTGATGGAAGAGACCTTTTAGTGTGCTCGGGTCTGAAAGCTGGTCAACGGTTTCTGTCAGCAAGTGAGGCGTGTTTTGGATGCTCATCTTCGGGTTACAATATTCTGTCCGCAAAGTTACAAAATTATTTAAAAGCAAAAAAGCAAAGCGGCAAAAAATGTATTGCTCGCTTTGCTTTTTGCTTTCTCACGGAAGGGACTTAATGTTGGGCCTCGTAGCTTGCTTCTGCTCACGCGATACTGTCAAGAAAGAGCAGCAGGCGGTTTGTGACATTGACCGCCGATACGCCCGCGTCGAAGTCGAGCGACACAAGGTTAAGCTGCGGGTAGTCGGTCTTCAGCCGTTTCTCAATGCCCTTCGAGACGATGTGGTTGGCGATGCATCCGAAGGGTTGCAGGCTGGCCACGTTGCAGATCCCCTGCTTCACCATGCTGATGATGTCGCTTGGCAAGAGCCACCCTTCTCCAAATTGTGCCGCGAGCGACACCACCCCGTTTACCTCTTTGGCATCGTCGAAAATGTTGGTGAACGGACGGAAGTAACGGAAGCGCGAAGCCAGTTTGTTGATGCGCTTCTCACGTTGCCAAATCAAGTTGTAAATTACCTTCACAGCGAAGTCGGGCACATGAGAGCATTTCAGTGCCATGTGTTTCTGGGCGATGACGTTGACAAACTCTTGCAAGAAAAAAGGCGAGAGCAGCGCGGGCACCACTTCGAAGCCCCGCTCGATGATTTTTTTTGCGAGGAACTGGTGTGCAAAGGGGTTGAACTTGAGGAAAATCTCGCCTACGATGCCCACGGCAGGCACGTCCTTGTCGGCTGTTATCTCATCAAACTCCTTGGCGGCCTGCGCGATGAGCTCCATGAGCGCGTTGGCGTTGTTGTCGAGGATAGGTTGATTGGCCAATTGCATGTACTTGTCGCGCAGCGCCTCTGCCGCGTTGGCCGACTTCCCCACGGGCATGGCATACGACGGTTTCAGGCGCGACACGGAAGCGTGGTACATTTTTGACAAGGTGTCGCCATAGAGAAATGTGGTGACGATGATGGATGCATGGCTCACCCAGGGTATGTCCATCTTGTCGCTTTGTGTCTGGTCTTCTGTAGCACTGGTCGACACACCGAGCGTGATGAGGGGCACCTGGCGGAAGCCGTTGGCGTCCATGGCGCGCCTGATGAGGGCTGCATAGTTGGTGGCGCGGCACTGGCCACCTGTCTGGCTCATCGCCACGGATATCTTGTCGGGGTCGTATCGTCCCGAGCGCAAGGCCTTCACGATGTCGCCGATAATGAGTGTCGCTGGATAACAAATTTCGTTGTTGGCGTATTTCAGACCCAGTTCGGCACTTTTCGCGTCGCTCATGGGCAGTACCTCCACGTCGAAGCCGATGGTGTGGCAGAGTGAGGTGAGCACCGGCGTGAGATACTCGGTGAAGTATGGTGCGAGGATGTGGCGCTTTGCAGCACCCTTCATGGGACGCTCGACGAAGGGCTCGATGGCCGACTGCGCTTTGGGCACGACCTGCCCGCGCAGCGACTCGATGAGGGAGCGCACGCGGAGCTTCAGGCTACCGATGTTGCTCACGTCATCGATCTTGAGCAGAGTGAACGGCTTGCCGTGGTTTTTCATGATGGCGCGCAACTCGTCTTGTATGAACGCGTCGGGGCCGCAGCCGAACGATGTCATCTGCACCAGCTGCACGTCGCCTGGCTGCTCCGCGCACCACTGCGCCGCCTTGATGATGCGGTTCATGTAAGCCCACTGTCTGACGAGGTATGTCTCTCCCGTACCTGTGGTGCTGTCGCCGCGCACGATGTCGTCGGAGATGACATTCGCGCCCAAGGAGGCGATCATCTCCGACAGTTTGTGCTGTACGAGCGGGTCGGCATGATAGGGTCGGCCTACCAGCATGATGGTCAGCTTGCCCTTTCGTCGGCTCTCCCTGAGGATGTTGCTGGCGCGCTGGCGGAGGTTCGCCGCGTGGCGTTCCTGGGCTTCCACAGCCTGGAAGAAGGCGCGCTGTATGGTCTGGTCGCTCACGCCCAGCCCCTTGAGGTATTGGCGTATCTGCCTGTGGAGCAACTTGAGGTTGCTGAAGTTTATGACGGGCGAATCGACACGCTTTTTCAAGCTCATGGCATTGCGTATGACATCTGAGTAGGCGGCCACGATGGGACAGTTGTAGCTGTTGGTGTTGCGCTCGTCGTCTTGTCGCTCAAACACCACATATGGCATGAAGATGAACGACACGTCGCTGACGTCGAGCTCTTGGATATGCGCGTGTGCCAGCTTGGCCGGGAAGCAGATGTTGTCGCTCATCACCGTGTGGAGGGTCGCCTCATAGCGACTGAAATGACTTTCGCTGCTGAGCATCACTTGGAAGCCCGCCTCTGTGAACAGCGTGAACCAGAAGGGGTAGTCCTCATACATGTTGAGCACGCGCGGTATGCCTACGCGCTGTTGACCGTTGGCGAGCGGCTTGGCAGGTTCGGAGGCGAGCGTCACGCCCTTCCAAGGTTGTATCACCTTCTGCTCGTAGATGTTCTCGCCCTTGATGTCCTTGTTGCCCTTATTGTTGAACATGCGTTCACACTTGTTGCCCGAGTAGAACCGTCGGCCGCCGCCAAAGTCGTACATTGTCACCGAGCAGCGGTTCTCGCAGCCCTTGCAGCCCAATAGGCGCGTGTCGTAGGCGGCGAGGCCCAACAGGCTGTCGACCGAGCGTACCGCTCGCTGGGCTCCCTTGTCGAGAGCCCGTTTGTGCAGTGCGTGGAGCGCACAGCCATAGGCCCCCATCATCTCGGGCATGTTGCTCCGTGCCACCTGAGTGTGGGTCAGCAGCTCGAAGGCTCTGACCACCGAGTCGTTTTTCATCGTGCCGCCTTGCACCACGATTTTTCCGCCGAGGTCATCGTTTTCGCGAAGTTTCAGAACCTTGTAGAGGCAGTTGCGCACGACGGAGTAGGATAGCCCAGCAGCGATGTCGGCCACTGACGCGCCCTCGCGCAGCACCTGTTTTACCTTCGAGTTCATGAAGACAGTGCATCGTGTGCCCAGGTCGCACGGCTCCTTGGCTCGGCAAGCCAGTTGGGCGAAGTCGGCCACGCCATAGCCGAGGTTCTTGGCAAAAGTTTGTATGAACGTGCCGCACCCTGAAGAGCATGCCTCGTTGAGTTCCATGCGCACCACGGCACCATGGTCTACAAAGATGGCTTTCATGTCCTGCCCGCCAATGTCGAGGATGAACGACACGTCGGGCACCAGTCGCTCGGCTGCCCGGTAGTGGGCCATGGTCTCGATGATGCTGTCGTCGAGGCCGAAAGCTGTCTGGATGAGTTCCTCGCCGTACCCCGTTGCGCAGGAGCCGACGACCTGCAGGTCGGTGCCGACTTTGCGGGTCGCCGCCAGCAACCGGCCGAAGCCTTCCCTTGCCGCCTTGATGGGGTTGCCGAGATTCATGGAGTAGTCGGCAAACACAATTTGCCCTTCCTCGCCCGCATTGGCTCTGGCGGCTATAATCTTGGTGGTGGTCGAACCGGAGTCGATGCCAATCACTACTTGTTCCACGCCGCGTCGCAAGGGATGCACGGGGGTTGTGTGGCTGTTCTTGTGGAAGAGCCACTCCGTGTGTTCCGTCTCGTCGCGGAACAAGGGAGCCAACCGTTGCTCGTTATCATCCTGGTTGGTGTGGCTGTTCGTGCTACAGGCAGTGTTCCTATGTGGCACTTGGGAATTGTCAGCAAACGTGTGGAACAGTTGGTCGAGCGTCACGGTGCGGCCTTTCTCTGCCTGGATAGCACATCCCAAGGCTGGTATGAGATTGCCGTCGCTGAGCACGATGAAGTCGTCAGGACGCATCTTCAGGTAGTCGGCAAAGGCCTTGCGAAGCGCTGGTAGGAAGGTGAAGGGGCCGCCACAGAGCAGGATGGGGGCCTTGAAGGTGCAACCGTGGCTCAAGGTGGTCACCGTCTGCACGGCGATGCTATGGAAGATGCTGGCGGCAATGTCGGCCTCAGGCAGGTTGCGTGCCATGAGATTTTGTATGTCTGTCTTGGCAAACACGCCACAACGGGCAGCCATGGGGTAGAGGGTGGTGGCTCGCAAGGCCAAGTCGCTCATGTGCTGGTTGTCGCACCCCATGAGCACAGCCATCTGGTCGATGAACGCTCCTGTGCCGCCAGCGCAGTTGCCGTTCATACGGAGCTCCGTGCTCTTTCCGTTGAAGAACACCACCTTGGCGTCTTCGCCGCCAATGTCGATGAGTGCCTCTGTTTCTGGATGGCTGTGTCGGGCGTAGACGGTAGCCGCCACCACCTCCTGCACGAAAGTGGCATGCAGTTGCTCAGCTGTGGCCATGCCCACTGAGCCCGTGACGCACACGCGCAGCTTACAGTTGCCCAACCTCTGCTTGATGTCGTCGAGATACGCCCTCACCAGGTCGTTGACCCTTGCGTTGTGACGCTCGTAACGCGAGTAGGCCAGAGCACCGCGTTCGTCCACCACGACTACCTTGGCCGTTGTGGAGCCCACGTCGAGTCCCATCCGGTAAGTTCCTTGCATGATGCTCCTTTTTGATTTTATTGTGCAAAGGTAGTGCTTTTTTTGAAGTTGGATGAAATACGTTAGTGTTTTTTAAACATGATGTCTGGGCTCGATTATCATGAAAAAAGGATGCTGGTTAAGGCATCCTTGTGAATGATCGAACTATAATATTTTATAATCCTACTTTCAAACCTCGCTGTTTGAATTTGAATTCATCAAAAGCGTCACCAATTTGAACAGACACTTTTTTATGAGGCGATTGTCATCAGATGTTGTCGGTAAGATGGTGACTGTCAATGTATTCCCATTGCGAGTAGCTATTGTCCAATTTGCTGTTATGGTTAAGTCTTCATGATCATCATAGGCGGGTGCAAACTTTTTCCCCCTAGCCTTCTGTTCTGTAACGCCAGTTATCCAAAACCCACGTACACCTCGCCCCCATTTAACTTGACAAACATAGCTCAAAAACAGGCGTTTTTGGAAAGCGCACCTAATTTGCACGCGTAGAAGCTCTGTTTTTACAAGTTTACGCAAACAGCTGTCAATGAGGATGTTGCGAGATAAAAACAAGAAAAGAAAATAATCCCGGCGTTCCTGGTTTCTCGATAGATGCCTAATTGAGCCTCAATAGGTATCCTTTCGATTCATCATGAAGCCTTTTTCACGTCTCAATCTGGCTTTAATCGTGACTCGATTGGGCATCAACCTCCACGTTCTTCTTCTTTTTTTCGCTCTTCCGAGGAGTATCACTCCTTCTTTTCACGTCTTTTGCTCTCCAGAATGCTTGTTCCACAGAGTCCTGTATTTTCAGAAAAATGATGACATGATTACCCATTGGGGCAACATGCCGAAGGCATATTTCCTGCGCCCCCTCTTGTTGACAGCAATGCAAAAAACCGTCAGAACACGCCCTCGGGTATTAACTTATGTTAAGGGTCTTGTTTTGTTGTTAGACTTGCGCATCTTTTTTTGTAACTTTGCATTTCATGAGTGAACCATTGGCAGAACGTTTGCGCCCCCGCACGCTTGACGACTACGTGGGGCAGGAGCACCTTGTGGGCCCCGGTGCGGTGCTCAGGAAGATGATAGAGAGCGGCCACGTCACGAGCTTCATCCTCTGGGGGCCTCCTGGTGTGGGCAAGACCACGCTGGCACAGATTGTGGCCAACACGCTCAAGGTGCCGTTCTACACGCTGAGCGCCGTGACAAGCGGCGTGAAGGATGTGCGCGATGTCATCGATCGTGCGAAGAAGGGCCGCTTCTTCAGTTCCGAGTCGCCCATCCTCTTCATCGACGAGATACACCGCTTCTCGAAATCGCAGCAAGACTCGTTGTTAGGTGCCGTGGAGAAAGGCATCGTGACGCTCATCGGTGCCACGACCGAGAATCCTTCGTTTGAGGTGATTAGGCCCCTGCTTTCGCGTTGCCAGCTCTATGTGCTGAAACCGCTCGGCGTAGACGACCTTGAGAAGTTACTCCACCGTGCGGTGACCACTGACGTGGAGCTACGCGAAAAGCACATCCAGCTATGCGAGACGGCGGCGATGCTACGTTACAGTGGCGGCGACGCCCGCAAGCTGCTCAACATCCTGCAACTGGTGGTGGAGTCTGCCGAGGACGACCCCATTGTCATCACCGACAAACTGGTGGAAGAGCGCCTACAGCAGAACCCGCTGGCCTACGACAAGCAGGGTGACATGCACTACGACATCATCTCGGCTTTCATCAAGAGCATACGTGGGTCGGACCCCGACGCCGCGCTCTACTGGATGGCCCGCATGATCGAGGGTGGCGAGGACCCACAGTTCATAGCCCGCCGCCTGGTCATCAGCGCTGCCGAGGACATCGGCCTGGCCAACCCCAACGCCCTGTTGCTGGCTAACGCGGCCTTCGATGCCGTGATGAAGATAGGCTGGCCAGAGGGCCGCATACCTCTTGCAGAGGCTGTGGTTTACTTGGCCACCAGTCCTAAGAGCAACTCGGCCTACCTGGCCATCGGCGAGGCCCTGAAGGAGGTGAAGCAAAGTGGCAACCAACCCGTGCCCCTGCCCATCAGGAACGCGCCCACCGAGCTCATGGCAAACTTGGGTTACCACGACGGATACAAGTACCCGCACGACTACCCAGGCAACTTCACCGAACAACAATACCTTCCCGACGGCCTGCGGGAGCGCCGTTTCTGGCATGCCCAGCACAGCCCGGCGGAGGACAAGCTCTACCAGCGCATGGTAAACTGCTGGGGGGAGCGATACAAGGAACAAGACAAACGGAAACAATGAACATCGTAGAACTCGACAGCTATGCCGCCAACCCTGGCGACCTCTCTTGGGAGGGACTGAAACAATGGGGGCGGCTCACCATCTACCCGCGCACCGCGCCCGAGGATGTCGTGGCGCGCGCCAAGGAGGCCGATGCCATTCTCATCAACAAGGTTAACATCACGGAGGACATCCTCCGCCAACTGCCTAAACTCCGCTATATCGGCGTGCTGGCCACGGGCTACAACGTGGTTGACGTGGAAGCCGCCCACCGCCACGGCGTGACGGTGACCAACATACCGGCTTACAGTACCGACTCGGTGGTGCAGATGACCTTCGCCCACATCCTCAACATCACCAACCAGGTGGCGCATTACGCCGACGCCTCGCGCCAAGGGCGCTGGGGCGCCAACCCCGACTTCTGCTATTGGGACACGCCCCTCGTGGAACTGGCTGGCAAGACGTTAGGCATCGTCGGCCTTGGCAACATCGGGATGCGCGTGGCCAACATCGCCCACCAGTTTGGCATGGATGTGTTTGCCCTGACCTCCAAGGATGCCTCGTCGCTTCCCGAGGGCATACAGAAGACCACGCTCGATGGGCTCTTGGGCGTGTCGGACATCGTGACGCTCCACTGTCCGCTCACCAGCGCCAACCACCACCTGCTCAACGCCGAGAAGATAGGCCGCATGAGACAAGGAGCCATCCTCATCAACACGGCGCGCGGCGCGCTCGTCGATGAGCAGGCCGTGGCCGACGCGCTCGAGACTGGGCAACTGGCCGGCTACGGGGCCGATGTCATGGAGGAGGAGCCCCCACGCCAGGGCAGCCCGCTCTTCGCGCAGCCCCACGCGTATCTCACGCCACACATCGCCTGGGCAACACGCGAAGCGCGCGAGAGGCTGATGCGCATTTGCGTAGACAATGTGCGCGCCTTCGTTGAGGGGCACCCCCAAAACGTGGTGTGAGGACACCCCCTCAAACATTCTGACAATCTGTTTTTCAACCTTGTAACCCTCTTTGTCAAAGCACAATGCTCAATGCTGATCCTGTCGTGGTGCACACCATGCAGCAAATCATAGAAATCCTGGGAACCTTAGCCTTTGCCATCTCGGGCATCCGCCATGCCGCCGCCAAGCACTACGACTGGTTTGGCGGTTTCGTGTGTGGCATCGCGGTGGCCATCGGCGGCGGGACGCTGCGCGACGTGATGCTGGGAGCCACACCCTTCTGGATGACCTCGCCCATGTACATCCTGTGCACGCTTCTGGCACAGTTTATCGTCATCGTCTTTGCGCGCTCGCTCAAGCGCCTCGACAACGCCTGGTTTGCCTTCGACACGCTGGGCCTTGCCTCGTTCACCATCACGGGCCTGCAGAAGACCCTCGACTATGGTCACCCGTTCTGGGTGGCCATCATCATGGGCTGCATTACGGGCGCGGCGGGAGGCGTGATACGCGACGTGTTGCTCAACAAGATTCCTGTCATCTTCCGAAAGGAGATTTATGCCATGGCCTCCATCGTGGGCGGACTGCTCTATTGGGTGATGATCAGCTTGGGCGTCAGCATGCCCATCACGGCTGTGGCCACGTTTGTCTTCATTGTGCTTGTGCGTTTCCTGGCCGTGAAATACCACATATCGCTGCCAGTTCTCAAGGGCGAGGAGTGACCCATCCTCTCGTTTCCGGCATGGGCTTGCTTTCGCTCATTTTCCCGTGGCTTTCTTTCTCAGCGACACGAGCTTGCTGTGGTGGCTCTTGGCCGACTTTTGCCCCTGTTCTATCATGGCGCGTATGTCCTCGGGCCTGAAGCTCGTCACGCCGTAGCCCTTGAGCTTCGGGTTGATGCAAAGGTCGGCATCCTTGTAGTTGCGGTTGTAGTTGACAAAGTCGGGGCGTTGGCGCAGCCACCTCAATCCCTTGCCCATGAACTTCTTGATTTTCTTTGGAACGAAGTCGGGATGCTTGTTCTGCGTGAGGTCGATGGCGATGACCAGGTCGGCCCCCATGGCGCGCGCCACGTCGACGGGCAGGTTGTTGACTAGGCCGCCGTCGAGTAGCAGCAGCGAGTCGAGGCGCACGGGCTTGAAGACACCAGGTATGGCCATGCTGGCACGCATGGATAGTGGCAGGCTTCCCTGCGCCAGGACCACGCCCTGGCCGCTGTTGATGTCGCACGCCACGGCGCGATAGGGTATGGGTAACTTATCGAAGAAGATGGAGTCGGGGTAAGAACCGTTTCCGCAATAAGTGTTTTTGGCGGTGAGCAGCGAGTCGAGAAACTGGAGCACGCCTATGCCTCGCATCAAGCCAAAGCCTTTGATTTCATCCACCTTCTCGCCTTTCTTGGCCTTGCGGTCGTTGAAGAGGCTCACCCAGTCTTGGTGGGTGAAGAGCGAGTCGAGATCGTCGGCGCGGTAGCCAACCGAATAGAGACCGCCCACTATCGAGCCGATACTGGTGCCTACGATGTAGTCGATGGGCACGCCTGCGCGCTCAATCTCCTTCAGAGCGCCCACCTCAGCAGCGCCCTTGGCGCCTCCGCCACCGAGCACCAGGGCCACCTTCAGACGTTTGTGGGCTTTGGCTATGGCAGGTGCGGTGTTGCACGACAAGGCCACAAGGCAAATAAGGAGTATCCAACGAAGTTGTTTCATCTTTCCTCTTCTTTAGGTTCTAATGTCGCAAAGATACGAATTGTTCATCTTGAAACGATGGATTTTGAGTGATTTTTGTCGTCCACAACGTGTTTTTCAGCTTTTTTATAGATAAGCCTGCCACAAAGTCATCCTGCTGATTTGCCAGTCGTTGGTAATTTACACACAATGCTTGTTTTTTCAGAATGATTATGCCGAGTGGAAGGCATGGTTGTCAACAAAAAACGCTACCTTTGTATCCATATACAATACTCCTCTACGAAATGAGAATACCAACCTGTCTACTGTTGCTGGCTTTGTCTGCTCACCTGCCCATGCAGGCAAAAGCCGCAACGCATCCCTTTTCAGTGACGCCAGCAGCGCAAACCCCTGCCATGAGCCTCACCGAGGACATCGTCAATGCCGACTTTGTGGACGAGGCCACCATGAAGGGCGACCTGTTGCAGATGTTGGCCCGCTTTGCCCAATACCTTAAACAAGACTTCCAGGCGTGTGTCGAACCGAACAGCGCAGGTGAGGCGTGTGGGTGCTTTAAGAGCAACTCCACCATGCAGGCCAATGAGGACGGCGTGCGGTCGAACGCCGACTTGGGAATGATAGCCGCTTTCCTCGTCAAGTATGGGCAGGGACGCGTGACGCTGCCAGAGAGCATCACATGGGCCGACCTTGAGACCATGGCACGCGAGAGCCTCGTCTTTGCCTATTCCACCCACAAGGCCAACCGCTTGAAACCTTGTGCCGGCAGCCGCTACTGGGGGTCAACTGGTGTCAAGGACCACACGTGGGAGAGTTCGCTGTGGGCCATGTCGGTGGCCTATTCGGCCTTCTTCCAGTGGGACAAGCTCACACCCGAACAGAAGGGCTGCATAGAACGATTGCTCAAGGCCGAGTGTAACTACGAGCTGGAGCGCACCGTGCCCACGGGTTACAAAGGCGACACCAAGGCCGAGGAGAACGGGTGGGAGGCAGACGTGCTGGCCGCCACGCTCGGCCTTTTCCCCGATGACGCGCTGGCTCCGCGTTGGTTTGCTCGGCTCCGCGAGTTTGCCATCAACAGTTATAGCCACCGCAACGACGCAGGCGACCACAAGGTCATCGACCCCGACTACGACAAGACGACCGTGGTCGACCTCTATCGCGGCCAGAACCTCTACGACGACTACACGCTGCAAAACCACAACTACTTCCACACGTCCTATCAGAACGTGGTTATACAGGAACTGGGAGAAGCCGCATTGGCCCTCAAACTCTTCCAGACAACGCTCCACGGAACAGAACGATGGAAGACCAACGCCCTGATGCACAACAATGAGGCCGTGCAGAAAGAGGTGCTCAACTGGTTGGCGCTGGCCGACGGCGAACTGGCCATGCCTAACGGCAACGATTGGAGCCTGTTTCTCTATGACCAGATCACAAGCTACACCACCAACGCCTGCTTTCTTCGCGACACCGACGCGCTGATGCTGGAAAACCTGGCCTACAAGATGATCAAGGCACGCCAGCAGACCACCGACGACGGCTCATGGCTGCTCCGCTCCGACATCGGCGCGCGCCGCATGGGTGTGGAGGGTCATCGTGTGATGATGACCTGGCTGATGCACGAGGTCTTGTCCACCGCCAAGCTCAAGCCTTCGACGTTTGACGACTTCCGCCAACGCTATGGCACCGCCAAGATTTTCCCGGCACAAAACATTGTGAGGGGCTACACTGCCGACCGATTCACCACCTTCTCATGGGCCACGGGCATCCCGAGCTACACGGGTTATATCGCAGCCAACTCGGTGGATCAAAACAAGATTATTGTGCCTTTCAAGGCGAACAACACGGGCAACTTCATAGGATGGTACACGGTAGAGGGCAAAAAGACCAATGCCAAGCCAGTTGGGAGCGGCATATACCAACTTGACGGGGAGGCATGGGTCATGAATGGTGAGCTCAGCACCAATGAGGCCGTGCTCGACAACCGATTTGCCATCTATTCCACGCCAGGCAACGCGGTCATCTATCTCGATTATGTGACGGGGCTGTCTGAGGGTGCCATCACGTGCGAACAGGGCGGACTAATGGCTATCTCAACCGACACGCTGACGCGCACGAGCCGCACGCTCTATTACGAGAAAGGAAGCCAGCGTCTTGACGGCACACGGCTGGCCATGATGGAGACGGCCTGGGTGAACATCGACAATGCCCTGGGTATCGTGGCTCCCAACAGCAAGCAGATGGCCTTTGGCGACAGGGCAAACAACAATTCGGTGCTCACGTCAAAGGTCTATCCCGCATACAGCAACGTGAGACGGACGTTTGGAAAGGGAACGGTGGTCGACAAGCGCAACATCGTATATTATAGTATGGTGGACGCGGCCACCACCCAGCGCATGAACCAAGAGCTGGTGCCACTGCGGGGCGTGCTGTCCGAGGGTTGGAACGGTGTGGTGGCTGCCGACCCCGACCAGACGCGTTACCTGCTACTGAGCAATTTCTGCGGGGCGGAGCAGGTCACAGTAAGTGGTCTCAGCACCTCGCTGGGCGCGCCGGTGCTGCCTGTGGCGACCGCCATCAGGGGTGCCATGGTGTACAAAGCCTCGTTCACCGTCAGCCAAAACAACAGTGTGGCTTGCCCCATCCGATTTTTTGTGGTGGGCAACGACATCACGGCCTTGCAAGACTCAACCCATGAGGCCATCTACCTGCGCCACGACAAGGAAGGAAAGACGGCTGTGACCATCCAAGCTATTGTGGCTGGAAAGGTGCTGAAGAAGCGCGTCAACCTCTCGTCGGAAGTGAAGGTGAGCTTGACAAAAAATGGATTGAAGGTTCGGAAAACATCCGGAAAGGCTATACCCTGAAACAAAGGCGACACGTGAAAAGGTCGCTTTTTGTTATTTTTCCGCATAAATATTTGCGGCTGTCAAGGAAAACCCTTAACTTTGAGAACGAAAAACTAGAATTCATATAGACCGATTGACCTATGGCAAACAACAACAAAATTATAGAGTGCGTGCCCAATTTCAGTGAAGGGCGCGATATGCAGAAAATCAACTCCATCGTCGATGCCGTGAAAAGTGTCAAGGGCGTGATGTTGCTCAACGTGGATCCCGGTGAGGCCACCAACCGAACCGTAGTGACCTTCGTGGGGCAACCCGAAGCCGTGTGCGAGGCGGCTTTTCGCGCTGTGGCGCAAGCGGCGCGTGTGATAGACATGCGCTCGCACCACGGTGCGCATCCACGCATCGGTGCCACGGATGTTTTGCCGCTGGTTCCGGTAAGTGGAGTGACGCTGGAGGAATGTGCCGCGCTGGCGCGCCAGTTGGCGGAACGCATAGCCAACGAACTTCGTGTTCCTTGCTACTGCTATGAGGCGGCGGCTTTCAAGCCCGAGCGCCGTAACCTTGCCGTATGCCGAAAAGGTGAATACGAGGCCCTTGCCGACCGCGTGACCCATCCCGACGAGGCACCCGACTATGGCGCTCGCCCATGGGATGAGTACATGGCAAGGAGCGGTGCCACCGTGGTGGGGGCACGCGACTTTCTCATTGCCGTCAACTTCAACCTCAACACCACCTCCACACGCAGAGCAAACGCCATCGCTTTCGATGTGAGGGAGAAGGGACGCCCGATGCGGGAAGGGGGGAAACTCACGGGCAAGATCCTGAAGGATGCCCACGGCAAGATGCTCATGCAACCGGGAACGTTGAAAGGCACCAAGGCCATCGGATGGTTTATAGACGAGTATGGCATTGCCCAAGTGTCGATGAACATCACCAATATCAACGTGACACCGCTCCATAAGGCCTTCGATGAGGTGTGTCGGGCCGCCGCAGCGCGTGGCCTTCGGGTCACGGGCACCGAGATTGTGGGGTTGATACCCAAGCGCGTGCTCATCGAGGCAGGTGTCTATTACTTGGAAAAGCAGCAGCGTTCGGTGGGGGTTCCTGAGGAGGACTTGGTGAAAATGGCCATCAAGTCGATGAGCCTTGATGACCTGAAGCCTTTCAACCCAAGAGAAAAGGTCATCGAATATCTGCTGGAGGATGCCAAGCCTGTCAGGCGATTGGCCGACATGACGGTCAAGGAGTTTGTGGAGGAGACCTCGCGGGAGAGCCCGGCACCTGGTGGAGGAACCATCGCCGCGACCATGGGTGCCATGGGAGCGGCCTTGGGAGCTATGGTGGCCAACTTGTCGGCGCACAAGCGCGGATGGGACGACAGGTGGCAAGAGTTCAGCGTGATGGCTGAGCGGGGGCAGAAGCTCTTGTCACAGCTCATGCATCTCGTTGACGAAGACACGGATGCCTTCAACCAGATCATGGCGGCTTTTGGCTTGCCGAAAGCCACAGATGAGGAAAAAGCCACACGCCACGCCGCTATCCAGAAGGCCACACGCCACGCCGCTGAGGTGCCGCTCGAGACGGTGAGGCGGTCGTATGAGGTGTTTGACCTGTGCCAGGCAATGGCAAAGGAAGGCAATCCGGCCAGCGTGAGCGATGCTGGCGTGGGTGCTCTTGCCGCTCGGGCGGCTGTGAGAGGAGCCGCGCTGAACGTCAAGATCAATGCGGCCTCACTTGACGACAAGGCTGTTGCGGACGCGCTTGTGGACGAGGTGAACGCCTATGAGCAGAAGGCTGATAAGCTCGAAAAGGAAATCTTGGCAGTTGTGAACAGCAAAATCAAACCTTGATAAAACTCATGGAGCAGGTGCCAATACCATTTCCCATGGAAGTGGACGCACCTAACGCAATGACACTTTGCATAACCCAACGGGGAACAAGTCACCCAATTTGTTCCCCTTATATATATTTTTAACCTACCATGACCATTGAAGAATTTCAAGCCGACATACGAGCCGGCATTCCCGACAGCCTGCCAGACATGCAGGACTATGACTTCACCATCAACCACGCGCCCAAGCGCAAGGACATCCTGACGCTGCAAGAAAAGCAATTGGCCTTGCGCAATGCGCTGCGCTATTTTCCCCAACACCTGCACGCAGCCTTGGCGCCTGAGTTTGCAGAGGAATTGCACAAGTATGGGCGCATCTACATGTATCGCTATCGTCCCACCTATGAGATGAAAGCGCGACCTATCAGCGAATATCCTCACAGGTCGGAACAGGCGGCAGCCATCATGCTGATGATACAGAACAACCTGGACCCAAAGGTGGCGCAACACCCTCACGAGCTCATCGTATATGGTGGCAACGGTGCCATCTTCCAGAACTGGGCGCAGTACCGACTGGTCATGAAATACCTCTCAGAGATGACCGACGAGCAGACGCTTGTCATGTACTCGGGACATCCTTTGGGACTGTTTCCCTCACACAAACGGGCTCCAAGGGTGGTTGTCACCAATGGCATGGTCATACCCAACTACTCGAAACCCGACGACTGGGAGCGCATGAACGCCCTTGGCGTGAGCCAGTATGGACAGATGACGGCAGGCTCGTATATGTACATTGGCCCGCAGGGCATTGTGCATGGCACGACCATTACGGTGCTCAACGCGGCTCGCAGGGTGATGAGCGATGCCTCGCGCCATGTTACTAATGTAATTCCTCTGTTCGTTTCGAGTGGCCTGGGGGGCATGAGCGGGGCGCAACCGAAGGCTGGCAACATTGCGAAGGTGGTGAGCGTAGTGGCTGAAATCAATCCGAAGGCCGCGCAGAAGCGCTATGAGCAAGGTTGGGTGGACGAGCTTCACTATGACCTCGATGAGCTGATGGGGGCCGTGAGAAAAGCTCTTGTCGACAAGCGGGTTGTGTCGATGGCCTATGTGGGCAATGTGGTTGACCTGTGGGAACGATTGGCCGAGGAGAACATTGAGGTGAACTTGGGGTCCGACCAGACATCGCTCCACAACCCATGGGCAGGCGGCTACTATCCTGTTGGCATGACGCTCGATGAAAGCAAACGCATGATGGCTGCCGACCCAGGAGAGTTTAAGAAGCGAGTGGAAGCGTCGCTGCGTCGCCAAGTGGCTGCCATCAACCAGTTGGCGGCACGTGGCATGTATTTCTTCGATTATGGAAACGCCTTCCTCTTGCAAGCCAGTCGTGCGGGGGCAGACATCTTGAAGGATGACGGAAAATTCAGATACCCCTCTTATGTGCAAGACATCATGGGGCCCTTGTTCTTCGACTATGGCTTCGGGCCGTTCCGCTGGGTCTGCACCTCATGCGACCCCGCAGACCTGGCCCTTACCGACAAGTTGGCCCTGGAGGTTCTGGAGGAAGAGCGCAACCACGCCCCTGAAGATATACAACACCAACTGGATGACAACATCCACTGGATACGGGAGGCAGGTAAAAACCACCTGGTGGTGGGCTCGCAAGCCCGCATACTCTACGCTGATTGTGAGGGGCGCACCAAGATAGCGTTGGCCTTCAATGAGGCCGTTCGTGACGGCAGGCTGAAGGCTCCCGTGGTGTTGGGGCGCGACCATCATGACGTGAGCGGAACCGACTCTCCTTTCCGTGAGACGAGCAACATATACGACGGTTCACAGTTTTGCGCCGACATGGCGGTGCAGAACGTCATAGGCGACTCTTTCCGAGGGGCAACCTGGGTCAGCTTGCACAATGGCGGCGGAGTGGGCTGGGGCGAAGTCGTCAACGGCGGCTTCGGCATGGTCGTTGACGGAAGTGAAGAGAGCGACAACAACATCCGTGAGATGCTCTTTTGGGATGTTAACAACGGCATCGCCAGGCGTTCGTGGGCACGAAACGGTGGTTCGATGGATGCCATCGAGAGGCAGATGGCGCATACTCCAAGCCTGCGTGTGACGCTGCCCAACCTTGTTGACGACAACATCATTAACCAATCTTTCTAACTTATCATCTTACCATTATGGCAAATATACATGAAATCAGTGCCGGCCACCTCACTCTCGACAAGGTGTGGGAAATCTTGCGCGGCAACTACAAGTTGAAACTGGGTGACGACGCGCGGCATCGCATCGTCAGATGCAGGGAGTATCTTGACAAAAAAATAGCCTCATCGGAAACACCTATCTATGGTGTCACCACGGGATTCGGGTCGCTCTACAACATATCCATCGGCGAAGATCAGCTCTCGCAACTGCAAATCAACCTGATGATGAGCCATGCCTGTGGCATAGGCGAGCGTGTGCCCAACGAGATTGTCAAGCTGATGATCTTGCTGAAGATACAGTCGCTTTCCTATGGCTACTCTGGATGCAAGCTCGACACGGTTGAGAGGCTCATCGATTTCTTCAACAACGATGTCTACCCCATTGTCTATATGCAAGGCTCGGTAGGCTCGTCAGGGGACCTTGTGCCCCTGGCGCACCTCTGCCTGCCACTCGTGGGACTGGGAGAAGTGGAGTACAAGGGGCAACGGATGAGTGGCGCACAACTCATGACGACCATGGGATGGGAACCCATTAAGTTGGCTTCCAAGGAGGGACTGGCTTTGCTCAATGGCACGCAAAACATGGGAGCCTTCTGTTGTTGGGGCATCATCCAGGCCACCAAGCTGTCAAACTGGGCCGACTACATCGCAGCCATGTCGCTCGATGCCTATGATGGCCGCATCGAGCCTTTCTACCATGCCGTTCATGCCGTGCGCCCGCACCAGGGCCAGATGGACACCGCCGACCACATATCACGTATCCTTGAAGGCAGCGAGCTGATTCGGCAGCCGAAGCATCACGTGCAAGACCCTTATTCCTTCCGTTGCATACCGCAGGTGCATGGCGCGGTGAAAGACACGGTGCGTTATGTGCAGAAAGTGACGGACGTGGAGATTAATGCCACAACGGATAATCCCACGGTGGTGCCTGATGACGATATGGTCATATCGGCGGGCAACTTCCACGGTGAACCCATAGCGCTTCCGATGGACTTCCTGGCCATTGCCATGTCGGAGCTGGCCAACATCTCCGAGCGACGTATCTACAAGCTCGTGTCGGGCACGCGCGGTTTGCCCAGTTTTTTGGTTGCCAACCCAGGTGTGAACAGTGGCTTCATGATCACACAATACACGGCGGCAAGCATCGTTAGCCAGAGCAAGACGCTCTGCATGCCTTCCTCGGTAGACAGCATACCGACTTCACAAGGACAGGAAGACCATGTGAGTATGGGGGCCAACGCAGGCACCAAGCTTTACAAGGTGATTCTCAACACCGAGCGCGTGCTGGCCATAGAACTCTTCAATGCTGCCCAGGCACTCGACTTCAGACGCCCGCTAAAATCATCGCCCATCGTGGAGAAGATTTATCGCGATTACCGTAAAATGGTGCCATTCATAGACAAAGACACTGTGATGTATCCCCTTATTGCGAAGTCGGTGGACTTCCTGAGGGCGGAAACCTTGGAATAAATTTCAGTTCGTCATGCGGATTCTGATTACGAATATCAAGACTTTGTATGGACTTGTGCCTATCTCATGTATGCGTCTTTGTGGCGCAGACATGAGGCAGGCATTTTCTTTGGACAACGCGTGGCTCTCACTTGACGAAGGTCGCGTGGCCGACTATGGGGCGATGGAGGCCCTCCCGCAAGGACAACACGCCGACGAGACAGTCGATGCCCATGGCGGACTAGTGTTGCCAGCTTTCTGCGACAGTCACACGCACCTGGTGTACGCAGGTAGCCGTGAGCAAGAATGGGAAGACAAGATACAGGGACTCAGCTACGCGGAGGTTGCCCGGCGGGGTGGGGGAATACTCAACTCGGCCGACCGGTTGCACCAAACTTCAGAGAACGAACTTTACAGACAAGCCATGGAACGTATGCGGGAAATCATGGACAAGGGCACTGGATGCGTGGAAATCAAGAGCGGATACGGGCTCAACACGGCAGATGAGCTGAAGATGCTGCGTGTCATCAGGCGGATTCGCGAGAGTGTACCCATCAAGGTGGTCAGCACATTCCTTGGTGCCCACGCCGTGGCGCGGTCTTACGTTGGACGACAGTCGGCCTATGTAGACTTGGTCGTCCGGGAGATGCTACCTGAAGTAGCCAAGGAAAAACTGGCCGATTTCATCGATGTATTTTGCGACAAGGGCTTCTTCACGCCCGAAGAGACGGATCGCATCCTTGCAGCCGCCGACCGATATGGCCTCAAGCCCAAAGTGCATGTGGATGAGTTGGCTTCCTGTGGTGGGCTGCCTGTTTGCGTGAAGCACCATGCCGTGTCGGTCGACCACTTGGAAAACATGGACGAGAAAGACATACCCTTGCTCAAGAGAAGCAACACGATGCCCACACTTCTTCCTGGAACGTCTTTCTTCTCCAACTTGCCTTACGGAAAGGGTCGAGACATGATAGACCAAGGGCTTCCCGTGGCCTTGGCAAGCGATTATAACCCAGGGAGCACGCCATCGGGAGACATGAGGTTTGTGATGTCGCTGGCTTGCATGAAAATGCGCTTGTTGCCCTTGGAGGCTCTCCATGCCGCTACCATCAATGGAGCTGCGGCCATGGGACTTGCGGCCACTCACGGCAGCATACGCCGTGGCTCACGACCAGGCATCCTGCTCACGAAGCCTATTCCGTCGCTGGCGTACCTGCTTTATGCGTATACAACGCCTTGCATCGCACGAACTTTTTTTTAGCGCGCACCGATTTGGGGACGGCAGGGCTTTGTGCCCCTGGCCTCAGCCATATCGTTGATTCGACAGGATTCGACTTGCGCTTTTTGCCAATCAGCCAAGCCCGTCCTGCATGAATAGGATAGTTTTCTTCTGTAAAATAATAGCTTAAATATTTAAAATAATAGCTGTAATTTTCAAAATTTAAGCTATTCTTATAAGAATTTAAGCTGTTATTTTTTTGTGCCCAAGTAAATATTTCCATTTTGCTCCGTACTTCATTCCGCTTGACTTAGAAATGATTTGTCTTTGCGTGTCATGTCGTTTTCCCCTGTAAAAATAGGGATTCCCCTATTGCTGGTTTCGGTTTCTTTGGCTATATTTGCAACAGACAAGTATCTTATGGCAGTTGCCAACATTCAAATAAAGCTTGATGCGCAACTGCCTGTATGTGGACCCCCCTTAATAACGTACAACTATGAAGGAGAAAGACAAGATTATCTGTGCTGCCATCATAGCGATTGGCATCATTGTTTTGGGATTGTTCTTGAAGGCCGGGATGGACAATTTCACAGAGAAGGACCGCAAGGTGACTGTGAAAGGATTGGCTGAGACGGTTGTGAAAGCAGATAAGGTGACGTGGCCCATTGTCTCGAAAGAGCTGGGAAACGACCTTCCGGAACTTTATAACTGCATCGCCCAAAAGCAGCAGACCATCAAGCGGTTTCTCATGGCAAACGGCATCTCCGAGAGCGACATTGCGGTGAATGCGCCGCAGGTCATTGACCTCTCGGCTGAACAGTACAGCACCAACAATACACCTTACCGATATAACATCACTTTGGTAATCACCGTGACGTCGCGTCATGTGGATCGCGTGAGAAGCATAATGGCTCGCCAGGGCGAACTTCTCAAGCAGGGCGTTGCAATCGTTGCGGGCGACTACAACAACCAAGTGACTTATGAGCTGGAATCGTTCAAGAAGATGAAACCGAAGATGATGACAGAGGCCATCGAGAATGCCCAGAAGACGGCCCAGCAGTTTGCGAAGAATAGCCATTCGAAACTCAACAAGATTGTCAGTGCCGATCAGGGGCAGTTCTCCATTGATAACCGTGATGCCAACACGCCGTGGATCAAGCGGGTAAGGGTGGTGACGACAGTCACTTATTCGCTGAAAGACTGAATTGGCATGGAAAAATCGAGCTGAGCTCAGCTTGCAGATGGTTTACAGGCTGGGATCGGCCTTCAGACAATAACATTACAATTACAATGAAAGTATTATTGATTAGCGCCAGCCCGAGGCGCAAGGGCAACACGTTTACGGCCCTAAGCGAGGTGGCCAAGACTCTCGAACAAGACGGCATAGAGGCAGAGGTGGTGGAGATAGGCAGCAAACCCATCCGGGGATGCATCGCTTGCAACCAATGCAGGCTACACGCAGATGTGCACCGATGCGCTTTCGGCGACGATATGGTGAATGCCATCTCGTGCAAAGCTGAGGAGGCTGACGCGTTTGTCTTTGGCTCGCCCGTCTATTACGGACAGCCAAACGGAACCGCCCTCTCGCTCATCCAGCGACTGCTTTACAGTAACGGACAAGCCTTTTCCTATAAGCCCGTAGCCAGTGTGTGCGTCTGCCGCCGTGGTGGTGCCGACACGGCATACCAAACGCTGAACATGATGTTTGAGATGATGAATATGCCTATAGTCACTTCGCAGTATTGGAACATCGCCTATGGGCGCGAACCCGGCCAGGCGGCACAAGACATAGAGGGCATGCAGACCATGAGGACAATGGCCCACAACCTGTCGTGGATGCTGAAGAAATTCCACGGGGTACCGGCGGGCGAGCGTCCCGACAAGGAAACGGAGTGGATGCCCATGAACTTCGTCAGATAAACGTTGGGTACAATCATGACAATGAAAAAAATGGAGAAATGCGCCAACGGACATCTAAAGGTGGAGACAGGCAAGATGCCTTTCATGGGGTATGAGACATTTTATAGGATTGTTGGTGACCCGACAGACAAGCCACCGTTGTTGCTCATCCATGGTGGGCCAGGATCAACTCACAATTATTTTGAAGTGCTCGATGACTTGGCTCTTACCTCACAACGGCAAGTCATCAGTTACGACCAACTGGGATGCGGAGAAAGCTACGTGGAAGGACATCCTGAACTGTGGACCTTGAAGACCTGGGAAGACGAGCTCGTGGCCTTGCGCCGCCACTTGAACCTCGACCGAGTGCACTTGCTCGGACAGTCGTGGGGTGGAATGCTCATCATCGCCTACCTGATAGATCTTCAGCCCGACGGCATTGAGTCCGTAATTTTGTCGAGCACCCTGCCGTCAAGCCGTTTGTGGAGCCACGAGCAGCAAAGGCTCATCTCCTTTATGCCCGAGGAAGAGCAACGCGCCATAGCAAGGGCGGTGGAAACAGGAAACTTTAGAGACTCCGACTACTTGCGTGCCAACGACCATTACACATTGTTGCATGCCGATGAGATTAATGAAGCTTCACCCGAATGTTTCCGTCGCAAGAAGCGTTTTGGCATGGAATCGTACGTGACAGCTTGGGGACCCAATGAATACACGCCGACAGGCACGCTTAAGGATTTTGAATACACTGACCGCCTGAAAGAAATCAAGCAACGGGCACTCATCATCAGTGGCACCAACGACGAATGCACGCCTTTGGTGGCCAAAACAATGTTTGATAACATTCCCCAATCACGCTGGGAGCTTCTCGATGGGGCTCGACACATGACCTTCATCGACCAGACGGAAAACTACAAGCGCATCCTTACAGAGTGGCTGAGCACCTCTGTCTGAGGAACTCAAGATTAGGTGAAGGCATTAAGACGACATCCCTTAACCGGCCGAGGAGAACGGCTTCAGGAACGAGTTAAGGGATGTTGTGTGTTTATGCGTTGTAGGCCAGCAGGTGGTCGTAGCGCCGCTTCATCATCCGCTGGTAGATGTTGCGGAGCCATATCTTATGGCAGGCGATGAAGATGATGCCGATAGACATAACGACCAGCCAAGCTACCGTGTCAGACAAGAAGGCTTCAAGCACGGAGATAAGCACAAGAGGGAAGATGAACGAAGCCATCTCGACTACCACCATCAGCGCGCTGTTCTCCACGCCATTCTTGCTTATGAACGCCTCGTTGAGCGGAAGCTTCTGTTTGTTGTAAACCGCCAACTGCATCAATACGAAATATTGAAATCCAGCGGTGAAGATGCCATACGAAAAGAGCATCAAAATGTTCCACTTACCAGTGAAAACCATGGGTAGCATGAGAATGAACGGCAACACCAAGAGGGCGCAGAAGAAGTAGTACTTAGCCCTCAGTAGTGTCAGGATGTTTTCTTTGTGCACCATCAGCGCGTTGATGTAATTGGCCTCGTAAGACATGACACGGACGAGCAGCATGGCACCGTAAATGGCAAAATCATAGAAGCACCAGAAGTTTACCATGGCCTTGGAGTCGTAGATGTCGGTCAGCGATACCAGCAAGCTCAGCAGCAGCACAACGACGGTAGCGAAGATAAATGACTTGCGAGGGTTCTTGTTGCGCATGAGAGATTTAATCTCTATCTTCAGGTATTCGCCGATTTCACCGAGTTGATTGAGAGATGAGAAGTCGCTCACTTTCTTGATTTTGGTGACCTTGCACTTTCCCAGTTCGCGCCACACGTTGTTGTATTGCAATCGGCGGTTCACCAAACACAAGCCGACAAGTGCTGAAAGAGCCACAAAGTGTGGAATAATGTTGCCGTGCTCCAAGCCCGACCCGATGGCGGCGTATGTGTCGAAGAAAGACGAGAAATCGCCAATCATCCATGGACTGTAGACAACCAGGTAAACCACGATAGGCAGGCACCACCATAATTGACTGCCGACCACCAACGTGCGGCAAATGGAATACCACTGGCTGTTGGCCAACACCGCGACGTAGTAGAGCAGCATCAGCGAAAGGGCGGGCAACACGCCATAGGCGAATAAGACCGACATGAAACAGTAAGGGACAATCAAGGCAAACCACAAGAGGTTGCCCCAACTCAACAGGGAGTTGAGGATGAAACTGTCTATGCACGCGTAGCGCGGCAAGGGAAGCAACACGTATGGCTTGATGATTTGCGACGGAGTCTGCTGAGCTACAAACCTGACGCCAAAATCGATGACCAGGACGAACGGCAACACACCCAGGATGTACCCTATCGATGTGTGGCTTCTCGAATCGTTGGCATCGAGTGCCAACAGGATGGCGAACATGATGAGATAGAGCATCATCAGGCACATGAAGAAGCCGATGACATATCGGGCAACCTTGTTGGTGTAGAACATAGGGTCGCGACGCTCGGCCAGCTGGCGATGGCGGCGCAGCAACTTGAACACGGCAAGGAAGGAAAGGGTGTAGGGCTGGACGGAGTGTTTCATGACATGCAGGTGTTATCGGAGATCAACAACCTCGGCAGTTGGGAAATCCTTTTGCTTAAAGGAGAATGTGCGGTTGGGAATGTTCTTCGCCTTGAAGCCGGAAACAGTGAGGGTGATCCACGTGTTGTTTTCTTTCATCTTAACCACAGAGGGCACATAGGTCTTGACGTTGATAGTCAAGTACATTTCTTGCACGGCCTTTTTCCTTCCTTGGGCCGTCAAGTGCACCACATAGCTGCCTCCCTTCCTGCTTATGCCCATGTTATACCCGCTCTTGTACAAGGTAATGAAGGCGTAAGGGTTCATTTGCATGCGTTGTGCAGCCGATGGTGTTGTGACATTCACCTCGTTGGTCGACCTCAGGTAGCTCCACTGTGTCTTGCCATTGTACCAGACGATTGCTTTGGGTGTGCTGGCATGAAACATTCTGCCTTTGATGGCGATGGTGCCCGAAGTGGTGCCAATCTTTTTCCCCGACACGCTGAAGTGGGCCGAAACTCCACTCTTGTTGCCAACCACCGCAGCTGCCCTGTCAAGCACCTTGCGTGCCAGCGTTGGGTTTTGCGCCAATGCGCCAACCGCCTGCAAGGCCAGAATGAACAACATGATAATCGTTTTCTTCATTTTTTTCAACATTAGTTTATACGAGAATAACGCGCAATGAGCATGGAATGTTATATCATTTAAATTGCTTTAACGCAACTCACCTGTTTCCATGGACCTGTGCGAGTGTCACGTTTAGCGTGTTTTCGTCGGCGATGAGCACCTCACGTGGCTTCGAACCCTGTGCTGCTCCCACTATGCCGGCAGCCTCCAGTTGATCCATGAGTCGTCCGGCACGGTTATAACCGATGGAGAAACGCCTTTGTATCATGCTTGTGGAACCCTGCTGCGTGATGACAATAGCGCGTGCAGCCTCATCGAAAAACGTGTCTAAACTGCCTAAGTTCGAGTCGGAACCATGTCCTCCCACACCTCCCTGCGGATCGTCGGGCTCTGGCAACTCCATGGGATCCGTCGGGCCAGGCTCATTGGCTATACAGTCGTTGATGGCCTCTATCTCGGGTGTGTCGATGAAAGCACACTGTACGCGCACAGGATCGCCTCCCGAGAGAAACAGCATGTCGCCACGACCCACAAGTTGCTCAGCGCCCGTGCGGTCGAGGATGGTGCGCGAGTCGATTTGAGAGGCCACACGAAATGCCATGCGCCCAGGGAAGTTGGCCTTGATGTTTCCTGTGATTATCTTGGTGGTCGGGCGTTGTGTGGCAATAATCATGTGTATGCCAACAGCGCGTGCCAGTTGGGCTATGCGCGCTATGGGAAGCTCGATTTCCTTGCCTGCCGTCATGATGAGGTCGCCAAACTCATCGATAATCACGACGATGTAAGGCATGTACTCGTGCCCGTCCGTGAGCTTCAGTCGATGGTTCACAAACTTGTTGTTGTACTCGTCGATTTTCTTCACCTGTGCTTTCTTGAGCAAGTCGTAGCGGTGATCCATCAGCTTGCAGAGGGAATTAAGCGTCCGCACCACTTTCTGGACGTCGGTAATGATGGGCTCATCCTCGTTTTCGGGCAGGGCTGCCATGTAGTGAGGCGTGATCTTGCTGTAGACGCTGAACTCAACTTTCTTGGGGTCGACGAGAACAAACTTCAGCTCGTTGGGATGTTTTTTATATAATAAGGAAGTGATGATGGCATTCAAGCCTACAGATTTACCCATACCCGTGGCTCCCGCCACCAGCAGATGCGGAATCTTAGCCAGGTCTACCATGAACACCTCATTCGTGATGGTCTTGCCCAAGGCCATGGGAAGCGCCATCTTTGTGGTCTGGAATTTCTTGGAGTTGAGCACACTTTCCATCGAGACGATTTGCGGATTCTTGTTCGGCACTTCAATGCCGATGGTTCCTTTGCCGGGGATAGGTGCGATGATGCGGATTCCTAACGCCGACAGGCTGAGCGCGATGTCTGCCTCCAGTCCACGTATCTTGCTGATGCGAACACCCTCGGCTGGCGTGATCTCGTAAAGGGTTACCGTGGGGCCAACGGTCGCGTTGATGCGGCTTATCTGCACACCAAAGCTGTTAAGCACCTCAATGATGCGGGCGTTGTTGGCCTTGATCTCTTCCATGTCGATGCTTGCATTGGTGTCATACTTTTTGAGAAGTGTCAAAGAAGGGAACTGGTATCTTGTGTAGGGCTCCCACGGGTTGATTGGCGCTTGTGTCTTTTCCTCGTCTCCCACCATGTTTCCTGTTGCCTTGTCGATCACGTTAGTCTTCTCTACCACCAAGGTGGTTTCATTCTCCTTTGCCTCATTGGCATTGGTAACATGCAAGGTAGCTTCCTCACGCTCTTGGTTGTCGGGCTGTTGCCCCTGAGTCGTGTCGGTTAAGTCAACTACTTGTGGAACACTTTCTTCCGTATTTTCGGTCGCTAAAGGCTCGTTTTCAGCCACCTCTCCTTGGTTCTCAAAAACAGGCTCTTCGTCCATCGCGTTCCCTGCCGTCTTGTCTGTAACCGTAAATTTCACCTTGTTGTGAATGTATTTCACGGGGTTCAACGCCTTTCTGACCACTTCGATAGTCTCGGTGGTCAGGTAAGTGAGGAATGCGAGCGCCACGATTAGCAGCACAGCAGTAAGGCCGGGAGGCCCAATTAAGTTCTCCAGAAATTGCTTGCAAAACAACCCGTGCGCGCCACCAGGGTTGAACACCATGTCGCCAGCGAATGGTGAAAGAAATGTCGCTAATGCCACAGAGCTCCATACCATGACAATCCCGAGGCACAAAAACCATTTCAGCAAGTTGACGCTATACACGTGCATCATCTTTAAGGCTGCCAGGAGAAAGAAAAACGGTATGAGGAAGGCTGGTAAGCCAAAATTGATTGCAATTAGGTAATAAGCAACCAATGCGCCGATGGAACCGCAATAATTAGCAAACTCATGGTTCTGGTTGAGCCATTCGCCAGGGCGCATGCTTTCAAGGATGCTCTGGTCAATTTGCCCCGTGTAGAGATACGACACCATGGCAATGATGGTCAATATCGCCAGTGCAAATAATAAAAGTCCCGAGAAAAATCCTGTGGTCTCACTTTCTAATATATGTTGTATGCCGACTGCATAGCCGAATGATTTCGGTTTGCGCTCAGTTTTACTTTTTCTCATTCTGATTGTAGTTTTATGTACTGCAAAATTAATGGATTTTGCCGTAAAAACAAAGGAAATTCTCCTGAACATTTGGAAAAAAGTGCGGCTGCCATTGCTCGCCTGGTTATTCACTTGCCGTACCGACATATTCATGAGACTGTAGGCTTGAAAAACTTTTTTTTGAGCCGTATATGCCATAATTCATCTTAAAAAACGCCAAAGTTTAATAACTTTTTTATACTTTTGCAAACTGATACGAAGAGAAAATGAAGAAGACCCTTTACAATAAGTTCGACAAGAAGGCCATTACCGGCTTGCCGCAAGTGAAGTTCCCAGGACGGATTATCTCTGTCATTTCTCCTGGAGAAACGCAAAAAGCCGTAGATTACCTCCTTTCGAGCGATATCCTTGGGGTGGACACGGAAACGAAGCCCGTTTTCCATAAGGGCGAGCACCACTTGGTGTCACTCCTCCAAGTTTCAAATCGCACCACTTGTTTTCTCTTCCGCCTCAATCTTACAGGTATAACTCCCGCTATTAAGCAACTTTTGGAGGACACAACAGTCAAGAAGGTCGGTCTTTCTTGGCACGATGACATCCGAGGTCTTGAGGAACGCGAAAAATTTAAGCCAGGCCTCTTTATTGACCTGCAAGACCTGGTTCCGACGCTCGGCATAGAAGATCTTAGCCTCCAAAAACTTTACGCCAACATTTTCCGCGAAAAGATATCCAAGCGTCAGCGCTTGTCCAATTGGGAAGCGCCCTTGCTCGATAACAGGCAGCGTCAATATGCTGCCATTGACGCATGGAGCTGCATCTTGCTTTATGAGGAAATACTCCGGCTGAAGGCCACACGGGAATACGAGTTGATTCGCGTGCCCGAGCCAGAAACATCCGAATCCCAAATGAGCGAGGAAACATGCCCCATTGAGGCCGACGCAATCATTAATGAAGAAATATAACTCGCCATGTACAAAAACGTATATCTGAAAAGAGGGAAGGAAGAGTCGCTGCTGCGATTCCACCCTTGGGTCTTCTCGGGAGCCATACAGCGTGCCGACGAAGGCATTGAAGAGGGCGACCTGGTGCGCGTCATCACCCATTCGGGCGATTTCATTTCCGTGGGCCATTATCAGGTGGGCAGTATATCTGTTCGTGTGCTGTCGTTTAGCGACATCACCATAGACCAATCGTTCTGGCACGAGCGTCTTGCTGCGGCTCTGACCATGCGCCAACGCATCGGCATTGCCGACAATCCTCAGAACAACACTTACCGCCTGGTGCATGGTGAGGGCGATTGGCTGCCTGGCCTGGTGATTGATTGTTATGGTCCAACCGCCGTGATGCAAGCCCATAGTGTGGGGATGCACCTTAGCCGGATGGAAATCTGTCAGGCGTTGAAAGACGTGATGGGCGACCGTATTCGGCAAGTGTACTATAAGAGCGAGACCACGCTTCCCTACAAAGCACACTTGGACGAGGATGATGGCTTCATCAGCGGCCATACCGATGATAACATTGCTGTTGAAAATGGCCTCAAATTTCATGTCGATTGGTTGCGCGGCCAAAAGACAGGTTTCTTTGTAGACCAACGCGAAAACCGCTCATTGCTCGAACATTACTCGAAGGGCAAGACCGTTCTCAACATGTTTTGTTACACGGGCGGGTTCTCCGTGTATGCCATGCGCGGTGGTGCCCAAGCTGTTCATTCGGTGGACAGCAGCGCAAAGGCCATAGATATTACCAATAGCAACGTGGCTCTTAATTTTCCTGGCGACGCTCGCCATGAGGCTTTTTGTGAAGACGCGTTCCGCTTCTTGGAAGGCCGTACGAGCCCGTATGACATTGTGGTGCTTGACCCTCCAGCCTTCGCGAAGCATCGTGCGGCATTGCACAACGCGCTGAAGGGTTACATACGTCTCAACGCCAAAGGGTTGCGCTTGGTGAAAAAGGGTGGCCTCTTGTTTACATTCAGCTGTTCACAAGCTGTCAGCAAGGATCAGTTCCGTAGTTCGGTCTTCACAGCCGCCGCCCAGTCGGGACGCAAGGTGCGCATCCTTCACCAGCTTCACCAACCCGCAGACCACCCCATCAACATCTACCACCCCGAGGGTGAGTACCTGAAAGGCTTGGTGCTTTACGTAGAATAGCCTTGGGTTCCAGGACCTGCTGATGTATGCGACACTATGAGTAATCGCTTTGAGAAAAAGATAGAAAACGCCATAAGCCGTCACGCGCTGTTGCGCCGTGACGGCTTTTATATTGTTGCCCTATCGGGTGGACCTGATAGCGTTGCTTTGCTTCGCGCACTTGTCGCGATGGGCTACCAGGTGCATGCGGCCCACTGCAACTTCCATCTCCGTGGGGAGGAAAGCAATCGTGACGAGCATTTTTGCGAAGCACTTTGCGGGAGGGTAGGGGTTACGATGCACAAAATTCATTTTGACACAACAGGTTATGCCGAGCTGCATCAAGTTTCCATTGAAATGGCAGCAAGGTCATTGCGCTACCATTATTTCGCCCAGCTCTGCCACGACATTGGGGCGGACGGCATCTGTGTGGGACACCACCGTGATGACCAGGTGGAGACCATTCTTCTCAACCTGATTAGGGGCACAGGCATAGGTGGATTGCAGGGCATGAAGTGGCGAAACGCAAACGTGCTGCGCCCGATGCTGGGCGTTTCGCGTGAAGAAGTGCTCCATTATTTGGCAGATTTGCAGCAGCCTTACGTGGTTGACCGCACAAACCTTGTGGATGACGTGCAACGAAACAAAATACGCTTAAATGTCATACCCATGCTTGAGACCATCAATCCTGCCGTAAAAGAACATGTGCTGCGTATGGCGGAGCATGTGGCAGAGGCAGATGTCATTGTTTGCCACGCACTTGGCGAGCAAGCGAGACGCGTATGCTTGGCAACGCAAGAAGAGCAAGTAAAGCTCCGTATTGACCTGGCCTCGCTGAACCGTCAGCCCTCTCCCGAATACTTGTTATGGCACCTGCTGTCTCCTTATGGTTTCAGCAGAATCCAAGTTGTTGAAATACTTAATAATCAGATTGCTAACAACAAATGGATCTGTGATAAATGGGTGGCTTTTGTTGAGCATAGACATTTGTGCGTGACGAGCATGGTAGAGTGGGAGAGCAGTATGCCGCCGCTACGCCTTCCCGAGTGTGGCACGTTCGTGGTTCGACAGCGCCAACGCCAAATGAGAGTTTCCATACAGGTCCACGAAGGTTACCAGCCCCCCTCGCGCTCACCCCTTGTTGCCACGCTTGATGCCGATTGCGTGTCATTCCCGTTGACGCTTCGGCAGGCACAAGCAGGTGACCGTTTTGTACCTTATGGCATGAAGGGCTCAAAGCTCGTTTCAGATTTTCTCAAAGACCAAAAGATTGGCACGCTAAACCGCAGGCAACAACTTGTCTTGGCAGACAGCACAGGGGCAATCATCTGGCTGGTTGGACGACGAACAGACGACCGTGTGGCCATCCGTCCTGGATCGACCCGACGTGTGCTGACGGTTAAATGGACGTGAAAGAATCGTAAGTTAGCTGAAAAAGATGTTTTTCTTGCCAACAAGACTAAATAAATTAAGTATATTTGCAAAACAATAAAACCAACATATAAATCTCGTTATGTTCACAGAAGCAGACAAGAAACAAATTGAAGGCCGCGGTATGACCGTGGCGCAGGTGGAGCGTCAGCTCGTCCAACACCGAGAGGGCTTCCCCTTCTTGAAGATCGAAGCCGCTGCTGCGGTTGGACAAGGCATCGTCGCACCAGATGAAAACGTCCAAAAAGCAGCCCAAGACGAATGGGAAAACTATAAGCGCGAGGGTCACAAAATTGTGAAGTTTGTGCCAGCCTCGGGTGCTGCCAGTCGTATGTTCAAGAACATGTTCGCGTTTCTCAACGCCGATTACGACACGCCACAAACCGACTTCGAGAAAACCTTTTTTGATAACATCAAAAAGTTTGCGTTCCGCAAGACCCTCTGCCAGAAGTGCCATGAGAACAATGACAAAAGTGTGAAACAGCTTATCGCTGAGGGAAACTATAAGGCTGTCGTTGCCAACATGTTGAATGTTGAGGGACTCAACTATGGCCAATTGCCCAAGGGACTGCTTCTTTTCCACGAGTATGAGGATGGCGCACGCACACCCATGGAGGAACATCTTGTTGAGGCTGCCCTTTATGCCAGTAGCAACGGAGAGGCACATGTGCATTTCACCGTCAGCCACGACCACCTGCAACTTTTTGAGCAGCGTGTTACCGAAAAGAAAGACTACTACGAGAAGAAGTTTGGTGTCAGGTATGCTGTTTCCTTTTCGGAGCAGAAACCAAGTACCGACACTATCGCGGCCAATCCTGACGGCTCGCCTTTCCGTAACGAAGACGGCACGTTGCTCTTCCGTCCGGGCGGACACGGCGCACTCATTGAAAACCTCAATGACATCAACGCTGACATCATCTTCGTGAAAAATATAGACAACGTGGTGCCCGACCACCTCAAAGCCGACACCGTGCGTTGGAAGCAGGTGCTGGCTGGACTGTTGGTCAACATGCAGAAAAGAGTATTCAACTACCTGAGGATACTTGACTCTGGGCAGTATAATCACCAAAAACTCGAAGAGATCATCCGCTTCTTGCAACGAGACCTCTGCTGTCGGAAAGCCGACATCAAGGAGCTGGAGGATGCCGAATTGGTTTGCTACCTGAAGGGCAAACTCAACCGGCCAATGCGCGTTTGTGGCGTTGTCAAGAATGTGGGTGAGCCTGGCGGTGGTCCTTTCCTGGCATACAACCACGATGGAACGGTTAGTCCGCAGATTTTGGAGAGTAGCCAGATTGACACCAAAAACGCCGACTACATGAAAATGTTCACCGGGGGCACCCACTTTAACCCCGTCGACTTGGTGTGTGCCACGAAAAATTATCGAGGAGAACCTTTCAATCTCCCACAATATGTGGACCATCAGACTGGGTTCATCAGTTCGAAGAGTAAGAACGGAAAGGAGCTGAAGGCTCTTGAGTTGCCAGGCTTGTGGAATGGTGCCATGAGCGATTGGAACACCATCTTCGTGGAGGTGCCGCTCTCTACGTTCAATCCTGTGAAGACGGTCAATGACTTGTTGCGTGACAGTCATCAAGGAACAGTGGCTCACCACGAATGCCATTAATGCACTTGCACATGTTTTATTAACACAAGAGCCCGCCTTCTCCGTAACCTTATTAATATATTTAAGGCACGGAGACGGCGGAATCTCTTATCTCGCTGTAAATTCATGAATCGTGACATCTATAACGGCCATAACCATTGTTATGATAAATAAACGAGTTCATACGAATTGTTTCCAAACGGCCAGGACAACTATCAACCTTATTGCATGATAGCCTCCAAAAAAGCAAGGGCTGCTTTCATATCCTGCGAAAAGTGGACATGGTTTACCAAGAAGTCATCCCTATGCCCAGCCATGTCCTTGTACAGGTTGCGATCCATCGATTCAACATAAGAACTGATGGCATATTCGATGTCATCTTTTTGGGATGGTATGGACGAGTGCGCGTAAACACGCCATTTCTGATGGAAAAATGCGTATGCCGAAGCAACGCTGTCTGGGTTGTAATGCATATTGTAGAAATTATGGTTGCAAATTTAGAAAAAAGCGTTGCATGAGCAAAACACTATCAAGTTTATTTTGTAACTTTGCTACAAATAACCAATCTACTTTAAATTACGTGTATGCTACGAAATCTCATCCTTACTTTCCTGTGTATCTTCGGGACTCAGTTGTCCACAGCCCAACACACCCAGAATGCCACGGGTACCATCGACCTTTCTGCGTTGAGGCAGAAGCACGAAGGCTGGGGCGTAAGCCTTTGCTGGTGGGCCAACATGTGTGGCAAATGGGATGACGACAAGGTAGATGAGCTGGTTGACTGGCTGGTGAGTCCCGATGGGCTTAACTTCAACTTGTTTCGCTACAACATCGGTGGTGGCGAGGATCCGCTCAATAGACATTGTGACCCACACCATATGGGGCACGGCAAGGGACTTCGCGCAGAGATGGAGGGCTTCAAAGATTCGACACGCGGCAATTACGTCTGGACAAGAGATGAAGCACAACGTCGTATCATGTTGAAAATCAAGGAAAAAAGACATGACGCAGTTTTCGAGGCATTCTCCAACAGTTGTCCTTACTACATGACTTACAGTGGCTGCGTGGGCGGCAACGACGACCCCAACAAGGACAACCTGCGCCCCGAATATTACGAGGAGTTTGCCCATTACCTGGTTGATGTGTGCAAACATTACAAGGAGGCTTATGGCATTGAGTTTAAGACCCTTGAGCCATTCAATGAGCCCATGACAGACTATTGGTATCGCAATGGGAGCCAGGAAGGGTGCCATTTTGACTATGCCTCGCAGATTCAATTTCTGAAGGTGCTCTACCCTATTCTGAAGGCTTCGGGACTGAAAACTGTCATTGCGGCTTCTGATGAAACTGAGGTGGCCAAGTCTGTCGAGGGTCTCAAGGCGTATGAAGAAGCGGGGGTACTGGGACTTGTTGGCCAGTGGAACGTTCATACCTACAAGGCCGACAACGTGTCGCGCCTGGCTGTCAGCAAAGCTGCCAGAAAACATGGCAAGATGCTGTGGATGAGCGAGGTGGGAGCTGGCGGAAGAGGCATCGACGGAAACTTGCGACTGGCCCAGACACTGATAGATGACGAGCGTTATATCCAGCCCGATGCCTGGTTTGACTGGCAGTATGCCGCTGAGCGCGATGACCAATGGTGCTTGATAGACTGTGACTTCCAGAAGCAAACCTTTCGTAAGGTGAAGCATTACAGCGTCCGACAGCAGGTGAGCCGTTTCATCAAGGCGGGCTACACTTTTGTGGAGTCCTCGCTCCCTAACTCGCTTGCCGCCTTGAGTCCAGATAAGTCGCAACTGGTAGTGGTGACGCTCAACAACACAGACGAGGAACAGCCATACGTGATAAGCCTTTTGAACGGTAAGCTGAAAACGAAGAAGGGAGACGGGTATGTCACCACAGAAACGAAAGACGTTGAGCCCTGCACATACAGGTGGAACAACAAGCGCACCTTGAGCTACACGCAGCCCCGAAAGAGCATCTTGACACTTGTCCTTTCGCTGACCAAACGGTGATGTCACCTTATTTATTAATATGAGTTGCCACGGGATGCACGAGGAGAGACGAGCTAAAGTGTTTTGAGGTCAAAAATGTTTCGTTTGAAAAGGTTGTGGTTCATGCCGAAAACTATGCATAACAATTATGCCCATTCGTTTGCACAATTACCATTAATTTACTAACTTTGCCACATAATCATCCATTAATTGATAAAAAGATGACACAAGAAGAACAAGAAGCTCGCCGACGGGAAATGGAGGCTGAGATTGCAGCCAACGAGGCCGCTGAGCGTGAATATAAAAGAAGGTTGAGGCGCAACCTACTCCTCATCGCCGCTGTCATAGTGGTGGTGGTGGCCGGCTACCTGTTGTTGAAGCCCAACAACGAGCCGGATGTGTACTATAAGGATGGAGACATCGACTATGTTGCGCAAGCAGACAAACTACGCCGCAGCGGCAAGTTCCAGGAGGTTCGTGCCTTCCGTGGCGGGTATGCCATCGTGAGCAACGGCAAGAAGTATGGCATTGTAAACATGAAAGGCAATGTGATATGCCCCATCAAGTATGATGCCATCGAGTCGAACTATGATGAGCATTACCCCAATATGGCTCTTGTGAAGGTGGGCGAGAAGTACGGTTTGGTGGACAAGGCCGGCAAGGAAGCCGTGAAGCCTGTCTACGACGAAATAGGTAGCATCAGTAGCGGAACCATGGAGGTGAAGCAAGGCAAGGAAACCTTCTACATTGACATGCAAGGTAATCGCGTTAATAACTAACGGCCTGAAAAGGCTTGCCCATTCATCATGCCTGTCATTACCATCAAGTCGTTGGATGAGCCGGGGGTTGAAATCTATAGTCGGCTTACAGAACATGAACTGCGCCAGTCTCAACAATCACCTGGTGGACTATTCATAGCGGAGAGCCCCAAAGTGATTCGCGTGGCCATGGATGCGGGATACAAGCCAATTTCAATGTTGTGCGAGGCGAAGCATATTGAGGGCGATGCTGCGGATATCATCCGCAAGGCGGGCGACATTCCTGTTTACACTGGCAAGCGCGAGTTACTCGCAGAGCTTACGGGCTACAGGTTGACACGCGGCGTGCTTTGCGCCATGCGACGCAAGGAGATGCCATCAGCCGAAAAGCTCTGCCAGGGGAAACATCGTGTTGCCGTGATACAGGGCGTTTGTGACACCACAAACATCGGCTCAATCTTTCGCTCAGCAGCTGCCTTGGGGGTGGATGCTGTGTTGCTGACACGCGACAGTTGCGATCCGCTCAACAGAAGGGCTGTAAGAGTTTCGATGGGAACGGTGTTCCTTGTACCATGGACATGGCTTGAGGAACCTGTGTCATGGCTCGGCACCATTGGGTTTAAGACGGTTGCCATGGCCTTGACGCCTAACTCTACGTCGCTCGATGCCCCCCAGCTCATGGCTGTGCCACGTCTGGCCATCGTGTTGGGGACTGAAGGAGATGGCCTTCCGCAGGATGCCATCGCGTCTGCAAACTACGTTGTGAAAATTCCTATGGCCTACGGTGTGGATTCTCTCAACGTTGGAGCAGCGGCTGCAGTAGCCTTTTGGCAACTGCGCATTCGGAAATCTCATCTGATTTGAATCATTCATATGCACTTTTAAGGTAAGAATATGACGGAAATGAAAAGCTTGAAGTCTTTTGGCATCTATGAGATGACGGTGCTGAAGGAGGCAAACCATGAAAGGCTTGCCGTTTGCATCAAGGCCGCTTATCGCAACAGGCCTCAATATAAGAAAGTGCTGGACAAGGAGTATGCCCAGTGTAAGGAATTAGATCACCCTAATCTGTTAAAGTATGAGCAGTTGACCGAGACGGACAGTCTTGGCCCATGTATTTTTATGGAATGGGAAGACTGTCGGTCGTTGGCCGATTACGTGGCCGAGGGTCATAGCGAAGAGGAGAAGAAAAGTGTTGTCACGCAGGTTGCTGATGCACTTAGTTACCTACATTCGCGCGGTCTCATTCATGCAGCCTTGACACCTGCCGTCATTTTCGTGACAACTAAGGGTGACACGGTGAAAATTCTCAATTTCCGACAGCGCTACGCCGACGGATTGAAACAGCCCATTGAGACACTTCGATTCATAGCTCCTGAAGCCAAGGACGGCACGGTGACGCTTGATGCACGGGCTGATGTTTACTCATTGGGGCAGCTTGTGAAATATCTGGATATGCCCGCTTCCTACCAGCCTGTCATTAGTGGCTGCTGTAGTTTTGGGCGTAGCGAGCGCTATGGAGATATCGATACTTTCCTTTCTGTGTTCAACCATCAAAAACGTGCAAGGGCAGAGTTTCACGAAGATGAATCTGAACGTGCTACGGGCTCCATGGCTAACAACCGTTCGGCCTTGGTCATCGTGTCTCTCATCGTGGCCCTTGTCATTGTGGCCGCTATATGGATTTTCCGCCAGCAAAGCCAGCAGACGGACAATGACACCGTGCAGACGACTGAGCAGGTTGATGCAAACAGCAGCAATGGAACTGGCAGCAATGGCAGCAAAATGGATGAGGCGCAGCCGACAACGGCACCTTCTCCTCAAGACTCAACTACACAGGAAAACAAAATGTCATTCCTCGACGAGCTCATGCCACAGGTGAAGACCGACCTCGACAACATTTATGCGAAGGCTAAAGGCAAGGACTCGATTAAGAAGAAGGTCTCAAGATATTATAAGGGGCTTAGGAAGGTGCTCGTTGGACGTGGCTTGAATGATGCGCAACTGCAGGCCTTCGATAAGGCTTTTGCCGATTACAACCAACAGAAAATGGATGAACAACCGCAGTTAAACGCAAGTGAAAATAATTGATTCAGTGACCCAACTGATGAGGTTAACGTGGATAGGACGGAGCGTCTTCGCCCTTTCCATGCTATGGGCGTGTGCCTTTTACGCTTCGGCACAAGGGTCGAGTGTCAAGGAAGAGAGCAGGGACGAACTCCGCGACAGTCTTAGGCGGGCCATAGAGGCATTGTCGTTCCATCCCGATTCCGTCGAGCTCATGTTAAAAAAGGCATCATGGAACATGCAGCTTGAACAGTGGCAGTATGCTAAGGATGAGTATGACAAGGTGCTAAGGATAGCACCAGGTAATGTAGCCGCACTTTTTTATCGAGCCTACGCCAACACCAGGTTGCTAAGATACAAATTTGCCCGTCTCGACTATGAGACTTTATTGGGCATCGTTCCCGGCAATTTTGAAGCACAGCTCGGCTTAGCGTTGGTGAACCAAAAGGACAAACATTTCACAGAAGCAATTGATGGCATCAACCGTCTGGTGGAGGCCTTCCCCGACTCGGCTGTTGTTTGGGCAGCGAGAGCTGGCATGGAAAAGGAACGTGGACAGTTGTTGTTGGCGGAGTATGACTTTACGGAGGCGTTGAAGCGTGACTCTCATAATGCCGACTACTTGCTGAACCGGGCTGACTTGCGCATCCGACTGAAGCGCAAAGACGATGCCAGGCAAGACCTTGACGCCATTGTCAAGATTGGAACTCCCAAGATGGCACTTAGGGAGTGGTATAGCCAATGCAAATAATTGCCTATGATAACATGAAGGATATTAAGAAAATAGTACTTACAGGAGGACCGTGTGCAGGCAAAACGACAGCCTTGGTGAAGATTATCGACCATTTCTCGAGTCTTGGGTTCAAGGTGTTTGCCATCCCTGAGGTTCCCACCCTGTTTTCACAGGCGGGAATGGACTACCTCACTAAGAACCATAAAGTGTTCTTTGAAGGAGAGAAAGCCACGTTGGAGATGCAACTGACTCTGGAGGATAAGTTTAGAAAGATAGCCGAAGAGGAGGAAGAACCTGTGGTTATCGTGTGTGACCGGGGAGCCCTGGACATATCGACATATATGGACAAAGGCATGTGGGACAAGATTACACGTATCGTGGGAACCGACAGTGCTACCCTGCGCAGCCGGTATGATGCGGTTCTTCACCTTGTCTCGGCTGCTGATGGTGCAGAGGCTTTCTACACGACCAGCAACAATAAGGAACGCAAGGAAGGCCTGGAGTTAGCGCGCACGCTTGACAAGAGAGTCATCAATGCATGGGGAGAGCACCCACATGTGCGGGTCATCAACAACCACCAGGATTTTACTACGAAAATCAACCGTGTGTTGAAAGAGATCTCGGCCGTGCTTGGTTTGCCACAGCCCATCACGGAGGAACGTAAGTTTATCGTGAAGGTTGTGGGCGAAGTGCCTTCCACTACCTCTTCCCACATTATACAGACTTACCTTGTTTCTGACCCCGACAGTGAGGTACGCCTTCGCAAACGGGTGTGGGCGAACGGCAATGTGGTGAATGTCCACACGGCGAAGAAGTCACTGGGTGCCAACCAGCAGGTTGAGACGGAGCGACAGGTCAGCAATGCTCTGTACGATAGTCTACTTTTGCAAGCGGACCCTTACCGCCAAGCCATCCACAAGCATCGGAAGAGTTTCATCTGGAAGGGGCAATACTTCGAGCTTGACACCTACGAAAAACAACTTGAAGGTCTCGTCATCCTGGAGACAAAAGGTATCACTGACAAGGAAGATGTCAACTTCCCTCCCTTCCTGGAGGTGTTAGACGACATCACGGGAAATAGCAAGTATTACAATTATAACTTGGCTCTTCACAGAGGTTGAGCCCTTGTTCCCCACATTGCAAGCCATCAAAGTGATTGCCATTTCATTCTGTCAACATCATATTATCATCTTATTCGTTACACGTGCACATAGTAATTGCAGGAAACATCGGTTCAGGAAAGACTACGCTCACCAATCTCCTGGTGCGCCATTATGGTTGGACACCACGCAAGGAGCAAGTGAGAGACAATCCATACCTTGCCGACTACTATACGGACATGAAACGTTGGTCCCTCAATCTTGAGGTGTTCTTCCTCAAGGAACGTTTCAAAGACTTGCTGGAAATCAGTCATGATCAACGGGTGGTGGTGCAAGACCGCTCCATCTTTGAGGGTGTCTTCATCTTCGCTGCCAACAATCATGACATGGGAAACATGAGCGACCGTGACTTTGATACCTACATGGGGCTGTTCGAGTCGATGATGATGGTGGTGCGAAAGCCTGACTTGATGGTCTACCTGCGTTCGTCTGTTCCACATCTTGTGGACAACATACACAGACGGGGGCGCGACTATGAGCAGAACATGCAGCTCAACTATCTGAAGAATCTCAACGACAGGTATGATGATTTCGTGTTTAACAAGTATGGCGGTCGGTCGCTGACCATCCCTGTCGACGACCTCGACTTCCAACATTCACGTGCTGATTTTGCTTTTATTGTGAATAAAATAGACGAGCAACTGGCTGCCATTGAAGGCAATGACAACACCTTGTTTAATCAGAAAAGATAATAACCACAAATTATGCATATAGCTATCGCAGGAAACATTGGCAGCGGCAAGACCACGCTGACCAAGATGTTGGCAAAGAGATATGGCTGGACTCCTCGTTTTGAGCCCGTTGACAACAACCCATACCTCGACGACTTTTATCACGACATGAGCCGCTGGAGCTTTAATCTCCAGGTTTATTTCCTCAACAAGCGATTTAAGGAAGTGGTGGAAATATCCCAAAGCAAGGAAGCCATCATCCAAGATCGCACCATCTTTGAGGATGCCAAAATATTCGCTCCAAACCTTCATGACCAAGGGTACATGAGCGATCGCGACTTTGAGAATTACACCGACTTGTTCGACCTGATGATGTCGTTGGTGAAATTGCCGCAACTCATGATTTACATCCGCAGCTCGATTCCCACTTTGGTGAAGCACATCGAGAAGCGTGGGCGCTCGTTTGAAAAGAGCATTCGCATCGATTACCTCACGGGTCTTCAGCAACGCTATGAGGCTTGGATCAAGGACTATGCGGGCGAGCTTATCATCATCGATGGTGACAAGCTTAGCTTTGAGGACACGCCAGAGGATTTCCGCAAGGTGACCGACCAGATAGATGCCAGCCTCTATGGCTTGTTCCCCTTGGAAGGAAAGGAAAGATGAAGTAAGAGGGATAAATTATCTGCTTGCAAAAGTATAATGATGATAATGCATTGCACCAGCCTCAATGGTAGATTCGCTGCATTTCTTGTCAAAAACAGAGTGTCAGCCTACAGTTTCCCTTGCTCTCCAAGATAGCTGTCCTTGAATCCCAGGAAGTAGAGGATGCCGTCAATTCCCATGGTGTTGATGCTCTGTCGCGCATTGGCCACCACACGTGGCTTGGCATGGAAGGCGATGCCCAGTCCTGCCTCGCTGATCATGGGCAAGTCGTTGGCACCGTCTCCTACGGCGATGGTCTGCGCGAGGTTCACCTTTTCCACTTGCGCTATGAGCTTGAGCAGCTCTGCTTTGCGATGCCCATCCACGATTTCACCCACATAATTGCCCGTAAGTTTCCCGTTTTCATCTATCTCCAACTCATTGGCATAGACGTAGTCGATACCATATTTCCGCTGCAGGTATTCACCGAAATAGGTGAAGCCTCCACTGAGAATGGCTATCTTGTAGCCGCAAGTCTTCAGCACACTCATCAGTCTGTCGGTTCCCTCCGTGATGGGAAGCTGCTCGGCTATGTCCCTCATCACGCTCACATCAAGTCCCTTAAGGAGTGCCACGCGTTCCTTGAAACTCTCCTTGAAGTCAATCTCACCCCGCATGGCCCGCGCTGTGATGGCCTTCACCTGCTCACCCACACCAGCCCTGTTGGCAAGTTCGTCTATGCACTCGGTCTGGATGAGCGTCGAATCCATGTCAAAGCAAATCAGCCGTCTCATCCTACGGTACATGTCATCGTGCTGAAAGGAGAAATCAACTGCCATCTCCTGCGACATGCTCATCAACTCAGTCTGCAAGGCCGCCCTGTCAGCTGGGTTCCCACGAAGTGAGAACTCGATGCAGGCGCGCACGTTGCGCTCTGGTCTCTTGATGCTCATCCTGCCCGTCAAGCGGAGGATTGAGTCGATGTTGAGTCCCTGCTCGGCTATGATCTTCGTGGTGGCCTCTATCTGCCGGGCTGAGAGCGAACGCCCGATAACCGTCAGGATGTAGCGGTTCTTCCCCTGCCTGTTGACCCAATCTTCATACTCCTCGTCGCTGATGGGTGAGAAACCGATATTGACTCCCAGTTCTGTAGCCTTGAAGAGCAATTCCTTCATGACCTGACCCGAGTGGATTTCGTCCAGGCGCATCAAGATGCCAAGCGACAATGTTGAATGGATGTCTGCCTGTCCGATATCGAGAATCTGCGCCCCATACTTGGCCAGAATGCCCATGACCGATGCTGTCAGTCCTGGGCGGTCTTGGCCGGTGATGCTAATTAATATCTGTTCCTCCTTCTCTCCCAATTGTTCCATGTGTAGCATGTTATTCCTTTTGCAATTGCAAAGGTAGGCTTTTTCTTTCTTATTTTGCCCAATGGCAGAGAAAAACGTCTTTTTTGCCAAGGGCAATTCAGTTTTTCTATATAACTTTGCAAAATATACACAAGATTTATCGCGAAAAAGAATGATAGAAATGCATCAGTTGATAGATTGCTTCCTGCCTTGTGGGGCAGTTGAGGAAAGCGAGCGCAACCGCAAGTGCCTCCAACAAAACATCGTGAACAAAGTGACGTTCTTGCCCACGGAGCCAGGCGACAGTGCCACGTGGAGAACCATCTCCGCCCAGGCAACAGCCCCCTACACGTTGGTTTACCTCAACCGCCAGTACATACAGTTGGGCTACCTCGCCTTGGAGCGCATGGTTGCCGTGGCCGAAATGACTGGAGCGGGCATGATTTATGCCGACCATTACAAGCTGACCACTGACGGCCATCGCCTCGAAGCGCCCACTATAGACTACCAACAAGGCAGCCTGCGAGACGATTTCAACTTTGGCAGCCTGCTGCTACTTCGCACGTTCGCACTCAAGGAAGTAGCCGCCCGCATGACCGCCGACTACAAGGCGGCTGGCTTTTACGATTTTCGATTGAAGCTCTCTCAACGCCATGCCATCCTTCACATCAACGAATTTCTCTACTCAGAGGTGGAACTCGACACGCGTAAGACGGGCGAACGGCTCTTCGACTATGTGGATCCCAAGAACCGCGACTCGCAGGTAGAGATGGAACGTGCCTGCACCGATCACCTGAAAGCCATGGGGGCATACCTGGCCCCTGGTGACTTCCGTCCAACTCACGTAGGAGAAGGCACCTTCCCTGTGGAGGCCAGCATCATGATACCAGTGCGCAACCGCATCCGCACCATCAAAGATGCCTTGCGAAGTGCGCTCAGCCAAAAAGCCAACTTTACCTACAACATTTTTGTGGTGGAGAACGGCCCAGAGTGCCACTCCACCGACGGCACCACCGAACTGGTGGACGAGATGGCTAAAGACGACCCACGCATCATACACCTGGTGACCGACCGGCGCGACCTGTGTGTGGGCGGCAGCTGGAACTTGGCGGCCCACGATACCCATTGCGGACGCTTCATCGCCCAACTTGATTCCGATGATGTCTACGCCGACGAACACACACTACAAAAGATTGTCGACGCCTTCCGCGCCCAACAGTGCGCCATGCTCATTGGCGCCTACACCCTGACCGATATCCATCTCAACATATTGCCTCCTGGCGTAATAGCCCATAAGGAGTGGACTCTCGAAAACGGCCGCAACAACGCGTTGCGCATCAATGGCCTGGGAGCACCCCGCGCGTTTTACACGCCCATACTACGTGAGATTCACCTGCCCAACGTCAACTACGGTGAAGATTATGCTTTGGGCTTGGCCATCAGCCGCGACTATGAGATTGGGCGTGTCTATGAGCCGCTCTATGATTGTCGCCGATGGGATGACAACTCAGACGGGGATCTGAGCATCGAGAAAGAGAATCGCAACAACATTTACAAGGATCGCATACGCACGTGGGAACTCATGGCGCGCATCGCCAAAAACCGCAAGAAACAGGCATGACCAAACAGCACAACACATCGCCCTGGGCCTGGATCCCCACCCTCTATTTTGCCGAGGGACTGCCCAACGTGCTGGTGACCGTGGTCTCCGTAACCATGTATATGCAGATGGGGCTGACCGACACGGAAATCGGACTCTACACGGGTTGGCTCCAGTTGCCATGGGTGCTCAAGTTCATTTGGAGTCCCTTTGTCGACCTCTACCGCACCAAGCGCTGGTGGGTGACGCTCATGCAGGTGCTTCTTGGCGCGTCGCTGGCAGGCGTTGCCTTCACGCTTAACACCACCTGGTGGTTCCAAGGCACGATGTGCTGTTTCTTCCTCATGGCTTTTCTTAGCGCCACACACGATGTGGCGGCCGACGGTTACTATATGCTGGAGCTCGATGAATACCAGCAAAGTCTCTTTGTGGGCATCCGCAACACGTTCTACCGCATCGCCGTCATCTTCGGACAGGGAGTGCTCATCTCTTTGGCCGGTCTGTTGCAACGCTATGTGAGCGATGTCAAGGCTTTCACCTGGAGTCTCATTTTCTACGGATTGGCCGCCCTGTTCATCATGCTTTGGTTGTGGCACAGCTATATCTTGCCTCACGCCAAGGCTGATGCCGACCGCCCGTCGAGCGTAAGCCAGGTTTGCCAAGGTCTCAAGGACACGCTGGTGACCTTTGTCACCAAGGTGCCGTTCCGGTCGTTCTGCTTCGTGCTGCTGTTCCTGTTGTTCTATCGTTTTCCCGAAGCCTTGCTGAGCAAGATGACCGCCACGTTCCTGCAACGGCCCGTCAGTGAGGGAGGCTTGGGCTTGAGCCCCATTGAGTTTGGCGTGGCCAACGGCACGGTGGGACTCATCGGATTGCTTGGGGGCGGCATTGTGGGCGGCTGGCTGGCATCGCGTGATGGTTTGAAGCGCTGGCTTTGGCCATTCGTGTGCGCCATCACCCTGCCCGACCTGGTCTATGTCTACATGAGCTATGCCCTACCCTCCAACCTGGTTCTCATCAGCACGTGTCTTTTTGTTGAGCAGTTTGGCTATGGCCTCGGCTTCACGGCGCTCACCCTCTATATGCTCTATTACTCGCAGGGCGAATATAAAACCTCCCATTATGCGCTCTGCACTGCAATTAGTTTCCTCGGGTTGATGCTGCCTGGCATGGCCAGCGGTTGGCTGAAAGACTTGCTGGGTTACCAGCACTTCTTCGTGGGTGTCATGGCATTCTGTACCATCACGTTCATCGTCACGGCGTTCATCAAGCTTGACCCAACGTTTGGCAAGAAAGATTGATGTCACCAAATTCATGCAAAACAAACGTTTCCTATAAAGCACATTCTTTCCACAATCATGATATTAATAGCAGACAGCGGTTCGACCAAGACAGACTGGGCACTGGTAGACCAACACCATGCCATAAGAGAGATAAAAACCAAGGGGCTAAACCCCTTCCAAGTGAGCGCCGACGAAATAGCTGCCGAGATTCGCGCGTCACTGTTGCCCCAGCTACCGGCAACCAACATAGATTCCGTTTGCTTCTATGGGGCGGGCTGCACCACTGAGAAACAGCCCCTCATGGAGCAGGCTCTCCGCTCAGCACTTCCCATCAATGGCGAGTGCACCGTGGCTTCCGACATGCTCGGGGCTGCCATCGCGGTGTGCGGCTATGAGCCAGGCATTGCCTGCATACTCGGAACTGGGAGCAACTCGTGTGCCTACGATGGGCAGCGTATCGTGAAGAACGTGTCGCCCTTGGGCTTCATCCTTGGTGATGAGGGCAGTGGTGCGTCAATGGGCAAGTACCTGTTGGGCAACATCCTGAAGCGGCAGTGGCCTGCGAATATCATCCATCGCTTCGAGGAAAAATATGGTTTGACATCAGCCGACATCATTGAGCGCGTCTACCGACAGCAGCGTCCCAACACGTTCTTAGCCTCATTTATGCCCTTCATCGAGGAAAACCTTCAAGAACCAGTAGTTTACAACTTCGTTATGGACAATTTCCGTTCCTTCCTCCAACGCAACGTAAAGCAGTATGACGGTTGGAACCGCTTGCCCATCGGCTTCAATGGCAGCATCGCGCAGATATACCGCAAGCCCCTGGAGGAGGTGATGAAAGAGGAGGGTATGCACCTCGGTAGAATCGTCAAGGCACCTATGGAAGGCCTTGTACAATGCCTTTAAAACATCAGAAGCCTTTCAATTCAAAAATAAAAGCTTAATTTCTAAAAATAATAGCTATTATTTTGAAAATTTAAGTTACAATTTTTTACGTATAATCCTCAACCGTCATATTGGTAACATTCTTATGTTTTTTTATCTCACCCAGCACGGTGGACAAACAAACATGCAGACACGATGTTGCGCTATCCTGCTCAAAATCGTGTCTGCATTTTTGATGGGGACAAACAGTTTTGTTCTGTTCTATAAATGATAGCCCTTGGTTAGTCTTCCTGGCACTTGTCAAGCTCGGCCTCAATCTCCTGGCGATTCATGTTCTGCCCGATGAATACAATCTTTTGCATACGGTCGCCGTAGTGCTCGTCCCAGTCTTTCTTGACCCCAGGGTTCTTCTCCAAAAATTGCGCTAGCTCGTCGGCTGGCATGGTGGCATACCATTGGCCCGCGTTGGTGATGTTAAACTGCTTACCACTCTGCTCGAATAGGTAGCAGGTGTCGCGCTCGTCGCGGAAATAGCACATACCCTTGGCGCGGACGACGCTACGTGGCCACTTGGTAGACACAAACTCGTCGAACTTTGCAAGGTTCATTGCCGGGCGCCGGCAGTAGACAAAGGTCTGGATGCCATACTCCAGTGCCTCGCCCGACTCCTCATTCTCCAGTTCATCATCGTCATCTTCCATGGCCTCAATCCAACGTGCCGACGTGGCTACCTTCTCGAAGTTGAACGAATGGGTGTTGATGATTTTGTCGAGATCCACGTCACCATAGTTGCATTCGTAGATTTGCGCCTTGGGCTGAATCTCGTGAATGATGCCCTTGAGATGTGCCAACTCGTCTTTGGAAATCATGTCGGCCTTGTTGATCAGGATGATGTTGCAAAACTCAATCTGCTGGATGACAAGGCTTGCGAGGTCTTCCTCCTCATGGTCGCCCTTGAGGTGGTCGCCCAACCCAAACTCATCGCGCATGCGCAAGGCATCCACTACGGTGACGATGGCATCGAGCCTTGCCACGCCGTTCTTCAGTGCCTCGGGCGAAATCATTTGCGGATAAGTGGAGATGGTCTGGGCAATAGGTGCAGGTTCGCAGATACCGCTTGCCTCGATGACAATGTAGTCGAACTGGCCAGTGTTTATGAGGTCGTTGAGCTGCTTCACAAGGTCCATCTTCAACGTGCAGCAGATACAGCCGTTTTGCAGGGCCACGAGGCTGTCGTCGCTCTGCCCTACCACGCCTCCTTGCTGAATGAGGCTGGCGTCTATGTTGACCTCGCCGATGTCGTTGACGATAACGGCAAAACGAATGCCTTTCTTGTTAGACAAGATGCGATTCAGCAAAGTGGTTTTTCCGCTGCCTAAATAGCCTGTAAGCAGCAAGACTGGTGTCTCTTTCTTATTCATGTTAATATGTAGTTATGTCTGTCAAAAAACAAATCAAAATCTGTGCCGAGGCGCACTCGCGGCGTGTTGGATTTTCGGAAAACTTGCGGGGAACCGTCAGAAAGGGTAACCGATGGCAAAGTGCAGGCTTTGGCTATCCTTGAAACTTCCCACGTTGTAGAAGCCCGTGTTGTAAGGAACATGAAGACCGATGCCCCAGTCAAGGCGAATCACAAGAAAATCCATGTCATAGCGGAGCCCCACACCTGTGCCCAGGGCCAAGTCCTTGAGGGATCTTTTTATCTCAAACTTCACGCCATCGCGGTTATCATCGTGCATGGTCCACACATTACCAGCATCGAGAAAGAGGGCACCATAGAGATTGCCGAACAATCGAGGACGATACTCCAAGTTGGCCTGAAACTTGATGTCGCCTGTCTGGTCGAGGTAATAGATGTCGGCAGAGGCTGGGTTGTGGTAGTGTCCAGGCCCTACGGAGCGCACCGTAAAAGCCCGGATGCTATTGGCGCCGCCCACATAAAACTGTTCGGTGTATGGAGCTTTTGTGGAGTTTCCGTAGGCCCAGATGATGCCAAAGCCGACATGCCCTACCAAAGAGCTGTGCTCGCCAAGGTGCCATGACTTCACGAGGTCGGTCTCGAACTTGAGAAACTGTGCGTATGGGTTGTTGAACATCTCCTTGCCTTCACCGCTCCATTTCTTGCCAGCTGCCATATATCCCAGTGATAAAAGGTTGCCAGCCTCGCTTACCGTGGCCTGCCAACGCAAGGGGCTAAGCATGGTAGAAGGGCTGGTGTAGGTGTAGGTGTATTGCATCTTGGGCACAAACTGGTCCTGCATCGTGTAATAGAGGTAGGGATTGGTGTTGAGCACAGAGTCGAAAGCGGCGGTTGAACTGCGCATGTATTCGTAGGAAAAGACCAGCGGACTGAACTGGTGGCGGCTCGTAGCTGAAGATTGTAGGCTGTACGTCCACTCACCCGACACAATATGGCGTTTGAAATAGTTGGCTCGACTGATGATGTCCGATGACATCTTTAGCGTCGTTGTGGGCACCGCGTAAAAGCGATGGCGGCGATAGTGACGCTCAAGGCGGTTGCGGAAGAAATCGACAAAAGGAATGACCAAGCGCGGAAACTTCAAGGAAGCGTCGATGCCATACTCATAACTGTTGAACTTCGAAGACGTGTGCTCCCCCTGGTGGGCAGTCTGCCACTCGTAGCTCCCCTTGAGGTTGATGTCCAAAAGCTCTCCGCCTCGAAAGGCATTGCGCTTGGTGAGACCCACGACTACGCCTGGACCAAAGCGGTTGTTGGTCTTGCCCACAACGTTACCTTCCACGTAGAAGTCGTAGGGCTTGTCGAGCACGGCGTTGATGCGCAGGTCAAGGGTGTCGTTGGTCGTGGTGGTGTCGCGTGGGGTGAACGTGAAGTCGAGCAGGCTGAAAAGGCCGGTGCTGGTCACGTTGGCTACGCTCTGCTGGTGGTTGTCGTAGCTGTAGGGTTGGTGTGGCCTAAGCTTCATGCCTTGCAAGATTACAGGTACGCGGACTTTAGGCTTTCTCCCGCGAAAGCTGACAGACAGGTGGCCCCTGCGGATGGTGTCGGTCAGAGTGTCGATGTAGTTCTGCCGCAGGTCAACGCTTACGTTGCCTACGTACCATCGGCGCTTGGCCTTGTTAGGGAGGTTGCCGATGGCCTGCAAGCGCAGTTGCACCTTGCCCGGCACTGTCAGGGTGTCGGCCAGGTAAGAAGCATAGGACGGTTGCCAGTAGAAAAAGCCATTGTTGCGGAAGAGGGTGCTTAAGCGAGTGCGCTCGCCGTCGAGCATCGACACGTCAAACGCGTCGCCCCTATTGATTTTGGCTTCTGTCCGAGTGGCGTCAATTAAGCTGTCGGCTACCGCTGGGAAGCCCTCGTAGCTCAAGGTGTCGATGGTGAACAGGTGACCGGCATCCACCGTGTAGGAAATCTTAGCTTTCTTGGGATTGCTTAGGGTCTTGACCTGGTAGGTCACCTTGCCCTGGAAGTAGCCGTGGGCGCGCAACACCTCGCTGGCCACCGAGGCACGCAAGCCTGGGTTGACCCAACTCATCAGCACAGGTGACGAACCAAACGACTTGAGCATCCACCGGCCGAAGCCAGAGCTGTCGTTGGCAAAGGCGTTCCACACCCACAGACCCACTTGGAACGGCGAGCGCACGCTGCTGCTGCCAAACAAGGCTCCGTTTGGGGTGGTGGCCAACGCCGCGTCGAGCTCTTCCTGGATGGCTGCATAGTGCTTGCTCTTTTCGGGTGTCTTATACTGGGTTGCCTCAAGCCCGGTGTACAACTGGTCGCCTTCAGGTATGTTCCTTGTGGTGGAACAAGCCGCCAACAGGCTGGCCAACACGATGATGAGAAGCAGAGTATGTGTCTTCATTCGCTTAATTCTTTACTGTCTTTGCTGAGTCTTTCGGTGTCTGCGGAATGGCATCTTGCTGATCCTTGAATCGGAACAAGTCCTTGAAATGTCGCACCTTGCGCTTCCACATAAAGCCTCCACCAAACTTACTGACGCTCCCCTCAAGCCAGTCGTAACCATCTCGCTCATAGAAAAGGTTCAGGTACTTGTTGGAAGTGGGACTCAAACGATACTCGAATGTAACGTTGTCGAAAAAGGTCTCATCCTCTATCTGCACGTCATTTCCTGTTGACAACTTGCCACCAATTACGATGCGCAAGCGATTATTCCAAAAACGCTTGGCAAATTTGAAGTTGTAATCTGTGTGGAGCGAGCCGTTGTTTCCAAAACTGTTCTCCACGCCAAAGCTCACATCGAGCGACCTCAAAGCCTTGCCCGATATCTGGTTGATTTGGCTGTTGAGGAAAGCACTCAGCGCGGAGTTCATTGTAAAGTTGCTTGTGTTGCCGTCAGCAAGATACATACCCGTGGTTAGCATGGTCACGGCAAGTTTCCCGCGCTCCTCTTTCGACATCGATTGCAGCTGGTTGTGGATGGTCATGTCTTCAGGTGCGTCAATCGTAAATTCAAGTCCCATGTCGTTAAGCGTCTTGGTAACCACCACGCCACAGGTGAACTCGACGCTTCTCCCGTTGCCCGAAGACCCTCCAACAGTCGATTTTGTGGTCTCTGTTGCCGTGATGTTGAGCGTCGGGTTCATAGCATCGCCCTTGAACTCTATGTAGCTGCCATCCTGGATGGTGAAGGTTTTCAGTGGTATGATGGGCAGGGCGTACTTCATCTCGCCGCTCCCAATGGTGTAGCGGCCGCGCAACACGATTTCGTCTACAGGATTATATTGCAGACGCAGGTCACCTCCCCCAATGATATCCACATAGTTGGAGTGGTCGGCATTGAGGTAACAGTCTACGTGTGCGCCCTCGTCAATACTTACGGAGAGGTCCATGTTGAAACCCGAAAGTGGTGGGCGGTTTATGACATCGGTCGTGGTATCGCTGAAGTTTGTGAATTCCACCAGTCCCTCCAGTTGGTTGTCGGTAGACAACGGCGAGTCTTTGAGGTTGTATTTGAGGTCGGTTGTTCCCAGCACATCCAGCTTGCCTCGCATCGACAGGTTGTCGATGGTGCCCCTCGTCATGCCATAAAAATTAACGTAAGCCTTTCCGTAAGCCTCCGAACGAGCTGTTTCGCGCGAGTCGATAATCAAGTAGTCATCGGCTCTCATGCGTAGGTCGACGCTCATGTTGCTGGTGTTAGAAAAGTCTATGGAGCCCTGCAAGGTAAGTGGCGACTTGTTTTTGGCAAACAAATCGTAGTTCTCGAGCACGATGTGGCTACCCGTGATGGGCAACGGATCCTCCGCGCAACGCATCTCAACGCCATAGGGCTCGCTGTAAATGTAGGCCGAATCAAGCAGCACTTCGCCGTTGACGTCCGGTTGGTTCAAGGTTCCTTTCACGGTGAGATTGCCTTCGGCGTACCCCCTAAGGCCGATGATATGATTGGGAATGAAGGCGTTGGCCATGCTAAGAGGTGTCCGTTCCAAGTTCATCTCTGCATCCAGATAACCGTCGCCTGCCGATTTGTAGGATCCGCTAAGTGTGGCCACTTCCTCGCCTTCGTGCTTCAAGATGCCATCCACATAGTGGCTCCCGTCCGACTTAGGCAGGTATGTGAACTCCGCTCCCACGTTGCCCATGGTGGTGCCCTCATAAACCAGCTTGTTTATGTCGACCGTAGACGACAAGGTGAGCTCTTCGGTTGTCTGCACGAGATGGATGTCACCGTTGAGAATGCCACTCATGTCTGGCGTGAAGGGTATCATGGACAACACGTCGCCCAAGTCAAACTGATGGAGGCTAACGGTCACGTCCTGCAACGCGTCCTCGTTGTCGTTGTTGGTGTACACCTGTATTCCCATACCGTCTTCGGCCTGAAGCCTCATGTCGGCACGAACGCGCCTGTCATCGCCCAGATATATATAATTGCTGTCGTTGACTGCAAAGCGTTTGTAACCCAGCACTGGGTCGTCACCGTAGAGATGAAGACTGATGCCGTGTGGTTGCATGGAGCCTTGCATGGCGAGGCTCACGCCAAGGCTGTCTTTCCAGTCGTAGATGCGTGTTTTAAGATAAGTGCCTCGCTCATTGAGGCCTCCATCCACAAAGGCGTTGAAGATATACTTGGGGTTGTCCTTGCCGTTTTGCACGTGAAGCGAATAGTTCATGTTGTTCTCGTCGGATGCGACATGGAACCTTATCGTATCGATTTGAAAGTTGCCGAGCACCAATGAGTCTACCCTCAGTTCGCCATTCAGTCCTGCTATGGGCGACGAAGTCATGTCGACAAACACGTTGTTGAGCTCGTAGCCATAGTGCTTCAAGAACCGACATGCCATATTGTCTCTTCCAAATGTGAGGAACAGGCGCGCGTTAGGCAACCGCTTGCGCAAGCTTACCTCGTCGACACGCTTGTTTTTCAATTGTTTTTGCACCTCTCTAAGGAAAGAGTTGCAATGCTTGATCAGTCGCTGGTAACCGCTGCGTCCGTCCATGTCAAGGTGGAAGTCGCCGCAATCAACCGCTGCGTGCGTGGTGTCCGCGCGTGTCAACACGTCGAGCACGATGTCATTAGGGCGGTAGAGCGTCTTCGAGTCGTCCACGGTGATGTCGCTCACCATGCCCCGCAACAAGTGGAACTGCTTGAGGTCGGTGGCCATGTCGACATGAGCGCAGGCTGACACGGTGAGTGGGCTATCGGTGACTTTCAAATTGTAAAGGTCAAGATGATGGAGGTCGCCCGACACTGTGGCACGCATCCGACGCCCTGTGGCCAGGGCGTCGAAGTTCACCAGACCTTGAAAGAGTGGGTTCCGTGAGTTGATGTTGGCATGGATTCGCCCATTACGAGCCGAAGCGATTGCTGAGATGTTGTTTAGGTTGTAAGTGCCATAACCTAATTGTTGTATGCGAGCTTCTGCCTTCAAGCGAAGGCGTGGCGAGAGAATGTCGGTACCCTCGCCAGCGACCGACAGGTAGCCTGTGAATGGGTGCAACCCCAACTTAGGCAGGAAATGTTGTAGTGGCAGATGATATGCCTCCAGGCGTGCGGTGTAGGCCATGTTGTGGGAGTCGAATTTGGCAATTCCATGCAAGGATCCCCCACCCTGTGTAATCTTGAAAGACGTGAGGTACCTTTTTCCGTCGACCTGCACGTTGCCATCGAAATTAATGCCACTCGGCACGCACACCGTTTTATCAAAGTCGGAGCCCATCATGGCTGTTACGAAATCCAGGTTGTATGTGGTAGCTCGTAAGTCCACGTTTGCCTTGAGATTCGATGGGGCATAGAGGTTGTACGCGAAACCGGCGGCTTTGATGTGGAAAGCAGTGGGCAGGCTTACCCGAACACTTGTGAGGTGCATCTTGCTAAGGTTCCCATGAGCCACGGCATCGATGGCCAGCGGGTAGTTGGGAAAGCGTCGTGCCAATTCGCGCGATATGCTTTTGCCCGCTATGCAGAGTATGTCGTGTTTGCCCACACGACCGTGCACATTGGCCTTTATTTTGCCTGCGGCTTTCTCGTCGAAGGCATTCATGTCCATGCTCAAGTCGACGAGCAAGTCAGACTCGGGTGTGTTGAGTTGGAGTGCCGATACGCAGAGATGGGTGCTGTCCATGGAAAAGCTTCCCCGCAAGCTATCAACTTGCAATCCGCTTTTCTCTCGGAAATTGCATGCTCGAAGGCGAACATTCAGTTGGGAGTCGCAAAAATAAAAGCTGTCGGCCTTAAGATTCAAACGGTTGAGCATCAAGTGGTTGAAATCGAGACCACCTAATGGCTTCACGTAGTTTTGGTCATAGCGAACCCCGCCGTCTTGCCAGTTGATATGCCTCACGGTGTAAAGGTTCTTGTAAAAGTCAAGAAAAGCCTGCGTCGCTTGCGCTTTACCAAAGGAAGCATTAACGGAAAGCGTGTCGCCCGGCAGATGAAGGGTAAATTCTGTTTGCCTCAGCGACAATTGATGAAGAGCTATTTTCCAGTAGTTATGACTGGGCGTGGTGTCCTCAGGAACAGTATCGCTGAGAGCCAGGTCTATATGTGCGTCAGCCAACATGGCGTTGTCTATGTTGACATGCTCTTTACTAAGGTCTATGCCGTGTGCCTGTAACCTGAGCTGCCCCACTTGCCCCTTGACGCGTAACGAATGGACGAGGTGGGCCGTGTTGACCTTCATCTGCTCAAAAGCAAGCTCATCTACCATGACTTGCCCCCGCAATAGGGGCCATAACTGGATGTCCGCCACAAGTTTATGGATATCAGCCACGGTGTCGGTGGCTGGCTTAAGCGAAATGTTGGGCTGCAACACGTGCACCCTTTCCATGGCAAGGTTGAGCGGAAATTGCAAGTGGACATGACCTACGCTGATGTCCATGCCCGTCTTCTTTGAGGCGTAATCTGATGCCTGACGCACTGCCCAGTTTTGGAAGGGTGGAAAATAAAAAAGAGCAAAAAGCAAGAGGACTAACACCAGGGGTGCCAGCAAAACAAAAGCTATCCTTTTTCGCGTCTTGCTCATGCCGTGTTTGATGGATGGTTATCTTCCCGTCGTTTCAGCTATGCCGTGCCATAGGTTGTCGTCGGGAAGGGGCGAAACGAGCCTTATTGTCTCGTGGGAAACGGGGTGGACGAACGCCAATTCGTGGGAGAGCAGTGATATGCTGCCATCGGAGTTGCTGCGCCGAGCCCCATATTTCAGGTCGCCGCGGATGGGACAACCCATGTGAGCTAGCTGGCAACGTATCTGATGATGGCGACCTGTCATGAGGTGAACTTCCAGCAAATGGTAATGGTCCGTGTGACCAATGACGCGGTAAGTAAGCACGGCCTTCTTACCATTGGGCACTTCACGGTCGTAAGCATAACTCTTGTTTTGCTTCTCGTTGCGTGTCAACCAGTTGGTGAGCATTGCCTCAGCTTTTGGTGGAGCGTTCTTAGTGATGGCCCAATAGGTCTTGTGTATCTCGCCGTTCTTGAACATGGCATTGAGCCTTGTGAGGGCTTTGCTGGTTCGCGCGAAGATGACCAGACCCGCAACGGGACGGTCAAGACGATGCACAACACCCAGGAACACATTGCCCGGTTTGTTGTACTTGGTCTTGATATACTCCTTTACCGTCTCAGAGAGCGGCTTGTCGCCAGTCTTGTCGCCCTGGACAATCTCGCCGCTCTCCTTGTAGACGATAATGATGTGGTTGTCTTCGTAAACTACCTGCATCTCAAAAGCAATGGGGCAGATTACATGTTCATGCCACCGTCAATCTGGATGACCTGACCGCTGACATAGCTGGCCATGTCGGACGCGAGGAAACAGCAGACGTTTGCGATGTCCTCTGGCTTGCCACCACGACGGAGGGGTATTTTCTTCATCCAGTCCTTGCGGATCTCCTCAGGGAGCTGAGCGGTCATGGCCGTCTCGATGAAGCCGGGAGCCACGGCGTTGGCGCGGATGCCTTTCGGGCCGAGTTCCTGCGCAATTGACTTTGCCAAGGCTATCATGCCAGCCTTGGAGGCGGCATAGTTGCACTGGCCAGCATTTCCATGCACGCCTACGACGGAGGCCATGTTGATGATGGAGCCGCTACGCTGACGCAGCATGATGGGCGAGCAAGCGTGGATGAAGTTGAACGCCGACTTCAAGTTGACATTCAGCACGGCATCCCATTGCGCCTCGCTCATGCGGAGCATCAGGCCGTCCTTGGTGATGCCTGCGTTGTTGACGAGAATATCCACGGAACCGAAATCGGCATGGATTTGCTTGACGACCTTGTCGGTCTCCTCAAAGTCTGCTGCGTTTCCCGCATAGGCCCGGCAGGTTACTCCAAGTGCCTCGATTTCCTTGCGTGTGGCCTCCAGGCCAGCTGCCATGTCATCGTTGAGCACAAGGTCTGTGAATGCGATGTTGGCACCTTCTGAGGCGAATTTCATAGCGACAGCCTTTCCGATGCCACGGGCGGCACCAGTAATAATGGCGGTCTTACCTGTTAATAATCCCATTTTATTCATAACTGATTGTTTAAATGATTTACGAGTGTCTGAAATTTATTTGTCGACGATTTATTAAGTATCGAAAACAACACAGGTCATCCTGAAAAACGAAACACAGGCACGCTAAACAGCGTGCACCAACGTAGCGGCCAGTTTGTGTATGCTTCTGTTTCATTTCACATTTGCATTTTCAAGAATTCCCATGAAAGGTGTTTATTATTTGTTAGTCTTTTCCTTCTAACACTCTGTTATTTTTTGGGGGATTTAACCAAAGTGTGTTTTACAGTTGTTAGAACCGTTTAATTTTGATAACTTCGTCGCCCATAAACACCACTATTGTTTTATACGCCTTAAAATGTTCAACATAATTTGTCATAACATTTAGTTTTCGTTGTACCCTATCAAAGTAAGCAACTAACTCTATGCATACAACAAAGGTTGCCAGAGATTTCATCCAACATACCAAAAATCAACTGCAAATATACAGCACTTTTCCCTTTACTCCAAAGTTATTACTACCTAAAAAGGTAATTTTAATAAAGTTTATGTTTTTAAGGAAAATTGGGTAACTATTCAGCGGTAG